>JAQCIQ010000002.1 GCA_027592025.1 Bacteroidota bacterium
AGGGGGGTCTTATGTAAGAATGATGATTGGGATTTTTTGACGTTTTACTGACAAAATTACTGTCAGTTTCAGCTATTTTTACTGTCAGTTTTGAGTATATTTGACTTCTAACCTTGTTAGTTTTTAAATAAAAAGTTAGGAAAATCAACTGTTTAAAACTCAACTAATGCCCAGTTAAACCCCTAGTATACTTGAGTTTAATGCAAAAAAAAGAGTAACCATTTCTGATTACTCATTAGTAGCGGGAACAGGACTCGAACCTGTGACCTTCGGGTTATGAGCCCGACGAGCTACCTACTGCTCTATCCCGCGATATAGAAAGGCAAATATACAAAATTTATCGAATGTATTTAAAAGAAATTCCTAAAGATCACTCCAAGCAAAATTCAAAACCTCAATTCCATTTTCGAAATATCAACTGAGAAGGATCCAGTTGGCTTTAGCAGAGCATTTAGTCCAAACAAATTGGAGCCAACCGAAGAATCGAGAACACTGCATTCTACATTTTCGAGTTTAAACTCTCCAATACTCATTTGATCAATAGTATAAATTGTCCCTGGGATAATATCGCCGTTTGCCACTCTGAAAGAACCGTCAGAAGCATCTTTAATTTTCAATGACCCCAACCGAACTAAAGCGTAGAAAACCTCCTGATTGATGGTAACAATGGACGCGCCTGAGTCTAAAACCATAGGCACTTTTGCGCCATTAAATGAAACTTCTAACAGCAAACTCCCTCCATCAAAAGACAAAGGGATAGAATAAGGGTTGTTATCATTTCTATCAATCCATTCATCATCGTACCAAGTGCCGTCTTGTTGTATACCGCCAGATGGCGTAATGATTTTCCCCTTGCCTTGTCGCTTTCCGTTAACCACTCCGCCCAGATATCGATTCCCACTTCTATATTTTATTTCAGCATTGCTGTCATTGAGAACGTTGCCGACAAAATATCCTTTCTCAACTTGATCTCCTTGGCCAATATTCTTCTCTCCTATACCATTCAAAACCCAACTGTACACATCACCCTCCTCAGTTGACTCCACAACCTCGGTGACAAATCCATCAAGGGAATAATTGGCACTTCGAAACAACCCCTTTTTAGAAGAATCCAATTCGCCGTCTATAAAATATCCTGAAAATTTTACATTAAAAGTTGTGTATGTCAATTCACCCTTGCCATTTGGCAATCCGTTCTGAAATGATCCTGAATAAACACAATCTGGATTTTTAAATCTGTATTTGCCTTCTCCTTGCTGACAATCTCCGTCTAGACACTGTCCTAAAGCCAGACACGGAATAATCATTATAAGTAGAAGAATAAATAAACTATATGCGCTAAGAGTCTTCATTTTTATTATCTTTAGTTTATAAATTTAAGAAGATTATGTTTTCAAAGGCAAGAATTCAAGTATTATTAATTCTAATAATGTTTCAGTTTAGTGCATTATCATATTCGCAGATAGACTCTACAACGACCACTACAAAGACTGACAGGGTTATCCGAGACGTAGGGACTTATGGCAAGAAACTCATTTCTAAAATCAAAGAACTATTTGCCCTGAAACACAAAGTGCCAGAGGGCTATGTAGACATGGAGCTAATTGAACTATTGACACAAGAAGAGTTTGAAGCCTTGAAAAAAACTTTGGATCAGGAGAGCTCCCTTGCATTAAAATTATTATACCCAAGAATTACACCAACCAAAGGTTTTTTTTCATTTCAACTAGGAGATTACCAGTATTTCAAGTACATCAAGGATTTAAAGATTGACCAAATCGAATACATCAAGTTGATAGACGAAAATGGAACAGAGTGCATTGTAGACAAATTCAATTTTGTAAAAAAAGAAAGTGGGAAACGTCATTTTTCACTGTTACTTGACCACAGTGGTTCAATGGGTAAGCAACGAGCAAATGACTTGCAATTGGCCGTTTACAATGCCGTGGAAAACAATGTGTCAAAAGACAAAACTTCGACATACAATATTTACAAATTTTCACAGGATAACGATCTCATTGTCAAAGGAAACAATATGAGTTCAATTCGACGTGCACTAATACCAACAAATGGTTTAGAAGGATTTGGAGGTGGCACAGCTGTCAAGGATATTTTAATTCAAGCTATAACTGATTTGAAAAATGAAAGCAAAGATGACTTTAAGCTCATAGTCCTTTTTACTGACGGAGATTCAAACAGTGATATGACAGCATTACCGATGCAAGCCATTGTCAAACAAGCAACTGAAAACAACATCAATATTGTCTCTGTGGCTTTTGGAAGTTATCTCGATATTGCCTATTTGCAAGATATTGCTCAATATTCAGGCGGCAATTTATATCACATTTATCGACCTGAAGAGTTTGAAGTTTTATTTAATAATATATTTGAGGATGTCCAAGTCAGCTATGATTTGGAATTTGCGCCTTGTATGTTTGGAGAGGAAATTACTTTAGAAATGAAGTTAAAAAGCGATGATGAACCATTAATTGGACGTACCGTTTTTAGGTCACCGCTAGTAGAAGGATATTCAATTGATTTAAATATCCTTTTCGGCAGTAATAGTTCGACAATTGATGACGCTTACTATGAAAAATTAAATGGTTTGGTTAATCTTATGAAGTTTAACACCTCCTTAGAAATTCTCGTGGAAGGTCATTCCGATCGCATCGGATCCGAACAGAAAAACTTGGCCCTATCAAAAAGTCGTGCGGAATCAGTTAAGAATTATTTGGTTACTAACGGCGTTGAAAAGAACAGGATTAGTACAGAAGGTTATGGATCGTCAAAGCCCGCTTTTGATTATCAAGAAGGAAGCGATGAAGAACCTTATAACCGACGCATTCAAATAGTTGTTACCAAGCAATAGGAAACTGCCATTTTGGAGCTTATTCGGAGCCTAACTGTTCCATTTCCTCCTGAATATTTTCCCACTTGGTCAATTTCAATTGAAGTTCGGACTTGTTAGCCTGATATCGGTCAAAGAAGGCTGGATCTGACACTGTCTTGTCATAATTTGTTTCCAAAGCAATATCGGCAGTTCTAATTTTAGACTCCAAATCCGCAATCTCGCGTTCCACTTTACTCAGTTTATTGAGTAAGGATTTTTTGAGCTTTTGGGATTCATACGACAATTTGTTTTCCTTAGATAATTTTGTTGGAGCAGTTGGTTGTTTCATTTCTAATTCACGCAGTTGTTCCATTTGGCGTTGCTCCAAATAACTCTCAATCCCACCTAGGTGAATTTTCACTTTCTGATCCTTAAATTCATGGACCGAAGTCGTTAGTCCCATCAAAAAATCACGGTCGTGAGACACTAAGATCAAGGTGCCTTCAAAATTTCTTAAAGCCGATTTCAACACCTCTTTGGAAACCATATCCAGATGATTGGTTGGCTCATCCATCACCAATACGTTGAAGGGCTGTAACAACAACTTGGCCAATGCCAGTCGATTTCGTTCACCACCAGAAAGCACCCTGACATATTTATCTACGGCTTCTCCTCGAAACAAAAACGCCCCCAAAATATCTCTTACTTTACTTCGATTGGTCTCATTGGCTGCATTGATCATAGTCTCCAAAACAGTCAAACTACCGTCCAAATAGTCCGATTGATTTTGAGCAAAATAACCGATCTGAACATTGTGGCCCAAGGCAATGCGCCCTTCATGATCCAAATCGCCTACTAAAATTTTAGCCAATGTAGATTTGCCTTGACCATTTTGACCCACGAAGGCTATTTTATCTTGACGTGCAACCAACATGTCTATTCCTGAAAGTACTTTCAGGGAGCCATAACTCTTCGAAATCTGTTCGGCTTCTATCACAACCTTTCCGGGGTTTATGGATACTGGGAAACTCAGGTTCATCGCTCTGTTGTCATCCGCCTCGACCTCTACCCGATCCATGCGGTCGAGTTTCTTGATGAGTGATTGAGCCATGGTCGCCTTGGAAGCCTTCGCCCTAAATTTTTCAATCAATTTTTCAGTATGGGCAATTTCCTTTTCTTGGTTTTTTTGACGGGCCAACTGCTGTTCACGTTGGATTTCTCTCAAGGCCATATATTGGGAGTAAGGTTTCGCAAAGTCATACATTTGACCCAAAAGAATCTCAATGGTTCTATTGGTGATGTGATCCAAAAACAAACGGTCGTGAGAAACTACCACTACAGCTCCGACATAGTTCTGCAAATAACTCTCCAACCAAATGATAGAGTCCATGTCCAAGTGGTTGGTTGGCTCATCGAGCAACAAAATATCGTTGTTTTGAAGTAACAGCTTGGCCAACTCTACCCTCATACGCCAGCCGCCACTGAAAGTCTCCGTGAGCTTGTCAAAATCCGATTGCTTGAAACCCAAACCTTTTAACACCCGTTCTGTTGAGCCTTGATACTGATAACCGCCTTTCATATTAAAAGCAGTTTGTACCTCACTCATCTGATCTAACAGTTCGGTGTAAGCGTCACTTTCGTAATCTGTTCTTTCGGTCAGTTCAATATTGATGGCTGTAAGTCGTTCCTCCAATTCGAGGATTTCCTTAAAAGCCAAATTGGCTTCCTCACGAACCGTTCTTCCTTTTTCGAACTCTAGATCCTGTCTCAAAAACCCTATTGTAATGCCCTTGTCCAGAGCAACAACCCCAGTATCTGGTGACAATTGTCCAGATATAATTTTCAATAATGTGGATTTCCCTGCTCCGTTTTTTCCAATCAAACCAATGCGTTCGCCCTTCCCAATTCTAAAAGACAGATCTTCAAAGAGATACTCTCCTTGAAATGATAAAGACACTTGATGAGCGTTGAGCATGTTGTTTTGACGCGTTAGATTTACCTACCTTTATGGCGCCACGAAAATAGGACTTTCATGATGTATAAAAAAGGGAAAAAGCTATATAGTATTTTAGGAGGACTTTGCACAAAATGTCAAGAGGAATCTATGTATGTGGAATCGAATGCTTACCGATTGGGCAGCACACTAAAAATGCATGACCGCTGCAGTCATTGTGGAGTCAAATACAAGATGGAGCCTTCGTTTTTTTATGGTGCCATGTACGTGAGTTATGGCCTCGGAACTGCCATAGCAATTGCCGTGTTTATCATTTCATTTGTGTTTTGTTCCTTGAGTCTAATGGCTACTTTTACCGCTATCGTCACGGTATTAGTGGCTTTGTTCCCCCTCGTCATGCGCTGGTCACGCAACATTTGGATCAATCTCTTTATTACTTCTAATCCCAAATGGAAAGAAAAGGGAAATTAAAATAACTCTTGGTATCGCATCAGCGACATCTCTAGCGGAATGTCCATTTGATGCTCAATTGAATTGAAAAGCATATTGGCCATCATCGGTCCATGCAAAACTCCCCTTGACCCTAAACCGTTCAGCACATGAATCATCGAAAATTGAGGATGAGTGCCAATGATTGGCCGCCGATCGGGCACAGTTGGTCTAAAGCCTGCCTGTTGACCAATGACCTCATAGTCGCACAATATCAAGGCTCCCAGTTTTGCCAATAAAATGGCTTTAGCCTCTCCGGTAGGTGCAGGATTTTGATCAAATCTATTGTAAGTCGCACCGACCAAATACTGCTCATTACCCAGTGGAATAATAAAAATATCCGATTTGTAAATGGCTTCAAGTTTTAGGTCTGGAGCGCTAATTTTAAGATATTCCCCTTTATTAGCCTGAACTGGTAATTGGTTAAAAAAAGGATTTTGAGCGATCCCCATACCCTCGGCGCAGACAAGGTGCTTGTAAGTCCTATCCGAATAACTCACACGATCCTCATACACTGACAATTGCTGATAGTCAAAATTCTCCTGAATGAGGATACCTTCGGTCAACAGATAACTTTTGAAAGCATCCAATAAATTTTCAATATCCAGCCGACCTCCTTCTGTGACTTCTCCAAATCCAAAATCTGCATTGAGGTAAGGATTGGTGTTTGACTTGAACTGGACAGATAAAAACGTTTCAAGCTCCGGTTCATCGGCTGCCGTTGTCCAATTGTTGATTTCGCTAGGACTAGAGATGCGTCGATAGATGGCGTCTTCATAAAGCCACTTGGCATGAAGCAAATCCTCCAAACGCCGATAAACTGGTTTGGCCATGGCCAAGGCTGTTTTGGCTTCCCAGACCGCTTTAAAACGCTTTAGAACGACTGGATTATACAAACCGCCTGCCACTTTCGAAGCACTTGGTTGATGTCCGTCTATAACGACAAAAGATCGTCCAGCATTAAGCAGTTGCTCACAAAACAACAATCCTGCTATGCCACATCCGACGACCAGATATTCTTTATCAAAAGGAGTTGATGAATTCATACAAAAAAGGCGCTCACATTACTGCAAGCGCCTGTATTTAATTTTGTGACAGTTTTACCATGACCACATGTCATGCTCCAGATTTCTGATTTTGTCTCTTATTCTATCCGATTCCAGTAGTCTCAACAACGCATTTTTTGGAATGTACTTCTCAATCTCGCGATCTTGATAAACGTTATCTTCTTTAAAAATGTATCCAGAAAATCGATGCGCATTGATCAGATCATCAAATGAAATTGGACGCGATGTGTTTTTTTCATTAAAAGCATCGGCCTTGTAAAGCACCTCTCTTACATCGGGATAGAATACCCAAAAGAGTGCAGCAAATGCCTCCTCTGCAGCAGGATTATCCTTTTGATCCGCTTTTGACCTTGGAGTTTGAATGACTGGCCCAATGGCAATAGGACGGTATTTTAATTCCCCCAATTTGCCGTCGAAATACCAAATTCCCTTGACACGGATTTCTACAATATCTGAGTAATCAAAAATTTCCTCAGAATACTCTTCCTCGCGAAGGAGATTGTTCTCAAAAATGAGTTCTGTCATCGCCTGATCAAATTCTCCCAATTCTTTGTCGCTCATTTGAGTTTGATCAACATTCTGATATTCACTAGGAATAGTTACACCATAGTTAAGCAAAAAATTGTATTTATTTCCAGCTTCAATACTGATCCTTTCTTCACCAATGCCTTCGCCTTCGCCTTTTCTAATTTTCTTGTATTTCAAGCTCCGATCGAGTTGTTCACGCGTCATCTTGTCCTTCAAATTATCTTCAAGATAGTAATCTGGGATTTGTCCAGACAAGATGCCATTGAGCAGATAGTGGACTAATGGACGGCGTTCCTTTCCTACGAGTGAAGTATCGGCAGGGAAAAACAACGGAAAATTAACCCTTTCATCAACATCAATAATTTCCCAAATGGTTTTTGAAAAGAGGATATCCTTGTCCGCAACAAAACCATATTCCAAAGGCTTGTTGTTGTCAAATTTGTCTTGCTCAGGCGTTGTCACTCCGATCTCGCTTGGAGATTTGGCGTTCAAAATATTGGCCTGGCCGAAAAACAAAGTCGGCGAAGCGGTGAAAAAGAAAATCGCGATGAGCTGTTTCATGATAAGTCTAATTTGTCAATTTTACAGTTACTGGGGCTGCTTCTGGAATTTGAACCGTCACACCTCTTGCACGAACTCTAATGTTGTCAATGACCACAATAGAATTACGAGGAGCAGAGTTAATGGCCGCTTGAGCCTCTGCATTCAATCGATCACCGGCAACACTAATGGGTGATTTACCCGAAACGGTTACTTCAAACGAATAGACACTAGTTTCTAAATCGTAAACAAAGTCTCCAAAATCCGCCAGTATTCTAGAGGTACTAACATCTCTCTTGTTTAGAGCAATAGTCCCCTTTTTGCCAGCGATTTTACCAATAGGTGAAGGAATATTTTTGATTCTAAAAACGCGCTTGTCATTAACTTTTGAGCCGTCATCTAAGGTTGCTGTTACATTGACTGTTACTTCGCTTCCAGTAGTTGGATTGATGACATATTTGCCATTACCAGTTTTACTTAAACCAGGGGCTGTAGCCACAGTTTTGTTGTCAGGAACGCCAGGAAATGCAATTGTCATTGGGTTTTCCAAGCCACGGTAAACTACGTTCATTTTATCAGCGGAAACAGAGGCTGAGTTTGGTCTTGGCACTACAACATAGTTGGCTTCGAAAGGAATGTCAAGGTCTTTTCCATCTTCTAGGAAGGTAAAAACACCTTCGAAAGTATGTTCTCCAACATTGCCAACATTGAAACTCACCAATGCGGCCCCAGTAGAATCAATAGCGCCAGATAAGTCGTAAGGCTTTCCTTCGATCGACAAGGCCTTTGGCGTTACATTGGCATATTTGCCCAACACCACACGGCCCTTGAACTGTTCTCCAGCAAAAAATGCGGATTTGTCAGCCAAAACAATTGCGTTGTAATTTTTCAAGGTAATGGCCTGATCGAGTGTATTACCGATAAAGAGGTTATATAAGTTAGTTTCTGTGACCTTGACATCATTTTGAATTGCAGACATTTTTGCATAGGATGCAATTGCTGGAAAACCTTTGAAGTTGTAATCCAACCAGTGCAATGATTTACCATCCTTCAACGTAACTTGATCGCTCAAATCGAACCGTCGATCAAACACCTCCAGTGCCTTAATGTATTTGGCGTCAGAAGCTTGATTATTAATACTATCGTATCCAATGATTTTTCTGATGTCATTTTTGTATTTCGTAATCCTCGCAAAAACCTCCTCGCCAAGAACACTCAATCGGTCGCCAGTAAACCATTTTTCATCCAAAATAGAAGTTTTGTCCATGGCTTCGTAATTGAGCTCTCCTGTCTTAGGATCGACTTCATAATTACCATCGGCGAGCAAGTCGCGTTTCAAAGATTCCATGAAGTTATAAAAATCATTGGACACCGCACTGATTTGCTCTGCCTTGTTGGCAACAAAAGCAAACTCCTCGGGTTTCTCCTCTGCCTTTTGTCTTAAATCCGCAATTAATCTCTCGTTGGTTTCTGTTGCTAATGCATTTACTTCAACGAATTTTTTTTCAAAATTTCCAAATGCCGAAAGAACGTCTTTGGATACATTCATCGCGATCATTGCGATGAAGACCAAATACATCAAGTTGATCATCTTCTGCCTTGGTGATACTTTTCCGCCTCCTGCCATAATTTTCTATTTCAATGTTATATTAATTATGTTAGAATTTATCTTGTATTCATTGCAGAAAGCATGCCGCCATACACTCCATTTAAAGAAGACAAGTTTGTGGCCAAAGAAGCCATTTGCTCTTTTAGTTTTCCTGCATTATCAGACACTTGTTCGGTCATTTCTGATTGACGGTTAAAGCTTTCCATTTGGACTTTGTACAAGTTATTCAAAGCTTCCATTTGTGTCGCAGCTAAAGCCATTTCTTCACTGTATTTTTTTGAAGCAGCCATAGACTCCTTTGTTGGATTAAGCTCTTTCGCCGCACTTTCAAAATTTCGTAAACTGTCTCCAAGGCTAGTGACTAGGGCGGCATCAATTTTCGCCTCTTTCAACAACGCATCCATCTTTTTAGATAAAACTCCCTCCGCATCAGCTGAACTGCCTTCTACAGTATTGGCTTTACCTCCTTTGAGTTGAGGATATACTAATGACCAATCGAGGTCTGCTTGTTGTCTTTCAAGTGCCGAGTATCCGAATACCAATGCTTCCACGACCATCCCTAAAGTCAAAATCTCAGAACCAAATGGCCAGTGTTGGATTTTGAAAAGAGCTCCTAGAATTACAATTGCTGCTCCAAAACCATAAACCATGTTGGTTGCCGTTCTTTTTCCCTTTGCTGCCATAATTTAAAATTTAATTGTTGTTTTTGTTGTTGTTTATTGACTGTGGCTCCATTAATTGGTAGCCTTGTTAGGGGTGATGTCGGTCCCCAAATAATCTTGAATTGTTCTAAAGCCAATATAACTTGTTTTGATGGAGTCATATTCGTAATCTCGAGAACTAACCTGCAGGAAATAAGCTACATCCTTCCAACTTCCACCGCGCACTACTTTTCGGTGGTTCTTAGGATCATTTACATTGGGGTTCATTGTTGAGCTGTAGGTGTAAGAAGCTGCATCGTAAGACGAATTGGTCCATTCTGCAACGTTGCCAGCCATGTTGTACAGCCCATAGTCGTTTGGTTCAAAGGACTCCGCTTCTACCGTGTAGAGCGCTTGATCGGCCGCATAGTCTCCACGAAGTGGCTTGAAATTGGCCAAAAAGCATGCTCTATCATTTTTTGTGTAAGGGCCTCCCCATGGAAAGGTTGCACCCTGAAGACCTCCTCGAGCAGCAAATTCCCATTCTGCTTCGGTTGGTAGTCTGAATTTGTTTTCAAAATGTTTGCCCTTGCTCTTAAGGTAACTGTTGCGATAATCTGTTCTCCAGTTACAAAACGCATTGGCCTGACTCCAACTCACTCCTACCACAGGGTATTCCGAATAGGCTTCATGCCAAAAGTAGTCGTTGTGCATGGGCTCATTGTAAGAATAGTTGAAGTCTCTTACCCAAGCTGTGGTGTCTGGATAAACCACTAAGGGATCCATGTTAACGATGACATCCCATCGCGTCAAACCTTCTCTAGCCGCTCTTTCAATGTCCAACTGTTTGTAATCATATTCGAACAAACTCACATCCCAAGTTCTTTGACCGTTGTAGCTTAAGTCCATCGGCAAGAACATTTCGTCCAATATTTCGGCATAGGGTTGATCGGGATAATCTTCCGTGTTGAAAAACAATTCTTGATCCCAGTTCAAGGTGGCATACTCTGGATTCGAGAACTTCTCGTCACCCTCGGCTCTGCGGTATTCAGTGTATGAAAATTCCTCTGTATCCAAGTCAGGGTCCGTCAGCATGCTGGTGGGATAATACATGCCAATTCCATTATCGAGTTCTTCGGCATCATTGGCAAGATTATCGCCTAAAACCTCAACTGCCTTTAAAGCCAATCTCCTTCTAATGACAGAATCTCTTACCCAATCCACGAATTGACGGTATTCACTGTTCGTGATTTCTGTTTCGTCCATATAATAGGATCTCACAGTAACAGTTTTTGTTGGGGCATCATTAATTCCTAGCAAATCATCGTCAGATTTTCCCATAATAAAGGAACCACCTGGTATTAGGGTCATGCCAAAAGGTTTTTCAGCATGATATTTCTTTCCCCGAGCTCCTACCAACTGTCCACGATCTCCAGAATTACAACCTGTAAATAGGGCCAATAAAACGAGTAATCCAATGTTTTTCATATTACTAAAACTCATGTGTTTTAACGTTCTTCTAAACGCAAGCGTAAACATATCTATATATTTTATCATACGCAACTTATTTTAATTGAGATTATCTAAAAAACAAGATCATCGTCAATTCGATCTAAACGTTATTCTTTCTGCAAACTTTTAACCAACGCTCGGGAATTATACCCATGCCAGCATCGTCATAATCGCTTTGCATACATGGTAACAACGAGTGTTGTTTGAGTTTATTATTTTGTAAAGTTAAAAAAGGTATTTCAATCCACCATCTCCCAGAAGTCACGCTTTTGAAAAAAACAAGTTCTTGATTTTCAACTAGAACAGTAAATTTCTGAAAATTGCGATCCTCAACGTTTGGTAATTCTTCAATTCTATAGTTTACTCCTTCGATAAAATACCACATCATTTGGGCCAACAATTCCGACGTCACTTCATCTTCCTCGAAAGATCTGTATTGAAAAATTCCAAATGAAGAGACTCTGCTACTGATGCCGGCATATCGGGCCAATGCGCAAATTTCTCGACTGTCAAAACCGTTCGGCGATTGTTGCTGCCGCACCCCTAACTCCGAGGCCTTGATGGCATCCATGTCCACAAGAACCAAATCGGCATCACGCATCATAGGTTCAGCGCTACTGATGTCCTTAATCAATGATCCCAAACGGTAGGACTCGAAAAACAATTTGTCCATTAGGTCTATTTCTTCTTGAGGATTCAAGTAGGTTTGATACCCCAGAACGGTAAAATTGAACAGGTTAAAAGGCTTCTCTGTAATGATTTTGCCCATATAATTCCTGTTATTAATGGGTTTTGTGTCGTCCGACAGGTCAAATCTGGAGTCAATGTTGACTACATTCAACATAGGTTTTATCTCATCGTAGGCTCTATACATCGCGAAACTGAGGTCCTGAGATCCTCCAATGACAATTGGAATAATGCGCTCCATGATCAAGTCAATCATGACCGATTTCAGGGCGTGGTAGGTGTCAGCGGGGGTTGCTCCAACGATCAAATCGCCCAAATCGGCGATTTGGCAATTCCAATTGCCTTGATACAATTGGTAAAATGCCTTTCTCACTCCATTGAGATCGTAGGTAGTCCCAATGTAGTCAACATCATTTCTGTTTTCTGGCACTCCTATAACGGCAATTTTTACGCCTTGTAATTCGGGCAGGCCTGACAGTGTGGTGTGAATACGAATTCTTGCTCCAATTGAATTAGATCCCAGCAATTGGCTATGCGCTAAAACAGTATCCTTGACCGGTGTCAAACAATCCAATGTAAACATGCGCTCTATTTCTTTTTTGGACGGGTATTTTTGGGCTTTTTCGTTTTTGCAGATTTTTGCTCTAAGATCGCTTGGGCCTGCTCTAACGTCATGCTTGAAACATCGAAGTTTTTGTCCAATTCTATTTTAATTTTTCCTTTCAGTAAATTATGGCGACCCCACCGTGCTTTTTCAACCCTAATTCCAGCATCGGCCCAATTGTGAATCAATTTGTCTTGTTCCTTCTGCAGCTTGTCTTCTATCAGTTCGACGACGTCTTGTTCAGACAAATTATCCCAGTCATATTTTTTATTGACATTTATAAACATCCCATTCCATTTGATAAAAGGCCCAAATCTACCCTTGCCTTTTTGAACAGGCAATTCATTGTAGTGCGCAATTGGCGCATCGGCACGATTCTTCTCCCTTATAATTGAAACTGCAAAATCCAATTCAACATCAATAGGGTTAACGCCTTTAGGAAGAGAAACAAATTCCTCTCCATACTTGACGTAAGGACCATATCGTCCATTGTTTACTTCAACCGTTTTGCCTTCATATTCTCCCAGTGTTTTAGGCAGTTGAAAGAGCGCTAAAGCATCTTCAAATGTAATATTCGACAGTTGCATGTCTTGTGGCACACTGGCAAATAAGGGTTTGTCCTCATCTTCGTTTGTTCCGATTTGCACCATTGGCCCAAATTTGCCCAAACGCACACTCACTTGTCGGCCACTTTCAGGGTGTTCTCCTAATATTCTTTCGCCAGATTCACGATCGGCATTTTCCATGACATTGTCAACCTGAGGATGAAAGCTGCTGTAAAAGTTTTTGGTGACGTGTTTCCAATCTTTCTTTCCCTCTGCAATTTTATCAAAATCGGCTTCCAAATTCGCCGTAAAATTATAGTCCAGTATTTCCTCAAAATGATTGACCAAAAAGTCAGTCACAATCTTTCCAATGTCTGTAGGAACAAGTTTGCCTTTGTCAGAATTGACAATTTCTTTTGATTTCTTAGCACTAATTTGACCCGAAACCAAAGACAGCTGAGTGTACATGCGTTCTACGCCTTCCAAATTTCCCTTTTCAACATATCCTCTGTTTTGAATTGTAGAAATCGTTGGCGCATAGGTAGATGGCCGGCCAATACCCAACTCCTCCAATTTTTTAACCAAAGAGGCTTCAGTATATCGGTATGGCGGTCTCGTAAAGCGCTCTGTAGCAGAAATCGATTGATTGCTGAGCGGCTGACCTATTGAAAGAGGAGGCAACATCCCTTCTTGCTCAGAGTCCTCGTCATCATTGCTTTCTAGATATACTTTGAGGAATCCGTCGAAAACAATAATTTCTCCGCTTGCTCCAAACAATTGATTGTGTGTAGAAGCTGCAATTTTAACATTAGAGCGCTCCAACTTGGCGTCACTCATTTGAGAGGCTATGGCCCGTTTCCAAATCAAATCGTACAAGCGCGATTGGTCTCTGTCTCCAGAAATACTGAGTTGAGCAAAATTGGTTGGACGAATGGCCTCATGAGCTTCTTGAGCCCCTTTAGATTTGCCTTTGTAATTTCTTGTTTTGACATATTTAGAACCAAAAGCTGTTTCAATTTGCGCTGCCGCAGCATTTTTTGCCTCAGCAGAGAGATTGACACTGTCAGTTCTCATATAGGTTATAAATCCTTGCTCATAGAGTCGTTGGGCAATGGTCATTGTTTTACTTACCGAAAAATATAATTTTCGTGACGCCTCCTGCTGTAATGTGGATGTTGTAAAAGGTGCGGCTGGGCTTTTAATTCCTGGATTTTTTTCCAGAGCGTCTACCTTAAATGTGGCTCCAATGTTATTTTTCAAAAATTGTTCTGCTTCAGCAATGGTTTCAAAATTGCTCGCAAGCTTAGCCTTAATAATTTTACCGTCTTCGGTTTTAAATTCGGCATCAATTCGAAATGAGCCCGCAGTAACAAAATCTTCAATATCGCGCTCTCTTTCCACTATTAATCGGACCGAAACTGATTGTACCCTACCAGCCGACAAGCCTGTTCTGATTTTTCTCCACAAAACAGGAGACAATTCGTACCCGACTATGCGATCCAATACCCGACGGGCTTGTTGTGCATCAACCAGATTGTAGTCAATTTCTCTAGGGTTTTCAATGGCCTTTAAAATAGCCGTTTTGGTTATTTCACTAAAAACAATTCTTTTTGTTTTGGCTTGATCTAACTCGAGCGTTTCGGCCAAATGCCAGGCAATAGCCTCTCCTTCCCGGTCCTCATCACTGGCAAGCCAAACGCATTCGGCCTTTTTGGACAGGTTCATTAAATTTTTTACAATCTCCTTTTTGTCTTGGCTAACCAAATAATTTGGTTTGAAGTCACCCTTCACATCAATACCCAATTCTCGAGATGGCAAATCAGAAATGTGCCCAAAACTAGAGGCTACTTTGAAGTCGGGTCCCAAAAACTTTTCAATAGTTTTTGCCTTAGCAGGCGACTCAACAATGACTAAATTTTTCGACATGCCGTAGATTTAAAGGCCACAAAGGTATGCGATTTTTTTTATTACGTTACCACTAGGTAATATTCCCCTATCTAAAAAAACGTGTTAAAACCGTCAAAAAAATTAGTCGGTCATTACAACATTGGCCTTGGTTCTGAGCACTTGACCAATACTGTAGGTGGCCGTTCTAATGATTTGATTCATGTTGTTTACGTCCATAATTCCAGCTTCATCCTCCGCCTTGTGATAATAGTCATAATTTTTAAAATCAAAAGATGACAAAGTATGACAGGGCACGCCAAAGGCGTTATAAAAAGCGTAGTTGTCTGATCTTTTGAACAAGTTATAACCTTCCGCCTCTGGCAGAAAAGTCACGAAATTTGGGGTATGTTGATTCATCAATGCAGGGAGATTGGACAACTTAAAGCCGGTCATATAAACTTGATTAGCTCCCGTGGTTAAAGTTTTTCCAATCATTTCAAAATTGAACATCAATTGCAAATTCACTTGCTCCTGCTTAAAACGATCCGCCAAATGCTTGGCGCCCAAAAGTCCTCGCTCTTCTGCCGCAAACAAGGCGACCACTATATTTTGATCCCATTGATACTTAGACAGGACTTTTGCAATTTGAAGTACTGCTGTGCTTCCACTGGCATTGTCGTTTGCACCATTATATATGGAGTCGGTCGTTTTAGTGCTGATGCCAATATGATCGAGATGAGCTCCAATCAAAACAGTTGGTCTGTTTGGGAGATATTCACCCAATCGTGCCACAATGTTTTACGAAGACACGTCGTTTAGAGTAAAGTTGTCATCAAATCCTGATTGATAAAACGGTTCAATTCCATTGGATTTGAAAAATTCCTTGACATAATTTGCGGCTAAGGGAAATCCCCCGCTCTCCATATCTCTTCCTAACATGTCATCAGAAGCGAGACTGAACAAAATATCATGCGTTTCGTTTACCGATTGCAGCTTAGCGATTTCTCTTGGGCTCGGCGTTTTAGAAATTGAACATTGAAAAAACAAGAATGAAATGCTCAGTACTGCAAAAAAATGCTTCATAATTTGAATTAAAGAGTTATTGAACTTCAGAATTTTCTATTTGGTCAAAACCAATGACCGACTTGTAAACAAAATAGGATGGCAAAACGGTAAAAGATGCGGTCAAGAAAATACCAACAATACACATCAATAGCCCAATGATTGTTGACAATAGGCCAGCGACAATCAATAGTCCCATGGTGATTCCCCATTTTTTGTGACCGAGGGTAAATGCGACCTTAATGATTTCTCCTAACGTCAAATCTGGATTAAAGGCGAAAACAAAGGTGCACAAAGTCAACCCGACTGCAACATAAATTATGGGAAAAACACACAAAATCAGAGCAAGTATGGCTATGCCAAATGTTGCTACAGCCAAAGCCATTGCCTTAAAAATATAATCACTTTTAAAATAAAAGAACAAGTCTGAGGCGTCTGGTTCTTGACTGTGATCAATATTTCTAACAATTCTCAAAAACCCAGAAAGTAAAAGGATTGACAGGCTCGCCGTTACAAAAGAACCCACGAAAGTCATTAACAAATAAAGGCCAACGGATGAACCGTCGAAAACGGAAGGATCACTCCAAATTTCGGGATTTTCCAAATTGCGAATCATGACCAAATAAGTTGGATTGGTAAAGAAAGATATACCAAGTGAAATGATCAATATGATAACATAATATAGGAATCCATAGACCCAAGTTTTTTTAAACAGTTCGATAGAATCGCTAAAAATGGTTCCGAAGTCTAGTCTTGGAGCTTCGGAAATCCTTTTGAGTAGGTAGTCTAATCTGACCATGAGTTTAGTTTTAATTATTTAGGCTAAATGTAAAGGTAAAAACAGACCGAAACAAGCAGTCTGCCAATTTGTCATATAATAAAATTAGTACTATATTTGCCGCCACAGAAAAACCCATCCAAACGGGTATATCATGGAGAAAATTATCGTCGAATCGGATCAAGGTAAAGCGCTTGTTAAGCCTAGTAACCCCCAAAATCAACGCAAGTTGTATTTGGAAAGTTACGGTTGTCAAATGAATTTCAGCGACAGTGAAATCGTTGCTTCAATTTTAGCGACCGCAGGATTCGACACAACCAATCATTTGGAAGAGGCCGACCTCATCCTACTCAACACTTGTTCTATAAGAGACAAGGCCGAACAAACGGTAAGAAAAAGACTGGGCACTTTTAACGGATTAAAAAAACAAAAACCTCAACTCAAGGTCGGTGTTTTGGGCTGTATGGCAGAGCGATTGAAACATCAATTTTTGGAAGAAGAAAAAATAGTAGATTTGGTTGTAGGGCCAGATGCCTACAAAGATTTGCCCAATTTGATTGCAGAAGTCGACAATGGTCAAAATGCGGTCAATGTTTTGCTTTCCAAAGACGAGACTTATGGCGATGTTAGTCCAGTAAGGCTCAACACCAACGGCGTGAACGCCTTTGTTTCCATAACTAGAGGGTGCGACAACATGTGCACCTTTTGTGTAGTCCCTTTTACCAGAGGAAGAGAAAGAAGCAGAGACCCTCAGAGTATTATCGAAGAAATTAATGATTTGTGGAATCAAGGATTTAAGGAAGTGACGCTATTAGGGCAAAATGTAGACAGCTATTTGTGGTATGGAGGAGGGCTTAAAAAGGACTTTGACAAGGCCAGTGAATTTCAAAAAGCTACTGCAGTTAATTTTGCTAGCTTATTAGAAATGTGTGCTTTAGCTCAGCCAAAAATGAGATTTAGATTCTCCACATCCAACCCTCAAGACATGTCTTTGGACGTGATTCAGACCATGGCCAAGTTTGAAAACATTCCTAATTACATACATCTTCCCGTTCAAAGTGGAAGTGACCGCATATTGAAAGCCATGAATCGTCAGCATACGCGACAGGAATACATGACTTTGATTGACAACATCAGAAAAATTATACCCGACTGCTCGATTAGTCAAGACATGATTGCAGGATTTCCTGGGGAAACTGAAGAAGACCACCAAGACACCTTAGCCCTTATGGATTATGTCAAATACGACTATGGATTCATGTTTTCCTATTCCGAAAGACCAGGAACCATGGCCGCTAGAAAGTTGATTGACGACATCCCTGAAGAAACCAAACAACGAAGACTTCAAGAAATTATTGACCTTCAACGCTCCCACAGTCATTATCGCACCAAGCAACATTTAGGTCAGATCGAGGAGGTTTTAATAGAAAAAACATCTAAGCGAAGTGAGGCACATTGGTCGGGACGCAATCCTCAAAATACCGTAGTTGTTTTTCCAAAAGATCATTTCAAAATCGGCGATTTTGTTATGGTAAAAATCACAGACTGTACCAGTGCCACATTGATTGGTCAAGGTATTGAACTTTCGGATAAATCGAATTAGTATGAGTACAATAGACCTTCAATCCATCAAACAACGTTTTGGGATCGTTGGAAATGACCCAGGGTTAAATCGCGCCCTCGAAAAAGCCATTCGCGTAGCTCCAACTGACATTTCTGCACTGGTAACAGGTGAAAGTGGGGTTGGAAAAGAATCCATTCCAAAAATTATCCACCAATTGTCACATCGCAAACACGCGAAATATATTGCCGTAAATTGCGGCGCTATTCCGGAAGGAACCATTGACAGTGAACTATTTGGTCATGAAAAAGGGGCTTTTACTGGTGCTACACAAACTAGAAATGGCTATTTTGAGGAAGCAGACGGCGGAACTATTTTTCTTGATGAAGTAGGAGAACTTCCATTGACTACTCAGGTTCGACTGTTGCGTGTTTTAGAAAATGGCGAATTCATCAAGGTAGGGTCAAGCACCGTACAGAAAACCAATGTTCGAATCGTGGCAGCGACCAACCTTAACATGTCCGTTGCTATTGAAAAAGACAAGTTTAGAGAAGATCTTTATTACAGATTAAGTACCATAGAAATACACCTACCTTCTCTGCGGCATCGCCAAGGAGACATTCATTTGCTGTTTAGAAAATTTGCTGCGGATTTTGCTGCGAAATACAAAATGCCTGCTGTCAATCTGTCCGAAGATGCTGTTGAAGTCTTGTTGGCTTATCCTTGGGCTGGGAACATCAGACAATTGCGCAACATTGCTGAGCAAATATCAGTAGTTGAGAGGCTTCGACTCATCAATGCAGAAATGCTCAAGTCCTACCTTCCGCAGAAATCGAATCTTCCAATGGTTGTCAAAAAAGAATCTGGCGATGCTGAATTTACTTCGGAGCGAGAAATTCTTTACAAAGTGTTGTTTGACATGAAAAGCGATTTGAACGACTTGAAAAAACTGACCCTAGAACTGATGAAAACGGACAATCGCGGAGATGTAGAAAAAAATCACACCGATTTGGTGAGAAAAATCTATAGAGATGAAGACAACTACCAAGAGAAAAAACCAGTTTTAACCATCGAGAACAAACAACCAGCGGTAACTCTGTCGGAAATGGAAGAAGACTCAGAGGAATATGACTATGTTGAAGCCATTGAGCCAGAAGAAACCTTATCTTTACATGACAAAGAGCTGGAATTAATCAAACGTTCTCTTGAACGACATAAAGGAAAACGCAAGTTGGCCGCTTCCGAATTAGGCATTAGTGAAAGAACTTTGTACCGTAAAATCAAACAATTTGATCTGTGAATAGAGCATTATACATCAGAGCATTTCTGATTGCGTTAGGGTTGACTTTGGTAAGCTGTGGTCATTATTCTTTTACTGGAGCTTCTATTTCCACTGACACTAACACCTTTCAGGTCAATTATTTCCAAAACAATGCCGCCCTTGTCGAACCTGGTTTAGACCTAGACTTTACCAACGCTTTGACCGATTTAATTCTCAACCAAACCCGTTTGAGTCTGGTGAAGTTTAACGCCGATTTGGTTTATGAAGGAGAAATCACCGAATACAGAATTTCTCCCACTACAGCTACCTCTAGCAATACTGCCGCTCAAAACAGATTGAGTGTTTCAGTCAACGTTAGATTTTTTAATTTAAAAGATCCAGAGCAAGATTTGGAGCAAAGATTCTCCTTTTTCTACGACTATGCCGGCAGTGATCAACTGATAGGAGCTCAAAAAGATGTAGCTCACGAGGCCATTTTTGAGCGCTTAACCCAAGATATCTTTAATGCCACGTTGGCGAAATGGTAATCAGCAATGACAATTGACACTTTTGTATATTGCATTGAAAACACGGACAAAATCAGTGCACAAGATACCAAAGAATTGCGAGACATGGTGGACAGATTTCCCTATTTTCAGGCAGCAAGAGCATTGTATTTGAAAGGACTTAAAAATTCTGGAAGTTTTAGATATGCACACGCCCTAAAATCGACAGCTATCCAAACTACAGATAGAAGGCAATTGTTTGAGTTGATTCATCCAATTCAAAAAGTAGACATTCAAGATGTTAAGAGTCGTGAAACCGTCAACATCAAAGAAATAGAAATCGTTGGAATTGAAGACATTTCTACTCAAGCCAGCAAAGCTGTTGACAAAGCCATCAGACTGAAAATCAAAGAAGGAAACTCCCAATTCCATTTCGAATTAGAAGGACAAATCATCGACAAATCAACTAATGATCTGTCTCATTCTAACGAGAAGCGAAGTTTTTCGGCTTGGCTTAGCGCTTCTGATTTTACGCTAATTGACCGTTCGGTAGAACCATCACCCACGCAGACAAAGAATTTTGATATCATCAATAATTTTATAGCCCTCAATCCTAAAATCAAGCCGATGTCGGACCACGCCATTGGGACGGAGAGATCTGGCGGAGGATCGACCATACGATCAACATGGATGACTGAGACCTTGGCAAAAATTTATGAAGAGCAAAAAAATTACGATAAAGCCATTAGAGCATATCGCATTTTAAGTTTGAAATATCCCGAAAAAAGTGCGTACTTTGCGCGGCAAATTAAGACATTGACAGCGTTAAAAGCGCAAAATAACACATAAGCATGAGTACTTTTTCTATTTTCCTGATTCTGATTGTAATTGTTGCCTTTTTATTGGTGGTTGTTATCATGGTACAAAACCCTAAAGGTGGCGGACTCGCATCTTCTTTCGGAGGAGGCGGAACTCAACAACTGGGTGGCGTCAAGAAAACTACCGATTTCTTAGACAAGAGTACTTGGACTTTGGCAGGTTTGCTATTGATTTTGATTCTGTTGTCTAACGTCGCTATTCCTAATAGTGGTGGCAACGCCGAGTCTAAGGCACTTGACAACGGAACTGCGACAGAACAACCGCTACCTGAAACTACAGAGCAGCCCTTGCCTTCTGACCCTCTTCCTGCTGGAGACAATCAGTAATATTTAACACTAATAATTCGAAACAAGACTACAAACTGCAAGTTTGTCAGTCTTAACTGCGTGGCACAGTTTGTGCCTCTACAAACAAACAATAACTAAAACATTTTTTTATGGCATTACATATTAAGCCTCTAGCCGATAGGGTGTTGGTACAACCCTTGGAAGCTGAAACTACTACGGCATCGGGGATAATCATACCCGACAATGCACAAGAAAAACCTCAAAAAGGAAAGATCGTGGCCACTGGACCAGGCACAAAAGACAATCCAGTTACCGTTAAGGTTGGAGATACAGTGTTGTATGGAAAGTATTCTGGCACTGAATTAAAGCTTGATGGAAAGGACTACTTGATGATGCGTGAAAGCGATTTACTCGCAACAGTTTAATTCTAAAATTTTTAAAAATGGCAAAAGACATAAAATTTAATATCGACGCAAGAGACGGCCTAAAAAGAGGCGTCGACGCGTTGGCCAATGCTGTAAAAGTAACTCTTGGACCCAAAGGAAGAAATGTAATCATTAGCAAATCTTATGGAGCACCTCAAGTGACCAAAGATGGTGTGACAGTGGCCAAGGAAATTGAACTTGAAGATCCACTCGAAAACATGGGCGCACAAATGGTAAAGGAAGTCGCTTCGAAGACCAACGACTTGGCTGGAGATGGAACAACTACCGCAACGGTATTGGCCCAAGCAATAGTCAAAGCAGGGCTTAAAAACGTTGCCGCTGGAGCCAATCCAATGGATCTCAAAAGAGGAATTGACAAGGCGGTTTTGGTTGTCACAGAAGAATTGGCAAAACAATCTATTGCTGTAGGGGACTCTTCGAAAAAAATTGAACAAATCGCCTCTATTTCAGCTAACAACGACATTAGCATCGGAGAATTGATTGCTAAGGCGTTTGGCAAAGTTGGCAAAGAAGGTGTCATTACGGTTGAAGAAGCAAAAGGAACAGACACCTATGTGGATGTTGTTGAAGGCATGCAATTTGATCGAGGTTATTTGTCTCCGTATTTCGTAACTGATGCCGACAAGATGACTGCCGATTTGAGCAATCCGTATGTTTTGCTTTTTGACAAGAAAATTTCGAACCTTCAAGAGATCCTTCCTATTCTTGAGCCTGTGGCTCAATCGAGCCGTCCGTTATTGATTATTGCTGAAGACGTCGACGGGCAAGCCCTAGCAACTTTGGTAGTAAACAAACTGCGTGGTGGACTTAAAATTGCTGCCGTCAAAGCACCTGGTTTTGGAGATCGTCGCAAGGCAATGCTTGAAGACATCGCTGTATTGACTGGAGGTACTGTAATTTCTGAAGAAAGAGGTTTTTCTTTGGAAAATGCCGACTTGACCATGTTGGGTACTGCCGAAAACATCACCATTGACAAAGACAATACAACAATTGTTAACGGTGCTGGGGATCCTAAAGCGATTAAGGCAAGAATCAATCAAATCAAAGCTCAAATCGAATCAACCACTAGTGATTACGACAAAGAAAAGTTGCAAGAACGTCTAGCCAAATTGTCTGGAGGGGTAGCTGTTCTATATGTTGGAGCAGCGAGTGAAATTGAGATGAAAGAGAAAAAAGACCGTGTTGACGACGCACTTCACGCTACACGTGCAGCTGTAGAAGAAGGCATCGTAGCTGGGGGTGGAGTTGCTTTAGTTCGTGCAAAGTCATTGCTGTCTTCCCTTAAAACTGACAACGCCGATGAAGCAACAGGAGTTCAAATAGTGGCACAAGCATTAGAGTCTCCATTGCGCACCATTGTTGAAAATGCTGGTGGAGAAGGTAGTGTCGTAGTGGCTAAAATCTTGGAAAACAAAGGTAATTTTGGATATGATGCCAAAAACGACGCTTATGTTGACATGATTAAAGCTGGTATCATCGACCCTAAAAAAGTAACTAGAGTAGCTCTTGAAAATGCCGCTTCGGTTGCTGGTATGATTCTAACCACAGAATGTGCTTTAGTCGACATTAAAGAGAACACACCTGCAATGCCTCCAATGGGAGGTGGGATGCCGGGAATGATGTAATCGAACATCTATAAAACATAAAAGCGCTTCTCACGAGGCGCTTTTTTTTGAATTAAATTTAACTTATTTGAACAGTCTAGAACAACATGATTATTGCCATCAAAATCATTATGGCATTTTCTATAAAGGTGGCTAAAGTCATTGGCAATTTCAAAACAGAACCCAGACATGCACAAGTGATATCTTGTTTGGAAAGCAAAGATTTAGTGACTCCAACAGTAGTAATTCCTAGAACAAGCACAGTCATCCAAAGACTGAACAGAATTCCTATTCTGAACAAAAATAAAAGCCCCAAAGTGACCTCTATAAAAGGATAAATCAAGGCATATATGGGAATCCTTTTGGCCAACGGATCGTACATTTTGAATGAGGTGATAAACCCTTTCAGATCTAACAGTTTGAAAAAACTAAAAACTATGAAAAACAAACCCATAAAATCAACCATAAAAGATTGATAAAAAAAGTCGTCTATATTCAATGCAATTGAAGCCGCAAAGACATAGCTCAAAATGAGAAAGAGGGGAAACAATTGTTGTAGTTTGCCTGATTCCGTTGAAATGACTTGAACATTCGATTCTTTAAATGCCGACAACTTATATTTATCATCCAGTGCCAATTGAAGTTGACTCAGTTCTAAATTATCCGAAGATTCGACTAGTACCGTTGCAGAGGCATTGTTCGCTTTGACTGAAATAATGCCATTTATAGTACTGAGAGATTTTTCTATGGAAGCTTCGCAACCCGTGCAAGTCATGCCACTGACATAAAATTTGGTTTTCATTTTGTTTGGTGTAGATTTTTGGTAAAATTAATCAAAAGAATGAGAGTTTTCTTTTTACCCATTCCTCTTTTAGTCGTGATGATTTATTAACTTCGTTCGCAAATTTTGACCATTGAAACAATCCTATTTACGCTTGCTAGATCTCATCGAAACTGAACTGAGTCGTAATGAAACTGCCGTTGAAGTCAAACTCCAATGGATTTGTGATACCCTTTGTGATCGTCTTCCAAATTACGATTGGACAGGTTTTTATTTCCATCAAATCGATAAGGACGAGCTGTATCTCAGAGCCTTTTGTGGCGAACCAACAGAACATACCCACATCCCTTTTGGCAAAGGCATTTGTGGACAAGTGGCTCTGAGCAATCAAACTTTTTTAGTTCCAGATGTTAGCCTTCAGGACAATTATATTTCTTGTGGTATAACGGTGAAATCAGAAATCGTTGTACCCATATTTGTCAAGGGTAAAAATATTGGCCAAATCGATATTGACTCTCATGTCAAAAATGCCTTTGACCAAGATGATGTTCAGTTTTTGGAAAAAGTGGCGGAATTGGTAGGAGGTCTATATTAGTCCTTCACAACTGCACTATTTTTTACAAAAATGGGTACTTTTGCATTTCACTTTTTCTGATGATGACCTCTAAAAAAATCACTTCCGCTCTCATTTCCGTTTTTGATAAAACTGGTCTTGAACCAATCGTCAAAAAACTGCACCAACTAGGCGTGACCATCTATTCCACTGGAGGTACTGAAAAGTTCATCTCTGACCTTGATATCCCAGTAATCCCAGTAGAAAAACTAACCTCTTACCCTTCCATTCTTGGCGGTCGAGTCAAAACATTGCACCCCAAAGTGTTTGGCGGCATTTTACACCGCGGTGACTTTGGGAATGACAAAAAGGAGTTAGAACAGTTTGAAATTCCTTCTTTTGATTTGGTCATTGTCGATCTTTATCCTTTTGAAAAAACAGTAGCTTCGGGTGCCACTCATTCCGAAATTATCGAAAAGATTGATATCGGGGGAATTTCATTGATTCGCGCTGCAGCTAAAAATTTCCAAGAGGTACTCTGCGTTTCATCGGTTAGCGATTATTCTGAGATTTTAGAATTGCTCAACGCCAGCGATGAGGGCTCAACGACTCTAGAAACAAGAAAAATATTTGCAGCCAAAGCTTTTCATGTTTCTTCCCACTACGATACTGCCATTTTCAATTTTATGAACGCTGGAGTCGATTTGCCCTTTTTCAAATTTAGTGCTGAGGGCATTACTCCGTTGAGGTATGGGGAGAATCCTCATCAGCCAGGTCAATTTGTTGGGAATTTGTCTTCTTTATTCAATCAAATTCAAGGAAAACAACTGAGTTACAACAACTTGCTAGACACTGACGCTGCTGTACAATTGATTTCTGAATTTAAAGATGACGCGCCAACTTTTGCCATTTTGAAGCACAACAACGCCTGTGGTTTGGCAACCCGACTGAACTTGTCAGCCGCTTTTTCGGACGCCTTGGCCGGTGACCCAGTATCGGCATTTGGAGGGGTTTTGATCAGCAATAGAGTGATTGATATTCCTACAGCCGAAAAAATTTCACAACTTTTTTGCGAAGTACTTATCGCGCCGAGCTTTGAACAAGGGGCTCTAGATTTGTTAGAAAAGAAAAAAAATCTCATCATTTTAGAGCAGAAACCAATAGCAATGCCCAATCAAATGCTACGCTCCTGCTTGAATGGTATTTTAATTCAGGACAGAGACTACAAGACTGACTTGAGAGATCAGTTGAAAGCCGTGACAGCCATGATCCCAAGCGAATCAGAAATCAACGATCTAATTTTTGCATCAAAAATTTGCAAGCATACCAAGTCTAACACCATTGTTTTGGCCAAAGGCCAACAGCTTTGCGCAAGTGGCACGGGTCAAACCAGCAGAGTTGATGCGCTGCGACAGGCCATACATAAGGCCCAATCATTCGGCATGGATCTTACAGGAGCTGTAATGGCGAGTGATGCCTTTTTTCCATTTCCAGATTGTGTCGAAATTGCTCATGAGGCTGGAATTAAGGCTGTGATTCAACCTGGGGGCTCTGTCAAGGATCAACTCAGCATCGACTATTGTAATGATAATAACCTGTC
The DNA here is from genome assembly GCA_027592025.1 of Bacteroidota bacterium. Taxonomy (GTDB): domain Bacteria; phylum Bacteroidota; class Bacteroidia; order Flavobacteriales; family Flavobacteriaceae; genus JALRKI01. Next base: position 26,212 of record JAQCIQ010000002.1, read on the forward strand.
AATGGTTTTTACAGGCACAAGACATTTTAAGCATTAGTGTTCAATAAATTGACTATTTTAACTACTTTTACAAGCATCAGCGACTGACACAATTCTATATGGGCTTTTTTGATTTTTTTATTGAAGAAATTGCGATTGATTTAGGCACCGCCAATACCCTTATTATTCACAATGACAAGGTGGTTATCGACTGTCCTTCAATTGTGGCTATGGACAGAATCACTGGGAAAATCATTGCGGTTGGCGAAGAGGCCAATTTAATGCAGGGTAAAACCCACGAAAACATCAAAACCATTCGCCCTCTTAAAGACGGTGTAATAGCAGATTTTGACGCTTCAGAACAGATGATTAGTATGCTGATCAAAAGCATTCCTACCTTAAAAAAGAAGTTGTTTGCTCCTGCCCTAAGAATGGTAATTTGTATTCCTTCCGGCATCACTGAAGTTGAAATGCGTGCGGTTAAAGAATCGGCCGAGCGCGTCAACGGGAAAGAAGTTTATTTGATTCACGAACCCATGGCAGCAGCCATCGGAATTGGAGTGGACATTATGCAGCCCAAAGGGAATATGATTGTGGATATAGGTGGAGGAACTACCGAAATTGCTATTATTGCCCTTGGAGGTATTGTATGCGACAAGTCTGTTAAAGTTGCCGGAGACGTTTTTACCAGTGACATCATCTATTACATGCGCACGCAACACAACCTCTATGTAGGAGAACGTACCGCCGAAAGAATTAAAATACAAGTAGGATCCGCTATTGAAAATTTGGACATGCCTCCTGATGACATGAACGTTCAAGGAAGAGATTTGTTAACTGGAAAACCTAAACAAGCCCAAGTGTCTTATCGAGAAATTGCGAAAGCGCTTGACAAATCCATTATGAGAATTGAAGACTCTGTGATGGAAACCTTGTCTCAAACACCCCCTGAATTGGCCGCTGACATCTATCAAACAGGGGTTTATTTGGCCGGAGGCGGATCCATGCTTCGAGGGCTGGACAAAAGACTATCCCAAAAAACAGATCTACCCATCTACATTGCCGAAGATCCTCTGAGAGCCGTAGTCCGTGGAACAGGAATTGCACTTAAAAATTTGTACCGATACAAGAATGTTCTGATCAAATAGAGCCCCTAAAACATGCAGCAAATTTTGATCTTTCTCTTCAAAAACAAGCATTTCTTCTTGTTTTTGCTGCTGTTTATTGTTGCTTTTATTATAACGATCAGCAACAGGACTTATCACGGAACTCAATTTTGGAATTCAGCTAATTCAATTAGCGGTAATTTTTTTCAAATTCAAAATTCCTTTGGCGATTACCTTCACCTTAAAAAAGACAATGAGGTGCTCCTTCAGAACAATGCAGCCCTAAAAAAAGAACTGCTCCGTTCCAAGAACTCTGGAATTAATCCCGCACAACTTCAATTTTCATCTATCACAGGGGTAGTGATAAAAAACAGCTATAACCTCTCTCACAATTATTTGACCATAAACGTCGGTAGCAACCAAGGGGTCAAGGAAGATCTGGGCGTTATTTCGGATCAAGGGGTAGTCGGAATCATAGACAGAGTCAATTCTAGATTTGCTCGTGTGCAGTCTATACTCAATGTCAAAAGTAAAATTAGTGTTCAAATTAAAAACACCAATCATTTAGGGATTCTCGAGTGGAAAGGTCATGATCCGCGACTTGCTATTGTAAGTGATGTGCCCTCACTCGCTAAAATAGCGGTAAATGACACCATAGTAACTAGTGGAAATTCGCTGGCCTTTCCCAAGGGATTGGTTGTTGGGATCATTAAAAAATTCGAACTGGATGAGTCTCAAAATTATTACAGCATACAAATTGAGCTTATCAATGATTTGACCAGTATCAACTCTGTTTATGTCATCACTAATCGAGATGCCGAAGACATCAAAAAACTAGACCCGAAGGATGAATAACGCACTGCCACTTCTCGCTCTAAGGTTTGTTCTGTTGGTTGCAGCTCAAATTTTGATATTCAACAATCTCAATGTGGTGGGTTATCTCAACCCTTTTGTCTATGTGATTTTTATATTACTCTATCCACTAAGAACCAACCAAGAACAATTTTTGCTGGTTTCCTTTTTCCTTGGTTTAATTATTGATCTGTTTTCTGACACTGGAGGCATACACGCCGCTGCCTCTGTCACCACAGCCTTCGTGAGGCCAACCTTACTCAAATTGATTTTTGGCCTGGCCTACGACTACTTGGCCATCAAATTTGATTTTCGTGATACCCGCCGTAAATTAGTCTATTTGGGAACTCTTATTTTTGTGCATCACTATATCATAATTTTGTTAGAGCGATTTACCTTTTCCAACTTTTTTATGTCCTTAGGGTACGCTATGATGACTAGCATTGTAACTCTGATATCCTGTATCATTTTACTCATCTTGTTCAAGTACAAATCATGATCAGAAAATACCTCTTAGGTGGTTTAATTCTCGCTGTAGGGCTAATCTATATCGTCAAGCTTTTTATGCTGCAAGTAGTCACCACTGAGGGGTATGATATTGAAAATGACAATGCGGTGCGCAAGGAATTTATCTATCCGAAACGCGGTTACATTTTTGATCGCAACGGCACATTGCTGGTGGCTAACGAGGCCTCTTATGACGTTATGGTAATCCCGAGAGAGGTTAAACCTATGGACACCCTAGAATTTTGTAATATTCTAAAAATAGACCTCGGAAAATTCGAAAGTACTTTAGAAAAAGCCAGACGATATTCTCCGCGTTTACCATCTGTTTTTGTGCCTCAGCTCGCCAAAGAAGAGTATGCCATGCTGGCAGAAAAAATGCATAAATTCCAAGGTTTTTATATTCAAAAACGGGACATCAGGGATTACAAAACCGATTATGGCGCCAATGTTCTAGGCTTTATTGCAGAGGTTAACAACAATACCATCGAAAATGACCCCTACTACAACTTAGGCGATTTGATAGGAAAACAAGGCATTGAAAAATCATATGAAGAACTGCTTAGGGGCAAAAAAGGGGTGCGTTACATACAAAAAGACCGGTTCAACAGAAATATTGGTTCTGTCAACAATGGCCTATATGACACCATGCCAGTTCCAGGCAAAGACCTGACTATTACTCTGGACATTGACCTTCAAGCCTATGGAGAGCAACTGATGACTAAAAAACGAGGTGGGATAGTTGCCATTGATCCAAAAACAGGAGAGATCCTAGCACTTGTTTCTGCCCCAAGTTACAAGCCTCAACTGCTGGTTGGGAGACAACGGTCGACGAATTACAACATTCTCAATTCCGACACCATCAATCGCCCTTTATTCGATCGAGGTCTTTTACAAATGGTCCCACCAGGATCACCTTTTAAGACGCTGACAGGTCTCGTTGGTCTTCAAGAGGGGGTTTGTGATCCTAATCAGATATACTTTTGTTCAGGGGCTTATGTTTACGGTAGAAATAACCGAAGAATGGTATGCCATTGTGGAGGTGGTGCCAGAGATTTAAAATTGGCCATCTCAAAATCATGTAATTCCTATTTCGCAAACCTTTATAGAAAGATAATTGAAAAATACCCCACTGCTACGGAAGGAATGAATGCTTGGAGTAAACACCTCAAGAGTTTTGGTCTAGGTGACTTTTTAGGCTATGATTTGCCCATTGGCAAAAAAGGAATGATCCCTACAGGTGATTATTACAACAAGCAATATCCTGATTTCAGATGGGGGGCGACCACGACCTTATCCAATTCCATAGGTCAAGGTGAGGTATTGACCACTCCTATACAAATGGCAAACTGGGTTGCTGCAATTGCCAACAGAGGTTATTATATTAAACCTCATATGCTTAAACCTTCGAATAATTATGAGATCGATTCTAGCTATGAGAACCGAATTTACACAACCGTTTCTCCAGAATACTTCGATCCGATCATTGAAGGCATGGCCGAAGTGTTTATATCTGGAACGGCCTATTTTCTTAACGTCCCAGGAATAAATATTTGCGGAAAAACAGGAACAGCAGAAAATTTTACCAAAATCAATGGCAAGAGAGTACAGTTAACTGATCATTCCATTTTTATGGCCTTCGCCCCAAAAGAAGACCCAAAAATTGCCATTGCCGTATTCGTTGAAAACGGATATTTTGGCGCCCGATGGGCTGGAAGAATTTCTAGTCTGATGATTGAAAAATATCTCAAAGGCGAGGTCAGCCTGAAAGCCATGGAGGCTTTAGTTCTGGAGAAAAGTCTTGAAGATGAATATCTCAAACCCTTTAGCGGCAAATCCTTTTATATCAATCAATAAATGAGACTGGCACGAGAACATAAAAACAAATTTGACTTCCTCTCCATTGGGATTTACCTCGTGCTGATTGGTTTTGGTTGGCTCAACATCTACGCTGCTACTGTTGGAGGTAATGTTGGAAGCATATTTGACTTATCCCAACCTTATGGCAAACAGCTGCTGTTCATTGGCCTATCGCTCTTAATGGCCTTTGTGATTTTTGCAATTGATGCAAAATTCTATGAGCGGTTTGCCAGTATCATCTATTTGGCAGGGCTTGTACTGTTGCTTGGACTTTTTGTGATTGGAAAAGAAATCAATGGGGCAACCTCATGGTATGCTATAGGCAGTTTTACGCTACAACCTAGTGAATTTGTAAAAGTAGCCGTTTGTTTGGCACTTGCCAAATACCTCAGCGACATGCAAACAAGTATCGCTAGACCACTTGATCAGTTGAATTCAATCCTATTGGTTTTGATTCCTTCCTTTTTAATATTACTTCAGAATGACGCGGGTAGTACACTGGTTTTCCTGAGTTTCTTTTTTGTCATGTTCAGAGAGGGTTTGCCTAATTTACATTTATACATCCTCGTTTTTATAGCTTGTTTGGCACTATTTGCAATCAAGTTCGGGATAGTCTATGCCATTGGTTTTTCCACGGCCATACTACTGCTTCAGCCATTCATTTCAAAAGGCAAATACAAATTGAAGTTGTGGCGTTTTTTGGCCATTATAGGATCTGGGGTTGTGGCCGTTTTAGTAAGATATTTTTACGCCAATATTTTACAACCGCATCAGAGAGATCGTCTGGATCTTTGGCTAGGATTCGAGGACGACCCTGAAAAGCTAGCCAGTTTGAGAAGAACTGTTTTGTACAATTTGAATGAATCTCAAAAGGCCATCAGCTCTGGAGGGTTCACTGGTAAAGGCTTTCTCGAAGGTACCAGAACCATAGGAAATTTTGTGCCCGAACAGCATACGGATTATATTTTCAGTACAGTTGGAGAAGAATGGGGGTTTTTGGGCAGCAGCTTGGTGGTCATTCTTTTTATGGGACTCATGCTCAGGGTCTTGTATTTGGCAAATTTGCAGAAAAACCCCTTCAGTCGAATCTATGGGATGGGAGTAGTTGCAGTATTTTTTACCCACTTCACCATTAATATTGGAATGGTAATAGGCCTCTTCCCTACGGTTGGAATACCCCTCCCCTTTTTCAGTTATGGAGGATCTTCACTATGGGGGTTTACTATTTTACTTTTTATTTTTCTGAAACTCGATTCGAACAGACTGAACGAATGGTAACTTATGATTACTTTTTGAGTTCAAGTTTTTCGGCGAAGTACTCGCAGAAATCTTTCATCGTGTCACTCATTTTATCGTCTTGAGTGGCTCTCAAATAAGTGTCGCTCATGGCCATCAGCGTTTGATAGAAAAACATCTTCATTTGATCCACTGGCATGTCCTTGGTCCACAAGTCTATCCTGAGCGCATTTTGAGCCTCGTGATCCCAAACAGAAAGTAAAAATGCCTTTGCCTCAGCGGCGCGAACCCCTCCGTCTTCCGCATTCCATCTGAGTTTTTCGGGCACGCGGTTTTCATCCAATTCTACCAGTAATTCAATTTTTGAAGTAGTCATAAGTTTGTTTTAAGGTTTGTATTTCGCCTTATTAAAAATAACCTCAGGTCGGGTAGTCAACAAACCCTTTAAGTCAGTTTCTGCCCTTTCCATAAAGGATTTAACAATCTGAAGGCCAAGGTACTTGCCAACTCCTCCAGGAGATTCCCTGTCGATTTCTAAGTAGAACTTTGAAAATGGTGCTAGGGCAACAAAGCGGTTATATAATTGAGGTTCTGTCGAGAACAAAAAATCATTAGTAATGAAGTATTCCCAGAGGAAACGAGCATTAGCCTCAGTCCATTCATATTCGCCGTCGGTATATCCTAGCAGCAAAGCTTCAGAACTGCTAGGGCTCAATTGTTGGGCAGCGTAAAGTTTTTGACCTTCCTGTACCATTGCCTCAACCAAAGTAGGTCTATTGATTGGAGGAATAATTTGTGAGGCAAATTCCAAAGCCAATTCAGGTGCAATCCTATCCTTTGTCATTCCAATTTTAATATAATCATAGACTCCTGAGTAAAGTGCATTTTCTGAACCTAAAAAAGTGTCCAATGACACTACAATCACAGAGTCCGTCAATATGACTTTATGGCGATAGTCTACCTCCGAAGTGGTAGTTACAACGGTACTTGGGAGCTTGGTTTCAGGGAAGTAATATTTGATGTGTTGAAAAACCGATCTCAAATCTTCTTCCAATTCATCATTATTCGGAAATACCTTAGCGACTTCCTGTTCTAATTCCGACTGTAGGCTGTCCTTTAATTTAGCTTCCCAAATGCTATCTGGAACTTGTTCAGGAAAAAAATAGGGGTATTTTATTTTGATGTCCTTCAATCCTTCAGGCTCCGTTTGGGCAAACTCCAAATCGAAACGATAGAGCTTGAACTCCACCGGAATTTGACTTATTGCATGTTCTCTTTTATCGTCGGTACAAGAAAAGCACATCACAATCAGGATTGCTGCCCCGTAAGAGATAAAAACAGACCTGTTTAAAAACTGCATTTTTTTCAACTTGATAAAACCTTTAACTTAGCACAAAAATAAGGTACTTTAATTAGAACATTTCTTAAACTTATCCTTAAACTTTTTTCAAATGTTGAAATATCCAAAGTTAGTATCGGAACACATCGTGTCTTGGTTAAGCAATTACGCCCATTCCGCAAAGGCTGATGGCTTCGTTGTGGGGATATCGGGAGGAATTGACTCGGCGGTTACGGCTAGTTTGTGCGCTCGCACAGGGCTCAAAGTTTGGGGCATCGAAATGCCCATTCACCAGCACCCGGATCACGTAACACGAGCTCAGCAAATGCAAGCACAGCTCGACTTCGATTTCGACAATTTTGAAACCCTAAGAATAGATTTAACTCCAGTTTTTGAATCTTTCGTTACCTCTAATCACCTTAAATCAGAGAACGATAGAACTGCTTTGCCACTGGCCAATTCGCGGGCTCGCCTCCGGATGACCACCTTGTATTTTCATGCCACCATGAACAATGGACTCGTTGCAGGTACTGGCAACAAGGTCGAAGATTTTGGTGTAGGATTTTACACAAAATACGGAGACGGTGGTGTTGACCTTTCTCCTATTGCGGATTTGATGAAATCTGAAGTGTACGAATTGGGACACTATTTGGGCGTGCCCAATAGCATTCTAAAGGCCTCGCCGAGTGATGGGCTATTTGGAGACGCGCGAACTGATGAAGATCAAATCGGAGCCAGCTATGACGAGTTAGAATGGGCCATGACAGCGCAAAAGCAAGGCAAACTGGTCAGTGATTATTCTGGACGTCAGAAAGAAGTGATGGAGATTTACGTCAATTTTAATCAAAAAAATCAACACAAGATGAATCCCATTCCAGTGTGTCAGATTCCTTCTCATTTGAAAAGATAGAAGATGCCCATCAAACTCTTACTTGCGACACAATTTCCTATCATTACGTTGGGATTCGAAAAACTACTTTCAGATAGCCCTGAGTTTAAAATTGTGGGTAAAGTCGACAATCAAACGTCGTTGATGGACGTCCTCAAATCCTCATCTCCTGATGTTTTGATCTTAGATTTAGAAATGGTTAAAATCAACAGTCTGAATATGATCAAACGGATTCACAAGTATCATCGAAAGTTAAAAATTTTAGCACTATCCTCCAAGCCTGAGGCCATATATGCCTTGAGCATCATTAGAGCAGGAGGTTCAGGATTCATGAGTAAATCTTCCACTCCAAAGGTTATTCCCAACATCATAAAGAAAGTTTTTAACAACGAAATTTACATTAGTGCAGCTCTGGCTAAGTTCTTAACCTTTAATGAAGAGGGTGAATTGAACACCAATTCTATAATGCTGTCTAACAGAGAAATGGAAGTATTGCAGTTCATTTACCAAGGCATGAATAACGTGACCATCGCCAAAAATTTGGAGATCAATGATAAAACGGTCGGCACCTACAAAAGTCGGTTGATGAAAAAATTGGGTGTGACCAATACCGTAGCGTTGATTAAAAGGGCAGAATCTATGGGAATTAGCAGCCTATAAAACCCGGTTTAATTTTCTAGAAAGTAGCCTTTTGAGGTTGGAGTAATTCATCACATCTTCCAAAATTTCCTTGTGATCTTCTTCATGGTCATTGGTTTTGGACTGAAATTCCATGATTTTTAAGTCAATCAAAAAACATCTTAAGCTCAAAATTGTTTCATTGACCAATTGCCCTATTTTCCCATCCTTGCTCTGAGGAAAAATATTTTTTCTTTCCCAATCGTGCAAATGATATCTTTCGTGATCCATCAATATTGTTGTCATGATTTCTGCCAAGTCTGTCGGCACCTTACTCACTAAATTTTGAGGCAGGTCGGAAGGATTTTGATTGAGGCTCTCAATAATGGTAAAATATAAACCCTTGAATTGCTCGTTAGAAAAGACCATTTCATCCTCTTGCAAATCGAGAAATATTTTTTCGAACACCTTGATTTGCTGTTTGAAAGGTTCTAACTCTAACTCTCCTGATTCTGTTTCTTTTAGCAACAAATCCTCAAATTCGGCCTCTTGATTGCCGTACAGGAGCAGCAGTTCGATAATTTTTCGTTCCAATTCATACTGGATGTCAACCTTGGGAGCTTTTGGTTTGTGAGTTACTACTTCAAAAGGCTTTTGAGGGTCCTTAAAAGCTTCTCTAGCCTCTTTCACTTGGCGTTGTGTCAATTGCGCTAAGGTGCTGAACAAAACCGCCTCTCCAATGTCCATAATCTGTGCACAAGACCTGATATAAACCTCACGTTGTATGTCGTTTGGAATTTTCGAAATGCTGTTCACCATGTCATTGATGGTTGCTGCTTTTTTAACAGGATCGTTATTGGATTCTGCCATCAACATTCTCGCCTTGTAGGTGATGAAATCTTTAGAGTTTTCTTTGAGGTAATGATCGATCACATCTTTTGGGTGTTCTTTGGCAAAACTGTCAGGGTCTTCTCCATCAGGAAAACTGCATACCCTAACATTCATTCCTTGTTCTAGAATCAAATCAATCCCTCGCATCGCGGCTCGAGCGCCAGCTGCATCGCCGTCAAATAGCACTGTGATATTATTGGTCAACCTACTGATTAGCCGGATTTGATCAGGAGTAAGTGCAGTTCCTGAAGAAGCGACAACATTGGTGATCCCTTTTTGATGCAATTGGATCACGTCAGTGTAACCCTCAACCAAATAACAATTGTCCTCTTTGGCGATTTGTTGTTTGGCAAAATAGATGCCGTACAACACTTTACCCTTGGAATAAATAGAACTTTCTGGTGAGTTCAAATATTTTGCCGCGGTCTTGGAACTGCCCAAAATGCGCCCTCCAAAGCCCAAAATTCTTCCCGATAGACTGTGTATCGGAAACATGACCCTCCCCTTGAATCGGTCAAATTTCTTGTCCTCTTTGACAATAGTCAATCCCGTTTGTTCCAGAAATTCCAATTGATAGCCTTTCTCCAAAGCCTCATCGGTAAAAGCCTGCCATTCGTCAGGGGAATAGCCCAATTGAAAGGTCTTGATTGTTTCGGGAGTAAATCCACGTTCGACGAAATAACTCAACGCAATGGCCCTTCCTTCTTCACTTTGGTTCAGTTGTCTTTCGAAAAATTCAGCAGCAAATGTGTTGACCAAAAACATGCTTTCTCTGGCATCCATTGCAGCCTTGTCCTCGTCTGTCTGCTCGGTCTCCTCAATTTCAATGTTGTATTTCTGAGCCAAATATCGAATTGCTTCTGGATAGGTGAAGTGCTCATGCTCCATCAAAAAGGAAACTGCTGTTCCCCCCTTTCCACTTGAAAAATCCTTCCAAATTTGTTTGACAGGAGACACCATAAAACTAGGTGATCGTTCATCGGTAAAAGGACTCAAACCTTTGAAATTACTCCCAGACTTTTTCAATTGCACAAAGTCGCCAATCACCTCCTCAACTCGGGCTGCTTCGAAAACTGCGTCAATAGTTTGTCTTGAAATCAAGGTCATCTGAATAAGACTCTAAAAATAGCACAATTTGTCTGAAGTGTTAAAATCTATCTGAAACAGTTTCAATTCTATTGCTTTTTGTAAATTTAAAGTCCAAATCTTATTGTAATGCCTAAAATCAGCCTACTTCTAGTCACTCTTTTTGCGTTCACCTTTGCCAATGCTCAATCTTATGAAGAGGATGGAGAAATCCATTTGCTTGGACCTATAGGCATCCGACAAATTGAAGCCCAACCTCCATATAACCAGTGGTTTGCCGATAATGCCAAGAAATTTGAATTGCCTGAGAGAGACTATGACGATTTGCGTCAAAAGTTAAACGCTCTGGAAGTCAATGTCTATTTTGGAACCTGGTGTGGCGACAGTCAAAATTGGGTTCCACAATTGATTAGACTGTGGGACAAGCTGTCACTAGACCGGGCAAAATTGCATCTTATCGCTCTTGACGGGCGTTCGGAACATTACAAGCAAGGCCCCAATGGTGAAGAAAAGGGGCAAAGAATTCATCGTGTGCCAGTGTTTCAATTTATGAAAAACGGGCAAGAGGTAGGTCGCATTGTAGAAACCCCAAAAAACGATTTGCTTACTGATGTGGCTCAAATTGCCTTTGGCTATCCTTCCATACCGAATTTTCGCGCTGCCAACTACTTCATGTCGCAGATTGACGAACGTGGCACTGACGACATCAAAACAAACCTGTACGCCCATTATCGAAAAATCATGCCTTGGGTAGACGACCTGAATGAAATGAACACCTTGGGCAATGTCTATCTGCGTGCCGGTCGTATGGAGGAGGCAGTTATGGTATTTTCGCTCAATGCCTCCTTTTTTCCAGAAGAAGTGCACACCAACCGCATGTTGGCCCGGGCAGAAGAAAAAGCAGGCCTACTGGATGCTGCGAAAAAATCCTATCAGAAAATACTGCGTTTGGAACCAGAGAATGCCGAAGCCAAAAATGCCTTGGAAAGACTCGAAGCGGAGTAATGACCTATTTTTTTCGCTCAATAACAAATGTGACCAATTGCTCTAGAGCAGTCTTATAGTCACTGCTTGGATAATCTTTCAAAATCGCCAAAGCCTGATCTTTTAAGGCAAACATTCTTTGAGTAGCGTACTCCATTCCTCCTTGCTTTTGGACAAATTCAATCACTTCTTTCACTCTGCTCTTGTCTCGGTTATGATTTTTGATGGAATTGATCATCCAATCACGATCCGATTTTTGACAGGTATTCAGGGCGTGAATGAAAGGCAAGGTCATCTTCCGTTCTTTGATGTCAATACCAACTGGTTTGCCAATTGGCCCATCGGTATAGTCAAACAAATCGTCTTTGATTTGAAATGCCAAACCAATTAACTCTCCAAAACGTCTCATGCGTTCCACTTCCTCCGAATTTGGAGCAACTGACGCGGCACCTAGACTGCAGCAAGCTGCTATCAATGTGGCGGTTTTCTGTCTGATGATTTCGAAATAGACCTCCTCGGTGATGTCCAAAGTCCTGGCCTTTTCGATTTGAAGCAATTCTCCCTCACTCATTTCTCTAACTGCCACAGAAATAATCTTCAGCAGGTCAAAATCGTTGTGGTCAATACACAAAAGCAAACCTTTCGAAAGCAGGTAATCTCCTACTAAAACAGCAATTTTGTTTTTCCACAACGCGTTGACGGAAAAAAAACCTCTGCGGCGATTGCTGTCATCCACCACATCATCGTGAACCAAAGTGGCAGTATGAATCAATTCAATAACTGAAGCACCGCGATAAGTGCGTTCGTTTACTGTTCCATTGCCAAGCATTTTTGCTGTCAAGAACACAAACATGGGCCGCATTTGCTTCCCTTTTCGGTTCACAACATAATGGGTGATTCTGTTGAGCAAGGCCACCTTACTGGACATGGAATCGCGGAACTTTTCTTCGAAAAGCACCATTTCCTGAGCAATAGGTTTTTGGATTTGTTCTACGATTTTCAAGGCAAGAGTTGGTTTATGCTTTACAAAGGTAATAAAACATGCCGAAGGGCAGCATTAGGACTTATTGGCCAATTGACCACAAGCTGCATCGATATCGTCACCCCTCGATCGGCGAATGGTTACAGGAATTCTATTTTTTTCTAGAATCTCCACATAGGCTTTAACTGCTACTGGTCCGGCTTGAACAAATTGATCTTCGTCAATCGAATTGTAAGCAATGATATTGACCTTACAGGGTACTTTTTTGGCAAAATCCACCAAAGCTTTGCGATCTTCTTCTCGGTCGTTAATCCCTTTCCAAATCAGATACTCTAGGGTAGTGATACGTCCTGTTTTCTCATGCCAGTACTGGAGAGATTCAAGAAGATCCTCCAAAGGAAACTTACTGCAAAACGGCATGATCTTTTCTCGAACCTCTTGAATAGCGGAATGCAGCGACAATGCCAGATTGAATTTAACCCCATCGTTTGCCATTTTTTTGATCATTTTCGGAATCCCAGAGGTGGATAAGGTGATGCGCTTTGGAGACATCTGAAGACCCTTTTCAGCAGTTATTTTGTCGATGGCCTTAATCACATTGTTGTAGTTCATCAATGGTTCGCCCATACCCATAAAAACAATGTTGGACAGCTTGCGACCAAAATACTCTTGACTTTGTTGATCTATGGCAACCACCTGATCGAAAATCTCATCTGGATTTAAATTCCGCATGCGCTTGAGTTTGGCCGTAGCGCAAAATTCGCAGTTCAGGCTGCACCCAACTTGACTCGAAACACAGGCAGTGGTTCTTTTGGCGGTAGGTATAAGAACGGATTCAACAATCATGTCGTCGTGAAGGGAGACGGCATTTTTGATGGTTCCATCAATGCTTTTTTGCATGCGACTAATCGCAATGTGGTTGATGCTGAAATGTTCTTCTAACAAGGTCCTCAAAGCTAAAGACAGATTGGTCATGTCGTCAAAATGGTGCGCCCCTTTTTGCCACAACCACTCGAAAACTTGATTGCCTCGAAAAGGTTGTTCCCCTTTTTCGACAAAAAAATCTCTCAGTTCTTGTTGGCTCAGAGCTCGAATGTCTCTTTTTTCTTTTGTTGACATGGCACAAAAAAGCCTCGCACTGCGAGGCCCTCATTTAGATGATTAGCATGGCATCACCATAGGAGTAGAATTTGTATTTCTCCTTAATGGCTTCCTTGTAAGCTCTTTTGATAAAATCGTGACCCGCAAAAGCAGAGGCCATCATGATTAAAGTTGATTTTGGCATGTGAAAATTCGTAATCATAGAATTTGCAATACTAAAGTCATAGGGCGGGAAGATAAATTTATTGGTCCATCCAGCGTATGGATTGAGCATACCCTGAGATGATACCGAACTCTCTACAGCTCTCATGGCGGTCGTTCCAACTGCACAAACCCGTCTTTTTTTACCAATAGCGGTGTTGACGATTTGAGCTGCTTGGGTATCAACAATGATCTCTTCGCTATCCATTTTATGTTTCGACAAATCCTCAACTTCAACAGGATTAAAAGTACCCAGACCGACGTGCAGTGTAATCTCGGCAAAATTTACTCCTTTGATCTCAAGTCTTTTTAAAAGGTGTTTTGAGAAATGCAACCCTGCCGTTGGAGCGGCTACGGCTCCCTCGTGTTTGGCATAAATGGTTTGATAGCGCTCTTCATCGTCTTTATTGACCTCGCGCTTGATGTATTTAGGCAACGGGGTCTCTCCCAATTCGGTCAGTTTTTTTCTAAATTCGTGGTAATAGTCGTCGTACAAGAACCGTAAGGTGCGTCCACGAGATGTAGTGTTATCGATTACCTCAGCTACTAAGGACTCGTCGTCTCCAAAATACAGCTTGTTTCCAATTCTAATTTTACGTGCTGGATCAACCAAAACGTCCCACAGTCTCTGTTCCTGATTGAGTTCGCGCAATAAAAAGACTTCAATCTTGGCGCCAGTTTTTTCCTTGTTACCATGAAGACGCGCAGGAAATACCTTGGTATTGTTCAAAATCATGACATCATCTTGGTCGAAATAGTCGATCAAATCTTTAAACTGTTTGTGCTCAATGGTTTGTTCCTTTCTGTTAAGCACCATTAGACGAGATTCGTCTCTATTTTCTGCAGGGTATTCGGCTAATAAATTTTCAGGGAGGTCAAAATCAAAGTGCGATAATTTCATAGATGTCATTTAAAGAGCGGCAAAGATACACTTTGACTAGGCGCCTTGTCAAGGAAAAGGTCACATATTTAATAAACTTCCCAGTTTAAGCCAATTCTCTGAAAGTCTTCCCAAAAATTGGGATAGGATTTTTGAACCACTTTGGCATCTCTTAAAACGATGGCATTAAAAATGCTTAAAGGCGCAAAAGACATGGCCATTCTGTGATCGCTATAAGTATCTATGATAACCTCTTTAGGAAATTCCCCCGCAGCCTTTAAGGAAAGAGAGTCGTCGGTAATGTTGACCGTGGCATTACACTTTTGCATTTCAGTTTTTAGTGCGATGAGTCGATCAGTTTCTTTGATTTTCAAAGTGTGAAGACCAGTCAATTGACATGGCAGTTTCAATCCAAGACAAGTAACCGCAATGGTTTGAGCCAAATCGGGTGTTTGGTTCAGGTCCAACTCCAGCTTATCTGGCAGTTCTTGACTAGTCTTTTCAATGATAAGTGTCCCGTTCAACTGGGTTGAAGAAACCCCGAATTGCTTATAAATCTCCATGACCTGCGCATCTCCTTGTAAGCTATCTTTTTGAAAATTCGACAATGCAACCTTGGTTCCGATGGGACTCATGGCAACAGCGCTGAAAAAATATGAGGCTGAAGACCAATCAGAGCATACCACAAAATGTTCCTTTTGTAGTTTTCCCAAAAAAGGAGCAATCCTAACAACGTTATTTTCGAAAAAACAATCTACCCCGATTTCCTTTAACAAGCTGACAGTCATGTCGATATAAGGCAAGGATGTCGGTCGTTTTTTAAAATTCAATTGAAGCCCGTTTTCGAGGTAAGGTGCAATGAGTAACAAGGCGGTGACATATTGACTACTTACTGAAGCGTCTAAGATCAGTGTCCCTCCAGATAATTTTTTTCCTTTGATGCTAAGAGGAGGAAAACCCTTTTCATAAATGTAAGAAATTTCGGCTCCAAGCTCAAGGAGGGCATCGACTAGGATTCCAATTGGTCGTTCCTGCATGCGACCCGAGCCAGTTAAAGTGACCTTAATATTGTCCTGTGCGGAGAAATAAGCTGTTAAAAAGCGCATAGCAGTGCCAGCGTGATGCACGTCCACAATGTTGTCAATCGGCAAAGTGAGCGCCTTTTTCAAGTTAACAGTATCAACCGCCGTCGACAGGTTTTCTATTGTAATTGAAGGGTGCCAAGCCTTTAAAATCAATAGTCTGTTGGATTCACTTTTTGAGCCCGGCACTACAATTGGCACTATGTTAGACTTGACTTTAAAATCGCGCAGACGAATGTTCATGATATTAAATCAAGAGTTACTGAAGTTTTTCATTGCCATGATGGCGGTCGTGATCTCTGATCGTTTTGAGATCTAATTTTTTATCGAAAGCCGCTTGCAGATTAATTCCTGTTTGGTTGGCCAAACAGAGCACAACAAAAACCACGTCCGCGAGTTCTTCACCCAAGTCCTTGGCTTTATCACTAGGCTTCTCGCTTTGCTCTCCATATCTTCGGGCGATGATTCTAGCCACCTCTCCAACTTCTTCGGTAAGCTGAGCCATATTGGTTAAAGGATCAAAATATCGGACCCCATGTTCTTTAATCCAAGTGTCAACGGCAATCTGTGCCTGATTCAAATTATTCATCTTTTTTGTTTTTTATATCCGTGTCAAAAACTATAGTAACAGGACCGTCATTGGTCAAAGATACCTCCATCATGGCACCAAAAACGCCAGCCTGAAGGTTGTCGTAAAGATCGGTTTTCATTTTGTCCAAACAATAATTATAGAGTTCTTGAGCCTTTTCAGGTGTGGCAGCCTCAACAAAGCTGGGTCTATTCCCTTTGCGGACATTGGCCAAGAGAGTAAATTGACTTACAACCAAAACTCCTCCTCGGATGTCCAAAACAGAAAGATTCATTTTTTGCTGTTTGTCAGAAAATATTCGACAATCGAGGATTTTTTTGATGAGCCAATCGGCCTCAACTTTTGAGTCCTTTTCAGCCACTCCGAGCAACACGACAAGCCCTTGTCCAATGGATCCGACGACTTGTCCTTCAATAGAAACATGTGCACGAGATACTCTTTGAACAACTGCTTTCATTTTGTCAACTAAAAATCTGGATAGATATCGATTCTATAATTACCTTGATCTCCCTCTAAAATTTGCAGATAACTGAGGTAGCGCGACTCGGCAATATCTCCGCATTCGACACCAATCTTTACAGCACACTTTGGCTCATCTTTATGCAAACAATTATTAAATTTACAATCTTGCTTCAGCTTCAAAATTTCGGGGAAATAATCTCCAATTTCCTCAGGTGCCATGTCCACTATCCCAAATCCTCTAATCCCAGGGGTATCAATGATTTGAGCGTCAAATTTTAGATCAAACATTTCTGCAAATGTGGTAGTGTGTTGTCCTTGTTGGTGTTGGTCAGAAATGGCCGCAGTCCGGAGGTTCAAATCCAAGTCAAGGGCATTAACCAAAGTAGATTTGCCTACGCCTGAATGACCTGAAATCATGTTGACCTTTCCCTTCATTTGGGCCTTGACAGCACCCGTATTGATTTTATTTTGAGCTGAAATCTCTAAACAGGAGTATCCAATCTTCCTATAGCGTTCTTGCAATAGAAGAGATTCGGCTCGAGCTTCAGCATCATAGGTGTCAATTTTATTGAACAAAAGGACGGAATGAATGTGATAGGCTTCAGCGGTTACCAAAAACCGATCGATGAAACTGGTGGTCGTTACTGGGTTGTTAATAGTTACTATCAGCAGTGCTTGGTCTATGTTGCTCGCAATAATGTGAGTCTGTTTTGACAAATTCACAGACTTTCGGACGATGTAATTCCTCCTATCATGGATGTGACTGATCACTCCTGTTGTTTCGTCGCTCTTCATCTCCAATTCAAAATCAACGTGATCTCCCACTGCTATGGGGTTAGTACTTTTAAAATTAGACAATCGAAGACGTCCTTTTGCCCGACATTTGAAAAACTCTCCAGTTGGTGATTTAACCATGTACCAACTCCCTGTAGATTTATAAACTGTTCCCGTCATAGAATTACAAAGATAGTGTGCATTTCTGGTCTATTTTTGATTCATGATCTGCTCTTGATGATTGATCGATTCTTGGTGTATGGCCTGAAAAATTTTTGTCACAAACTCAGCACTCAAATTTTCCTTTTCGCCCATATCCACCATTTTTTTTAAAATTTCATGCCAACGGGCGTTCTGTAAAACGGCAACATTTTGACTTTTTTTCAACCGACCAATATCTTCGACAATGGTCATTCTTTCTCCCAACACCCTCAACAAAGTATCGTCAAAACTGTCAATTTTAGTTCTTAATTTTTCTAATTCATTGATGTACTTTACCCCTTCAATTTGAGGATCCCTAACCACCAAGCTCTTCAAAATTTCCTTGAGTCGATCTGGGGTAACCTGTTGTTCCGCATCGCTCCAAGCCTTTTCTGGTGTTGGGTGCGTTTCAATCATCATTCCGTTGTAGTTCAAGTCCAAGGCTTTTTGACACAGTTCCAAAATCAAATCTCTCCTGCCTCCAATGTGAGAGGGGTCGACAAACAACGGCAAATCTGGAAATTGATTTTGAAGTTCAATCGGAATTTGCCATTCTGGCTTATTTCTATACTTGGACTTTTCATAGCTCGAAAACCCCCTGTGAATTACCCCCAATTTTCTAATATTGGACTTGTATAAACGTTCCACAGCTCCCAACCAAAGCGCTAAGTCTGGGTTTACAGGATTTTTAACCAAAACAGGTTTGTCCACTCCCGCCAATGCATTGGCGAGCTCTTGAACCATAAACGGATTTACAGTGGTTCGAGCTCCTATCCACAACACGTCAACGTCGTGTTCCAATGCCAGTTCAACATGATTGGCATTGGCAACTTCGGTAGCCGTTTGAAGGCCTGTTTCCTGTTTAACCGTTTGAAGCCACTTTAACCCAATAGCTCCAACTCCTTCAAAATTTCCTGGCCGAGTTCTAGGCTTCCAAATGCCTGCTCTAAATATGGAAGTTTTTGAGTCCTTTAACTGAAAGGCAGCGTCGAGCATTTGTGCCTCTGTCTCGGCACTACAAGGTCCAGCAATTACCATTGGATGATTCAAATTGTAATCCTTTAACCAACTTTTTAAATTTTGACTATTTTCCATCTATACCGGGTATTTTGTTTTTTGTTGTATTCTTTCAATTGCTCTTTTGATTTGTGCACTATCAAGGCACAGAGACAATCTCAAATAACCTTTGCCGTTTGATCCAAATACGTCTCCAGGTGTTGTAAAAATATGATAGTCTTTTAATATTTTATCTGAAAACTCTATTGAATTGACCCCCTCAGGTAGTTTTAACCAAACGAACATACCCGCTTTATCCTTGTGGTAATGCCCTCCCAATTCGTCGGCCAATTGCCAAACCAATTGTCGTCGATCGCTATATGTTTTGTTTAAAGACAAGAGCCAATGAGGATCAGACTTTAATGCTACAATCGACCCCTTTTGCAGACCGTAAAACATACCCGAATCCATGTTGCTTTTGACTTTCAATATATCATTTATCAATGATTTACCGCCCATTACCATCCCAACTCTCCAGCCAGACATGTTAAATGTTTTGCTGATCGAATTAAGTTCCAAGCTACAATCAAAAGCTCCTGGAATACCTAGTAAGCTGAGGGGCTGATCGTTTAGAATTAAGCTGTATGGGTTGTCGTTAACCAATAAAATCTGGTGTTTTTTAGCAAACAACACCAACTCCGTCAAGGTTTTTGACGAAGTCTTTGCTCCTGAAGGCATGTGAGGATAGTTGATCCACATCAGCTTTACCTTGGACAGATCAGTTTGTTCGAGTGCGGCTAAATTTGGCATCCAACCCGAGGTGTCATTCAAATCATAAAATACTGGTATTGCTTCAACCAAGCGGCTTACAGATTCGTAAGTAGGGTATCCTGGATTGGGAATTAGCACCTGATCCCCTGGATTGAGAAAGGCCATTGAAATGTGCATGATGCCTTCTTTACTGCCCATTAGTGGTAATATTTCAGTCATGGGATTCAAGTCCACACCAAAGTGATGGGCATAAAATTGTGCCATGGCTTCACGCAATTCAGGCAGTCCTCTATAGCTTTGGTAGCCGTTCGAATTGGCATCGGACATGCAATTGGTTAATGCTTCAATCGCTTCAAATGGCGGGGGCAAGTCGGGGCTGCCAATACCCATGTTGATGATGTCGCAACCCTTAGCCCTCATCTCACCAACTTCTTGCAATTTTGTTGAAAAATAATACTCTTGCACTGATGCAAGCCTGTTCGCTGCCGTCATAAATCCCTTCGGTTTTTATAGACCCCCATAACCTTAAACGCTTTGGCCATCAGTTGCATGATGGCAACCGCTTTCTCAAAATTCTGATAGTTGTCAAAAGTAACGTCAGCAAAAAATCCATACGTCCAAGGGGTTTCAATTTTAGGTAATGATTGGATTTTTGTCAGATTCAAATTGCAATCACTCATGACATTTAACACAGAAGCCAAACTACCACGTTGGTGATTTAACTCGAATTTTAAAGAGGCCTTGTTCACCTCTGTTGGATTGTGATCAGAAAGATTTTTTGAAACCAAAACAAAACGGGTTTGATTGGACGCAATGGTTTGAATACTTTTTGCTAAAACCTCCAATTCAAAAATTTCAGCGGCCAAAATACTCCCTATTGCTGCAAGACCTCTGATCTGATTGCGCTGAATTTTAAGTGCAACATCGGCAGTATCGGCGGCTTCTACAAGCTTAATATGAGGAAATTGATCAAAAAACACCTTACACTGAAGCAAGGCGATAGGGTGCGAATGCACTTCGGTAATATCAGCAAGGGTTTGGCCGGGCAGGGCCATCATATTCAATTGGACTTCCAAATACCTTTCGCCAACAATCTGAAGATCATTGGAATCGATCAAGGCATGGTTGGGTAATATGGATCCAGCAATGGAGTTTTCGAGAGCCATGACTGCGGCATCACATTCGCCTTGATTTAATTTTTTCACCAGTAGATCGAAACTGTCACACTCGAGTAAAACAGGTTCTTCCTTAAAAAATTTGCGGCTGACAATGTGGTGGAACGATCCTCGAACTCCTTGAATAGCAATTGTTTTCATTTATAATTTAGGTCATTTATTGACAAAAAAAAAGCCTCGCAACATCGAGACTTTAGCGGTTCATAGATAACAACACTGTTTAAGTCTCGAGTGGCGCGCCACCAAAGAAATAATAGCCAAAATAAAAATAGAGCTGTGCAGTCATGCCACGAATGTAATAATAAAAATAAAGCCACCAACTTTATTGGATTATTTTCTGTCATTTTTTGATTTATATCGACCTTTGTATTTGCAGTAGGCTGCGACAATCAATTATGAAAACGATTAGTGTTTCGGAACTGAGTTACTCCTATCCAAAAGATACGGCGCTAAATGCCGTGAATTTTGACACTTCTGCCACAGGGGTTATTGGTGTTTTGGGACCCAATGGGGCCGGAAAGTCCACATTATTCAAACTATTGAACGGATTGCTTCAAGTGCAGGAGGGATCGATACGAATTAATGGTCAAGAGATTTCAAAGCAACCGTTAGAGGTCAAATCCAAAATGGGCTATTTGTCAGATTCCAATCCGTTATACGACGAGATGTACGTCAGAGAATATTTGTCATGGCTCTCAAAAATGAGGAGTTTAGACGCAACGGCTGTGGATATGGCCATCGAAAGGACTGGGCTGCAGCCTATGGCGCACAAACCCATTCATGAATTGTCAAAGGGTTATCGGCAACGAGTTGGGTTGGCCGCAGCCTTGATTCACGACCCTGAAATTCTTATTTTGGATGAACCTACAACTGGCTTAGATCCCAATCAGTTGGAGGACATTCGACAGTTGATTGTCAATTTAGGTAAAGACAAATTGATTTTACTTTCGACTCATATCATGCAAGAGGTTGAGGCCATGTGCGATCGCGTTTTGATCATTTCCAAAGGCACTATTGTTGCCGATCAGAAGCTGAAAGAAATGCTAAAAAATCAGCAACAAATTGTTGTGGTGGAGTTTGATTATCGTGTCGAAGAGGCCTTTTTGAATCGGTTGGACAAGGTGGTCAAAGTTCAAAATACGGAGGGATTTATTTATGAAATCACTTTCGGAACAGAAACAGACATGAGGGCAAAAGTGTTCGATTTTGCCCACGATAACAATCTGAAAATACTTCAGTTGAGGCAGAAGAATTTGAGTTTAGAAGCCCAATTTAAGAAGCTTACAGTTTCCTAAAATCTATAACAGGTAATCCGTACTTACAAAGTTAGACTGGCGTTCTTGTAGCATGCTTCTCAATATGCTCTTGTTAATCTCATTGTCTTTGCAGGCCAAAAATGTTCTGATCGAAAATGCTCGTAATGCATCGTTAACACTCAAGGTACTGACTGCAGAATCTTTGCGACCGGTAAATGGATACACATCAGGTCCTCTTTGGCAAGCGCTGTTCAGGTTTACCCTGCAAACCAAATTGACTAAGATATCAATCAAGGGCGCTAATTCTTGTGTATTGGTTCCGAACACGCTAACCTGCTGACCATAATTTGATTCAGAAATTTCATTAATTGGCGTGTTCAAATCACTAAACGACTTGACTGGAATGACGGGGCCAAATTGCTCTTCGTGATAGACTTTCATGTCCTCAGTAACAGGATAGAGTACCGCTGGAAAAATAAAATTACTGGTTCGCTCTCCGCCTCTTTTGTTTAAAATTTTGGCTCCTTTAGAAAGAGCATCGTCAATGAGTGATTGAATATAATCCGGTTTATGAGGTTCTGGCAAAGGGGTTAATAAGGTGTTTTCCCAAGGCATTCCTAGTTTTAAATCGTCAACCTTTTCGCAAAACTGTTTCAGAAAAACGTCTTTGACATCCTCGTGAACGTATAGTATTTTGAGTGCCGTACAACGCTGACCATTAAAAGACAAAGTTCCTGATATGCATTCTGAAACCGTTAAACTCATGTCCGCTGACGGTAATATAATTGCCGGATTTTTTGCTTCTAAGCCTAATACCAACCGAAGTCTGTTTTTGTTTGGATGCAAATCTTGAAGGGCTACTGCTGAGGAACTGTGACCAATTAGCGCAAGGACATCGATTTTGCCTGATTTCATGATAGGAGAAGCCACTTCTCTCCCCCGACCAAAGATAACATTAACCACACCCTTAGGAAAGCTATTGGCAAATGCCTCTAACAGAGGCGCAATCAACAGAACACCATATTTGGCAGGTTTAAAGATGGTGGTATTTCCCATGATGATGGCGGGTATCAACAAACAAAATGTCTCATTCAAAGGATAATTATACGGCCCCAAACACAGGACTATGCCAAGGGGTCCTCGGCGAATGTGTGCACGTACTCCTCCAACCTTGTCGAATTTGGCACTTTCTCTGTCCAAATTCTTATAGGCGTCAATGGTATCGTTAATGTATTCGATGGTACGGTCAAATTCCTTTTCTGAGTCGTTCAAATTTTTGCCAATTTCCCACATCATCAATCTGACAATTTCTTCCCGCTTTGTCGCCATTTGGGCCACGAATTTCTCCATGCACTTGATCCGTTCACCGACTTTCATTGTTGGCCACTCCCCGCGACCTTTGTTATAGGCATTAGTTGCCGACTCCAGAGCCTCAACAGCTTCTTTCTCGCTCATTTGGGGCACATATCCTAACAAAGTCTCTTCCATTTCACCCCGCTCGTTTGGGGTCAATATCGCAGAGCGCACCTCCGATGATGGCCCTCCCCATTCTTTCAATCGGCCATCTACAACATAGTGCGATAATTGAAGGAGGCTACGGATCTGATAAGCTTCGGGGACAACAATTGAGTCGGACATGGACATATTAAAACGTTTAAAAAATTATTAAAAATCAAAGCTGCGAAAAGAAAATCAATACAACACTTTAATAATTAAACAATTTACAACAATATCTAGAATAACATATTTTATACCCTGATTTTTAGCATTTCCTAAAACAATGTATATTTGCACCTAATCTTGTTGAGGAGAAATTTGACTGATTGCAACCTCACCCAAAAAATGCTAAAGACAGTGAAAACATTCCATTTTCGAACACCCCATTTTTATAAAACATTGTAGTTATGGCCTATCTATTCACGTCGGAAAGTGTGTCTGAAGGACATCCTGATAAAATTGCTGATCAAATTAGTGATGCCTTAATCGACAATTTTATTGCCTTTGATCCCGAGGCTAAGGTCGCTTGTGAAACCTTGGTTACAACTGGCCAAGTCATTTTAGCCGGTGAGGTCAGGTCAAAGGTCTATTTGGACGTGCAACAAATTGCCAGAGATACCATCAATCGTATTGGTTATACTAAATCCGAATACATGTTTGACGGCAATTCTTGCGGGGTGTTGTCTGCTATTCACGAACAATCAGAAGACATCAATCGAGGGGTCGAAAAGGACAATAAAATCGAACAAGGTGCTGGAGACCAAGGGATTGTATTTGGTTTTGCCACCAACGAGTCCGAAAATTATATGCCTTTAACCCTTGAACTATCCCATCTCATTCTAAAAGAATTGGCGGTGCTCAGAAGATCGGTCCGAGAGATAAATTACCTGCGACCAGATGCCAAAAGCCAAGTAACCATATCTTACTCTGACGATCATCAGCCGTTGAAAATTGAAACCATTGTGCTGTCCACCCAACACGACCCGTTTTTAAAGGATGAAGTGGCAATGACCAAAAAAATAAAGGAGGACATGATCAACATCTTGATTCCTAGAGTCATCGCTCAATTGTCCACCAAAAATCAGAGGCTGTTTGACAGCTCCATTATCTATCACATCAACCCGACGGGTAATTTTGTTATTGGCGGTCCACATGGCGATACTGGCTTGACAGGTAGAAAAATTATTGTCGACACCTATGGGGGTCGTGGAGCACATGGAGGAGGAGCCTTTTCAGGTAAAGATCCCAGCAAAGTCGATCGAAGCGCCGCCTACGCCACGCGCCATATCGCCAAAAACTTGGTTGCTTCGGGAATATGTGATCAGGCTTTAATTCAAGTGTCCTATGCAATTGGGGTGGCAGAGCCAACCTCGTTTTATGTCAATACAGCAGGAACTGCGAAAAACGGCTTTACAGACGATGAAATAGCTAAAGTTTTGGTTAAGACCTTCGACATGCGCCCTGCGGCCATTGAAGATAGGCTAAAATTGCGCCAGCCCATGTACACTGAGACCGCGGCCTATGGGCACATGGGACGTCAACCTCAAACGGTAGAAAAAGAATTCAGACTCCCTGACGGGGAAACCAAAACGATGATGGTGGACTTGTTCACTTGGGAACGCCTTGATTATAAGGATGAACTGGCCCAGTCGTTTGGTCTAAAGGCTCCAAAGTAAATCGTCTTTGATGCTTCAATCAAGAGCAGTATCTTTTTTTTTATTTCAAGCTATGGAACTTGACTGACCCTATCGATCCAGTAGATTAAGAAAATAATAGCTTTTCGAACTTAGTGATTTTTCAATTTTTTGGATAATACAGCTTCAACCGATGACGACTATTTATAGTTCATACCTCAACCTTAAAGTAACAAATCGAGGTTGGATAAAATACTCGGTCGTACTTACAGATATGTTGCTGGTATTGCTCGATACTTGCGATCCTGTATCCAGAAGATTGGTCGCCTTAACTTCAAACTCCCATTTGCTGTCTTCCCTTTTGTAAGCGATGCTGGCGTCCCAAAAATCGAATTCGTTGAGCACACGGTCTTCATTGCTGAACCTATTTAATGAATAGTTGGTTCTAAGGGTTACCGATTTCCAAATGTAGGCATCGAAATCAATGGAAGGCGCTTTGGTATAGAATCGAGCGATGGTTGTTCCTAAATCATTGTTGGCAATGGAGTAACGATAGCCTAATTCCACATTGGGTGCGGATTTAAAGTTTGTTCTTACTTCAGCTCCATAAGACTGGGAAAAGTTTTCATTAACCGATACTCTGTCTTGGATGAATTGATTGAATTTGGAATAGTTGAAATTGGAATTAACCGACCCTCTGATTTTTCCAAAAGTTCTTTGATATCGCCCTGAAGCGTTGAGCGATTCGTCGGCAAAGCCAGAATTAAAAGGCGAGCTGGTCGCTATAACACTGCTGAAGTTGGTTCGATTTCGGATGTTGTCCACACTCTTGTTGTAATTGATGTTGGCAAAAACATTCGTGTAGTTAAAGAGGTTGAAACTGTAGTAAGAGAGTCTCACATTGTGTGAAAGTGCATTTTGCAAATCGACTGATCCACTAAAAAACGAATTATAACTGTTCATCACCAAACCTAGAGCCAGTCTAGAAACGTCTGTAAATTGGGCTCTCATGCTGTAGTCAAAAGTAATTTGTTCACTTTTCTTCAATTGCATCAAAATGTTCACCTTAGGTAAAATCTTGACAAAATTATCATCAAAGGCGTTCCCAAATTGAGTATTTGAATTGCCAAAAGCGTGGAAAGAAAGTCCAGGTGACAAAGTAAAAATACCCGTCTTCACGCGATAGGCCATACCTAAATAAATATCACTGAAACGGTAGTCTACGTCATTAGAATCTAGTCCGTCATTGGTTAAAGGTGTTGGGTCAAAAGTAGCGCCTGAGTCCAATGTTTGGAACAAATCTGACTTAAACTGCTGGTGACTCAATAAGGTCCCAAAAGAAAAATTGAGATTACTTTTTTGATTTAACACATAGTAATAGTCTAGCTTGGCGTCGAGTTGATTGGACTTGAGTCGCTTGGACTGATTGGCTTGATAATTTAACTGGTCTGGATCAAATCCCAAGCCCATGGCAGTATCCTCATAAGTGTCTTTGTTATCTATAATAGCCGTGTAAAGCGGGTCTTCATCGCTAATCAAATGCTGGGCCTCTAAAGCAAAAATATTCTTGTCGTCCAGAGTGTAATAATAATTCAAGTTTTGGTTGACGCTAAAAGGTTTTGACCCTTCCAATTGAGCAGTTGTTCCCAAAACAGAGGAGATTACGTTTTGATTTTGGCTTTCTTCAGAGGTACGTCCCAAAATGTCGTAGTCCATCTGATTGTTTGAATTGGGCTTGTAGGTACTGCTGAGTTTGAGCATGGCCAAATCACTCTGCTGAGTGGTTCTTGACTCCGTCGATTCATTGGGAAGTCCCAGCTCTGAATCGGTGTAAACTCTCTGATTGTTTTCTTGTAACTTATTTTTGCTGTGTGAAAATATACCAAACCCGCTCAAGGTAAGCGCTTCAGAAGGAGAATAACTAAAATTCGAGGCAGCAAATTTCGATTCGATTGACAAGGCCCTGTTGTTTTGTAGGTTCAAAAATCCGAGAGAGTTACCTCCAAGGCTAAGATTGGTCCCGCTGTTAGAACTAGGATTTCTGAAACCCCCTGAGAATCTGAAATAGTCATTGCGTGTAAATGCCACTTCCCCTAAATTGTTCAAGTCTCCGATAACATTGATACTGTATTTCGGATTGTAGTAAAAGAGCTTTGGTTGAAACAAATACAAATCTTCTGAGGGCGACTGGCCTCCCCCTGCGGTAAGGTTTCCGAACCAAAAGTTCTTCTTCCCTTCCTTTAGTTTGATGTTCAAAGCAATGTTATCTTGATTATTCGAAACCCCACTCAGCTGGCTAACTTCAGAAAAATTCTTCAACACCTGAACTTTGTCAACAGCGCTTGCTGGAATATTTTTAGAAGCCAACTTTGTATCTCCATCGAAGAAATCCTTGCCATCAACCATGAGTTTAGTTACAGCCTTTCCCTCTATTTCGATTTGTCCGTCTTCCATAATTTCAACGCCTGGGAGGTTCTTGAGGACATCTTCCAGCTTTCTTTCTGAACCTGTCTTGAATGAATCCGCGTTATAAATAAGTGTATCTCCTCTGACCGATACTGGCATTTCGTATACTAATTCAACAGCGTCAAGAGTGTTATCATTGAACAAAGTAAAATTTCTTTTGACATCTGATGTGCCGGTTTCAAGAGTAGACTGTTCTGTTCGCATCCCGATATAACTGACCATCAGCGTGTAGGTAGAATTGGGCTGCAAATTGACCTTGTATTCTCCAGTACTGGTGGTTATGGAATAGCCTTGCATGGCCTTTGTGGCTTGATTGATGGCTATGACATTGGCCAATTCCAACGGCTGTCCAATACTGTCTTTTACAACACCCTCTAGCTTGATCTGAGCGTTGGCGAGATTTCCCAGTAAAAAGATGACAAACAGTGCGATAGCTCTTTTGAATTGAAAAATAGTGGTCTTTTGAATTACTCTGTTTGAAATCATAAAAATCTGTTTAACGATAAAATGTAAATGATCAAGGTGTTTAGTTGGTCTTGTTAGTTTCGTCTGCGATTTCCTCCGCCGCGATACATGCTGCGCATTTCCTCGGTCTTCTCTTTAACGACCTTGTCATACTCGCTTCGCGTGACTTTTTGACCTTTGGTCGGAGCTTGGATTTTGGATTTTTGTTCAGGATTCATTACGATTTTTGAGCACAGTATGGTAGTACGGTCATTTTGAATTTCCAAAATCAATCCTGGTAATCCCCAAAATTCTCCAGGACCATGGCTAACTGGAATTTGCGGTGTATACCAAGCCGTGACTATGACTTCTTTTGGAATTTCGATTTCATCACTGATTACTGTTGTCTTGGTCGAGTCCTTCTCTGTAGCTTTGGTGTCACTGGAATCAGTCCTATCAGTGCGACGGCGCATGCTACTCCAATCTGTATCGGCTACTTTTTTTACTGCGGTTGCTTTGAAACACAAATAACTTCCAATTTGACGGGTTTCCGTTCCCATTTGCCATTCAAAACCTTGAAGAGAATCGTTAATCAAAAATTGTTTGCCGAAAAATTCCTGATCCTGAACCAATTGACCTTCTTTTATGTTTTTGTACTGAGGACCAGCGCTGTAGTTATTCATCCAACTCATCCAATTGCCGCCAGATCCAGGAGCTTCTAGCACTTCTTCTTCAGAAAAGATAGATTCAGATTGGTTAAAGGTCAAAACATAAGTTTTTTCCAACATGCTTTTCATGTTCTCGGCAATTCTCTTTTTCATCTCTGGAGACATTTCCCGACCGCCAAAGCCGTCCATTTCCATTGACGTTTTAGACTGGTAATAGGCCACGCCCTGAAAATCTTGGGCTTGAATCAACAACCCTGTGGTCATCGCGATATATAAAATCAATGTGTTCTTCATAAAAAATATTTTGGGTTGGACTCTTTTGAGTGATTTTAGCTTAATGATTAGTTTCCTATTTTAATTGTAATGGTGTGCTCTCCGTCTTTCCCGGGTCTACCTCTATTTTCTTCCATTTCTTTAAATTTTTCATGTTGAATGGATTCGAATTCAGATTGACTCACCTCTTTACCCTTATTTGGCTCCTTAATTGCAATTCGCTCACTAGGATTGATCACAATTTGAGAGCAAAGAATGTTGGTGTTTCCATCCTGTAACTCCAAGATCAAGCCTGGCAAGCCGCCAAATTCCCCTGGACCATTACTTACTGGGATTTGTGGAGTGTACCATGCCGTGATGGTTCTAAATTGCGGCTCTTGCTCTACCTCATCTTCATCGGGGATAAAGGTACCGAAACCACTTAAATCAATTTCATGATCATAGGTGGCCTTAAAGCACAAATAGCTTCCTACCTGTTTGGTTTCAGAAGTCAATTGCCAGTCGTATTTCTGAATGCTATCTTTTACCAAAAACAATTGACCAAGGAATTCTTCAGCCCTAGTGTATCGGTTGAGTTTTAAGTTTTTGTAGAGATTATCTGATCCAAAAGAAACTTCTGCAAACATTACAGCGCCAGGCTGAGGGGGAGCCAGAGATTCTTCTTCTTCGTAGATGGACTCAACTTGGTCAAAAGTTAGCTTAAAGGTCTTGTCCATTTGAATCTTGAGCATCTCCTCGATTTGCTTTTGCATAGGAGAATTCATTGAAGTACTGTCAACCGAGACCTCGAATTTGGTCTTCGATCGATAGGTAGCGACGCCTTGGAAATTTTGGGCATGTAAATTTCCACATAAAAAAAGTAGGCTGACTGAGATAAATTTGATTAAATTGTTCATGATTAAATATTTGGTAACGAGCGAATTTATCACTTTTCTGATTAGGGATAGTATTCGCAAAAAGTATTTAACAATATTTTATAAATACGATCCAATCAATAGAGTTGGAATTTTTGAATATTATGGCTAAAATGTTGCATCTTTTTTTTGTTTTTTCCATTCTAGGTTGGTCTAAGACACCTCCATCAGCCATTTTTGTAAAAAGTTTTGACAAACCTCAAGGCTATATTTTACATATCGACTCTGAGGAAAGGCTCTCTCTGTACAATGAACAAAATGTATGGTCATCTGTTGGGCGACAGTATTTCAGATTTGGAAGTTTGATTTCTGGCGCAATCACTCAAGCCGATCAATTCACGCCGCTTCTAACCGCCATTTTTTATAGCGATTTGAACCGAGTAACCATTCTAGACGACAGGCTGAGTGAATTGACCCAAATCGACTTCAACACTCTTGAACCTTTTCGAGACGTAACCCACATTGCTATGGCTGGTGGCAATATGCTTTGGTTGTTCGATTCATATTCCAAAAAACTTCAAAAATTCGACTATTTTCAGCAAACCAGTCTCATGAGTTCAGTCAACATCACCGAATCCGTTCGAGCGATGAAAAGCGATACCGAACACTGTTGGATTTTAACTGATCGGAGTTTGTTAGTTTTTAACAGTCAGGGCGGATTGATTAAAAAAATTGAAATGCCCAACTATTCCGATTTGGTTCTGGGCAACAGTTTTGTAGTTTTGTTCAATGAAGCGGGCTATTTTCTTTTAGAGAACGCCTCAGAAAAGCCACAAAAAATTATATTTGACAAAATGTTGTCGGGGTGGTTTTTCTTGCAAGGTCAAACCTTGTATATTTATGACCAGAAAACCGTTCATGAATTTCAGTTAAAATTTTAAAATGCATATAGCCATTGCCGGAAATATAGGTGCGGGAAAAACCACACTTACACAGATGCTTTCAAGACATTACAAGTGGGAAGCCCAGCTTGAAGATGTTGTCGATAATCCCTATTTGGATGACTTCTACAATCAAATGGAGCGCTGGAGCTTCAACCTTCAAGTATATTTTTTGAATAGTCGATTCAGACAAGTACTGCAAATCAGAGAAAGCGGCAAAGACATTGTTCAAGATCGAACCATATATGAAGATGCCAACATCTTTGCCCCTAACCTGCATGCCATGGGGTTGATGAATAATCGGGATTTTAGCAATTATAAGGCCTTGTTCGACTTGATGGAATCACTTGTTCAAGCTCCTGATCTTCTAATTTACTTGCGCAGCGACATTTCTAATTTGGTCAAACAAATTCACAAAAGAGGAAGGGAATACGAAATCTCAATCAGCATTGACTATTTGAGCCGCCTCAACGAACGTTATGAGGCTTGGATTCACAATTACGACAAAGGCAAATTGTTAGTCATTGATGTCGACGATTTAGATTTTGTTGAAAACCCCGAAGATTTCGGAGAAATTATTGAAAAAATAGACCGTGAAATAAACGGATTGTTTTAAATAAAAAAACCACGCAAAAGCGTGGTTTTTTTATGACTTATAATGAACTAATTCCTAATGTTCAGAATGCTCGTCTTTCATGACGTGCTTTTCAATCATTACTTTTGCATTGTCTTTTTTATACGCTTCAACAGCCGCTTTGACCTCTTCAGGGGTTCCTTCGAACACCTTTTCGTCAGTTGATGTTTGACCATCAACTGTTTTTGTGGAAATCACCGTCGCTTTAGCTGTTCCATCATCGTTCAGAGTCATTTGAATTTGAACTTCATTACCCTGGTGACTCTCATGTAACATTAATTCCTCGCTTGAATCCATAGACGATGCTTCGGTCGAGTGTCCTCCCAAAATTGGAGCAATCACTAGTCCAACCAAACAAGTCAATTTGATCAAAATATTCATCGATGGTCCAGAAGTGTCTTTAAATGGATCTCCAACAGTATCTCCAGTTACCGCAGCCTTGTGGGCGTCGCTACCTTTGAAGGTCATTTCTCCATTAATCATGACTCCTGCCTCAAAAGACTTTTTAGCATTGTCCCATGCTCCACCAGCGTTGTTTTGGAAAATGGCCCACATTACGCCTGAAACGCAAACGCCAGCCATATAACCTCCAAGAGGCTCTGCTCCAAATAACAATCCAACCAATATAGGAGTGATAATTGTAATTAAACCTGGCAAAATCATTTCTTTAAGCGCAGCTTTGGTAGAGATGTCTACACATTTAGCGTACTCCGGTTTACCTGTTCCTTCGAGAATACCCGGAATTTCGCGGAATTGTCGTCTTACCTCTTGAACCATTTCCATGGCGGCCTTTCCAACAGATTCCATGGCCAAGGCCGAAAAAATAACTGGAATCATCCCTCCCACAAACAACATGGCCAAGACATCCGCTTTAAAAATATTGATGCCATCAATCCCTGTAAAAGTAACGTAGGCCGCAAAAAGGGCTAAGGCTGTTAGAGCGGCTGAGGCGATAGCAAAACCTTTTCCAACTGCAGCAGTGGTATTCCCAACAGAATCTAAAATGTCTGTTCTTTTGCGCACTTCCGGATCTAGTTCGCTCATTTCGGCTACACCGCCAGCGTTGTCAGCGATTGGTCCAAAAGCATCGATAGCCAATTGCATGGCAGTAGTTGCCATCATTGCTGATGCTGCAAGAGCTACGCCATAAAAACCAGCTAAGGCATATGAACCATAAATGGCTGCTGCGAATAGCAATACTGAAAGAAAAGTCGATTTCATTCCGACTGCCAAACCAGCAATAATATTGGTTGCTGCACCTGTCGAGCTGTTTTGAACAATACTCATGACGGGTTTTTTACCCAAAGAAGTGTAATAAGCAGTCACCGCAGAAATCAATGCACCTACTGCAAGCCCAATGACAGCAGCATAGAAAACATTGTCCGATGAAATATCCTTATATCCTTCGCCAAAGAATTTCATCGGCATAGATTCAGGTAACATCCAGTGGATCAAAAACCAACAAGCCGCTAGAGTCAATACAATTGACACCCAGTTGCCCGTGTCAAGTGCGCGTTGCACTTGAGATTCCTTGGCATCGTTACTGGAAATGCGAACAAAGAATGTTCCCACGATTGAAGCAAGGATTCCAACACCAGCAATAACTATTGGCAGTAAAATTGGTCCCATTCCATTAAACGTGTCCAGAACCATTCCGACGTCCAACATATCTTTGATGATGTAGTTTCCAAGAACCATAGCAGCCAACACAGTGGCGACATATGACCCAAACAAATCGGCTCCCATACCTGCAACGTCACCAACATTGTCACCAACGTTATCGGCAATGGTAGCTGGATTACGCGGATCATCCTCAGGGATCCCCGCTTCAACTTTTCCTACTAAATCGGCTCCTACATCAGCGGCCTTGGTGTAAATACCACCGCCAACTCTAGCAAAAAGCGCAATTGATTCAGCCCCAAGTGAGAATCCGGCAAGGGTTTCTAAAATGACCGTCATGTCGTTGTAAAAATTTCCTCCTTCCACTAAAAATTGACTCATGAAAAAAGTAAACAAAAGACTCAATCCAAATACAGCCAATCCAGCAACACCAAGTCCCATAACTGTTCCACCGCCAAAAGAAACTTTAAGTGCTTGAGGCAAACTAGTTTTAGCCGCTTCGGCAGTACGGGTGTTCGACTCGGTGGCAATTCGCATACCGATATTTCCAGCGAGGGCAGAAAAAATGGCTCCAATAACAAAGGCTGGAACAATCATCCAACTGGTGGTTTCAACCACAGCAGATATGCCATACAAAGCTGTTCCTGCAATAACCACAAACACCGCTAAGAGACGGTATTCGGCATTGAGAAATGCCAAAGCCCCTTCCTTTATGGCTTGAGATATTTCTTGCATTTTTTCGCTGCCTGGGTTTTGCTTTTTAACCCATGCCATTTTCGCAAGCATGAAAAGCAATCCGACAACTGCCATTAACATTGGCACATAAATTACATTAGAATCCATTGATTTCTGTTTTTATTTTTTCGGTCACAAAAGTAAAAAAAATAAGGTCAACCATTTGGGCTGACCTTATTTTTTTGAAAATCAGTTAGTCGCAATCGAATGTTAAGCTTTGGCGTACATCACTTTTTGAACGGCCTTGACCACGTCTTGGCTATTAGGCAACCACTCCTCTAACAATACTGGTGAAAAAGGTGCAGGGGTATCGGCTGTATTAATTTTGATGATCGGTGCATCAAGGAAATCGAACGCTTGGCTTTGAACTTGATAGGTCAGTTCGGTAGAAATATTTCCTAAAGGCCATGCCTCTTCGAGTATTACCATTCTATTTGTTTTTTTAACCGACGTTAGAACGGTGTCATAATCAATAGGCCTTACGGTTCTCAAATCAATGATTTCACAAGAAATGTTTATTTCGGCCAATTGGTCCGCTGCCTTGATTGCTTCTTTGATGATCTTTCCAAAGGATACAATGGTAACGTCACTCCCTTGACGAATTACATCAGCAACTCCCAAAGGAATCAAATATTCCCCCTCAGGCACTTCACCTTTGTCGCCATACATTTGTTCACTCTCCATAAAAATCACAGGGTCGTTATCTCGAATGGCCGACTTCAATAGTCCTTTTGCATCATAGGGATTAGATGGTACGACAACCTTCAATCCAGGGGTATTGGCATACCAGCTTTCAAAAGCCTGAGAGTGCGTCGCCGCAAGCTGACCTGCTGAAGCAGATGGGCCTCTAAAGACAATAGGGCAGTTGAGCTGTCCTCCTGACATCTGTCGGATTTTTGCCGCATTATTGATAATTTGATCAATCCCAACCAAAGCAAAATTAAAGGTCATGAATTCAACAATAGGACGATTACCCGTCATGGTTGACCCCACCGCAATTCCAGCGAATCCCAATTCCGAAATAGGCGTGTCGATAACACGTTCTGGCCCAAATTCATCGAGCATGCCTTTTGAGGCTTTATAAGCGCCATTGTATTCGGCCACCTCTTCACCCATTAAATAGACAGAGGGATCTCTGCGCATCTCTTCGCTCATTGCTTCTGCAATAGCTTCTCTAAATTGAATTGTTCTCATGCCCCTTTTTTAGCGGAACAAAAATAAGGCATTGCAGATGAATTGTCCCGCTCCTAAGGCGAAAAATTTATTATGCATGCACAGTAAGTTAGTATTAATCACTAAATTTGTTCTCATTTTAAGCTAAAGACCTCTAAAAAATGAAAATTTTAGTCTGTATTAGTCATGTCCCCGACACGACTTCCAAAATCAATTTTACTGCCAACGACACTCAATTCGACACTAACGGTGTCCAATTTATTATTAACCCCAATGACGAATTTGGTCTTACACGCGCCATGTGGTTCAAGGAACAGCAATCGGCTACCGTTGATGTGGTGACTGTAGGAGATGCAAGTGTGGAGCCTACTTTGAGAAAGGCTCTCGCTATTGGAGCTGACAAGGCGTTGCGCGTTAACATGATTCCATTGGATGGATTTTCGGTGGCGAAACAGTTGGCAAAAATTGTCCAAGATGAAAAATATGATTTGGTCATTGCGGGTCGAGAGTCCATTGATTACAACGGAGGAATGGTTCCTGGCATGTTGGCCGAATTGACAGGGGCTAACTTTGTCAACAACTGCATCAAGATAACCGTCGACGGCAATCAAGTAAACGCTGAACGAGAAATTGACGGCGGGAAAGAACTTTTGTCTACCTCCTTTCCTCTTGTCATTGGAGGCCAAAAGGGACTGGTTGAGGAAAGCGACTTGAGAATTCCGAACATGAGAGGTATCATGATGGCGCGTCAAAAACCATTGACCGTGACAGAAGCTATTGACTCAGACCTTAGTACTACAACTAATAAATTTGAAAAGCCAGCTCCTAAAGGGGCCATTACTTTGGTTGATAAAGACAATTTGGACGAACTGATCAATTTGTTGCACAACGAAGCCAAAGTCATATAATATTAAAGTCTAACACTATGTCAATACTTATTTACGCTGAAACGCAAAACGGGTCTTACAACAAAAGTGCATTTGAATTGGCATCTTACGCCAGATCTTTGGCAGACCAAATGGGAGAAACGGTTACCGCTGTTGTTGTCAATCCAACCGATGCCAAATCCATAGAACGTTACGGAGTCAACAAAGTTCTTGAAGTAAAAAATCCTTCATTATCGGCTTTTAACGCCAGTTCCTTTGCCAGTCTCATATCTCAAGCAGCACAAACGTCAAAAAGCTCTATTGTTTTGCTGACCACAAGTGCTGATAGTAAATTCTTAGCACCATTATTGGCTGTCAAATTGGAAGCCTCTTATGCTTCAAATGTCGTTGCTTTACCAACAAGCTTGTCGCCTTTTACGGTCAAAAGAACGGTATTTACCAACAAGGCCTTTGGCATGACTGAAATGAACACCGACAAAAAAATAATAGCCTTATCTAAAAACGCTTTTGGGCTTTCAGAACATGTTGTTTCGGCAGAAGTTATTCCATTCGAACCGACCCTTTCTGAGACGACTCAAAAAGTAACAGGCGTAGAAAAAGCCACAGACAAGGTCACTATTGCAGACGCCGACGTGGTTGTCTCAGCAGGCCGTGGTCTAAAAGGTCCCGAGAATTGGGGAATGATTGAAGAACTCGCAGAAGTGCTAGGTGCTGCCACGGCATGTTCCAAGCCAGTTTCGGACATGGGATGGCGTTCACATGGGGAGCATGTTGGACAAACAGGCAAACCTGTGGCGGCTAATCTTTATATCGCCATAGGCATTTCGGGTGCAATTCAACATTTGGCAGGAATCAATTCTTCTAAGGTCAAGGTAGTCATCAATACCGATCCTGAGGCGCCGTTTTTTAAAGCAGCGGATTATGGAGTGGTAGGAGATGCCTTTGAGGTTGTTCCCTCTTTAATTGAAAAACTAAAAATTTTCAAGAGTCAAAACTCATAATTTTGTTATCTTCATAACCTGTAAAAAGGCATTTAAATTCGAGGCCTTGTATAGAAGTTAACCATGAGCTTAATCAGACTAGACATCAAGGGAATTTCGTACAGCCAAACTCAAAATGGCGCCTATGCTCTCATCTTAAATGAAGTTGAAGGGACTCGTAAGTTGCCAATTGTTATCGGAGCCTTTGAAGCTCAGTCTATTGCCATTGCCTTAGAAAAAGAAATTAAGCCGCCAAGACCACTGACACACGACCTATTCAAAAGTTTTTCAGACCGATTTGACATCACAGTAAAACAGGTTATTATTCATAAACTTGTCGATGGGGTTTTTTATTCGAGCTTGATTTGTGAACGCGATAAAATTGAAGAAATCATTGATGCTCGCACGAGCGACGCCATTGCTTTAGCACTGAGGTTCAAGGCAGACATATTTACCTACGAAGCCATTTTAGAAAAGGCAGGAATTATCCTAAGCCATGAAAAGACCATGGATCCCAATCCAATAAGTGAAAATATTATTTCCTCAAATTTAGAATCCCTACACGATAAAGACGACTTAGTCAACCTTTCGGGAATTAGTTTGGAAACTTTGAACGAGATGTTAATTGAGGCAGTCAAAAATGAAGATTACGAGTCTGCAGTCCGCATTCGTGATGAAATTTCTAAACGATAATTGATGAAATATTTTATCCTGTTCTTAGCGGGTGCGTGTTTAGTTGGATCGCAAGCCGTTAGTCAAAATCTTCAAGGCAATTGGGTTTTTGAGTCCATCACAGACTTGGAAGGCAATTCACTTTACAGTGTTGACCCTTCGAAAGACTTACTGTCTCTGGCCGATAGTACATTCAACTATGCCTTGACTTCCAAGAATCTCGCAGCCACAGGACAATACTCGCAGACTGACAACGTCTTGACATTCCGATATTCTCAACCCAATGATACATTGCGTATGTATCAAGTGAAACTGTTAGATTCAGAACATTTGGTTTTTGAAGAAAATGATGTTACCTACACTTTTTTCCGACAAACGTCTGAGGAAAGTTTGCCAGTCATTATCCCGAGTCAAGGGTTCAGTGTCAATGGATTTTTAAGAGGAGCTCTGGGCATGATTGCATTGGTTTTGGTTTCATTCTTATTCAGCAGCAATAAGAAGGCAATAAACTGGAAAATTGTTGGGTTTGGTCTAGTGCTGCAATGTTTTATAGCTATTGGGGTTCTCAAAATTAGTTTTGTTCAAGCGGCCTTTGAAGGTGTTGGAAAAGTGTTTATTGCTATTTTAGAATTTACCCAAGCAGGGAGTGCGTTTTTGTTTGATGGCTTGATTACTAATACCAACAACTTTGGGTACATTTTTGCCTTTCAGGTTCTTCCAACTATCATATTTTTCTCAGCTTTTACCTCAGTATTGTTTTATCTCGGAATCATTCAAAAGGTTGTCAAGGGTCTCGCTTGGCTCTTGTCCAAGGCTCTGAAGATTTCTGGAGCCGAGAGTTTGAGTGTAGCAGGAAACATATTTTTAGGTCAAACTGAAGCCCCTTTGTTGATCAAGGCTTATCTCGAAAGAATGAACAAATCTGAGATGCTTTTGGTAATGATAGGCGGGATGGCTACCGTCGCCGGAGCCGTATTGGCTGCTTACATTGGATTTTTGGGGGGTGACGACCCTATACTGCGGCTTGAATTCGCCAAGCATCTTTTGGCTGCTTCTGTCATGGCTGCTCCTGGAGCTGTGGTCATTTCAAAAATTTTGTATCCACAAACAGAACCCATAAACAACAACTTCGCCGTGTCTTATGATAGAATTGGCAGCAATTTCTTAGATGCCATTGCCAATGGAACCACTGAAGGGCTGAAATTGGCGGTCAATGTTGGCGCTATGCTATTGGTCTTTGTAGCATTTATCGCCATGTTTAACGGCATGTTGGATATAGTTGGGGACTGGACTTCACTCAACGAATGGGTAGCCGAAAACTCAAGCTATTCAGGTCTGACACTTGAAGCCATACTAGGCACCGTATTTGCACCTCTGATGTGGCTTATTGGAGTGGCCGCGGAAGACTCCATGTTGATGGGGCAATTGCTTGGGATAAAGCTGGCAGCGAGTGAGTTTGTTGGATATATACAGTTAGCTGATTTAAAAGACATTACCAACGGCACACATTTCTCTTATGAAAAATCAATCATCATGGCAACTTATATGCTTTGTGGATTTGCTAATTTTGCTTCCATAGGGATTCAAATTGGTGGTATTGGCGCATTAGCTCCTGGGCAACGCACAGTGCTTTCAAAATTTGGTATAAAAGCGCTAATTGGAGGAACTATTGCCTCCTTGATGTCGGCCACCATTGCTGGTATCATCATTGGATAATCATGTTATAAAGTAACAAAATGAAGCAATATTTCGATTTGGTCAATCACGCACTTACAGAAGGTCACCAAAAAGGAGACCGCACTGGAACAGGTACCAAAAGTGTTTTTGGATACCAAATGCGATTTGATTTGGCCAAAGGGTTCCCCATGTTAACCACAAAAAAATTACATTTAAAATCCATCATTTACGAATTACTGTGGTTTATCAAAGGAGATACTAACATCAAATATCTCAACGATAATGGTGTGCGAATATGGAATGAATGGGCTAACAGCAACGGAGATTTAGGACCGGTTTATGGACACCAATGGCGGAATTGGAACAGCGATAACATTGACCAACTTAAAGAAGTCATCCATACCCTGAAAAACAACCCCAACAGCAGAAGAATGCTGGTAAGTGCCTGGAATCCTTCTGTACTCCCCGACACTTCCAAGTCCTTTGAAGAAAATGTTGCGTTAGGCAAAGCTGCTTTGCCCCCTTGCCATGCTTTCTTTCAGTTCTATGTGGCTGACGGCAGGTTGTCTTGTCAACTGTATCAGAGAAGCGCTGATATTTTTCTTGGGGTGCCTTTTAACATTGCCTCCTACGCACTTTTCACAATGATGATGGCTCAAGTTTGCGGTTATGAAGTTGGAGAATTTATTCACACTTTTGGAGATGCCCACATATACAGCAACCATCTTGAGCAAATTGAATTGCAACTGTCTAGAGAACCGAAGACCTTGCCAACCATGACCCTTAACCCCGACGTAAAAAATATTTTCGATTTTACCTTTGAGGATTTTACCTTGAGCAATTACGATCCACATCCCCACATCAAGGGCGATGTTGCCATTTAAGAGCAATTCTATGTTCGGAAAATCCCATCATTCTGATAAGTCACAAAGCGAGTCATTTTCTTCGGACCACTCTACAGATCGTCCCTCCGAGATTATTATGATTGTAGCTGCATCGGACAACAATGTTATTGGCAAAGACAACAATCTCATTTGGAAGCTCAAATCGGATTTGAAAAGGTTCAAATCACTGACCTCCGGACACGTCATCATTATGGGCAGAAAAACTTTCGAGAGTTTTCCCAAACCTCTGCCCAACAGAACACATATTGTCATTTCTAGACAGCACGATTACCCAGTTCCAGAGGGAGTAGTGCTGGCCAACACTCTCGAGCAAGCACTGTATGAAGCCAAAGACTATAAGAAGATTTTTATCATCGGAGGAGGCGAAATTTACCAACAGGCTTTGCCCTTTTGCGATACCATAGAATTGACTCGAGTGCATACCCAATGCGATGGAGATACTTATTTTCCACAATTAAAAACCGAAGATTGGAGGCTATCGAAAAAAGAAAGTCATCCTGCAGATACGGAGAATGAATTTAATTATTCGTTTTTAACTTATTTAAAATCGTAAATTTGTCTTGTTTTAAACCCCAAAAACATGACTTTCCATATTTACTTAATCTTTGATGGGCTTTGCGAGTCCGCTTTTCAGTTTTATCAAAAAGTTTTCGATCGTTCATTCAGCGAAATAAAATATTTCAGAGATATTCCTCAGGGCAGTGATTTGGACAAAGACCTTTCTATCATGAACAAAATCATGCA
This sequence comes from Bacteroidota bacterium, assembly GCA_027592025.1. Classification (GTDB taxonomy): domain Bacteria; phylum Bacteroidota; class Bacteroidia; order Flavobacteriales; family Flavobacteriaceae; genus JALRKI01. The sequence continues at coordinate 66,830 of JAQCIQ010000002.1, forward strand.
TATCGCAATGCCAATTACCAATGATTTCACCCTCTTGGGATGCGACGCAGCTGGACCTATGAAAGAATCATATAACCAAGGCACCAATTTCTCTATTAGTCTTAATGTGGATAATCAAGACACCGCGAAAAACATCTTTGACAAACTTTCTGATAAGGGTGTGGTGAGTTTGCCTCTGGCTGAGACTTTCTGGGGCTCCTATTTTGGCATGCTCACTGACCGCTTTGGCATCCAATGGATGATCAATGCCCCAATTTAAAATAACTCAATTGTTTTTCAAGCCCTTTGTTGGGCAGGATGAATCACAAAAAAATTATCTCTATTTTTGGGGCAATAAAATATATTGATGAACGCATTTGTTTTTCCAGGTCAAGGGGCACAATTTCCAGGAATGGGTCAAGATTTATACCGCAGTTCGACCAAAGCAAAAATGAGGTTTGAACAAGCCAACACCATTTTAGGGTTCCGAATTTCAGACATCCTCTTTGAAGGAGACGACGAGGCCTTGCGCGCAACTAATGTCACCCAACCGGCTATATTTTTGCATTCAGTGATTTTGGCAGAAATGTTGGGAGAACGATTTAAACCTAACATGGTGGCTGGTCATTCCTTGGGCGAATTTTCTGCTCTGGTCGCCAGTCAAGCATTGTCGTTTGAAGACGGCTTGAAACTGGTTTCACAACGGGCTACGGCCATGCAGGCCGCGTGTGAGCAAGTCCAAGGCACAATGGCAGCCATCCTTGGACTCGATGATGAAATTGTCGAGCAAACGTGCAATGGAATTCAAGACATTGTGGTTCCTGCCAATTACAATTGCCCGGGGCAGTTGGTGATTTCGGGGAGCATTTCAGGGATTGAAGCAGCTTGTGAGGCACTCAAAGAGGCTGGAGCAAGACGTGCATTAATCCTTCCTGTTGGAGGGGCATTTCACTCTCCTCTAATGTCACCGGCGAGAGAAGAATTGGCTTCTGCCATTGAGCAAACGGAATTCATCGCTCCAATTTGCCCAATTTATCAAAACGTGAACGCTGCGCCCTCACAAGATCCAGATGTAATCAAAAAGAATTTAGTGGATCAACTGACCGCTCCAGTTCGTTGGACCCAATCCGTACAAAGAATGGCAGCCGATGGGGCACTTTTCTTCATTGAGGTTGGTCCAGGAAATGTTTTACAAGGATTAGTCAAAAAAATCAACAGAGAGCTTGAGGTAAGTTCTGCTGAAATTTAATCAAATTTAAAATGATTTCTAAAAGAAACCGATTACTGGTATTGCTCATATTTGCTTCTGTTGCATTAGATCAAGCCACCAAAATATTGGTCCGTAATTACGTCGATAGATACCAGTCCATCTCTTTGATTGGCGATTACCTTACCTTGACTAATGTCGAAAATCCAGGAGCCTTTTTGGGTATGGGAAGTGACCTCAGCCCCACTCTGAAGTTAACGCTTCTATTGATATTACCAGTAATTGTCCTTGCCATTGTGATGTACAAGTTGTTTACCGAAACCACGCTTGACAAATGGTCAACCATAGGTTTTGCCTCAATCATCGGAGGAGGTATCGCCAATATGCTCGATCGCTTTAGGTTTGGATCTGTAACTGATTTTCTCCACATAGATTTTGGAGGAATAGCGCAAACTGGTATTTTTAATGTAGCCGATATGTTTGTAAGTACTGGGCTAATTGTGCTCGTGGCTTTAGGTTTCAAAAAGAAACCAAAGCAAGAAGAAGCTGCTTAATTACCCTTGTAAACTTTACCGTCCTTCATCACAAAAATTACATTTTCTAGGGTGTGAATGTTATCTAAAGGATTGTCATTTACGGCAACAATATCCGCTACAAATCCTTTGGCTAAGACTCCAATTTTATTAGACAGACCAAGAACCTTGGCGTTAGTGGTTGTAGCAGACTGAATGGCTTCCATTGCAGACATTCCGGCTTCAACCATATATCCAAATTCTTTGGCATTCTGGCCATGAGGAAAGACCCCCGCGTCGGTGCCAAAGGCAATAGCTACTCCCTTTTTATAAGCCTTGGCAAAGGTTCCCTGTATTTTTGGACCTATTTCTAAAGCCTTTGGGACAATGACCTCTGGATAATATCCCTTTATTTTGGCGTTATCAGCTACAAATTTGCCTGCTGTGATGGTTGGCACATAATAGGCTTTGAATTGCTTCATCAAATCCATAGTTTCATCGCTCATCAAAGTCCCGTGCTCAATGGTTGTGACACCGCCTTTGATGGCGCGTTGCATGCCTTCATCGCCGTGAGCATGGGCCGCCACCATCATGCCATAGTCTCTTGCTGTTTCACAGATCGCCTGAACCTCTTCTAAGGTAAATTGTGGATTTTGACCGTTTTTTGCAACACTTAACACACCTCCTGTAGCCGTAATTTTGATCAAATCGGCTCCATTTTTATAGCGCTGACGCACAGCTTTTTTAGCATCATCAACACCATTGATAACCCCTTCATCAGGTCCTGGATCTCCCATCAATTCGTCTTTCATCCCGTTAGTAGGATCGGCGTGCCCACCAGTAGTTCCAATTGACTTTCCGGCGGTCAGAATTCTTGGGCCATCTATTTTGCCTGCATTAATGGCATCCCTCAAAGCCAGATTTACTCCAATACCTCCCAAATCACGCACGGTTGTAAAGCCTGCCATTAGAGTTGTTTTTGCAAAACCAACGGACTCAAAAGCCACGTCAGCCGTATTGTCAGTAAACTCTTTCAAATATTGGTTAGGATTGGTTTCACTTTCGATATGGACATGCATGTCAATGAAGCTGGGTAATACCGTTTTACTCGATAAATCGATCAATTGAAAAGACTCAGTCGGAGAAGCAAATCCATCTTCGACAGACGTAATCAAACCATCGGAGACAACAATTGTTTTATTGGTGACTAATTTGCCATTTTGGGTGTCTATCAATCGCCCTGCATGGATGTAGTAATTTTGTGCGGTTAAGGTGGAACTTAATGCTATAACAACAAGTAAAATTAGGTTTTTTGGCATGAGAGTTGAATTTAGATCAACTCGATATTAGGAAATTTTTCTTACATGACACTCCCATAACCATGCTGATTTAAGGGATTCGTCCAAAGTTCTTGATGCCTTCCAACCTAAAACTCTGTTAGCCTTTTCGGTATGGGCATATATTTCAACCACATCCCCTTCCCGACGTGGGGCAAATTTAAAAGGGAGTTTAAGCCCGCTGACTTTTTCAAAGGCATGAATTACTTCCAAAACGGAACTACCAGATCCGGTTCCCACATTGAACACTTCAAAATTGTCTTCGTTTGATTGATTCAATAAGCGCTCAAGGGCAACCACATGAGCTTCGGCTAAGTCCATAACATGAATGTAGTCTCTAACGCAGGTGCCATCAACAGTAGGGTAATCGTTTCCGAATACCTTCAATTCTTGCCGCAATCCTGCCGCTGTTTGAGTGATGAACGGAACCAAATTTTGGGGAACACCAATGGGCAATTCTCCAATCAGAGCAGAATGATGGGCTCCAATAGGATTAAAATACCTCAAAGCAATTACATTCAAACTCTCATCCGCTTTGGTAACATCTCTCAATATCTCTTCTCCAATCTGTTTGGTGTTGCCATAGGGTGACATGGCAGGTTTGATTGGAGCATTTTCAGTGATTGGCAAAGCATCTGGACTGCCATACACCGTGCATGACGAGCTGAAGATGATATTTTTTGCCGAAGCGTGCATCATTAAATTGATCAAGCCACCAAGGTTATTGTGATAATAGAGTAAGGGATTTTCTACACTCTCTCCTACAGCCTTTGATGCCGCAAAATGAATTATCCCAGTGATGTCGTATTGATTGGAGAAATATGTTTTAACCGCTTCGAAATCTCTTAAGTCAAGCTGACAAAAATCGGGTTTCTTCCCAGTTATTTTCTCAATCCCATCCAGCACCTTTAAACTTGAATTTGACAAATCGTCGATGATGCATACTTGATGACCTTGATTGATCAAAGCAACCACAGTATGCGATCCAATGTAACCTAGCCCACCAGTAACAAGGATTTTAGCCATTGATAAAGTCTAAAATAGTTTTGGCAATCCAGTCGATCTGTTCTTGATCGAGCTCGGTGTGCATGGGAAGCGAAAGCACTTCTTCGGACAGTCTATTGGTTACTGGAAAATCAGCTTCGCGATACCGACTGTCGAGATATGCCTTTTGGCGGTGAAGCGGTATTGGATAGTAAACGCCGCACGGGATATTTTGTTTTTGCAGGTGATCAACTAAAGCATCACGGTCTACTCCTTTAATTTTCAAAGTATACTGATGGAAGACATGACAATCGCATTGGTCACAAATGGATTGGCAGCCATTGCTCATGCTCGGCAGTTCAATGTTCGGATGATTGGCAAAAGCACGATTATAGGCCATGGCTGCTTGGCGTCTTTTGGCGTTGTAGCTATCCAAATGTGGGAGTTTGGCCTGTAAAACAACAGCTTGTATGGTGTCTAAGCGCGAATTTACCCCAACCACATCGTGATGGTATCTCACATACATTCCGTGGTTCACAATACCTCTAATGGTGTGAGCCAGTTGGTCGTCGTTGGTGAATATAGCTCCTCCGTCGCCATAAGCTCCTAAGTTTTTGGAAGGAAAAAAAGATGTTGCGGCCACATGGCCCATTGTTCCTGCCATTTTCTTTTGCCCTGACTTAGTAGTGTATTTTGCCCCAATAGCCTGAGCATTATCCTCAATGACAAACAAATTGTGCTTTGAAGCCAAGTCCATAATGGCATCCATATTGGCACACATTCCGAACAAATGAACAGGGACTATGGCTTTAGTTCTAGGAGTAATGGCCTTTTCTATGGCTTCAACGTTGATGTTGAAGGTGTCCTCATCCACATCCACTAAAACTGGAGTAAGTCCCAGTAAGGCAATAACCTCAACGGTGGCGGCAAAAGTGAAGTCGGCAGTGATGATTTCATCTCCTGCTTTAAGTCCAAGTCCCATCATGGCAATCTGTAAGGCATCCGTTCCATTGGCACATGGAATAACGTGCTTCACGTCGAGATACTCTTCCAAAGACTTTTGAAATTCATGAACCTTTGGCCCATTGATAAATGCTGTTGTTGTCAAAACCTCTTCAATCCCTTGATCAACCTCAGTTTTGATGGCCTCGTATTGACCATTCAGGTCAACCATTTTAATTTGCTTCATGCTTGAAATTCTAACTAATGATTTACTGAAGTTTATTCAGCTTCAGGTGCGAAATTACAAATTTGCCATTGCGCAATCGTATTTTTGAGAGAAGAAATGTAATTTCGCACAAAGATTAACCGTGGGGCTATTGTATCGTTTTGTAATTTTTTTCAGTGGCCTACTCGTTCCCATTGCGTCACTATTCAATAAAAAAATTAGAACAGGTATGTTGGGTAGAAAATCCAGCCTACGCGTTTTAAGAGAAATAATCAAGCCCACCGACCAGACGCTTTGGTTTCATTGTGCTTCATTGGGAGAATTTGAACAAGGTCGAACCGTTTTTGAATTCGTCGTTTCTAAGTACCCCGACCACAAAGTTGTTTTGAGTTTTTTCTCCCCTTCTGGGTTAGAAAATTGTCCCAATCTGAGCTGGATTACCGCCAAAGTCTATTTGCCTTTGGATTCCAAATCCAATGCGGAGCAATTTGCTGCAGCTGTGCATCCGACACTGGCCGTTTTTGTCAAATACGACATTTGGCCCAACCACTTAAGAGCCTTATATCGCATTGGAGGTCGAGCCATATTGATTTCAGCAGTTTTTAGACCAAATCAAATCTATTTCAAATGGTACGGCACACTTTTCGCTGCTGCCTTGAATGCCTTCGAGCACATCTTCGTACAAGATGAGACTTCTCAAATTCATTTGAACCAACATGGCTTCACCGAAGTAACTGTCTCGGGCGACACCCGCTACGATCGAGTATTGAATCAAAAAGTCTCTACAATTGACTTGCCCGAAATCGAACGATTTATTAATGGTCAGCTTTGTTTTGTTGCAGGAAGTATTTGGCCCGAAGACCTCGGCTTGATTGCGACTTTTGTCAATGTGCCTCATGGTCCGAAAAGTATATTGGTACCGCATGAAATCAACCCCGATAAAATCAGACATATTCAGAGGCAACTGTCCAGATCCAGTGTTTTGTATTCTGAGCGTGAAGGAATACAGTTGGAAGATTTTGACATCCTGATTATTGATTCCATTGGTTTGCTTTCTAGAATATACCATTTCGCCGATGTAGCCTATGTAGGAGGTGCGGCTGGTACCACCGGTTTGCACAACATCCTTGAACCCGCAGTTTTCGGCTGTCCTATTGTGATAGGAAATAACTACAGGAAATTTCCAGAGGCCATTGACCTTATCGAAAATGGAGGGGTGAAGTCCGTAGCTCATCCTCATGTTCTGTATCAAACCATCGGGTCTCTGATGGAAGACCCAGAAGAGCGACTGAAGTTAGGACACTTGAACGCTCAATTCGTTGCAAGCAAAAGCGGAGCAACTGCAGTAATAAATTCCTATTTGAGTAATCATCCCTTATGAATCCAAAACCACGTTTGCATTTTATTGATGCGCTGAGAGCCTTTGCCATATTAATGATGCTCCAAGGGCATTTTGTGGATACTTTTTTATCATTTGAGTCAAGGGATACCAGCTCAACGGTTTATAACATTTGGTTGTATTGCCGCGGATTTACTGCACCAGTGTTTTTTACGGTAACAGGTTTTGTGTTCACTTATCTTTTGCTTCTTCATCCCGTTCAGGGTCGCAAAAACCCCAGATTGAAAAAAGGATTTTTTCGCGGCCTGGAACTGATTGCTTGGGGGTATGTGCTCCGATCCAATATTTGGGGTCTATTTATTGGACAGATATATCCCAATATTTATATCACAGATGTCCTTCACATCATAGGAGTTAGTTTAATATTTTTAGTTGGAATTTATTGGCTTTGTGCTAACATCCCTAACGGCGCCCTAGCTGCTCTTTTGGTCAGTTTTACCTTGTTCGTATTTCTGTCAGAACCTTTCTATAGGATGGTTGAATTCCCTAACCTTCCTGCGATGATTGCGAGTTATTTGACCAAGATCAACGGTGGTGTATTTTACATATTACCATGGGTCGGTTTTGTGACCATAGGAAGTTTCTTGGCCTTGCTCATGAAAGACACCGTCAAGGCAGCCTTCCCTCAGTGGAGTTTATGGTTGGCATTTTCGGGTATCGTTTTGATATTTCTGAGTTCCGCAATAGTGGAAGTCATTGTTTCCAATTTCCCCAAATTAATCGATCCAGAAGTGATGAATAGTCCCTATTTGTTTCACCGACTAGGAGACACTTTTTTGCTGTTTTCGCTATTTATGATCCTTGAAAAGCGCTTCCGTGAAGGACTATTTTTGGAAATAGGTCAGCGCACATTGTCTGTCTATATCATTCATTACATGATATTGTATGGCGGTCTGATTGGGTATGGTCTTAAACGAATCATTACGCCAAAAGGTCTCGACGGATGGGAATCCGCCTTCGGTGCATTAGGGTTTGTATCAACTGTCGTCTTTATTGTATTAGGCTATTACCACAGTGAATATTACAAGAATAAAACAAGCCTTAAAAAGAAAAAAACTCAGTCGTCGTAGCGCTGAAAGGTACTGAATATAATATCGGTGCTACTGGGCTCGTAGAGAACCGAGAGGTTGTGAAAGCGGTATTTCTTTTCTATTGAATTTTTTGGCGGATCGATCAGCCCTAACTCATTCATCCATAGTTTTACAATCATTTCATTACAATACAAAGCGCTCGAATCGTCATAATCGGCCTCTTTGTCGAAGGGGGTTTTTTCACGGACATACGTATTGACAGATGACCACAAGCCGCTGTCCATTGCAGAACTGTAGTTTTTCCATCGCACGACTAAAATGTTTTCAGGATTGGAGGCTTGAAGAAATTCATTCAGAGGTTGGATAATTACTCCATTAACCTTCATCTTTTTGCTTGACAGGGCATGAGCCACAAAAACGCCCGAAGGTCTCACCATGACAATTCCAACATGAGTCAAATCGTAGGGCCCATGCTCCAAATATGTTGAAACCCACTGACTCACCATTCCGTAGCCCTTTCTAAAAATCAGATCCCCAGTTTTCAATTGTAACACCTCCTGTGAGGACATGCGAACCAAGTCCCTTTCATTTTCAATCATTTGGCTTTCCACCTTTTCATCGATACGCTGGAAAAAAAACACTGCCAATACAATTAATATCAACGATATGAATGCAGCAATAATCTTAATGTTCCTTTTCGAAAGCATAATGTTTTAAGCAAAAAGTGCGTCACATTAACATGTCACGCACTTCAAAAGATTGTTTGTACGACATAAACTACTACTCCTTGTCCATTTCTTCTTTATTCAATTCGTCTTTATCAATTGAAACTTTCCATTCATTGTCTACTTTAATGAGATACAATTGATCAGACTTGCCTTCATTGTCTAGGTAAGTAACACTAGCTTCATCATTGTTGACCTCCACCGAAGTAATAGTGAATTTGCTCTTCGGAAGTGAAGAAATATCTCCCCCGTATTCCTCCATCAGTCCTTCCATGGACAAAAGGAGTTGCTTGGTTGAATCATCGCAATAAGACGCGGCTTCCTCAAAGTCATATTCTCCTAAAGCCTTCAAAAATCCTGAGGCGCTTTGCTTAACTTTGTCTTCATCAGAAACAGCACATGAAGTCAAAGTGATTCCCATTAATAATACCAATAAAATTTTCATTGTTTTCATATTTTCTTTTTTATAAAAATAGAAAAACTGACCAAGGAATATAAAAAATATATATTTATTCTCTCAAAACCAACACAATTGACATGGGTCAAGTTACTGCTCAAACCAATTTACTGCCTAGAGAAGGCGAGGTGTACTATTTTGGTTCAATAATTCCCAACCAGCAATCCGATCATTTTTTTGAACGGCTAATGACCCGAATTGCCTGGAGAAACGACGAAGCTGTTATGTTTGGAAAAAAAATCATCACCAAAAGAAAGGTCGCCTGGTATGGTGATTTGCCCTTTAAATACACCTATTCAAAAACAACCAAATTGGCACTGCCTTGGACAGAGGATCTCATCGCATTGAAGTGCATTGTAGAGGCAGTCAGCAGCGAAACTTACAACTCCTGTTTATTGAATCTTTACCACGATGGGAATGAAGGCATGGCTTGGCATAGTGATGGAGAAAAGGAATTGAAAAAAAATGGCGCTATTGCTTCTTTGAGTTTTGGTGCAGAACGGAAATTTGCGTTTAAACACAAACTGAGCAAAGAAGTCATAACAGTGCAATTGTGCCATGGCAGTCTTTTGGTCATGAAAGGTGAAACCCAAACCCATTGGCTGCACCGTTTACCTCCCTCTAAACGCATTACTTCACCAAGAATCAATTTGACCTTTAGGACGATAAATCACTTTAGAATTAATTCAAATCTTTGACTCCAATTTTTGAACGCCCTAGTGAGTACATACTCCCGATATCTGCGATCAGCCTTTCTTTTGGAGACTGAAAATACTAATTCCTTTTTCGTTGTGCGATACTTTATTTTGAAAAATTAATTTTTAAAATATCAACTGTAATCTATAAATAAATTTATGTTTTCATATTTTATTTTTACATTTAGAAAAAATTTAAAAATGAAAAATTTAAAATATTTGTTTCTTGTATTATCTCTAAACATATTTTTCGGATGTGAATTCTTCTCAGAAACATCATCTGATGAGTCTCAAGAAATCACAACAGAAGATTCGGATATAACACTACAAGAGGGTTTAGAGGACGGAGAATGGGACAAAGATTATGCTCAAAAACCACAGAAGGAAAAGAAACAAATAACAGAAGCAGACTTAATATTTGAATCAATTTTTGAAAAGAGGTCCTTGTTTTTAAAAAAAGGTGAAAAGCTGAAAGAAGCTTTTTATGGGCTTTCTGGGGATTCAATACGGATTGAGTTTTTGTCTGATTCTCCAGTTTTATCTTTTTCAATCATTGAAGAAAGGAGCGGTCGTCCAGTAAAAATTTTCAAGAAACAAAATAAAATAGATTTCATTTATGATGTTTACTTTGATAACACTTTTTCGATAAACGCAGACTTTATCAGAGAATCCTATGTAAATATTAAAATTTCAAGAAAATCGGCAAGTGTAGATAACTATTACAACCAGTTTGAAATTACTAGGGATTCAATAGTGGTTAAAAACAAAACACAAAGAAGTCTTCAAGGCACTACCATGGGATATGAAAAAGCCTTCAATGAACCCAAAAAATTTATTGTATCTAATTCATTGAGCCTTTCTGGCGAGTCAAAAGTTTATGCCCCTATAGATGTGCCAGCAAATACAAAGGAGTTTATCTATACTTTGAGAATATCTGGGAAAGATCAAGCCCTCAGCGAAGACGGACAATTATTTGATAATGTCAGTAGCAGTTCAAAAGAAATTAAGGTTTTTGGAATTCCATTATGGGAGTCCTCCGGCTCAAAGTCAAGTTTAAGTCGTGAGATTCTCAACAACTTGTTCCCCCCACAAAAAGATGAAGACTTTTCGCTGAATGTTTTCTTCTTTGATAAAGAATCTGAAATCAAAAAATTCTTGAATTATACCGGCGATCCTGACCCTAAAGCTTTTCTGTATGATATCAATAATAGCGCTATCTCAACTCAAAGTAGAGTGGGATTGATAAAAAAACCCCGCACTGGATACTCGTACATTGGTTTACAAACCAATAGTACTTGGAAAAATACCTATGCGTGGTTGGATGTTGTGGCTTTGTCTGAAAAGACTTTTCATTACGAAATTCGCTATGGCATGAAAAAAATAAATTGATTCAATCATGTAAGAAATATATAGGAAAAGGATTTAGATAAATTTAATGAACACTACTGAACAGTTTGTTAAATTATATGACCGACAAAGCAACTATTTTACCTTCTCAGACTTTAAAGTTGAAGGAGTTAATAATCCCCAATTTGATGCTTTTGCTTATCACAACCAAAAAATGAATTGCGTCATATTGAGGTAAGTGTAACCAATTGAAGTCAAAGAATGATGTAACGACTTTGTAAAATTTATAAGAATATCTAATCGTAAATTCTTTGGTGCACCGAGATTTTCACAACAAAAATTCAGACTTTCAAAAAGGTTTAAACTACAAAAATCGCATTGTAGAAGCCTATAAAGAATTTGGATTTGAATGAATCGAGTTATTAGAGTTGGTGTCTCTGGACTTACCCTAGTGACAAGCAATTACCACCTAAGAGCCTACTTCAAAGGTTCCTAAACATATTTAGATAAAATAAAAAAAGAGATTATGAAAAACGTATTTATTGTATTGATTATCGCACTATCTGTTAGTAATGTTTATAGCCAAACCGAAAGGCAATACTACATTAGAGGAATTACTAAATTTAATTTAAATGACTACAAAGGAGCTATAGCGGATTTTAGTAAAGCTATAGAGATATATCCTAATTATGGAGGTGCTTACTATAATAGAGGAAGGAGATGCTAAATATAAATTACAAGACTACAGAGGAGCTATAGCAGATTTTAGTAAAACATTAGAGAATAAAAATGATGCAGAGGCTTAGGGAATGAGCGCTGAAAAGAAATAGCTGAACTAAAAGAAGAAGATATGCCTATGGTCTAGTTGCAGTCAGAACTTAACCTCCAAAGTTTACCCCCATTTTCAAATAGCATTATACCACCATCACATTCAAATGTAACTTGTAGAGGTATTCCATCAATTGTCAACATGTCTCCATCAAACGTGTAAGTTTCTGTGCCTGGTATTCTATCTGAGCTGGTTAAAGCATTAAAATCTGCATCGGTACAAAGTTCAGGCCAATAGATTGCATAGGAGGTATATCTGATGCCATTTTCAAATTCATACATTGTATTTGCAGATGTTCTATCATCAGGGATTGGCGACCACAGCCATTTACCTTCAACCGTGTAAAACGGTGCTCTATCCTCCCGTGCCATTTCTATTATACGATCAATGTCTTCGGGGTTCATTTATTTTAAATCTTGTTTAACGTCCTTTTCGACTTTTCTTAAATAAGATTCTCTTTTTTCTTGAGAAACAAAAGGCACACTCCAAAATTGTCTGGTTTTTGTTTTAAACCAACCAAACACAAATGAATAAACGCCCATCACCAGTCTTAGTTTTACAGAGTTAAGGTAAAGTGTTTTAACTGGTAAAGCTGGGGCGCCATGCGTCAAATATGTTCTTACTTTCTTATCAGATAATAAGGGTTTGGGATAACCATACAGTTTTGTAAGCGGTATAAAATTATATGCAAAACCTGGTGTGAAAACTTCATCAAAAAATGTTTCAGTTCTAGGAGTTAATCTAAACCACCAAACTGGAGATATAATATAAATCCTATCTGACCAAGTTACTAAATCTTTATAGCCCCGAATCAAATCGGTTCTAGGTCTTGCAAAACTATCACGATATAGATCAATAACTTCTACTTCCTCGTTATTGTCTAATAGCGTTTTTTTAATGGTTTGCATGATACCATTATAACAAAAACTATCTTCGTTCGGATGACCAATAATTATTAGGTTTTTCATAGATCCCATGTGCTTTTTCTTTTAGGTTTAAATCTTTTTAATAGAGGCTCCCAAACCAAAGCTAATATCTGTATAATTTTTCTCACTATTTCTTTTTAAAATATTTAATTATAATATGACCTGACTTGTAGTTAGTCGCCAATGGAATTTGGTGAACATCACATAGTCTCATTAAGATCTCTTAAGCATAGGATTTGGTCTATATGTACATTTAATGAAGCCAAGCCATAAAAGAAAACAACTTTAAAATCGATAGGAGGGTGTTGTTTTGAGAATGATGGTTGAAGTTTTTGGCGTTTTTTGTGAGCTAAGAGCAATTCACCGTACAATAACCGTACAAATATATAAAACAAAAAACCTCAACTATTTGATTATAAATAGATTGAGGTTTTAATTTGTACTCGAGGCGGGACTTGAACCCGCACGAACATTACTGCTCATTGGATTTTAAGTCCAACGTGTCTACCGATTCCACCACTCGAGCCTTCAATAAAAAACGCTTGACGAGCGTTACAATGAGCGAAAGACGGGATTTGAACCCGCGACCCTCACCTTGGCAAGGTGATGCTCTACCCCTGAGCTACTTTCGCGTTAGGGAAGCAAATGTAAGAAAAACTCTTATTTCTCAGCACTGCATCATCTCAAAAATTGCATTACTTTTTATTTTGAAGCAATCGCTTGATTTGGTTGAGTTGCATTAAAGCCTCAACAGGTGTCAAGGTATCGATGTCCAAAGCGTTGATTTGATCTCTAATGTCTTCCAAAATCGGATCATCCAAATTGAAAAAGCTCAACTGCAAGTCTCCCGCACTTCCTTTGGTTGTTGACTTCGCCCCGCGATTTTGTTCCAATCGTTTGAGCATACTTTCCGCCTCGGCCAACACCTGTTGAGGCATCCCCGCCATTTTTGCCACATGAATGCCAAAACTGTGGGCGCTGCCGCCAGGCACCAACTTGCGCAAGAATAAAACCTGATCGTCCAATTCCTTAAAAGACACATTGTAATTTTTTATTCTGGTGTACTTCTCCGTCATCTCGTTCAATTCGTGATAGTGGGTAGCAAATAGTGTCTTGGGTCTAGCCGAATGTTGGTGCAAATACACGCTGATAGCCCAAGCAATAGAAATACCGTCGTAAGTGCTGGTTCCTCGACCGATTTCGTCCAACAATACCAAACTGTTTTCAGTAATATTGTTCAATATGGCCGATGTTTCATTCATTTCTACCATAAAAGTAGACTCGCCCATAGAAATGTTATCGCTCGCACCCACCCGAGTAAATATCTTGTCGACTAGCCCAATTTCAGCTGCAGTTGCTGGCACAAAGGAACCCATTTGAGCCAAGAGGACAATTAACGCCGTTTGGCGCAAAATAGCTGATTTACCAGACATGTTTGGTCCCGTAATCATGATGAATTGTTGAGTATCTGGGTCAAGGAGCAAATCGTTAGGCACGTAATTCTCTCCGGAAGGTAATTGCTTTTCAATTACTGGGTGTCGCCCTTGAGAGATGGACAAGACTTTACCTCTATTCATAGAAGGCCTACAATAAGCGTTCAATTTGGCCAAAAGAGAAAATCCGTTGAGCACATCCAATTGCGCAATAGCCTGGGCTGTTTTTTGTATCGCAGGAATAAATGGAATTGTCCATTGCACCAAAGCGGTAAATAATTCTAATTCCAGCTGGGCAATTCTATCCTCAGCAGACAGTATTTTAGATTCGTAGGTTTTCAATTCCTCTGTAATGTATCGCTCTGCATTGACTAAAGTTTGCTTTCTAATCCATTCCTCTGGAACTTTATCTTTATGCGTATTTCTCACTTCGATGTAATAGCCGAAAACATTGTTGGACGCAATTTTCAAAGAAGGTATTTTAGTCCTTTCAGACTCGCGTTCCAGCATCGCATCCAAATAGGTTTTACCATCGGTAGCTAGGCTTCTCAACTCTTTCAATTCCTCTGAAGCTTCTGAAGATACCGCTCCACCCTTAAGGATGTTGACAGGAGCCTCTTCGTTGAGGGTTAGTTTAATTTTATCGCTGAGTTCTGTGCAGGAATCCAATTGTAGAGCCAAATCCCTAACAGCCTGAGCAGCAACAGCACTAAGTGCCGTTTTTAGAGGTTGAATAACGCCTAAAGCATTTTTCAACTGTACCATTTCTCGTGGATTGATTTTTCCGGTGGCAACCTTTGAAATCAATCGCTCCAAATCGCCCACCTGCCCAATATAGGATTTGAGCGTTTGTTGAATGTCTTCATTCTGTAAGAAAAAATCGACGGCGTCGTGCCTTTTGGTGATGGTCTTGATATTTTTTAAAGGCAAGGCGAGCCAACGTTTCAACAATCGAGCACCCATGGGGGAAACGGTTTGATCAATCACTTCGAGCAAAGTTGTTGCTTGGGCATGAGGCGAATGGTACAACTCCAAATTGCGAATGGTAAACCGATCCATCCAAACATAATCGTCATTTTGAATGCGGTTCAGACGACTGATGTGTTTCAATTGATGGTGTTGGGTTTCAGACAAATAGTGCAAGATCGCGGCTGCAGCACGCTTACCCATGTGTAAATCTTCCACTCCAAATCCTTTGAGCGATTTGGTTTGAAAATGCTGATTTAACTTTTCATTGGAGTAATCAGTCTGAAACACCCAATCCTCAAGAATGAAGGTGTTATACCTGTTGCCAAATGCAGTTAGAAACGCCGAGCGCTGGGGTTTTGCAATGAGTATTTCAGAAGGTGAGAAATTTTGCAACAACTTGTCCATATGGTCTGTCATACCCTCTGACACCAAGAATTCTCCAGTAGAGATGTCTAGAAAAGCGATGCCAAAATCGTCTTTAAGCTTATATACGGCCGCCAAAAAATTGTTAGACTTGGATTGAAGCACTTCGTCGTTGAGTGTTACCCCAGGCGTAACTAATTCGGTTACGCCTCGTTTGACGATTGTCTTAGTTTGTTTGGGGTCTTCCAATTGATCGCAGATGGCCACTCTCAAACCAGCCCTCACCAATTTTGGCAAATAGGTGTTCAACGAATGGTGAGGGAAACCAGCCAACTCGGTTTCGGAAGAACTTCCTGCACCGCGTTTGGTTAGAACAATGTCCAGAATTTGAGAAGCCCTTTCAGCATCACCGCCAAAAGTTTCGTAAAAGTCCCCTATGCGAAACAATAGCAAGGCATCGGGATGCTTTGCCTTTATGGCGTTGTACTGTTTCATTAAGGGAGTTTCCTTCGACATACTTTGACTGAAAAAATCGATTGGTTTGAAAAAGACTAATTTTGCAACACCAAAGATGGTAAATGTAGCGATATTTTGATTTTTATCCGAAACGAAGGTGTTAGGAAATCCCAATATGAAAAAAACAGCCAACCAAGACTTAATCAGGTTAGAGCCTGAGGCCTTTAAAACAGCGAAAAAGACCAAACTCAGAATCGTTCTAGACGACCTGAGAAGTCTCAACAATATCGGTAGTATTTTCAGAACTTCGGACGCCTTCTTAGTTGAAAAAATATACCTCTGTGGCATTACTGCTCAGCCCCCGCACAGAGACATTCAGAAAACAGCACTAGGAAGCACGGAAACCGTAGATTGGGAATATCATGCCCATACTTTGTCCTTAATTAAAACTTTACAAGAGGAAGGAGTCATAGTCCTTGGCATTGAACAGGCTGAAGGTGCCATTTGGCTTCAAGAATTTCAACCCAATCCTCAATTGACCTATGCCATAGTTTTTGGCAACGAAGTCAAAGGGGTTGCTCAAGAGGTCATCGATCAATGCGACGGGGTTATTGAAATTCCACAGTTTGGGAGCAAACATTCGCTCAATGTTGCCGTCAGTGCAGGGGTTGTCATTTGGGAGTTGTTCAACAAATTGAAGTCTTAGAGCCCCTTAATTTCTTTAAGGATTTTCAGATAATCCTGACGGTTATTCACAAAATCAATCCCTGTCAAATCAATAATTTTTACAGGAAAGCTTTGTTGGGTTCTCAAGTATTCAAGGTAGCTGTCATTGATGCATTGTAAGTAATCCGCTTGAATAGAGGACTCATACTCTCTGCCTCTGTTTTCGATATTCAGCTTGAGTTGGTCAATGCTCTGATGCAAATAGACATACAAATCGGGTTTAGGGGTGTCTTTGTAAAGGATATCAAACAGTTTTCTATAAAGTGAAAATTCGTCTTCCGACAAGGTTACTTTTGAAAAAATAAGGGATTTGAACACAAAGTAATCACTCACTACAAATCGAGAGAACAAATCCAACTGAGAGAGGTCGTCGTTAATTTGTTGGTATCGTTCGGCCAAAAAAGACATTTCAAGAGAAAAGGCATAGCGTTTTGGATTTTTATAAAATCGTGGTAAAAACGGATTTTCAGAAAATCGTTCCAACACCAAATGGGCGTTAAATTCTGTTGAAATAAGCTGAGCCAAGCTAGTTTTTCCAGCACCAATATTACCTTCTATGGCTAAGTATTGCCCATCGGGCATCGCATATCGGTCGGAAGGATTTTTGAGCCAAAGGTTGACTAGTTCCAGATTGCTGGTCTGTGCAAGCTGACTCAGTAATTCCTTAGTTGAACAATCCAATTTTGGATGAACAAGTTCAGGAGCAATGTCAGATAATGGGCGTAAAACAAAATCTCTCAGATGCATTTTGGGATGAGGAACAATCAAATTCTTGTTTTCAACGACCAAATCGTCGACCATAAGTATGTCCAAATCGATAGATCGAGAGGTGTAATTCTCGCGATTCCTCTGTCGTCCTTCCTGAATTTCAAATAAAAGCAGTTTATCCAAAACTTGTTTTGGAGACAGCATAGATTGCAAGGCAATACATGCATTATAAAATGAAGGACCAACGAAACCTTGGGCTTCACACTCATAGATTCGGGATAATTTTTCAATGGGTCCTATTTCCAAAAAGCAAAACTCTACAGCTGATTGGAGACTGGCATAGCGATCTCCTAAATTACTTCCAAGTGCTATATAATATGTGTGCTTGCTTTCCATTGGCGTCAAAATAACAAAAAGAATACGAGAATTCGATCATCAATAAGCGTCTGCTTATTCAATTTCGTATGTTTGCAACGCCCCGCTCAAAATATATTTTTATGCAGCGTAAAGATCGCCTTTTGGCACACCACTTGTATCTTCTTTTAGCGGGACTATTTATCACCTCATTGGTGGTCTCCAATTTAATTTTTCAAAAGTTCTTTTATTGGTATCCTCTGGACATCCAAATCCTTGGCATGCCACTATTTGAGCTTTCAGTAGGTATTTTACCCTATCCCATCACCTTCCTAATCACTGATTTGATTTCGGAAATCTACGGCCAAAAAAATGCCAATAAGGTGGTTGTTGCAGGTATTTTCGCCTCCTTTTTTGCCATGGGAATTATTCTTTTGGCGGATGCTGTGCCGGCTATAGCAAGCTCTCCTATAGATAATGATACTTTTAGCGCCGTTTTCTCTTTGTCGCCGATCGCCGTTTTAGCTTCAATGATTGCGTATTTGTTGGCACAATTTTTTGACATCAGGCTTTATCATTTTTGGAAGCAACTGACTAAAGGAAGACACCTTTGGCTGAGAAACAACTTTTCGACTTTCTTGTCTCAAATTGCAGACACCTCTGCAGTGTTATTATTGCTATGCTTTTTTGGTGTTCTAAACTGGAGTTTATTTTTTGGTCTTTTGGTTTCAGGAATTGTTTTTAAAATTCTAATCGCCCTACTCGACACTCCATTTCTGTACTTCTTCGTTTATTTGTTTAGACGACGCTTTAAACTTCAAGTAGGGGAAGAAATCGATTTGATTGATCCATAAAAAAACCTCCCTCTAACTAGTTAAAGGGAGGTTCGTTTAAAATTAATGATCGAGGCAACTGGCTAGTATACCTTAAATTCTGTTCTTCTGTTTTCAGCGTGCTTACTGTCTGAACAGGGCTTAGAATCGTTACAATCGTTGAGCAATTGAGTTTCTCCATATCCAACCGCTATCAAACGATTGGCGCTTACCCCTTTGCTGATCAAATACTCTACAACACCTTTGGCGCGTCTTTCTGACAATTCTTGGTTGAACTCAGCACCTCCTTGAGAGTCTGTATGCGATCCAATTTCGACAATTGAAGTAGAATTGCTTTTCAAGATAGACAAGATGTACTGATCGATTAATTTTTTTGATTTATCCGTAAGAGCAGCACTGTTCGATGCATAATGTATTGGAACTACACCAACTTGCTCAGGAATAGTACAAGGTACCTTTCTCCAAGCAGACATCCCGCCTTTTTTGACTAAAACCTTTTTAGTCACCTCAACAGTTTCCGCTGGAACTTGAACTTCCTCGACTGATTCGTCTTTGACTAATACTTTGCGCTTAATGTCTTTGGTGACTTCTGGTATAATTTCTTCACGTGTTCGCGCAGGCGTTACTTCGACTTCTTTAGCAACTAGCTCATATTTTCCTTCAACTCTCTTAGAAGCTGTACTAGCAGGATTTCCGAGTTTTTCAATTGGCACCTTTCTAACTACCGCCGGATTCTCTCTATAGTGGAAAATACGACAATCGGCTGGATTTATAGAAGGGCAATTAGGATCCTTCTCTCCTGCCACCCATGAGCCTGATTTCAGCAAAACTTCAACTGAAATGTAATCGTTTTGAAAAGTTGCAGGAATTACTGTCAGTTGGTTATAGGGATCAACCATCCAAACAGTATCCATTACTGTTTTATAAACGGCTGGCTCATAAATCAATCGTTTTGAGGCAGGTCTTACAACAACAGTTGTTACTTTGGTCTCATAAACTGCGGGGATAACTCTAAGCTTTTTGTAAGCTGCTCGAGTTTCTACTTGTTCCGATTGTTCAGAATATTCATCTGGGACAATACATTTTACGAAACAAGAGCCATCTTCTGGGTTTTCTGGAAGAGTTTCATAATACTCTACTTGGGCTTGTAATGTTGCACAAAAAAGAATGGCAACAAAGGCATAGGTAAACTTCATTGGTTAATTAATTTGGGGTTATTAAGGTGGTAAAATAATAAAATAGATCTCTTTAGGGCAAAATTTAATCCCGTTTTATTAACATTTTCGATCTATAAAACCTGTATTTTTACAATTAGCCCTTCGTTACTTCTGACGTTAAAAACGGTTTCATCCTCAAAGATTAAATACTGTCCTTTTATTCCAGAAAGCACGCCTTGAAATGAAATCACATTATCCAGGTTGAGACTAGACACTTTGTCGGGATACTGCAATACTGGGAATTCCATTAATGTTGGCGTAACTACATCATGTAAAATATAAGGCTTGACGTCCTTAGGAATCCACCCCAAGCACTTTTCCTTTTCGGCTCTCAGATTCAATTGTGGTCCAGTACTTTGAAGCATAAGTCTCCAGTTAGTTTTGTCGTTATAATGTTCTTTAAGTGCGACCTCCGTTATTCCAGCCAAATAGCGATTTGGTGTCTCTACAATTGGAATAGCCATGTCTGCGCCTTGGTCTATCCATCGGGTTGGAATTTGGCTTGACCGCGTCACTCCAACCTTCAAACCGCTTGAAACAGCCAAATAGACCACATGAGGTTGCAACTGAATCTTTTTTTCATAGGCCAAATCCCGATCCTCAATATCTAAATGCGCTTGACTCAATTCTGGCTTCATGATCCAATCGCCTGCTGAAGGAATTTCAAAAAAACACTTCTTACAATAGCCCTGTCTGAAGAGAACTGCATCTTGCCTACAATTCAAGCACTTACTTCCCTTTTTTTCGATGGAAATGGTTTTGCCAAGCAGTTGATTCATAAAAATCAAATCTGATTCAAAATCCAAAAAATACTGAATTGGACTGGCCAATTCAGTTTTCATTTTTACCAGAACACCTTCAAACATACCCGAATATTTTTGTTAAATTCGTCGAGAGTAAATATAACCAAATATGTCAATTCCGTTTGTCAATTCCATTGCTTCTTGGGTCTTCAAAATGCGAATTCAGCAAATTGAGTTATTTTTAAAATACCCTCACGAAGTCCAAAACGAACTTTTGATGAGCCTAACTCAAAAAGCCAAAGACACCGAATTTGGTCAATTGAACGGATTCAAAGGCATTGTTTCATATTCTAGATTTTCCGATAGTGTTCCTATCTCCACTTATGAGGACTATGCAGGTATGATAGAGCGTGCTAGAAAGGGCGAAATCAATATTTTTTGGCCCAACCCTATCAAATGGTTTGCCAAATCAAGTGGCACCACCAATTCAAAAAGTAAATTTATCCCCGTCAGTCAAGACGCGTTAGACGATTGCCACTATGCTGCCAGTAAGGATCTCATTGCCCTGTATCTGAACAACAATCCTGAATCAAAATTATTCGATGGACAGAGCTTGAGGCTTGGTGGTAGCAAAGAATTGTATGAAGAAAACGGCACCGTTTTTGGCGATTTATCGGCCATTTTGATTGATAATTTGCCCCTTTGGGCCGAATTTAAAAGCACACCTAGTTCAAAAGTCTCTTTGATGAGCGATTGGAATGTTAAGTTGCAAGCTATAGTCGACGAAACAATCAACGACAATGTGACCAGTTTGGCAGGCGTACCTTCATGGATGTTGGTCATGCTCAATCATGTGTTAC
This sequence comes from Bacteroidota bacterium, assembly GCA_027592025.1. GTDB lineage: Bacteria > Bacteroidota > Bacteroidia > Flavobacteriales > Flavobacteriaceae > JALRKI01. The sequence continues at coordinate 88,088 of JAQCIQ010000002.1, forward strand.
AAACCTCTGGGAAAAATCATCTTTTGGAAGTTTGGCCCAACTTAGAAGTGTATTTCCATGGTGGGGTTAGCTTTCAACCTTATAAGACCCAATATCAAAACTTGGTGCCAAATTCTGGTTTCAAATACTATGAAATTTACAACGCCTCTGAAGGATTTTTCGCGATACAAGATCAAAACGATTCTTCGGACTTGTTGCTCATGTTGGACTACGGTATCTTTTATGAGTTCATTCCTATGTCAACTTTCGGAACTAAATCTCAAAAAATTATCCCACTTCACGAGGTAGAATTGAATAAAAATTATGCCCTTGTCATCTCCACAAACTCGGGCTTGTGGCGGTACTTGATAGGTGACACAGTAAGGTTCACCTCTCTATCTCCCTATCGTATTCGAGTCACTGGCAGAACCAAGCATCACATTAACGCCTTTGGCGAAGAGCTGATCATTGAAAATGCCGATCATGCGCTCAAAAAAACTTGTTCAGAAACAGGAGCCGAATTGGTTGATTATACCGCAGCGCCTATTTTCATGGAAGGCAAGGAAAAAGGAGCTCACGAATGGCTCATTGAATTCAAAACTCCACCAAAAAACATGGACGATTTTGTGTTTCTTTTTGACAACGCCCTAAAATCAGTCAATTCGGATTATGAAGCCAAGCGAGCCAACAACATGACACTAAATCCGCCAGTAGTCCATCAAGGAAGGATTGGTCTTTTTCAAGATTGGTTGGCATCTAAAAATAAATTAGGCGGACAGCATAAGGTGCCAAGGTTGTCCAATTCTAGAGACTATTTAGAAGAGTTGAAAGCAATGAATTAAGAAACCGCTTTCAATTGATTCAATCTAGACTTCGATAATTTACCTTCAACATAGGTCTTTGTAATGTTGAGCTTGTCCTCTGTTCCGCTTGGAAAATCGAACATGGCGTCGTTGAGGATTTCTTCACACAACGATCGCAATCCTCTAGCACCAAGCTTATAGTCAATAGCCTTCTCGACAATCAGATCCAAGGCACCGTCAGTGAAAGTGAGCGAAATGTTGTCCATTTCAAACAACTTTTCATACTGCTTCACTAAGGCGTTTTTGGGATCGGTTAGTATGGATCGCAAGGTCTTGGTGTCCAAGGGATTCATATACGTTAGTACCGGTAATCGGCCAATAATCTCTGGAATTAGTCCAAAGTTTTTCAAATCTTTAGCAGTAACATATTGCAGGAGGTTGTCTTTATCAATTTCGTCCACTTCTTGCGCGGCCTTGTATCCAATAGCACTCATGTTCAATCGCTTGGAAATGGAGCGCTCAATTCCGTCAAATGCCCCACCGGCTATAAAGAGTATGTTTTCCGTATTCACTTCAATAAATTTTTGATCGGGATGTTTGCGGCCACCTTTTGGAGGAACATTGACTTTGGTCCCCTCTAGCAATTTCAACAAGGCTTGTTGTACCCCTTCTCCAGAAACATCGCGAGTGATGGATGGGTTGTCGCTTTTACGTGCAATTTTGTCGATTTCGTCAATAAATACAATCCCTCTTTCGGCTTTGGCCACATCGTAATCGGCCACTTGGAGCAATCTAGACAAAATACTTTCTACATCCTCACCAACATAACCCGCTTCGGTCAAAACCGTCGCGTCCACAATGGCCAAAGGAACCTTGAGCATGCGAGCAATGGTCTTAGCCAAAAGTGTTTTTCCAGTACCAGTTTGACCGACAATGATAATGTTACTTTTTTGAATTTCTACCTCATCTTCATTCGACGGTTGTAACAATCTTTTATAATGATTGTAAACTGCCACAGCCATAACGCGCTTCGCTCGATCTTGGCCAATGACATAAGTGTCTAAAAACGCTTTAATTTCAGTTGGTTTGCGAAGCGTCAGGTCGTTTGACAATGATTGTCCTCCTTTGCTTCCAGCTTCTTCTAAAACAATTCCATTGGCTTGCTGGATACAACGATCGCAAATGTGGGCATCTAATCCAGCGATTAGGATATTAGTTTCTGGTTTTTTACGCCCACAAAATGAACATTCTAAATCTTGTTTTGCCATAATAAATGTACTCTAACTTCTGGTTAGGATTTCGTCAATCATCCCATATTTCAAAGCCTTGTCAGATTTCATCCAGTAGTCTCGATCACTGTCTTCATAGACTTTGTCATAGGTTTGGCCTGTATGTTTGCTGATTATTTGATACAGTTCTTCTTTCAAAGCTAAGATTTCACGGGTAGTGATTTCAATGTCACTGGCTTGTCCTTGAGCTCCTCCTAATGGCTGGTGAATCATTACTCTTGAATGAGTCAATCCACTTCGTTTTCCTTTAGCTCCTGCGCAAAGTAAAACAGCTCCCATAGAAGCTGCCATGCCAGTGCAAATGGTTGCAACGTCAGGTTTGATGAGTTGCATGGTGTCGTAGATGCCCAATCCAGCATATACACCACCACCTGGTGAATTGATATATATCTGAATGTCTTTAGACGAGTCAGTACTCTCTAAAAATAACAATTGAGCTTGAATGATGTTGGCTACATGATCATTGATAGCGGTTCCCAAAAAGATGATGCGATCCATCATCAACCTTGAAAAAACATCAAAAATGGCGATATTCATTTGACGTTCTTCAATAATGTTTGGGGTCAACCCAACTGGAAACATGCTACTGACAATCTTGTCGTAGTAAGTACTGCTGACACCCTGATCTTGGATGGCAAATTTTTTAAACTCATTTCCGTAATTCATGCTTTTGATTCTTTAGATGCTGAAATTGATTAGAAAGATACTGTTTTTTATGAAAAATGATTAGCTCAATTCTTTAATAAATTTGTCATAAGACAAGGTCTTTTGTTTCAAATTGACCTCTTTCTTAAATAGATTGAGCATTTTCATGCTCAAAACTTCATCGGCAATACGCTTGACCTCATCCTTGTTGCCAAGTACTCGAGCCGAAATATCAGTCAATTCTTTATCTGTAGGATTGTTTTGGCCAAATTGGGCCATTTGAATTCTAATACGGTCCTTGGCATAATTTTGAATTTCTTCCAACTTCACCCGTAAATCATATTTTTCAATCAACTTCCCTTCGATCAATTGGTATCGAATGCCCTTTTCAGATTTCTCGTATTCTACCTTAGCCTCTTGAGCTGTCAAAGGTTTTTCTCCACTTTGCTGCATCCATTTTTTCAAAAAGTCTGACGGCAATTTAAATTTGGTATTGTCCAACAACGACTCAATAACATCATTTAATAGTTTCTGATCAGCCTGTTTTGCAAATTGCATCTCGGCATCTGTCTTAATTCGGTCTTTCAATTCGCTTACCGAAGTAATCGCACCTGGTCCGAAAAGTTTGTCAAACAGCTCTTGATTCAACTCTGCCTTTTCTCTGTTTTGAAGCGCCGTGATTGTTGCGGTGACTTCAATGTTCAAACCTTTAACTTCTTCTGGAGAAAAGTTTAATGCATCCTGAAGATCTTGATCGTTTTGAAAAAGATCTTTGGTTTTTAGACTCAAAACATCTCCAACTTTAGCTTCAGAGAATTTTTGTTGATTGGACTTTCCTTTGATTTGGTCGACAACAATAATCGTACTGCCCTTTTGGTCTCCTGACGCATCGGCGAAGTCCACTTTGATTTCAGTGTTTTTATCGACTTTTTCAGCAGTGACCAATTTGCCATATTGTTTTTGAATGGATTCCAATTGACGATTAATAACTGCGTCGTCAGCAACGATTTGATATTGAGTAACTGATTTTCTACCATTTAAATTCACCTCAAATTCTGGAGCCAATCCTATTTCAAATTGGAAAGAAAAATCATCTTGATCCCAATTCAAATTATTTTGAGGGAGAGGCAAGGGGTTGCCTAGGACATCTAATTTTTCATCAGCCATGTATTTGCCCAAACTGTCTTGAAGCAATTTGTTCATGGTATCCATTAAAACAGACTGCTGATATTGTTGCCGAATGAAAGCCATAGGGACATGACCCGGTCGGAATCCCTTGATTTTTGCCTTGCGACGGTAGTCGCTCAAAGCGCGTTCTACCTTCTCGTGGTAATCCGCTTTTTCAATATTGATGGTTATGGTGGCGTTTAGGGCGTCTTTCTGGTCTTTCTTAATTTGCATAAATCAGCTGTTGTGAATAAGGCTGCAAAAGTACAGCGAATTTTAACCTGTCACAAATAATCTCTAGCCCTATTCGTTTTTTGCTAAAAATGAGGCCACAGCATTAAAAAAATCATTTGGATTTTCGGCATGCAACCAATGGCCCGCATTTGCAACTTCTTGAATTTTAGCATTTTCAAACTGCTCCATGATGCGTATTTCATCTTTAGGAAGCACATAGTCCGAACTAGATCCCTTGAGAAAGAGACTTGGACAGGTTACTGGGGTGTGATCTTGCAGTTCTTGACCTATTTCCTCCACACTGTCAACTAGAACCTCAAGATTCATGCGCCAGCCGAGTCGGTTTGGCTCAATCCAATAGAGGTTTTTCAAAAGGAACTGTCTAGTTCCTGGTTCTGTCACGAAGTTATTCAAAATGATCTCGGCATCTTGTCGTGTGGTAACTTTATCAAAATCAACAGCTTTCAAGCCCTGTAAAATGGCTTGGTGATGAGGAGGATAATATCGGGGTGCAATGTCCGCTACAATCAATTGTTTTAACGATTTTGAGTGTCTTAACGCAAAGGTCATGGCGACCTTGCCGCCCATTGAATGACCTAAAAGCACAATGTCCTTTAATCCGAAATGTGTACAGTAAATGTGAAGGTCTTCCGCCATTGCCTCATAATTAAATTCCGCATCGTGAAAGCTCTTTCCGTGATTTCTTTGATCGAGAATATGAACCTGGTAACCCAATTCAGAAAAACGCTTTCCAAGTGTTTTCCAATTGTCGCCGCTTCCAAGAAATCCATGCAAAATGATGAAGGGAGTTCCAGTAGAGCCTAATACGTTGGCGTGCAACAATTTCATTTATCGGAGTTTCTCAAGGTATGATGCAATGACTTTTTCAAGACCATAATAGATACTCTCGGACACCAAAGCATGACCAATTGATACTTCCAATAGATTCGGAATTTCGGCCCGAAAAAAGGCAATGTTCTCCAATGACAAGTCATGTCCTGCGTTGACGCCAAGTCCAATTTCGTTAGCCAATTTTGCGCAAGTGACAAATGGGGCCACGGCATTTTGTCGATTTTCTCTGTACTGTTTGGCGTAAGACTCGGTGTACAGTTCAATTCGATCGACTCCAGTAGCCTTGGCGCCTTCAATTTGTTTTTCGACTGGATCAACGAAAATAGAAGTTCTGATGCCATGAGACCTGAATTCATCAGCCATTTCCGTTAAAAAAACTCGGTTTTTAATGGTGTCCCAGCCTGCATTAGAGGTTATTGCATCGGGAGCATCGGGAACGAGCGTTACTTGGGTAGGTTTAATTTGAATGACTAATTGAACGAAATCATCCATTGGATTGCCTTCAATATTGTATTCCGTGTGAACAACAGGCTTGAGATCAAAAGCATCTTGATATTTTATATGACGTTGATCTGGTCTTGGATGAATTGTAATGCCTTGAGCACCAAAATTCTGAGCATCAATAGCAAACTGAACCACGTTGGGAACATCTCCTCCTCGAGCATTTCTCAAGGTGGCTATTTTATTTATATTTAGGCTTAACTTGGTCATTTTTTACTTTCAGGCTCAAAATTACAAAGAACTTTCCCGCACAACATATCATTTTTGAGTAATTTGCAGGCATGCATCTCGAACACTTCATTCTGAACGACATTGCTCCTTTGTCTATGCAGGACAAGGTCAAGGAAGCGCAATTACTTTTTAGCCAATTGACCACCTCCCATGTAATCATTGAAGATGACGGTAACTTCGTTGGGCTGTTGTCTGAGACTGATGCGCTTTGTTTTGAGGCAACTAAACCAATATCTGACTTTTCTTATGCCATTGAACGCATATTTGTTTTAGAGTCAACTCTTTGGCTGGAGACTTTAGAGGCTTTTTCTAAAAACAAAACTAACGTCATGCCTGTGCTTAATGCTAAGGGACAATATTTGGGCTACTACGAATTGAACGACGTCATAGACTTGTTCAGTTCCACCCCTTTTTTCTCGGAGCCCGGACATATACTTGTCATTGAAAAAAATTACGTCGATTTCAGTTTTTCCGAAATTACTCAGGTTGTAGAAAGTAATGGAGGAGAAGTTTTGGGCCTTTTCAGGTCAAGGCTAGAACAGGGTCAAATTCAGTTGGTCCTCAAAATTGGCCAAAGAGAATTGAATGCTGTATTGCAAGGGCTTCGACAGTATGACTACTCTGTCAAGTCAATTCACCAAGAAGACGATCACTTGAAAGTTCTCAAAGAGAGAGCTGCCTATCTCGATCGTTATTTAAAAATTTAATGATGAAGATTGCACTCTTTGGAAGTCGTTTTAATGCTGAAGATGTATCAGTGTTTAATGTCCTATTGGACAAGCTCCAAGCGGGTCAATCCCAAGTTTATTTCGAATCTCGTTTTTTTGAAATACTTCAAGAATTTCCTGACATTAAGTCCGTGAATCCCAGTCAGACTTGGACACAATTAGACAGTTCCTTCGATCTACTGATTACTATTGGAGGAGACGGCACTCTTTTGAGAGCCATTAAATATTTGAATGGATTGGAGGTTCCGGTAGTAGGCATCAACACTGGTCGTTTGGGATTTTTGGCCACTATACCAAAAAAATTTCTCGAACAGTCTATTGATGATCTATTGGCCAAACGATATTTTATATCGGAACGTTGCGTTTTGGAAATTTCATCAAATCATCCAATTTCTGGGCTAATGGATAATGAGATTGCTTTGAATGAAATCACTGTTAGCCGCAAGGATACCACTGCGATGGTGAAAATAGAAACTTTACTCAATGGGGAGTATTTAACTTCTTACTGGGCAGACGGACTCATTGTGTCAACTCCCACAGGATCGACGGGCTATTCTCTCAGTTGTGGAGGGCCTATTGTGATGCCTCAAAGTAACAATTTGGTCTTGACGCCTATCGCCCCTCATAATCTCAATGTCCGTCCATTGGTTATTCCTGATCATTTAGAAGTTACCTTGACTGTTTCAAGTCGTACTGAGCAGTTTTTGGTTTCTTTAGACTCCACTGTGGTCAGTGTCGGAACGGATATCGTATTGAAAATAAAAAAATCTGCTCAATACATCAAAATGGTAGAATTGAAAAACGAAGGGTTTCTGCCCACATTGCGCAAGAAATTACTTTGGGGAGAGGACAAGCGGAATTAGACAATAATAGTTGTTCTTCTCTGTTTAGACTCTTGTAATTACTGATTTTATTATTGCTTATATTTACAGCTTTTTACCTATGAAATATACTTCTATAATCCTATTAATGGCGCTTATTGTTCCCTCATTGACCAATGGTCAACTCCTTGAAGTTGGTGGTGCAATTGGCGGTAGCAATTTCATTGGTGATGTAGGTTCAACAACTTTCATAAGCCCTAACAACATTGCTGTCAGTGGGTTAGTCAAATGGAACAGAAGTCGTCGTCATTCTTTTCGAGGATCTTTGACGTATACCAAATTAGAAGCATTAGACCGCAAATCCTCTGATCCAAGAAGAGTAGAACGCAATTATCAATTTGCTAAGCAAATTATTGAAATTTCTGGTGGATTGGAATTTAATTTTTTTGATTTCAACACTTTCGCAGGAGGCGGAGAGTCAACTCCTTACTTGGCAACTGGAATTTCGGCTCTATATCACAGTAATTTTTATTTTAACAACGGCGTCCTCGTTCCTGAAAATACAAAAAGTTGGGCTTTTGGTATTCCAATCATTGCTGGATATAAAACGACTTTGACTGATCGATTGATTTTAGGTGCAGAAATTGGCGTTAGGTATAGTTTTTCTGATGAAATTGACGGAAGTTTGCCAGACAGTGAAAAGCTGCACGACGATTTTAGTTTTGGAAATTTAAGTAATAACGATTGGTATACCTTTACCCAAATAACTCTGACCTATACCTTTGGTCGCAAACCTTGTTTTTGTGAGTACTGATGATTTGTTAAAAAATATCAAGCTGAGCAAGAGAAAACCTGTGCATTTGGCTATTATCATGGACGGCAATGGTCGTTGGGCCAAGAACTTTGGACAACATCGGATTTTTGGCCATGAAAATGGTGCTGAATCCGTCAAAAAAATAGTTGAAGGTTGTTTAGAAATTGGCATTCCTTATCTCACCTTGTACACCTTTTCAACAGAAAACTGGAACCGCCCAACCCAGGAAGTAGAAATGTTAATGAGCCTATTAATCAGTTCATTGAATAATGAGATGGGTGAACTTCAAAAAAATAAAATCAGAATTAACAGCATTGGCAGCCCTCACAACCTTCCTGAAGATGTGGTAGAAACCTTGAATCAGGCTACCCTTGCCACTCAAAACAATCAAAATATTACAGTCACTCTTGCCTTGAATTACGGTGCCAAGGAAGAATTGACCAATGCGATGCGGCAAGTAGCAGGCAAAGTTAAAAATAACATAATTTCGGTCGAAAGTATAGACGAATCGACAATTAATAAGCATCTTTACACGCAAAATATGCCTCAGGTAGATTTGCTCATTCGCACGGGTGGCGAGAAGCGTTTGAGTAACTTTTTATTATGGCAGTTGGCCTATGCAGAATTGTATTTTTCAGAGGTGCTGTGGCCAGATTTTACAAAAAAAGAATTGTTCAAAGCAATCATCGATTACCAAAATAGGGAAAGACGCTTTGGAAAAACAAGTGAACAAATCTATGAGTAATATATTATTGACCCCATTTTGGCGTAACCTATTGGTTTTTAGTGCGTTGCTTTTTAGTAGCGTACTGTTGTCCCAAGATCTCAATGAAGCGCCTAAAACCTATATTTTAGGGGACATTGTTGTATCTGGAAACACCTCCTTCAGTTCTCAAACCATTATCGCATATTCTGGATTGAGAAAGGGAGAATCCTTGCAGGTGCCTGGCGAAAAAATCAGTAATAGCATTAAAAAACTGTGGGCTTCAAATCTCTTTAGTAGCATTGACATCTACGTCAATAACATCCAAAACGACTCTATTTTTCTGGAAATTGAATTAGCAGATTTGCCTGAATTGAATGAACTCACTTTCAGTGGTGTCAAAAAAGGCAAGCAGCAAGATTTGAAAAAAGAATTTAACCTCGAGCCTGGGACCAAGGTTACTGAAAACTTGATCACCACGACCAAGAATGCCTTGATAAAAAAATATCAAAAAAAGGGATTCTATAACACTTCAGTTGTTATAAGAACCGAGGAAGTTATTGATTCTGTGCAGAAAAAACGAGTCAATATGTTCATTGATATTGATCCGAAAAATAAAGTAAAAGTTAGTTCTATTGCCCTGAACGGCGCTGAAAAGTTCAGTCCAAACAAGCTTCGCAAGGTGATGAAAAAAACCAAGCAACAATCGTTAACACAGATTTTAAAACGTTCGAAATACATCGAAGAGGACTTCAAGGAGGATTTGGTTGGTCTCATCGACTTTTATAAGGAAAAAGGATACCGAGACGCTAGGATTGTATCTAACGAATTGAAGGTAAATGATCAAGGAGCCCTTGAAATTGACTTGAAACTAGAGGAAGGCGAAAAATACCGATTTGGAAAAATAGATTTTCAAGGCAATACGGTCTACACGGATCAGCAACTGGGCAGCATTCTTCGCATTCGTGAAGGAGATACCTACAATGGGGTTGAATTGGAAAACCGCATCAGCGACAAGTCCAAACCTGATGCAGAAGACCTGACCAATCTGTATCAAAACAGCGGTTATCTGTTTTCTTCCATCAATCCAGTCGAGGTCAGTGTAGAAAACAATGTTATTGACCTCGAAATTAGAATTATCGAAGAAAAACCTGCCTATTTCAATCGCGTTTCTGTAGTTGGAAACGAGGTGACCAATGATCATGTGGTGTATCGGGAGTTGCGCACACGCCCTGGACAACTTTACAGCAAAGCGAATGTGGTAAGAACCGTTCGAGAATTGGGACAATTGGGCTATTTTGATGCGCAACAAATTTCTCCCGATTTTAAAAATTTGGACCCAAACGAAGGTACTTTGGATATGGAATACAAGGTCGTCAAGGCTGGGTCCAGTCAAATCGAGCTACAAGGTGGTTACGGTGGAGGAGGTTTTATTGGCACACTTGGTTTGTCTTTCAGCAATTTTGCCATCAAAGATTTGTTCAAAAAAGAGGCTTATAATCCAGTTCCTATGGGTGATGGACAAACTCTTGCCCTAAGACTTCAGGCGAGTCGATTTTTCGAAACCTATAGCTTTTCATTTTCTGACCCTTGGCTAGGTGGAAAAAAACCAATCAATTTTTCGGCTTCAATTTCGCATACAAAACAGTATTTATACAATCCCTATACCAGATCGGCGGACAAAAATAGGAGGTTTTATATCACTGGTATCTCTTTTGGGCTGGCTAAAAAACTACAAAATCCGGATGATTATTTCGTCTTGTCGCACGCTTTAGGTTATCAGCACTATGACTTAAAAAATTACAATACAGGACTTTTTACTTTCGGCGACGGGACTTCGAACAACTTTTCCTACACGGTAGCAATAAGCCGCAACAACACCTATGTTGATCCTATTTATCCAACTGGAGGTTCCAACTTTATCTTGTCGGCCAAGCTGTCGCCTCCCTATTCCTTATTTTCAAAAGTTGATTACGACGCCTTGTTGACCGAACGAAACGAAATAACAGAGCAAATTCAAACAACTGGTGGCAACAATCAAACTGCTGCCCGCATCGCTGAGATTGATCAGGAGAGATTCAAGTGGTTGGAGTTTTACAAGGTCAAATTCAAAGTAGACTGGTATGCCTCACTGGTCAACAAGCTCGTTTTAAAACCAAGTTTAGAATTCGGATTCCTTGGAGCCTACAACAATGCTAGAGGCGTCATTCCATTCGAGAGATTTTTTGTAGGTGGTGACGGATTGGGTAATTTTAGTATGGACGGCAGGGAGATGATTCAATTGCGAGGATATCCAAATCAATCCTTAACTTCTCAAGACGGAGGCAGTATTTACAATAAATTTTCCATGGAACTCCGTTATCCAATTACCTTGGGTCAACAAGCTAAGATTTTTGGATTGGTGTTTACCGAAGGTGCGGCCTCGGTAGATAATTTCAGGGACTACAACCCTTTCAAAATAAAAAGATCGGCAGGAGTCGGATTGAGATTATTCATGCAAGCATTTGGATTGTTGGGTATAGATTTTGGACATGGATTTGATCCATTGCCAGGAGAAACTGTAAAAAGCGGATGGCAAACCCACTTTATTATTGGACAGCAATTTTAATTATGGCACGGCTTTTTCATAGGGAAGTCAAGCAAACGACTGTGAATAATGTTTAAATTTGTCCCATTACAGACAATCTAAGAGGAAGATTATCGTTGGAAAGAAGATGATAACAAACAACCACATGTTCCCAATTCTAAACAAAAGAGCTATCGGCCCTTTCATTGTCCTGCTATTATTTCTTTTTTCTTATTCTGTCCATGCTCAAAAGGGAGCCAAAATAGGCTTTGTCGATACGGAATTTATTCTTGAAAATGTTCCTGAATATCAAGAAGCGATGACACAATTGGACACTAAAGTAAAAGATTGGCGCACCGAAATAGAAAAAAGGTTATCCGATATTGATGCCCGTCAAGAATTGCTCAACAATGAACGAGTGCTGTTGACCGAAAGTTTAATTGAAGAAAGGCAAGCTGACATCGATGCTGATCGCAGTGAACTAATCGACTATCAGCAAAAACGATTCGGCCCCAAAGGGGACTACTTGATTCAGAAACAGCAGCTCATGCAGCCCATTCAAGATCAAATATTCAATGCCATCCAAGACATTGTTGCCAGCAGAAAATACGATTTTGTATTTGACAAATCTGCTGATGTGGTCATGCTATATGCCAATGACCAGTACGATTTGAGTGAAGTAGTATTGAGAACCATCACAAGAACTTCGGAACGCAAACAGGTCGACGACAGAAAAAATAAAAAAGACCTCGAAAACGAAGAAGTTGTAGAAAAAGAAGTGCTACAACCCGAAGAGGAAGATACCACTGCAGCGTCCAATTCCTTGGATGAAAGAAAAAAGGCCATTGAAGAAAATCGGTTAGCACGCGCTAAGGCAGCAGAAGAAAAACGACTTAAGGCTGAACAAGATAGGGAAGATAGAAAAAAAGCCTACGAAGAAAGACGCCAACAATTGATTGAAAAAAGAGAGGCCGATAAAAAAGCCCGAGAAGAAGCAAAAAAGAAAAAAGACAACTAACACAATTAAAACCATCAATATCATGAAAATAAACAAGTTAATTTTACCAATAATGGCCATTACTCTGATGAGCAGTTTGACAACTTTTGCTCAAACGTCTATTGCCCATATCAACACGCAAGTATTAATTGAAGCAATGCCAGAAATGCAAAGTGCTAGAGCGGAAATCGAAAAGTTGGCCAAGTCTTATGAAAATGACATTCAGACCATGGCTGCTGAACTTCAAAACAAAGTAAAGCTTTACGATAGCGAAGCGCAATCAAAAACTGAGGAAGAAAATAGAAAACGAATTGAAGAAGTACAAGGGATGGAGCAAAGCATCCGCCAGTTTCAAGGACAAGCCCAACAGGACATCGCTCAAAAAGAAAACGAATTACTTGAGCCTATTTTGAAAAAAGCCAAAGATGCTGTTATTAAGGTTGCTAAGTCTCAAGGATACACATACGTTCTAGATACTACACCAGGTTCAGGAGTCATTCTTGCCGATGGTAAAGATTTATTGATAGATGTTAAAAAAGAATTAGGGTTCTAATTGCTTTAAATCTTTATGAATATCTTTAAGCCACCTTATGGGTGGCTTTTTTTATGACAACAAATCAACCTATTGGCATTTTTGACTCAGGCGTCGGCGGATTGTCGGTTTGGGAAACTGTTCGCGAGTACCTACCCAACGAGAATTATATTTATTTGGCGGACAGTAAAAATGCACCCTATGGCATTAAGTCAAAAGAACAGATCACAGAGTTGAGTATCGCAAATACGAAATATCTGCTCCACCTCAATTGCAAAATGATCATTGTAGCATGCAACACCGCAACAACTAACTCCATCGCAAAACTAAGAGCTACTTTCGATATTCCGTTTATTGGTATAGAGCCCGCAATTAAGCCCGCCTCTATAAATTCAAAAACAATCGGTGTATTGGCCACCAAAGGCACATTGACTAGCGATCTTTTTTTAGAGCATCCGATCAAAGACAATGATCAAATTACAATTGTAGAGCAAGTCGGAAAAGGACTGGTTGAAATGATAGAAAAGGGTGAAACCAACTCGGCTGAGATGAAATCATTACTTACCGATCTTTTGGGACCGATGTTGGAAAAAAATATTGATGCGCTTGTTTTAGGCTGCACTCATTACAATTTTTTAAAAGAGGTTTTAGTTGAACTACTTCCTGGTCATATTGAACTTTGGGATGCCAGAGAGGCAATTGCCAAAAGAACAGCATTTGTGTTAGACGAAAAAAAGATAAGAAATCACTCCCACCAAAGGGGTGTCACGAGAGTACTAACCAACAAAAGTGATACAGCCATACAGATGTTTGTTGGCGATGACATTAAAGTAGAATTAATTGGTAGTGATTAATTAATACTTGGACAATTGCATTCAAATTTCTCTTTGCGGCATCCGAAATTGAACCCTAAAGTAATCTGGTGCAAGCCGCCGTCTCTAAAAACCACAGAGTTGGACTGATAAGAGTAGGTATAGGCGAATACAAATTTGTTAAATTCTACACCTACAAAAGGAGTAATGTATTGTAGTTTTTGACTTTTTATTCCAGACCCATCGGTATATTGAGCCCCGTCCAAGCTTCTTCGGTAAGACAATCCAGCCCATAATTCGCCGAATTCCATTTCGCGATAAACTTTCATGTTGGCATCAAAAAAAGTCTCTTTTGTAGCGTCTCTTCTGGCAATTAAAAGCGACGGCTCGTAGCTCCAGTCTGAATTAATGGAGCCAAAAACATATCCAATTGAGGCCAAATAAGTCCTCAAATTATTATAACTCAACCCTTGTTCGTTGAAATTAACCCCATCATTCTTTAGAATATTTTTGGCAGACACATGAGCATAAAAATCAAACAAATGATAAGAAAACCCTAAGTCTACATTAAAATCTGATGCACTTTGCTCGATCCCTCCTATGAGAGGATCACCGCTTGGAAAACTAGTTTCATCCAATTTATATTGAATCATTCCTGCGCTCAAGCCAAACGAAAGCATGTTGGCGTCAATCATGTTTCTTGAAAATAAGATGTGATGGGCATAAGTGACATAGGCTCCGGTTTGAGAATGATACCCATTCTTGTCTGAGTAAGCCATTGCACCTATTGCTGAAGGAGTGTCTCCAATTCGGCCATTATAGCTGACGGTTTGTAGTTGCGGTGCATCATCTTGTCCAAACCATTGTTGACGTCCAGTAAGTCTTATCTTATTGCAATTGGCCACTCCCGCCATTGATGGATATAGCAGATAGTAGTTGTCCGCTAAGTAATCAGAATAAATAGGCAATCCCTCCTGAGCCCAAGCTCGATCAGGGTTAAAAAACAAAATCAAGCCAGTGCAAATTACTAATACAGTTCTCATGAACAAATTTTATCTTTTCAACGCAAAATGTGCCCTGTACTCTTTGACCGTGTTCGATTTAGGATCTTTGTAATTTACTGTAAACCAGTAATCACTCGAAGGCATCAATACGCCATTATACATCCCATCCCATCCTCTACTCTGCGGTCTTATCTCTTTTAGCAGTTTGCCGTATCTGTCAAATATATAAATTTTTGACTCCAATTGATCCGATAGACTGAAAATATTCCAAGTGTCGTTGTAGCCATCTCCATTGGGTGTGAAAAATGGCGGGTAGCCTATCACCAACAACTCTACCCTGGTCTGTCCACAGCCAATGATGTCTCTGGCCCATATCTCATGGATGCCTTCGCTGAGCCCTGTGAATAGTGTGTCGGTAGTCCAAGGACCATTGTCTATGCTCAGTTCATAGTTGCCACTGCCACTCACCTGCGCTTGGATGGTCGCATTGTCCGAAAAGGCTGCACTGGTCACCTCGGCCGTGAGGATCGGTGGTTCACTGCTGTTGACTACCGTTTGGCCCGTATTCTCACACAAGGTCGTCCTATTGGTCACTACCACACTGTAGTTCCCCGCCTGAGTCGCTGTGTGACTGCTGCCTGTCGCTCCTGCTATAACTGCATTGTTAAACCGCCATTCAAAGCTGTAGTCCGCTGGCGATAATCTTGTCTCCATCACTGGTGGACTAACCACCTCTGTTCCATTGGTGTTCACACACAAAATGTAACTCGGTTCTAAATCAAATATCGGTAGTAAGTTCACCTGTAACTCTAATGAAGTGATCGCATAGCATACCGAGGTGGTCGTGCTCACATTGCTCACCCTAGCATAGATCGTCTGCGGATTGCTCGTATTGGAGTAAGGATTAGACAATGGGGCTGTGTTGGCTTCTGCATCAGCCTGGCTAAGGTGATAGCTCACCGCATAGTTCGCTGGGTTTTGTCCGTCTAATACCTCTGCATCTAGAGTGCTGAGATCAAACTCTGCCCTGCCGTCATTGGCCCCTGTCTGATCACAAACTTCATACAGTATTGGATCAGCGTCTGGATTGGCTTGGGCACTCTCCTGTACCTCGATAACAAAACTCATCCCTGATATCTTACAACCTGTTTGGGTGTTGGTGATCACCGCATAAATCGTCTGGGGATTGCTCGTGTTGTTGTATGGACTCAATAAGGCATTTGTGCCAGCATCCGCGTTTGCCTGTGAGGCGTAATAGCTCACCTCAAATACTCCTGGGTCTTGACCATTGAGTATCTCGGTGTCCTTACTACTCAAATCAAAAGCATACAACTGATCTGTGTTGAGCTCACAAACAATATAGTCCGTTACCGTTGTAGCCTCTGGCAAAGGATTAACCGTGATGTCAAAACTAACAATACTGTAACAGCCCGTGATCAGATTGGTGTCTCTAATATAAATCGTCTGAGGATTAGAATTGTTTGGATACTGAGTAGGATCTCCAATAGAATTAATCATCTGGTCTGCATCCTGCTGTGACTCATAATAACTCAATGCCACACCACTCTCTCCGTTGAGAATGTAAGTCTCATTCTGAGTCAAGTCAAACAACTCCTGCCCATCGTCTGGGGTAACCACATCGCACAATTCCAAATCCGGGGGGGTTGGGCCTGGCGTTGGATTTGGAAGTACACGGAGTGTCAGCGTAGTGTAACTCACACACCCCGTTGCAGGTTCCTCAACTCCCACAAAAAGAGTTTGTGGATTTGCTGGTGATCCACCTACCGATGTGTTCATGTAAGCATTGGCAGGGTTTATTGGGTTTAATCCTCCTAAAGCATCCGATTGCGTTTCGTAGTAATTTACTAACAAAGCTCCATTGCCACCTGTTATTTCATTGTTTTTTATCGTCAAGTCAAACTCCCTTAAACCATCTGCTACAACATCGTCACACAACTCCAAAGGAGTCGGCAGAACTAACGCTGGAAGAGGATAAACAATCAGTTCAAGAGTCGTCAGCGTATAACAACCGTTGGCTGTGTCCTCTACACTTACCCAAATAATTTGATTGCTGGAAATTGTGTTGGTAAAATAACCCGGAGAACTGATCGCATTGACTGATCCATCAGCATCTGCTTCAGACAAATAAAAACTCAGCGCATATTGAAGCGGATCTAAACCATTAAGTATTTCAGAGGCCTTATCCATCAAGTCGAAAGGTTCGAATCCATCAGTGTCCGAATCACATTGCGTTAGTGGTGTAGGGTCCGTAATTTGAGGTGTTGGATTAACCAACAATGTAACAGGTACGATGGTAGCGCAACCTGTAGTGATCAAGCTGCTTTCAACACGGGCATAGATAATTTGGGTATTCTGAACTATATTGTCGTAAGGACTAGAAAGAGCATCAGCTGAGTTTTCTGCATTGGCCAAAGTCTCATGAAAGGTAACGTCCAAAGTCGGATCCCCAGCCGTTATTTCGTCTTGGGAACTCGTCAAATAAAAAGTCCCAAAACCATCATTGTCCGGGTCACAATAAGTTAATGGTAAAGGATTTACAGCGGCAGGAGCCTGATTAACGATCAATTGCAATGTTGTTATGGAAGCACAACCCGTTGTAGCGTCTACTACCCTAACAAATACAATTTGTTCGTGCTGTCCATTGTACAGAAAGGAAAACGGTCCATTTCCAAGAGTGGCACTAATTTCATCGATATGATAGGTCACCAAAAGATTTGAGTTTCCTCCAGTAATTTCACTGTTCTTAACGGACAAATCAAAATCGGCAATCCCATCTGGCGTATTGTCATCACAAATGTCCAATGGTGATGGACTATAAATAACCGGCTGATTGTATACCGTAAATGTTACTTCTGAGTAATTCGCACATGAACCATTGGTATCATATCTCACCGTATAGGTATTACCAGAGGGGGCATCGGATACCAGACCAGTATTTGAATCAATTTGTGCACCATCAGTTGGGGGAATAGTAAAACTAAACGTTCCACCAACCAACCCAGTCACGTTAGCTGTGGCACCATCGCAGGTTGGAGTCATGACAAAACTGGGATCATCAATAGTAAGAACAATCAAATTGACTTCCGTAACACTAGGACATGGTCCACTGGTAGTGTAAGAAACCTGATACGAAGCACCTGAAGTACCAGCTGTTATTTCCCCTGTCAATGCATCGATTGTGGCTCCATCAGTCGGCACATTGACAAACGCAAATACACCTCCAGCATTTCCCGTGACTACTGCTGTTCCCCCGTTGCAATTAGGCGTCATGGTAAAATCAGAAAATTCTTCCGCCAACACTGTAACGCTTTCTACAGTGCTGACAGGGCACGGGCCGCCCGTAGTGTAGGAAACATCATAAGTAGCTCCAAAACTTCCAGAGGTTATAGTTCCTGTTGATGCATCGATAACAGCAGAATCTGTTGGTGCTGACGCAAAAGTGAACGTACCCCCGAGATCTCCTGTAATCGTAGCGAAGCCACCATCGCAAGTTGCGGTCATGGTAAATGATGCGAATTCTTCGGCATAGGCCGTTACTTCTATCGAATTTGTATCTGGACAGGGGCCAGATGTGGTATAAACAACTGAATAAGTTTGACTGAACGTTCCTCCAGAAATAGTACCAGTTGTTGCGTCTATTACTGCGCTGTCAGAAGGAGGTGTTGCAAAGGAGAATATACCTCCTAAAGTGCCTGAAACCGACGCTACACCGCCATCACAAGTTGGAGTCATTGTAAATGTCGCAAACTCTTCATCAAGTACCGTTAAAGTGACACTAGTTACATCTGGACAAGAGCCTGTAGTCGAATAGGATAGGACATAACTAGCGCCTGGACTGGCTCCTGAAACCTCTCCTGTCGCTGCATCAATTAAGGCACCATCCGTTGGTGCTGTTACAAAAGCAAATACACCTCCAGCATCTCCCGTGACTACTGCTGTTCCCCCGTTGCAATTAGGCGTCATGGTAAAATCAGAAAATTCTTCCGCCAATACTGTAACGCTTTCTACAGTGCTGACAGGGCATGGACCGCCCGTAGTGTAGGACACATCATAAATAGCTCCAAAACTTCCTGAGGTTATAGTTCCTGTTGATGGATCGATAACAGCAGAATCTGTTGGTGCTGAGGCAAAAGTGAACGTACCTCCGAGATCTCCTGTAATGGTAGCGAAGCCACCATCGCAAGTTGGGGTCATGGTAAATGTTGCAAATTCTTCAGCCAATACTGTCACATCCACTGTAGAAATCGTTGGGCAGTTGCCTACTGTTTCGTACGAAATGGAGTAAGTCGCACTGCTGGTAGCATTTGTCACTTCACCTGTTGTTGCATCAATAGTTGCACCGTCTGTTGGAGTGATTGCGAAAGAAAATACACCCCCCGTTACCCCCAAAATTTGGGATGTAGCTCCATTACAATTGGCCTGCATTGTGAAACTGCTGTCAATGGGATCCAAAGTGGTCACATTTTGAATGGTTGTAGTAGGACAAACGCCGCTGGTAGTATAAGAAATTTCATAAGTCGTACCATAGGAACCATTAGAAAGCAAACCTGTATTTGGATCAATTACTGCTCCATCGACTGGCGGTGTTGAAAACGAGAATAACCCTCCCAAAACTCCAGTGACATTTGCCGTAGCTCCATTACAATCAGGAGTAAGCGTAAATTCAGAATCGTCAGCCTCGAGAAGAATCAAATCAAAGACCGAAGAGTTGGACACAATGAAACAACCTGCTCCACCAACATCATCTATTCTGACATAGATGGAGGCGTTTCCTGAAAGATAGGGACTTGTCAATGCACCCGTTCCAAGGTCAGCGTCGGATTGACTGATGTAGTAGGTGACTAAAAAATCTGAAGGGTCTTGATCGCCGAGAATATCAGCAGTTTGACTGTCTAGGTCGAACAACTCTTCTCCATCGTTGGATTGGTCGTCACAAAGTGTTAATGCTAATACAGGGTTGATGACAGGTTGAGCAATGACCCTCAAAAAGAAGCTTGAGGTTTCATAACAATCTGTATTGAGGTATTCAATTCTTACAAAAATTTCCTCGTTATCCACTCCTGGGTATGAGGTCATGTCACCCGATAGAGCACTGGTCTCAGCATCGGCATCTTCCTGAGAATTATAGTAAGTAACAACGTAATCCGCAGGCGATGGGTTACCCGCTAAAATGATGGTATCATTGGACAAGAGGTCGAATGAATAAGGTGTGCCAGCGCCAGTTTCACAAGTGAATATATCTACAGGTTCATTTACTACAATATCTGGCAAAACTACTACACAAATTTCTTCTTCATATTCACAACCGAAATCATCAATAACACGATAGGTATAACAGAATGTACCATCCGAATTGGGTTGAACAACAATATCTTGTCCAGATATTGAAACTATCGTTGGGTCTGAGTCCCATGATTCTGAAACAATTTCAGGTGTGAATGAATATTCTGGTGGTTGTAAATTGGGATCAAATTCTAACCACCATTCAAAAATATAACCGTTATCGATGGCCAAATTATCAACTATTTCAATGGTCCATGTGCCATTCAAAGGGCTTCCGATCAGGCTATTGAACGATTGATAAGGCAAGTAAGTGCCCGGAGTCCACGAGTTATTGGGTGGAGATCCGTTAGTTATGGTCGTGGCGTTTTGCAACAACACACTGCCGCTCATTGAAAAGCAATAGGTCTCTCCAGTGCCTGGAGTTGAAGTCCCGTCATCATTGGCTCCACCGAAATAAGTTCCTCCTCCGGCTTGTTCAAACAATTGAGCTTCTTGGCCGTTTGGACTAATGATAGTAATGTCTAAATCACCAGAATAGGAGTGCTCTATGGTCACACAAACGTTCATCAATTGATTCACATTGGTTATTGTCGCCCCAGAGTCAAAGCAATCCACAAGAACACTAGTCGTATAAGAAACGCCGCTTCCGTCAGGAAGATAAGTAGTCCCACTTACTGGAGGAGCGCAATCATTGATGTACTCAATAGGAGTAACAACAGCAGATATTGCCACTTGTTCTCCAAAACAAATTTCTGGGCTTACTGGAGCCGAACCTGTGAAATCAAATCCTGTATCTACTTGTATGACTTGCTCTATTCTGTTATTATTTGAACAGCCCTCTGGGTCTCCAGACGTATTGGTGTCATGTACAACCAAATTAGCAATATACACCCCAGGTTCATCATAAGAAAAAGTGGCAGTAGTCCCTGGGACACTAATTCCATTGCCTAAATCCCATTCATAAGTTGCTCCTGCTGAATCAGAGGAGAATGTTGCGCTACCCGTTAAAGTTATCTCATCACCTACACAAACTTTGATGTACCCGTCATCATTTGGCTCTGGCGATGCGCTATCGAGAAAAGTATTAATGGTTTGACACGGTAAGAAACAAGAAATAACTGCTTCCCAACCAGTGGTCGCTCCTGATTCATTACTGATCCATTGAAATGTTAAACATCCCGATAAGTTATCAGGTGTGGCGCTCACAAAATCGGGGGAATTTGCCGCATTTCCCGAAAATGTACCCAATAGGGGCGCAGAAGTATCCGAACCATTATAAATTGACAAAATATCCAAATTGGCTTGAGTATTCCAAACCGTAAAATCTACCTGAGTAAGTTGACCAGAAACTTCTGGACAAATAGTGAATACAAAATTTTCGTTGTTGCCATAAGAATTGGGTCCTGATCCTGGACCGCCAGAGTCGTAGAAATTGCCAGAACAGGTATTTATTACACCATTGGTCATGTTATAGTTTTGGCCATAGGTATATCCGGTAAAAAAAACAAAAAGAAATATAAATGATCTAGCCCGAAAAGACGGTCCCTTAATTTTTAATAAATGCATGCTGCGGAATAATTTGAAGCAGCAGGTCAGTATTATTGATGTGGTAAATTTGTTGAGTTGGGCTATACCATTGAAATTGATAAATCAAGGGATTGAAATTTGATGGGTCAAAGGTTTTTGGCCTTTGAAGATTCTTATTGTATGCGTCAAATAATTCTAAATCCGAAAGTTTGGCAATTTTGGACAAATCCTTTTTACTGGTCGTGATGATTTTTATTCTTGAT
Organism: Bacteroidota bacterium; assembly: GCA_027592025.1. Lineage (GTDB taxonomy): Bacteria > Bacteroidota > Bacteroidia > Flavobacteriales > Flavobacteriaceae > JALRKI01. Next base: position 109,860 of record JAQCIQ010000002.1, read on the forward strand.
CTCAAAAGAAACTTCAAATTCTGTAGTTGAGTCGGGTTTTCCATAACCAAGCTACTAAAGCTGTCGCCAAAAACCTCCAACAATTGAAGCCGTTCTGAATTAGTTAACGGAGCAGAAACTTCTGATGGCAACTCAATTATACCCTTTGATTTTTGCGCAATAAGATTCCCAGATATCAGAAGACAGACAAGAACCAAATTGATTTTATTAAGCATAGTGACAGTAAAGCAATAAAAGTAAGGATTTTTTTGACTTAAACGATCAATTTATTCATTTCGAAGTCAAAAATAGGGTTGCAAACTAAACACATAAAATTAAATGAAATTACTAAGATTAGAAAATTTTCCCCTCGCAAATTGCTATCTTTACGCCGAAAATTAATCTTGAGATAATAAGACAAATGACTAATTCCCACGATAATAGTATCGACCAAGACCACTCCCAGTACTCTGCTATAAATCCCTTAAAACAGGGGGCGTTTGACCTTTCTCCTGAGGAGAAAATAGCTCAAATTGAGCCTCTTATGGCTGAGATATTGGATGTCTTAGGAATGGACTTGACCGACGATAGCATCAAAGGAACTCCAAAAAGAGTAGCCAAGATGTTTGTCAACGAACTGTTCGGAGGACTGTTACCTCAAAACAAGCCAAAAGCCTCAACTTTTCAGAACAACTACAAGTATGGGGAAATGCTGGTAGAAAAAAATATTACTTTGTATTCGACCTGTGAACACCACTTACTACCAATCATAGGAAAGGCTCATATTGCCTACATTTCCAACGGCACTGTAGTTGGTCTATCTAAGATGAATCGCGTGGTAGATTATTTCGCAAGACGACCCCAAGTGCAGGAGAGACTGACCATTCAAATCGTGCATGAAATGCAAAAAATCCTCAATACTGAAGACGTTGCTTGTGTGATTGATGCGAAACATCTTTGCGTCAATTCAAGAGGCATCAGAGATTATGACTGCAGCACAGTTACTAGTGAATTTGGTGGCAAATTCAAAGAGTCCGTAGTAAAGGCAGATTTTCTTTCATACATTCAAATGGAGACTGATTTTTAATTGACATGAAGCGCTACAAACAACATCAACTCAAACTTTATAACTCCCTTTCAGGGAAGAAGGAGGTTTTCGAACCTTTGACAGAAGGTTATGTTGGTATGTATGTTTGTGGTCCAACGGTTTACAACAAGGTTCATTTGGGAAATTTGCGAACTTTTCTCTCTTTTGATACCATTTCTAGATATTTGAGACACTTGGAGTACAATGTTCGATATGTGCGCAACATCACGGATGTTGGTCACTTGGAACAAGATGCCGATAGCGGCGAGGATCGCATTTCCAAAGAAGCAAGGCTTCAATCAGTCGAGCCCATGCAGATCGTACAACGTTATACCGTTGATTTTCACAACATGCTCAATCGTTTAAACTGCTTGCCACCCGACATCGAGCCCAGTGCAACAGGCCATATCATCGAGCAGATCGAGACGGTAAAAAATATCATGGACAAAGGCTTGGCTTATGAAGTCAATGGTTCCGTTTATTTCGATGTTTTCAAATACAACGAAACCAACCACTATGGTATTTTGAGCGGCAGAAATTTAGAAGATTTGATTCACAATTCTCGCAGTCTTGACAGTCAACAGGACAAGAAAAACCCTCAAGACTTTGCCCTTTGGAAAAAAGCGGAACCCGAACACATCATGCGTTGGCCATCACCTTGGGGAGTTGGGTTTCCTGGCTGGCACCTTGAGTGTACTTCGATGAGCACTAAATATTTAGGACCTCAATTCGACATTCATGGCGGAGGGATGGATTTAAAATTTCCCCATCACGAATGTGAAATTGCGCAGAGCGAAGCTTGTGGTCATAAAGATCCCGTGAAATACTGGCTACACGCCAATATGCTCACCCTCAATGGGCAAAAAATGGCTAAATCTACGGGCAACAATATTCTTCCTGAAGAAGTTTTTTCGGGATCCAATCCAGTTTTGTCTAAAGCTTACACCCCGGGAGTAGTTAGATTTTTTATGCTACAAGCCCATTACAGATCGATACTTGATTTTAGTGACGATGCACTTTCTGCGTCCGAAAAAGGATTCCAGAAATTGATGTCAGCGATTTCAATTTTGAGCCAACTTCCTGCATCGCCGCGAACCACAGGATTCGATGTTGACGATTGGTTGAATCGCGGTTATCAAGCCATGGATGATGATTTTAACACACCCATCCTGATTGCAGAACTGTTCGGAGCAGTGAAATTCATTCATCAAGTCAAGGAAGGCACAGCAACCGTTTCTGAAGATGACAAAGTGAGATTAGAAAAACAATTGGGCTATTTTGTCCAAGACGTGCTCGGCTTAGAACTTGTTGTTGCTGAAAATGGCAATAATCACCTAGAAAAAGTGGTTCAAATACTCATTGACATGAGGGCGCAAGCGAGAGATAATAAAGACTTCGCACTTTCTGACAAGATTAGAGACCAGCTGCTCGACGCTGGAATACAGCTGAAAGACGGAAAAGACAGCACTGGCTTTACCTCTATTTGACATGAAACGTGTTCTCATTGCTCCATTTATTTTCTTGGTTAGATTTTATCAAATAATAATTTCTCCTCTGACTCCAGCCAGCTGCCGCTATCAGCCTACTTGCTCTCACTACACCTTAGACGCACTGCGCGTTCATGGATTATTTCGGGGCGGATGGATTGCTCTTAAGAGAATTGGCAGATGCCATCCTTGGGGTGGGTCAGGTTACGATCCTGTACCAGAAAAATTCGATCAAGACTAATTTCCAGAAGGGATCAGGAAGGTTGTACCAGAAGTTTTCATATATTTACGTTCATAAACTGTTCATTATGTTTCTTCAAATCCTTTGGGATCCCGCCTCTGAGGGCATCCATTTATTCGGCAATTTTACCATTTATTACTACAGCTTGATGTGGATATTGGCATTTACGATTGGGTATTACTTAATGAAAGCCATTTATAAAAATGAAAAGCTTTCTCAAGAACAAATGGATTCACTGCTGATGTACTCAATCCTTGGCATCATGCTAGGAGCCAGACTGGGGCATGTCATTTTCTATCAACCTGAATTGCTTCGAGATGATTTTCTAAGTATTTTCTTGCCATTCCGATTCAATCCTTCCTTCGAATTTACTGGATTCCGTGGTTTGGCGAGCCATGGAGCAGCCATAGGAATGATTGTTTCCATGTACCTTTACAACAAAAAGATTCTGAAAAAATCAGTCTTATGGATCCTCGACCGTGTGGTAGTACCAGTGTCCATTGGTGCCGTATTTGTTAGAATTGGAAATTTTTTCAATTCCGAGATGGTAGGCTATCCCACCGATAGTAAATTTGGAATTATTTTCAAAAAACTTGGTGAAGATTTTCCACGACATCCTGGACAACTCTATGAAGCCTTTGGTTATATTTTTGTCTTTTTAATTTTGTTTTATACCTATTGGAAAACCACCAAAAGCAATCAGCAAGGGTTCATGTTGGGATTGTTTTTCGCTACGCTTTGGGGAGTCCGCTTTATTGTGGAATATTTCAAAGAAGCTCAAGTTGAAGAGCGGGCAGATTGGCTGTTCAATACTGGGCAATTGTTGAGTATTCCATTCATTTTAGCCGGTATTTACCTCATGGTTAGAAGCAGTAAACATCCTGTCTAAAAAGCCTTTACACCGTTTTGTGACAACAAAAAAGCCCACCTAGGTGGGCTTTTTAATAAAGTATATTGGTATTATTTCTTAAACCTTTGCATGGTGTCTCGCATGATTGCTGAGGCTATAAATATGGATGAATAGGTTCCAACAACAATTCCTACGATCAAGGCAAACAATAGCCCTCTAAGTGAATCCGTACCAAAGGCGAACATGGCCAACAAGACCACCAAGGTGGTCGAAGAGGTGTTTATTGTTCTACTAAGTGTACTGCTCAATGCAGCATCGACAGTTCGATCAAAATCCCAAGTCGTGTTCTCATTCAGGTACTCTCGAATACGGTCAAACACAATCACCGTGTCATTCAATGAATAACCAATAACGGTAAGAATCGCAGCAATGAACGCTTGATCGATTTCCATGCTAAATGGCATGTATGGGTAGACTAACGAGAAAATTCCCAATACGATGAGCACGTCATGGAACACCGCCACAACAGCTCCAAAAGAGAATTGCCACTTTTTAAATCGCAGTAAGATGTATAAAAACACAACCAAGAGAGATCCCAATACAGCCCAAACAGAAGACTTCTTAATATCGTCGGCAATGGTAGGGCTGACCTTACCAGAATAAACCTTGCCAACATTATTAGACGGATCAATAAAATCGGCTTCAGTAAAACCATCGGGTAAAAACGGCTTCAGAGCACCAAATAGCATGGATTGTACCTTAGCATCCGCTTCTGCCGAATTTTCATCTACCATGTATTTAGTAGAAATTTTGAGCTGATTTGGACTACCTATGGTCTTAACCTCAGCACTTCCAAAAACATCAACTAAGGCAGTGCTAACCTCCTGAGCGTTGACGTCTTGAGCAAATCTAACTTGGTAAGTTCTCCCTCCAACGAAATCAATTCCTTGATCCAAACCTCTTGTAAATAATGAACTCAGTCCGACGATAATTAATATCAAAGAAACGCCATACATGATGAAGCGTTTTTTCAAAAATTTAATGTCAATGTTTTGAAATAACCCTTTGGTCAATAAAGTTGAAAATTTCAAAGCAACACCTTTGTTATTATCCCGATCAATGAAAAATCTAGTGATGAAAATTGCCGTAAATAAAGAGGTTACAATACCAATCAATAATGTAGTGGCAAAACCTTTAATTGAGCCCGTACCAAAGACATAAAGAATCAAAGCTGTCAAAGCAGTCGTGATGTTGGCATCCATGATTGAGGATAGCGCATTACCAAAACCATCGCTCACCGATTGTTTCTGTCCCTTTCCTTTAGCCAACTCTTCTTTGATTCGCTCATAAATCAACACGTTAGCATCGACAGCAATGCCTACGGTTAGAACAATACCCGCGATACCAGGCAATGTAAGAACGGCACCCAATCCAGCTAAAAAGCCAAACATTAGTAAAATATTCAACAATAGTGCAACATTGGAATAAATTCCCGCTCTACCATAGTAAAAGATCATCCAAAATACCACAAGAGCTAGAGCAATTAAAAAAGAAATTTTTCCAGAGTTGATAGCCTCAATACCAAGAGAGGGTCCAACCTCTTCGGCCTGCACAATATCGGCCGAAGCGGGTAATTTACCAGCTCTTAAAACATTGGCTAAATCTACGGCTTCGTTGATTGTGAACTGTCCTGAAATTTCAGAATTGCCACCAGATATTGGACCAGTAGTAACGCCAGGAGCGGAATACACAATGTCATCAAGGACGATGGCTATTTGTCCACGAGAGTTAAATGCCTTGCCAGTCATTTCTTCCCAGATTTTTGCACCTTTAGCATTCATCTGCATGGATACTGAAGGCTTACCAGTATTGCTGTAAGACTGTCGTGCGTCGGTAATAACTGCACCACTCAATTCTGGCACACCTTCTCTATTGCCTTGAATGGCATAAAGTTCAATGAGTTCACTTTCTGGCGATTCAATTCCCCACATGAATTTAACGAAGCGCTGTTCAGGAGATAAAAGCGATTTGATTTCTGGACGAGACAAATAGTCAGTGACGATTTGTTTGTCCTTGATGTCAAAAATAGCAATGACAGGGCCTCCCTGGTAGCCTTGTCCCTTAATCAAGTCGAACATCGGATTAACTTCCGCCAACGCAGTAGAATCGGTGGTCACTTCTCCAAGAGCGGCTTCTAATTGACTCTCAACATTTTCTTGGGCATCTTCAGTTGATGCCGTATCATCTGAACTCGCTGCCAATTCGTTTTTTAAGACTTCGTTAGCTTGGGCTAAGAATGGCATAAAGGACTGGCCTTGGAATGTCTCCCAAAATTCGAGCTGCGCAGTACTTTGTAAAAGTTTTTTAACACGTTCAACGTCCTTGGCTCCTGGTAATTCAACCAAAATACGTCCTGACTTGCCAAGACGCTGAATGTTTGGCTGTGTTACTCCAAACTTGTCGATACGTTTCCGAATGACTTCAAAAGCTGAAACGATAGACTCATCAATTTTCCGTTCTAAAACAGGACGAACTTGCTCGTCAGTCATGTCAAAAGTAATCTCCTCGCTCATTGTACGGTTGGCGAAAATATCTGGATCTGACAGTTTAGTGTCTCCCTTTATCGCATCAAAAGCAACAAAGAAATCTTCTAAATAGGTGTTTTGACTGTTCTTTTGAATTTCCTCGGCATCACTCAGCGCTTGATTGAAAATAGGATTTGAGCTATTATTTGCCAGTCCCTTAAGGATATCTTTTACTGAAATCTGAAGCACAACATTGACCCCACCCTTCAAGTCTAAACCCAAATTCATGGCTCTATCCTTAACCTCGTTATAGGTATAACTGGTAAAACCAATATTATACACTTGTTGGTTTGAAATGGAATCAAGATAGCGCTGACCTTCAAGTTTTCTCAGGGAGTCATAGTCAGGCTCACTATCTGCAATCTTTTGAATAGCAGCACTTTGAGCTTGTTTTTCGATCTGATTAGCCTTAAATGTAAAAGACACTTGATACACACTTGCCACTCCGAATAGCAGTGCAAATAACTTAATTATACCCTTATTTTGCATTATAAATAATTTTGGTTCTGGTCAATAAAACGCGCAAATATAGGTTATTGGGCTTGAAACGACAAGCTACAAATCCTATAAATGCACTACTCACAGGAGTTAATTTTTGCGAGAAAAAAATTACGAGACATTGAGCAGATCATTGGTCTTGCTCACCCCTTCAGCACTAGATTTCATGTGTGCGTGTTCCGCCGGAGACAAATCGATTTCAACGATAGACTCAATTCCATTTTTACCAAGAATTACTGGAACCCCAATGCACAAGTCACTCAATCCATATTCGCCGTTTAACAAGGCCGAACAAGGCGTCAATTTTTTCTGGTCACAAACAATGGACTGCACTAAGGCGCTTACTGCAGCTCCTGGAGCATACCAAGCCGAAGTTCCCAACAAAGTAGTCAAAGTAGCTCCACCAACCTTAGTGTCCTCTTTGACTTGCTCGAGACGTTCTTTTGAAAGAAATTCAGAAACTTTAATACTGTTTCTCGTTGCATGACCTATCAAAGGAACCATTCCTGTGTCAGAATGACCTCCGATTACCATACCATCAACATCGCTAATTGGTGCACCAAGTGCTTCGGCCAATCTGTATTTAAATCGGGCTGAATCCAAAGTCCCTCCCATACCAATAATTCTATTTTTTGGCAATCCAGTAGTTTTATGCACCAAGTAAGTCATGGTGTCCATTGGGTTACTTACTACCACAATAATGGTATTTGGAGAATGTTTGAGCAAATTCGAAGCCACATCTTTTACAATCCCAGCATTGATGCCAATCAATTCCTCCCGAGTCATACCTGGTTTTCTTGGAATTCCTGAGGTAATAACGCAAACCGAACTCTCGGCTGTTCTGGAATAGTCACCAGTTGTTCCAACAATTCTTGTGTCAAAACCGTTCAAGGATGCTGTCTGCATCAAGTCCATGGCCTTTCCTTCAGCAAACCCTTCTTTGATATCGAGAAGGACTACTTCGGATGCAAAATTTTTCATGGCAATATACTCTGCGCAGCTCGCTCCTACGGCTCCCGCCCCAACAATACTAATTTTCATAAATGGTGTTTATTTTAGTTCGAATTGAAAGCATCAAATTTAAGAATTAAAAGCGCCAACTCAAGCTTAAATTTATCTAAAACTAAATGCAATTCCAGCAGTCAATGTATTGTATTCTTGAATAGTGTAGTCGGCAAAAATTTTAAAAAATGCTAGATTTAATCTCGCTCCAAGAGTTGATCTGATACCACTTTGAGAAAATTCAAGCGCTAAAGGATCACTTATTTGTTCTTGAACTGTTCCGACTACCATTCCGTTGTTGTCAGTGATGTCATAATTGAGGGTGTAATCGCCATTCAAATTCAACTTAGAGTTCCCATTATTATAACCGACAGATCCGTACAATGAAAGAAAGGTAAAATCAATAGAGGCCAAAGCTTGAACAGTAAAAGCGTTTAAGTTGAACGTTGCCTGACCATTTGGAACCACTACATCTGAACCAGGTTGTGAACTAAAAACATGTTCACTGTTCAAACTGGTATATCCTCCAAAAACAGAAATGTGCAATGGTAGCACCATACTTGCTGGAATAATATGCGTAGTGATTTCGTGTTGCAGCCCAACTCCAAACATGCTAACAGAGGTGCTGTTGTCATAAGTTTGTTTTGGTAGCAGTCTGAGTTTAACATCAGTATTTAAAACGGGAATGCCGAGCCCAACTTGAACCATTGGCAATGGAACTCCATTCATTGGCAAGTCACCAGCTACACCTCCAGGTAAATCAAAACTTCCCACCTTGTAATTTCCGGAATCATCGGGAATACTGACATCTATTGTGGTAGACTTATCGGATTCTCCCATGACTGTTTCTAGTCGGGTTTCCCCATTTCGCGTAGTCAAATAGGAATAATCAGAAGGTTTGAAATCGAAGTACTTACCAGAATCGGGCACCAGAGAAAGGTTTGCGGCTATAGTAATGTCAAATCCAAAAGATTTATGAATTTTAGCACTGCTGTACCAGCCTGCATTCATGTCGCTCATCATTGCCTGCATGGCAGGATTCAGGTAGTTTTGAGTGAGTAAACTGGCATCTGATGAGGCCAATGCTAAGCTACCCAAATTTTGAGCGATTAGGATGTTACAAAACAAAATTACCGTTAAGGAAAGAAGATATTGTTTCATTTTGGGCGTGGGGTTAAGTGCTCAAAAATAAAAAATTAAGCGTCAATTTTTGCATAAATAGCATTTTTCTCAATGAATTCACGTCGAGGAGGGACTTCATCTCCCATTAACATGGAGAATACGCGATCAGCTTCGGTTCCATTGTCAATTTGAACTTGACGCAGGGTTCGGAATTCTGGATTCATGGTGGTATCCCATAACTGCTCAGCATTCATTTCCCCAAGACCTTTATATCTTTGAATTGTTGCCCCTGACCCAAATTCAGCCATCAAAACATCACGTTCAGATTCGGTCCAAGCGTATTGTTTTTTAGCAGCTTTCTTAACCAAGTACAATGGCGGCGTAGCAATAAATATGTGACCATTTTCTATCAGTGCTTTCATGTATCTGAAAAAGAAAGTCAAGATTAGGGTTGCAATGTGACTGCCGTCGATATCGGCATCACACATGATCACTACCTTGTGATATCGCAGCTTTGATAAATTCAAAGCCTTACTATCTTCCTCTGTTCCAATGGTTACACCTAAAGCAGTGAAAATATTTTTAATTTCTTCGTTTTCAAACACTTTATGCTGCATGGCCTTTTCGACATTGAGTATCTTACCTCTTAACGGCAAAATCGCTTGAAACTCGCGGTCTCGACCTTGTTTGGCCGTTCCACCTGCCGAATCTCCCTCAACCAAGAAGACCTCACACTTGGCCGGGTCTTGTTCGGAACAGTCACTGAGTTTTCCTGGCAAACCGCCTAAGCTCATGACGCTTTTGCGTTGAACCATTTCACGCGCCTTTTGGGCAGCATGTCGAGCTTGAGCTGCTAAGACAACCTTTTGTACTATAATTCTGGCATCATCAGGATGTTCTTCAAGATAATCCGTTAAGACTTCGGATACCGCTTGACTGACGCACGCCGACACCTCACGGTTACCCAGTTTGGTCTTGGTCTGACCTTCGAATTGTGGTTCTGCTACCTTAACAGAAATGATGGCTGTCAATCCTTCTCTGAAATCATCCCCAGCAATCTCAAATTTCAATTTATCCGTCAATCCCGACTGATCGGCATATTTTTTCAATGTTTGCGTCAATCCACGTCTAAAACCGCTCAGGTGAGTACCACCCTCATGTGTGTTGATGTTGTTGACATAAGAATGCAAATTCTCCGAGTAGGAAGTGTTATAGGTCATTGCCACTTCCACCGGAACTCCATTCTTTTCACCTTCAAATGAAATGACTTCCGAAAGAATTTGTTCACGACTGCTATCGAGATAATTGACAAATTCAGATAAGCCCTGTTGTGATAAAAAAGTGTCCGTTGGAAATTCTCCCTTGTCATCCTTAGAACGTTCATCTGTAAGAACCATAGTTATCCCCTTGTTCAAAAATGACAACTCCCGCAATCTGTTCGCTAAAATCTCATAACTGAATTCTGTAGTTTGAGTAAAAATCTGACCATCTGGCTTAAAGGTTACCGTTGTACCTCTTTTATCCGTAGACCCCGTTTTGGATACAGGGCCTTTTGGCTTACCTCTTTCATAAGTCTGCTCCCAAACTTCCCCTTCCCGATAAACTACAGCGGTAAGCAACTCTGACAAGGCGTTTACACAACTCACCCCGACACCATGCAATCCGCCAGAAACTTTGTAGGAATCTTTGTCAAATTTTCCTCCAGCACCAATCTTAGTCATTACCACTTCCAAAGCAGATACGCCTTCCTTTTTGTGCATGTCGACAGGAATACCTCGACCGTTGTCAGTAACCATAACCGAATTATCCGGAAGAATGTTAACTGTGATGTAGTCGCAATGACCCGCAAGAGCTTCATCGATTGAATTATCAACAACCTCATAGACAAGATGATGCAATCCTCGAGTCCCAACATCACCGATGTACATGGAAGGCCTCATTCTGACGTGCTCCATACCCTCTAAGGCCTGAATACTGTCAGCAGAATAATTGGTTTTATTCGGCTCTAAACTCATAATAGTTCTATCTTAAAATCAGTGGATGCTATACAACAAAAAATGACGCTTTAAAGGCATCATTTTTTTGTTTCATCAAATATACTAAACTTAGGCCAGTCCTAGAAGAACTGACTATTCAACTCGACAGAAGTTATCAACAATTTAGTGTAGAAAACCTTTTGCTTTTACGGTATGTTCAGATACTTATGCGTCTGGAGAGAAACGGCCCATTTGGGATGTTGCATAACATAGTCAACTATAAGCGGAATGACCTTGTCTCGTCGACTCCATTCGGGCTGCAAATAGAGTTTGCAACCTAATGATACTAAATCAGCATGTTGTTCCGCAAATACGAAATCGCTATTATTATAAATAATGACTTTGAGCTCATTGGCTTTCTCATAAACCTCAGATAATGGGAGTTTATTTTTCTTTGGAGAAAGACACACCCAGTCCCATTCACCCGTTAGGGGATACGCCCCAGAAGTTTCGAGGTGCACTTGCGCGCCTTTCGAGCGAAGTTGTTCGGTCAGCGGCTGCATTGGCCACATGAGAGGCTCTCCTCCTGTCACCACGACCGTCTTTGAATAAGCCAAAGCGTTGTTGACCATGACTTCAATGGCGGTTGGGGGATGTAAAGCAGCATTCCAACTTTCCTTCACGTCACACCAGTGACATCCGACATCACAACCACCGATTCTAACAAAATAGGCTGCAGTTCCTTTGTGATATCCTTCACCTTGTATGGTATAAAAGGCTTCCATTAACGGCAACATCAAGCCCTCACTAGTCATTTCTTCATTGGTCCGAATCATGATGCAAATATAAGACTTGCCCATGCCATTATTTCAAAAATCAAACAAACATTAAAAGATTGGTCATTTGTCAAGAAACATTAGCTTTGCCCTTCATTCGCCATGGCCAATAAAAAAACATCCACTCTACTTATTAAGGTCATCGGGCAACTTTTGAACGTTTTGGCTATTTTCAGTCCTAATAGGGCAGCTAAAATTGCTGTTGATATTTTTTCAAAACCGCAAAAAGGCAAGTTGTCTTCTGATCAAAATTCGTTTCTGTCTTCTGCAAAAATCACCATCCTTAACTTTCAAGGGACTGATATCATGACCTATTATTGGCCTGCGGCTAATGGTTGTGTTTTGTTGGCGCACGGCTGGGAAAGCAATTCCCTCAGATGGGAAAAGTTGATCGCAAGTCTGCAAGAAAAAAATATAGGAGCAGTAGCATTAGATGCCCCTGCTCATGGCGCCTCAGGAGGATCCTCTTTTCAAGCCGTTCTATATGCCAATTTCATCAATGTTGCAGCTCAGCACTTCCAGGCCGATTCGATGGTCGGACATTCTGTAGGAGGAATGGCATGTGCGTTTTCAACCCAATACCTCAAGTCATCTAAGATGAACAAATTGATTTTACTTGGAGCTCCAAATAATTTTACGGGAGTTTTAGAACGGTACAGCAATTTGCTGGGGTACAGCAGCAGGCTGAGAACAGCCATAAATTTGGAGGTATTTAAACGATTTGGGTCTCCTCCTGAATTTTTTGCCACTGAAAAATATTTGAATAATCCAGAGTTATCTACTTTGATCATTCACGACATCAACGACAAAATAATACCCTTTACTGACGCCGAAGAAATCAAGACGAATGGCAGGAATGTCAAACTTATTGCCACAGAAGGTTTTGGTCATGGTCTTAAACATCCCGAAGTAGTTTCGGAGATAGTAAACTATATTTGCAATTGATATGGACGATAACAGGGCAATTCGCGTCAATAAATTTCTTAGTGAGGCCGGATTTTGCTCCCGCCGCAAGGCCGATGAACTCATAGACGCAGGACAAGTTTTAATTAATGGACTACCGATTGAAAAAGGAACACGCGTGTCTGAGGGCGATCGCGTTACAGTCAATGGACAGTTGGTAAAAAAGTCTGAGGAACAATTTGAATACTTAGCTTTTAACAAACCCGTAGGCATTGTTTGTACCACGGACACCAAAAGGGAAAAAGACAATATCATTGATTACCTGAACTATCACAAACGCGTCTTTCCGATTGGAAGATTGGACAAGATGAGCGAGGGCTTGATTCTACTTACCAATGATGGAGATATTGTCAATAAGATTTTGAGGTCAAGTAACAATCACGAAAAAGAGTATTTGGTTACAGTGGATCAAAGCATTTCTCAAACATTTGTCGATCGCATGTCAAAGGGTGTTCCTGTGCTTGACACCATGACCAAACCATGCAAAGTCACCAAAGTCAATCAGAATAACTTTAAAATTGTTCTAACACAAGGTCTTAACCGTCAGATCAGAAGGATGTGCGAGTACTTTAACTACGAAGTTATATCTCTAAAGCGCTTAAGAATCATGAACATCGAATTAGACATGCCTATCGGTGAAATACGACATCTGAGACCCGATGAGATCGAACAACTCAAATCGTCTTTGAGCGATTCGAAGAAAACAGCAAGACATCCTTAATTTTGTCTGCGCTTGCAAGCAATTAGCGTGTTTTTGAGTAGCATGGCTATGGTCATTGGACCCACTCCTCCTGGTACTGGAGTAATGTAACTGCTTTTTGGAGCAACATGTTCGAAATCAACATCACCTAAAATCTCGTAACCCTTTGGGTTTTGATCGCTTGGAACTCGGGTAATACCCACATCAATAATTACAACCCCGTCCTTGACCATGTCCGCCTTCAAAAATTTGGGGATTCCCAAAGCCATGACAATTATATCGGCTTGTTGGGTAATGTTTGATAAATGCTTAGTATGGGAATGCATCAAAGTCACTGTAGCATTTCCTGGATTGCCTTTTCTGCTGAGCAGAATACTCATTGGACGGCCGACGATTTGAGACCGTCCTACCACGACGACGTGCTTGCCTTTGGTCTCTACCTTGTAGCGCTCGAGCAATTCCATGATGCCAAAGGGCGTTGCCGGAATAAAGGTATCCATTTCTAAAGCCATTTTGCCAAAATTTGATGGATGAAACCCGTCAACATCTTTCAACGGATCAATTGCCATTAATATTTTGTTTTCATCGATGTGTTTTGGCAGTGGTAGTTGGACAATATAGCCGTCAATAGACCCATTGGCGTTGAGCAATTCAATCTGTTTGAGCAATTCGTCTTCAGAAATTGTGTTAGGCAGGTGTAATAAAGTGGACTCAAAGCCCACCTGTTGGCAAGAACGCACCTTGCTGCCAACATAGGTTAAACTTGCGCCATCCTCTCCCACCAAAACAGCGGCCAAATGCGGAACACTTTGTCCAGACAATTTCATCTGACTGACCTCCTCAGCAATTTCAAATTTCAAATTGCTGCTAGTTTTTCTGCCGTCAAGTAAAATCATTGGATATTATTTATACCGACGAAGATAATCAATATTGGAACGTTCTTAAAAAGAGGGTGAAAAGGATTTCCCCAAATTATTGTTTATAAATATTAGAAATTACCAAAACATGAGGGAAGGTAATGGCAGCCAAAAAAGAAAAGAAAATGGTAATGAAAACACTATCGTCATTTTTGAAGACAAAATACATCAGTGTCAAACCAAGAAGGGCCACTAGCCAATTTAAAAGTGATTCACGCACATAACTGAGAACAGTTTTAATATTGAGTTCACCGTGAAGATATTTGATTTGATCATTCAATGACGGTATGGCGTGCCACAGAACAAAGTAAACCGCAAAACCCCATATCAAGGAGGCTGCTTTGAACAACAAAAAAAACAACAACAAATAGAATAACTCTTCTATAGACTTTTTCCTGACATAATCCGAGTGAACCAAATAACTTCCCAAGGCAATGCTAATTACGCCAAAGAAAACCAAACCGTTCAGAAAGGTGTTTTGAGGCAAACTATATTTGGCGATGTGAAAGATCACTGCCGAAGTATCCTCGAAGTTGCAAAAAAACAATAACAATAAAATGGCCATTCCGTAGCAAAAAAAGAAAAAACGGACGGCCCAAGCATTGCCCTTTACCCTATTAGCCCAATGCTGCTCACCAAAATGATAGGCACTAAAAAGGACAAATGAGGTCAATGCCATCAAAGGCCATTTGTAAAACAGAACTGCTGCTGTCAATATAACCAACAAATAAACCATTAAGACCAGCGTCATTTTTAATTTTTTATCCGACATGGCTTTATTGATTAAAATCAAGTCATTCGAACCATGAAGTATCCCAACGCTTAAAATAAGAACATATCCAAAAACGTCCGCCAATTGAGGCGAAAAATTGATTGCAACCCACATAAACATGAATGTTGTGATCAAACTGAAATTGCGAGAAGTTGAATATTGTATTGTTGATTTTATCAATTGAACAAAATTATTTAAGAGAAAATATCAAATTATTTATTTAATTGTATAAATTTACTCAAACAAAAATCATTAAAAACAATTATTATGGGATTTTTATCAAATTCAATTTTGTTGGCCGGGAGCATGCAAAAGCTAGGGGCAACTGATTATGTAGACTTTACATTCTTTGTAGGATGTATGGCGATGATGGCAGCTTCTGCTTTCTTTTTCCTTTCAATGAGTAGCTTTGACAAAAAGTGGAGAACTTCGATCCTGGTATCAGGTTTGATCACATTTATCGCAGCTGTACATTACTGGTACATGAGAGATTATTTTGGAGCATTTGACGAGTCTCCAACATTCTTCCGCTATGTAGATTGGGTGCTTACAGTGCCATTAATGTGTGTTGAGTTCTACTTAATTCTTAAAGTTGCTGGTGCGACTAAGTCACTAATGTGGCGCCTTATCGTATTGTCAGTGATTATGTTAGTCACAGGATATTGGGGTGAAGCTGTTGCTCCAGGTCAAGCTGCGCTATGGGGATTCATCTCAGGAGCGGCATATTTTGTCATCGTGTATGACATCTGGTTAGGTAAGGCAAAGCAATTGGCCGTAGCTGCTGGAGGACATGTCCTAAAAGCGCACAAAATCCTTTGTTGGTTCGTTCTTGTTGGATGGGCTATTTATCCATTAGGTTACATGGCAGGAACTGGCGCAGGTCAGTGGTATGCTTTTGTTGGTGACCTTGGATTGAACATGGACATCATTTACAACATTGGTGACGCGATCAACAAAATAGGTTTCGGACTAGTAGTTTACTCTTTAGCTGTAAGTTCTTCTGAAGCTTAAAAATTAAATTTTTTTGAAATTAAAGGCTGCACTCTAGTGTAGCCTTTTTTTTGCGCAATACTATTACATTCGTTCAGGAGCCTCAATACCCAAAAGACCTAAAGCCCTTTTAATGACCAAGCCAGTTGCGTTCGAAAGTTCCACTAGAAAGGCTGTCTGATCTGAACTCTCATTACCGAATATGGCCACATTCTGATACAACGCATTGAATGATTTGACCAAATCGTAAAGGTAATTGGCCAATAATGCAGGACTATAGGCTTCGGCCGCGAGTTGAACAGTATTTGGAAATTTCATCAAATCTTTAATCAAATTTTTTTCTCTGAGTTCAAGACTAATATTATCAAGTTCAAAACTTCTTGACTCAGAAGCTTTCCTCACTATAGCGCTAATACGGGCGTGAGTGTATTGAATGAATGGTCCAGTATTTCCTTGAAAATCGATTGATTCCTTTGGGTCAAACAAGATGCGTTTCTTAGGATCTACCTTCAGAATGTAGTATTTCAACGCCCCTAATCCAATTTGCTCATAGACCTCCTCCTTTTCAGAATCGGCGTAACCATCGAGTTTCCCTAATTCCTGTGCAATCGTTTTGGCAGTGGCAGTCATCTCATCAATCAAGTCATCGGCATCTACAACAGTCCCTTCTCGGCTCTTCATTTTTCCACTGGGTAAATCAACCATCCCATAACTCAAATGATGTAGGCTATTAGCCCATTCAAATCCAAATTTCTTTAGAATGAGGAAGAGCACCTTGAAATGATAGTCTTGCTCATTTCCTACTGTGTAAACCATCCCTCCAATATTTGGATAGTCCTTTATTCTTTGAATGGCTGTCCCTATATCTTGAGTCATATAAACTGCAGTTCCATCGGATCGCAACACAATCTTCTCGTCTAATCCGTCTTCGGTTAAATCACACCATACCGAACCATCTTCCTTTCTGACAAAAACCCCTGAGCTCAAACCTTCTTCAACAAAGGATTTGCCCAACAAATAGGTTTCTGACTCGTAGTAATAACTGTCAAAATTCACTCCCAATTTGTCATAGGTCATTTCGAATCCCTTGTAAACCCATTGGTTCATGGTCTTCCATAGTTCAACAACTTCCTGATCTCCAGACTCCCACTGACGCAACATGTCTTGAGCTGCCAATAGAATGGGCGCCATTTTCTTTGCCTCATCTTCCGAATGCCCTTGAGTCACTAGCTCGGCAACTTCCTTCTTATATTCTTGATCGAAGCGAACGTAATAGTTCCCAACCACCTTATCGCCTTTCAGACCCGTATTTTCTGGTGTTTCTCCATTGCCAAAACGTTGCCAAGCCAGCATGCTTTTACAAATATGAATACCGCGATCATTGATGATTTGAGTTTTATAGACCTTCTTTCCTGCAGCTTGCAGAATAGCGGCAACACTGTAGCCCAATAAATTGTTCCGAATGTGCCCTAGGTGTAAAGGCTTATTGGTGTTGGGAGAGGAGTACTCCACAATCACTGCTTTGTCATCAGACTTGGCTGTTACAATACCAAATTGCTTTTCATTAAAAATGGAATGAGCAGATTTGACAAAATAGCTGTCGTCAAAAACCAAATTCAAAAACCCAGAAACGACGTTAAACCCTGTTACCTCATCTTGATTGGTCTGGAGCCATTGTCCAAGTTGCTCCCCTATTGATGCTGGACTGGCCTTTACAAATTTCAAAATGGGGAAAATTACAACGGTCAAATCACCCTCAAAATCCTTTCGCGTTTCTTGGAGCTCAAAATGATCCATCTCAATTTGAAACAGCTCGAAACAAGCCCTTTGAAGTTGATTTTGAATGACTGGATCGATGGTCATATATTATCGGTTTGCATTAGCGCAAATATACTTTTTTTCAAAAGATGTTATGGCAAGTCTATTTTGATCTAGGAAGGAATACCTCTGCCATCATGCATCTTGCACTACCACCCCCACAAGTTTCAATGGTTGGTATTGATGCTACTATCAAAGTGTCTAAGCCCTTTAGAGTATTGAGTTGTTCTGGACGCAACGCGTCATGGGCCTGTTGGCTCATAACCAAATGAGTTTTTCCCGTTTGAGACTGCACTTGGAGCATATTTCCCGCAAACGAATGCATTTGTTCTTCGGTTAATGCTATAATTTTTTTACCGTCAAATTTCAAGCTTTTTTCCAAAGAACGGCGTTCCTTTTTGTCGTCAACTGCATCTAGGCAAACCACGGCGTAGCGATCCGCTATGCACATAACAACGTTGGTGTGATATATTGGTTTGCGATTTCCTTCAACGGTCTGAAAAGCTTCAAAAACAAATGGAGTGTATTCAAAATCTTCGCAAAACTCAACAAACAAATCTTCGTCTGCACGAGGGGAAAGGGCACAATAGGCCTTGCGATTTTCTCGATCCAAGACAATACTTCCAGTACCTTCTAGAAAAATGCCATCAGCTTCAGCTTCGGTGTAATCTATAAAGTTAGTTATTGTAAATCCTGCGGCCTCAACGGCTTCGATTACTGATTCTTGTCTTTCTAAGCGTCGGTTTTCAGCCATCATTGGGTATAACGCGGCCGAACCGTCTTCATGAAAAGACAACCAATTGTTAGGAAAAACAGAGTCTGGAGTATCATGTTCACCAGTATCTTGGTGAACAATAACGTTTACCCCATGATTCCTGAGCAATTCCACAAAAATGTCGAATTCCTTTTGGGCAGAGAGGGTCAATTCAGATGCGTTTCGATCATTTGAAATCTTTTGAAAATAGTTGCTCGTCGCGGTTTGCTCGTTGGCTCGGAAACCGTTCGGGCGAATCATGAGAATAGTACTGGTGGATTGACTCATAAAAAATGTTTGTGAAGATTAAAGGGTATCTGTTTTAGGGAGTAGACTTTGACACGGGAATCAACTTGCCGTTAAAAAGTTGTTGCCCAGTTAATGCAAAATCTGCCACAAAAGTTGCCATTTCATCGGCGGTTACTGAAGCCTGGTAACTTGGAAATGCTGCTTCTAACATTTCGGTCTGAACAGCCCCTAAAGCCAAGGCGTTAAACGATGGGCCTGTTGTCTTAAACTCCTCAGCCAAAAGCTCTACCAAAGTGATCACAGCGCCCTTACTCGAGCTGTAAGCAGAAAGTCCTGGGAACTTCGCACTCCCTTGAACACCTCCCATTGAACTCAACACAACAACATGACCGCTGCTGCTCATAAACGGGACAACTTCTTGGGTCAAACTGGCTACTCCAAAAACGTTGGTTTGATACACCGTTAAAAAATCTTCTGTAGTAGTATCCATGAAAGGTTTGTTGCAAAGTGCTCCAGCATTATGGATTAAAACGTCCACTTGTCCCCAGTTCGATTGGACAAAATTTCCGACCATTTTCAGGTCATCCTGTCGCACCAAATCGAATTCCATGACATGAACCCCTTTAAGGTTAAGTGCCTTGAGAGACCCTGTTTTTCGCGACAGCGCCAAAACTTGATGCCCAGCATCCGAAAGCTGTTTTGTCAATTCAAAACCGATGCCCCGACTAGTGCCAGTTATGATGATGTTTTTTGTCATAATGACGGAAGTATTAGACCAGCATGGTCACTGGATTTTCTACAAAACCTCTCAAGGTTTGCAAAAATTGAGCTCCAGTGGCGCCGTCCACCACCCTGTGATCGCAAGCCATCGTTAGTTTCATGACATAACCAGGCACAACCGCCCCATTTTTTACAACGGGCTTTTGAACAATGGCTCCAACAGAGAGGATGGCTCCATTAGGCTGGTTGATGATAGAAGTAAAACTTTCTATTCCAAACATACCTAGGTTCGACACAGTAAATGTACTGCCCTCAATTTCCTGTTGGTTCAGTTTTTTCTGGAGCGCTCTTTGGGCGTAATCCTTTACTGACACATTAATCTGTAGTAAGGACTGTTCATTGGCAAAACGCAACACGGGAACGATTAAACCGTCTTCAACGGCTACCGCTACGCCAACATGAACGTGGTGATTCCGCTGAATGCGATCGTCAAACCACTGTCCATTAACTTGAGGATGTTGTTTTAAAGATAACGCTACTGCCTTAATAACCATATCATTAAAAGAGATCTTGGTATTGGGCAAGGTGTTGAATTGCGCTCTAAAAGCCACCGCATTATCCATGTCAAACTCTACATTGAGGTAATAATGAGGCGCCGAAAATTTCGATTGAGAAAGACGTTTGGCAATGGCCTTGCGCATTGGGCTATTCGGTGTACTTTCAGATTGCTCCACTCCTGCTGGCACAAACAGTCCAGTAGAATGCGCAAAAGATGCTGATGGCACATAGTTCTCGATGTCCCTTTTGATGATACGTCCATGTTCTCCACTTCCTATAACTTGACCTAAGTCAACTCCTTTCTCTTGAGCCATTTTTTTGGCCAAAGGAGAGATAAAAATGCGGTCGGATGAGTTTTTTACAGGACTTGCTGCGGCAACTGGAGCGATAATTTCTTTAGCAGCAGGCACCACTTCAGTTACTACCTCCTTGGCCACCTCAACCGATTGAGCAGTCGTTGAGCCAGAATAATTTTTTACAAAGCCAGAAACGTCAGTTCCTTTTGGACCTATAATGGCCAACAAAGCGTCAACCTTGGCCGATTCCCCTTCATGAATCCCAACATGAAGAAGGGTTCCCTGATTGAATGATTCGAATTCCATTGTGGCTTTATCTGTTTCGATTTCTGCCAAAATATCGCCTTCTTTGACGGCATCTCCCACCTTCTTAATCCATGTGGCTACAGTACCTTCTTCCATGGTATCACTCAGTCTTGGCATAGTGATCACTACAACCCCTTGAGGTGTTTCTACCGCATTAGAAGTTTTGACTTCAACAGCTTCTTCGGTTGCTTTAACGGTAGTTTTTGGATTTTGATTGAGCAGAGCAGAAACGTCTTCGCCTTTTTTTCCGATGATGGCAAGCAAAGAATCTACCTTAGCAGCCTCGCCTTCTTGGATTCCAATGTGTAACAAAGTCCCTTCGTGAAAAGATTCGAACTCCATGGTGGCTTTGTCCGTTTCGATTTCGGCCAAAATATCACCTTCACTGACAGCATCACCAACTTTTTTAAGCCAAGTCGCTACTGTTCCCTCCTCCATGGTGTCACTCAAACGGGGCATTGTTATGATTTCTGCCATGATTTATAATTTATGTGGAATGAAAGGGTAATCTACTTGATCGTAAACAATGTCATACATCAAGGATTTCTCCGGATAGGCTGAATTTTCTGCGAATTCCTCGCACTCAGCGACCAAAGATTTTACTCTTGTGTCAATTTCCTCCAAGTCCTTTTCAGTTGCATATTTCTTGTCTAATATCAAGTCTTTGACCTGAGTAATAGGGTCGATTTTTCTATAAGTTTCAACCTCCTCCTTAGTTCTATAATGTTGGGCGTCACTCATGGAATGTCCACGATAACGGTAAGTCTTCATTTCCAAGAAAGTTGGTCCGCCGCCTGAGCGTGCTCTTTCGATGGCCACGTCCATTGCTTCGGCAACTGTCACAGGGTTCATGCCGTCGACAGGGCCACAAGGCATTTCATAACCAAGTCCTAATTTCCATATTTCAGTATGATTGGCTGTACGTTCAACCGAAGTGCCCATGGCGTATCCGTTGTTTTCGCAGACGAAAACTACTGGCAATTTCCACAGCATGGCTAAATTAAAAGTTTCGTGCAACGAACCTTGACGTGCTGCACCATCTCCAAAACAACAAATTGTAACGGCTCCTGTTTTGTGATACATGTCTCCAAACGCCATTCCAGCACCCAAGGGAATCTGACCTCCTACAATACCATGTCCTCCATAAAAACGATGTTCTTTAGAAAAAATGTGCATTGAACCGCCAAGACCCATTGAAGTACCAGTTACTTTGCCATACAGTTCGGCCATTACTCGACG
Organism: Bacteroidota bacterium; assembly: GCA_027592025.1. GTDB lineage: Bacteria > Bacteroidota > Bacteroidia > Flavobacteriales > Flavobacteriaceae > JALRKI01. The sequence goes on from JAQCIQ010000002.1 coordinate 131,805, forward strand.
AGGATCAGCGCCCATACCAATTGGCTGAACGTGATTTCTGTAGGCCGTAATCATTCTGTCCTTTGTCAAATCCATGGCATGCAATGCCCCAGCCAAAATAGCCTCTTGACCATTGTAAAGGTGAAGAAAGCCTCTTACCTTTTGTTGGATGTAAACCGCAGCTAACTTGTCCTCGAACTTTCTCCACAATTGCATGTCTTCATACCATTGGAGATAAGTTTTTTTCGTGATTTTTTGCATCTTTTTTTTCTAAACCGAAGGACAAAAATACGTCTTAGAACCGTATTACAAAACACAAGTTTCTAAAATTGACAAAAATCATTGCCAAATCGGGTCGCAGAGCCTGTCAATAATAGAGAAATGAATTAATATTCCGAATAGGAATCGCGTCCAAAATTAAACGTCAAAGAAAAACGCAAAGTACTTTCGAGGGGGCTTTGAACTTTCGAAGCAGAAAACAAGTAAGACAGATCAACATCTACAACATTGTATTTAAACCCTGCTCCAAAGGTGAAAAACTGCCTTGCTCCTTTTTCTTCACTTTCGTGAAAATAGCCAGTTCGAATGGCAAACGAATCTTGGTAACGGTATTCAGCACCAAGAGCATAGGTAAATTCCTGCATCTCCTCCTTAAACCCTCCAGGAGCATCTCCAAAGGACTGAAATATACCAGAGACAAAGCCCACATTTGGATCTTGTCCTTCTAAGATGATACCCGAGTTAACTGGCGAGCCTGGATAACCGATTAAATTATCCACATCCTCGTCATACTGACCATTGCCGTTGGTATCAGAATATTGGTACTCGTTAGCATAAACCGGTGGTGTTGGTACCAATAATTTGGTTGCTTCTGCAGTAATCGCTAGGGTGTTGTAAGAATCAAAAACAAAATCGAAACCTGCGCCCAATCTCAAGGTTGACGGTAAGAAATTTTCAGAATTCTCACTGTTGTCATATTTTATTTTTGGCCCAATGTTTTGGAGGGCAAAACCAGCCCTCCACCTACCATTGAAACTGTCATAGGCGTTTTCTTCACTTTGGTAATAACCAGATAAGCCTACAGCGAACGAACTTGCCGCGGTAGCATCGGTATCTACTGACTGAATTTTTAAATCAGATCTCAAATAACCCAAGCTGACTCCCATCGAAAACTGATCTGCCAATCTCAAGGAATAAGACAAATCGAAAGCCAACTCATTTGGACTCTCTATTAATAAGTTGTCAAAATCGCCTGCAGCAGCCTGTTGCTCGGTGATGATTTCAATTTCACCTAAACTGAAATACTTAAAGCTCGCCGCAAAAGCACTTCGCTCGTTCAGTCGGTTGAAATAGGTCACGTTTCCTAGGAAAATGTCGTTAACCAATTTGCTCAGATAGGGCGTGTAGTTCACTGCAATTCCTGACTTGGCCGTATTAAACGCATATTTGGAAGGATTCCACTGCTGAGAATAAGCATCAGAAGAAGTTGCCACTCCCATATCGCCCATGCCAGCAGCACGAGCATCACCCGCAATCAGTAAAAAAGGAACGCCTGTAGTGATTACCCTGCTGTCTTGAACTGGAATTACCGTTGTGGTGGTTTGTGCGAAAACAGAAAAAACAGATAAAAAATAGAGACAGGTACTATGGGTTAGCAAATTTTTCACAGGTTGTCGAATTAGTTGTAATTGATAAACGACAAATATATGGGAATATTACAGTTTGACCAGTTTTTCAAATTTCGTAGCCGTTGAACCTGTTAATGAAGACCGCACAGTAAGCTTATAAACATAAACACCTTTGCCTATAAAATCACCAAAATCATCGGTCCCATCCCAAGTTATGTCACGAGAAAGTGCACTATTGGCTTTGCCGTCTCCACTCGATTGTCCGTGAAGGGTCTTAACCAACTTTCCTGAAATCGAAAAAATTTGTACCATGATGTCTAGTGGCTCAGAACTGTTGTGGTTGAACCAAAATTCGGTGTAATTGATGAACGGATTGGGATAATTCAAAACATGGTCAATGACTAATCCATCGTTTTCGTCGTAAACGACAAAGCGTATTTCTGCCTCAGACGAGTTATTGTAAACGTCCCAAGCCTTGAGTTTTAGTAGGTGCTCCCCAGGATCAAGGTCTCTAAACGGATAGTTTACTGTTCCATTTTGGAAATCGTCTTGGTTGGCGACGTAGTAGTCATTCAGATTGAAAGCATTGGCCTGATCGCCATCCAATGTAGCCAAGATGTCGTGTCCCACTCCCCCAATGGTGTTGATGCCATTCAAGTCGAATAAGTTGACCAATAGAGTTGGATTTTCATTGGTAATACCTCCGGAAATAAAGCTCTCATCGTTCATAAAAAGGTTGATCGTCGGGCCCACATTATCCTGACTCGCATTCGGATTTATACCACCAATTCTAACCGACAAATCAGCACCTGTATGATCGTTCAATTGCACTTCTTCTTTGGCATAAAAACTGACTTTACCTGTTCCCTCTGCAATCTGAATGTCTCGAGGCACAACAAATGAGAAGTCGAAAACGCCGTTTGAGATTGATGCTTGGCCTTTGAAAATAGTTGACCCCAGGGTTTCAAAGTCGAGCAATAACAAGTTACCCGAAGAGTCGGTTGTGCCGTCATTGCCTAAGGTTGACCTTTCAACCAATTTATCATAAATGGTGGCAGTTAGCTGTCCATTATAATTGGACAAGATATTACCGCTTTGATCGACGACTTCTCCTTTTAAGGTCGCTAAATCAAGAGCTCTTAACATCTCTGTGTTTCCAGAAACTGGAGTTCCATTGATGTGTGTCAATTTGATTTCGGGTTTTGGCAGCGCAAGTTTCATAGCGGGATCTCCTATGAAAAAGACCAGTCTTCTTTGATTCACACCACTTAAACTTGGGCTTGTTTTAGTAAGTCTAAGTGCCTCAGCCATTGAAACATTTTCTGGCGCACCGTTGATCCCAAAGAGATAGTCTTGAAGTTTAACGTTAAACAAAACCCCGACATTGAGAAAAATACGTCTTGTTGTGGTTAACATGCCAATAGCACCACCTTTTGAATTCCAATACAAGTACTCTCCAGCCGTTGGACGATTGGGATTATCGAATTTGGTATACTCACAGGTAACCGTGACGAAACAGTTCAGTTTGCATTCGTTTTTCAGCTCTTTGGCATTGAGAATGTCAAATATGCGCTCGCCAGCTAAGCCATCTTCACCGCCATGACCAAAATAATTGACTACCAAAGCCCCCAATTCAATGGCATCAAAAATGGCTTTGTTCACGGCAGGGTATCGCTCTCCTCCCGAAGAAGACTCTTGTACAAAGGCATCTGAATGAATTTTTGTAACATTCATTTGTGGCTTTTGAGAAGACACCATGTCTCCAATTATATTGGTGGTGTTTTCCAAATCGAATTCGGAAGAAGCATCGACATCGTCAGATATGACTACCACCTGATTTCTCCAACTGCCATAAGCTGCCTCCGTGTAATAGGATGCGATTTTATCGACAAGAGTTTTTGCCCGCTGCGGAGTGTCGGCCAAAATTCGACCAATGGCAATATCCAACTGATCAGCGTTAGCCATTAAGCCTTCACCCAAATCCATCATGCCAAAAAAATCATCAGACACAAACGAGCTGACCGCATTAAAGCTGTTGTAAGAATACCACGAAGGAACGATGTTGTTGTTATTGCTGATGCGGTCTTTATAGTCAAAACTGCCATCCCCAAACAAGCAAACATATTTGAGTCTCTTTGTTGGATCTATTGGCCGGTCATAAACATATTTGACAAAGTTCCGTATAGCCGCAATATCTGGATTGCCAGTATTAAATTCTTTGTAAATGTCACTGAGTAATACTACCTTGACATTTAAGTCAGAACGACTGCGATGAATATCAGCCAATCTTTCGGCCTGAAACTGCATGTCTTCTCGAGTAAGAATAAGGTATTCAACATCCTCAAGCTCATTAGAATTGTCCTGAAAAATGGTGCCTTTAAGATTTATAGTACTGACTGATGAATTCGATAATCTCTGAGGCACTAAAAAGTTTTGCGGTGCAACGGTCAGAAATAATTTATCCTCTTGAGCTACAGTTTTGAAAGTGAGACTACCCGAAGTATTGCTGTTTTCTAGTTCTTTAATATTCTCAATATCCGAAACATCCCAAAGCGACACAACTGATGAGGAATTGTCAAGAGTAAGCGAAACCACCTGATTGTTTTGAGAACTGCTTTTGGTGTTGAAAAATAAACTTTCCCCAGTATAGGTCAATGATCGCTTAGCCGCAATACTGATATAGTCTAAATAGCCTGTTGAAGCAGGGTTTCCATTGTCATTATAACTTAGTCCAATGGTTACTCCCGATCCAGGCAATACCTTCTGTACTGCCAATTCACTTCCTGACGCAAGATTACTTGACTGACTATTATTTCCCATAAAGCTGAGCTGCCCGATAGCGGTATTGTTGAGCATGATAGACATGGTCGTATTGACTTCGGAAGTTGCTGCGGCCAAAACCTTGATTTCTGCTAATTCCCCTGAAATTAGGTTGGGGAAATTAAACGTGAAATCCTGCTGCGCGTCGAAATCAAAGCGCTCTCCAAACCAACGTCTTCCCATATTTGCCAAATTATATTCGTCCAATTCGTGAAATTGATAATCGACGAAGGAGGTCAGCGATTGATTTGCAGGGGCAACGGGCTCGATATAGGAGCTAACCCTTAATCCATTGTTCCCTCCTACGTGTAAATAATAGATGGTTTGATTAGTATAGGCGTTAATGTGCGTGTGACTTTCTTGATCATATGACGCTGCTCGGCCATAAAAAAGAACATAGTCGTCGGGGTTAAAAACACCGTCATCTTCCCCTATTACCTTTATGGCGTTTTCAATGGGATCCATTGGTGAATTGGGCAGATTTTCTAGTGGCAACATGTGGCCACCATATCCGTAAATTTTAATGGTCCGAGGGTCCAAGCCAGTCACATTAACTCCCAATGACTGAAGAAAATCCCTATTCAACTTGTAAATACCACTTTGATCAATGGTAAATCTAAACCAACCCCCTTGAGACAGCACCGAATTATAAACGGAAATTGACCTTTGATTTACAGGTTGTGGCGAGGTTTGATAAGAAACCGAGAATGATGTAATTCTTTCGTAACCGTTTGGAGTTTTAATGATGGGTGACAGCTCCAATAGCAGTCCTGATTGACCTCTTGAATTGGTCTGTTTTAAACTGAATTCTAACTGTTGTGGAATGGCAGAAACTGACAGATCGAAAAGCTCATTTTGGCTTATAGAAGAAGTTGTAATTCCTGAAATTCTAACAGAGTTTGGCTGGAGCAAAGCCGTTTCTTCCCATTGAGACACAAAGTGTAAATTCTCACCATCAAAATCAAAATTGCCCTCATTAAAATTGGGCACTTTCAGGTTTGAAATCCCGTTATTTAGCGTTTTTGGCGCATCCCATGAAATCACAAAATCACGTTGCTGTGCAAAGACGGTTTCAAAAAAACAAATAGCCAGGAGAAAATAAATCGATCGCATAGACAAACAACGCAAATAAATGGCGCATTAGTATAATGGCAAGATATGTAATAAATGCCTTTTCTGCGCGTTAGTATAGACGTGAAACAAGTAAAAAATCATTTTAAATTTAAATGGTTGTTTTGTGTATCAATATTATTAAATTGCAAATCGTTTAATTGAGGAGCATATCATGCATATGAAAAAATACATTTCGATCAAAAACCTAGTGATTATAATGGTTGCGATGACAGTGATCAGTTGTAAGAACTCATCTGGTTCGAGCAATGTTTCTAGTGCAACTGGATTCAAAATCAACGATAAACTGGGAGGATTTCAGTATAATACGAAATTCAAAGGTCAAGAAGCAAGTCCAGGGATGGTATTTATAGAGGGCGGTACCTTTACCAAAGGTCGTGTTCAAGATGACCCCATGCACGACTGGAACAACTCTCCGAATCAGCAGCACGTGCAATCTTTTTACATGGACGAAAATGAGGTCACCAATTTAATGTATCTCGAATACCTCGATTGGTTAAAACGGATTTTCCCTCCAAGCGAAGCCAATTATAAAAATATTTATCAAGGCGCAGTTCCAGACACTTTGGTTTGGAGAAGCCAACTAGGGTTTAACGAAGAAATGGTAGAAAACTACCTAAGACACCCTGCCTATGCGCTTTATCCTGTAGTCGGAGTTAGCTGGATACAAGCAACGGAATTCGCAAACTGGAGAACTGACCGGGTCAATGAGGCTAACCTTGAAATGGCTGGATATTTGAAAAAAGACGCCAAAATTACTGACGTTAACAGTGGGCAGACTTTCAATACTCAAACTTACCTCAACGCTCCAACTCAGACTTATGGTGGTAACACCGAAATCATGCAAGGAAAGCGCAACACTAGAGATTCTTCTGGTGTTTATGCCTCAAGAGAAACAGGAGTGCTTAGCCCCTCTTATAGATTGCCAACTGAAACAGAATGGGAATTTGGCGCATTGGGCATGTCCGATTTGAGAGATTACAACGTATATCGAGGCAGAAAGAAATACCCATGGGATGGTCAGTACACTAGAACTGGGAATCGCCAAACTCGTGGAGACCAATTGGCCAATTTCAAACAAAGCAAAGGAGACTATGGCGGTATTGCAGGTTGGTCCGATGATGGTGCCGATATAACTGCACCAGTGAAATCTTACGAACCTAACGACTATGGCCTTTATGATATGGCAGGTAACGTGGCAGAATGGGTTGCTGATGTCTATCGTCCAATAGTAGATGATGAGTTTAGCGATTTTAACTATTATCGCGGTAACAAGTTTACAAAAAATGCGATCAACGCTGATGGTACAGTAAAAATTATTAAAGAATCGGAAGTAGTCTATGATACATTGAGTACTGGTAAAACAGTGGCTCGAGAGCTTCCAGGGGAAATCGCGCAGGTTCCAGTTGACGAAAATGAAACTTATTTGAGAACACAATTCAGTCAAAGTGACAACCGCAATTTCCGTGATGGCGATTTGCGTTCTTTGAGATTTCCAGACGACTACGATCCGAACAGTCCTAATCAAGTCGACAAGAGCTCGACCAGTACAATGTACAATTCACCTCAACAAAAAGCGCAGATCGTCAATGACACCTTGCAACGCAAGTGGGACGATTCTGATAAAAGAAATTCTTTAATCAACGATCGCGTCAGAGTGTTCAAAGGCGGGTCATGGAAAGATAGGGCATATTGGCTCGATCCAGCGCAACGCCGATTCTTCCCTGAAGAAATGGCTACTGATTATATCGGCTTCCGATGTGCCATGTCGAGAGTTGGCCCAAAATCAGACTCAAAACGCAAACGAAGAAATTAATTTAATTAATCATCACCAAAAAAAGTCTCAACTCTGTTGGGACTTTTTTATTACTTTTAAATGATGGACATTAAGACGCTTCATGGCTTGTTCCTTTCGCATCCTTCTGTTTTTACAGACAGCAGAAAGGTAATCGATGGTGGAATTTTCTTTGCCCTCAAAGGGGAGCGTTTCAACGGCAATCAGTTTGCGATCTCATCAATAGAATATGGAGCAGCCTATGCTGTTGTGGACGAGCCTGTGGACCATCCTCAGTGTATTCAGGTTGAAGACGTTCTAAAAACTCTTCAAGACTTGGCGCATTTTCACCGCGTTTTCTTAGGACTGCCAATTGTGGCAATTACTGGAAGCAATGGCAAAACCACTACTAAAGAATTGCTTTTCGCAGTACTTAGTCAAAAATATAAAACCAAAGCGACCCTAGGCAATCTCAACAATCATATTGGAGTTCCACTTACCCTGTTAAGTATGGACTCGTCAACAGAAATGGGGATTGTAGAAATGGGCGCAAACCACATTGGAGAAATTGCCTCCTTGTGCGCAATTGCTGCTCCTGACTTTGGTTACATCACCAATTTTGGCAAAGCCCACTTGGAAGGATTTGGCAGCATTGAAGGTGTCATCAAAGGGAAATCGGAACTATACGAGGATCTGAAAAAGCGTCAAAAATTGATTTTTTTAAATTCTTCTGATGCCTTACAAGTTGATCTATTAAAAGAATATCCGAATACTTATCGTTTTGGCACACTGCCGTCAGACCATTGCCAAATTTCAAATTGCACTTCTTCAACTGTTTGCGCCACATATGACCAATTGAAAATTCAAACCCAACTCATTGGTGCGTATAACTTCAATAATTTAGCAGCCGCAACTGCGGTTGGATCGTTCTTTGAAATCCAGTCTGATTTAATAGCATCGGCGATAGCGGGTTATCAACCTCAAAATAACCGTTCACAACTCATTATAAGCAAGGATAACACGATTATTTTGGACGCCTACAATGCTAATCCAACAAGCATGCAAGCCGCCTTGGATAACCTGGCACAAACTGAAAACTCGAAAAAAGTGGTTATATTGGGAGACATGCTCGAACTAGGCGATGCAAGCGAAATCGAACACCAATGCATTGCTGATCTGGTTGAGTCTATGCAACTTTTCGCAGCCTATTTTGTTGGACCACAATTCTTCAAAACCAATACTGCCTCTGCCATCAAATTCGAGTCAATCGATACTTTAAAAAAACATCTTGAAGCGAATCCTTTGCTTCAATCGGTTGTACTTATCAAGGGGTCGCGAGGAATGGCATTGGAGCGATTAATTCCTTTGATTCATTAGAAACGCAGGCTGGATAGATAAAATAAAAAAAGCCTCAAAACGAGGCTTTACTATTTTTAAATTGTGGGTCATACTGGATTCGAACCAGTGACTTCTACCCTGTCAAGGTAACACTCTGAACCAACTGAGTTAATGACCCAATACAAACAGAACTACTGTAACTGAAAAAACCGCTAAAAGCGGTTCTTAAAGTGGGCGCTGAGGGATTCGAACCCCCGACCCCTTGGGTGTAAACCAAGTGCTCTGAACCAACTGAGCTAAGCGCCCCTCAAGGGTTGGACGGCAAATATAAACTCAAATATTGGAGTAGCAAATATTATTCTAAATAATTTCAGCTACCACAAAATTACTTCCACAAATTAGAATCAAATCATCAGTGTTTGCAACTGTTTGGGCTGACTCTAGGGCAGCCCCTACACTACCGCAAGACTGAGCTTCTAGACCCTGTTCCTGTAAATAAGTGCTCAAACTGTCCGAAGACAAGGCTCTTGCATTGTCTGCACGACAGCAAAAATAGCTGCCATCGGTCGGCAAAAGGTGTACTATACTGTCTAAATCCTTGTCTTTCATCACTCCGAAAACAACCAATAATCGTCCAAAAGCCATGTTTTTTACTTGATCAAAAAGGACGCGAATGCCATCGGCATTGTGAGCCACGTCGCAATACACAGCGGGTTGTTGGGATAATTGTTGCCATCTTCCCAAAAACTGAGTGCTTGAGACTACACTTTTAAAACCTTCAACCATTGCTTGTTCGGGAATTTTCCAATGGAGTCTTTTCAATTCATAAATGGCAGCTGCAGCCGTTCTCACATTGAATCTTTGGTAGCTTCCTTTGAGGTCACAGTCATAGACTGGAAGATCAAATTCTGAAGCAAATAGGATGGCTGCATTCATTTTGGACGCCTGATTTTCAAAAACTTCTTTTGTCTCTATTGTGTATTCACCAATGACTACTGGAACGTTAGGTTTAATGATTCCTGCCTTTTCAAAAGCAATTTCGGGTAAAGTATGCCCTAAAAATTTAGTGTGATCTAGGCCAATATTTGTAATCACCGACAATATAGGAAGGATGACATTGGTGGCATCCAAACGTCCGCCTAAACCGACTTCGATGACTGCCACATCCACTTGATGCTTGGCAAAAGTATCGAAAGCCATGGCAACGGTGAGTTCAAAGAAGGAAAGTTGCTGCTCTCTGATATACTTGAGGTTAGTTTGAACGAATTCGACAACTTCGTCTTCAGAAATCGGAGAACCACTGATTTTAATGCGCTCCCTAAAGTCCTTCAAATGTGGAGAAGTATAAAGTCCTACTTTAAAACCTGCGGCCTGAAGAACCGAGCTGAGCATATGGCTTGTAGAACCTTTGCCATTGGTACCAGCCACATGAATAGAAGGGAAATTATTCTGCGGTTGCTTGAGGTGATCGCAAAATTGAGAAATGTTATTTAAATTTTTAAATAAGGCTCTAGAACCTTGAAGCTGATAGTTCGGCAATTGAGCAAAAAGCCAGTCAGTAGTTTCTTTATAAGTCATTTACTGAGTCACGCTGAAATTAACAATCACAAATCCAATTTGGATTGGTGGCGCCTTGGGATCAGCGGACCAACGATAGGTTAGAGCCGTTTGTTCAGCCGCGTTGTAAAGACAAATATCGCCATTGGTGCCTTTTTTTCCTGGAATGGCCTTGACCACCTGTCCAGATCGATTGACTTGAATTTCCACTACAACAGTTCCTTCTTCGTCACAGTTTGGTTTGACTTTCGAATTGCTTGGCTTTCCTCGTCCGTTCAGTCCATAACCCACTCCTCCTTGTCCAGATCCTGTGATCCCAAAATACGCAGGAGCATAAGGATCGCCGTTTGGTTTGCCTTGGTCTGAGTTGCCATCTGTTATGCCTTGTCCAGACTGATTTGCACTTGGATTTTCAATTTTCCCTAACAGGTTGTCCAGTTTGGCCTTTTTTAAGTTTTGCTCAGACTCTAGTCTCGCTCTTTCCTCAGCCTCTTTTTTAGCCTTGGATTCTGCCAGTTTTTCAGCTTCAGAAGGTTGTTTGGGTTCTTTTTTAATCACCACATCTTCGGGCTTATCTTGAGTAATGACTTCTTCAGAATCGGTTGCCTGAGAAGACGCATTGCTCTCACTAGTTTTTTCTTGATTTGGGGTTAAATTTTCGGGGAGCATACTGGCTTGCTGCAACTTGCCTTCTCCAGTATCAGAAGTTCCGAAGTTCACAGTCAGTCCGTATTCTAAAGGTGGGTCTAAATAGGGCAATCCGAACAAAAACAACAATAACAACAGCAAGGTCATTATGGCTGCAGTTATTCTGGCTGACTTTTTTTCGTGAATTGTTTTAAAAAGGCTCATTACTAAGGTTTTACAGCCAGTATAACTTTGAGTTTGTTTCGATTTGCAATGTCCATGACAAAAGCAACCTTGCTAATTGGCACTGATTCCTCGGCTCGTAAAGTCACTGTAGGATGTGTCTCTCCAGACATCGCATTGAGTAATTCCATTTCTAAGTTATTTTCTGCGACCGTTCGTTCGTCTATAAAAAACTGCAAATCCTTGGAAATGGTAACAGCTACCGAATTTTTATTGGTCGTTTTGCCTGTTGCACTGGGCAGCAGAACGTCAATGGCATTGGTGGTAACAAGGGTTGACGCCAACATAAAAAAGATCAGCAAAAGAAAAACAATATCCGTCATTGAGGACATATTGAACTCAGGTTTTACCTTATTTCTTCCTTCGATTTTCATGAGGGTGTCTTATGCTGGTTCGTTCAACAAATCCAGAAATTCTACCGAATTCGCTTCCATTTGATGAATAACTTTAGTGGTCTTCACAACCAAATGATTGTGCGCTATATAACCAACAATACCTACGATAAGACCAGCTACTGTGGTAGTCATGGCTGTATATAGGCCGTCAGCAAGGAGTTTGATGTCTATTTGACCACCTGAATTGGCAATTTCAAAAATGGACAAAATCATCCCTATGACCGTTCCCAAAAAACCAATCATAGGACCAACTCCAGAGATGGTCGCCAAGGTCGCCACATTTTTTTCCAATTTATAGACCTCCAATCGACCTGCGTTTTCGATAGCTGTATTGATATCCTCTAGTGGACGACCTATCCGAGAAATTCCAGTACTAATTAATCGCGAAACTGGAGAATCCAATTGGGCGCATCTCAGTGTTGCGGCCTCCACTTTTCCAGAAGCCACAAATTCTCTGATCTGACTCATGAAAGAGGGATCTACTTTTGAAGCAGCACGGATCGCGAACAATCGTTCGAAATAAATATAAATCGCAAAAGTCAGAATGACTACCAATGAGCCAATAATTATCTGACCTGCCAAGCCACCGCTAAGAATAAGGTCGAATATAGAAAGTGACTTTTCAACCGATTCACTATCGACGCCTTGTTCTAAACCGTTAGGTTGCAATGAATTTAATAAGATGTTCATTCGAATATGTCTTTATAGTAGTGTAACGTAGAATTTGGCACTCAAGTATGTCAAATAATACTGCGCATAAAAACGAACACTAAGGCTCCAGCTAGGAATCCAAAAAGAGCCAGCCAAGATATTTTCTTGAAATACCAAAAGAAATTGATTTTTTCCATTCCCATAGCCACTACTCCCGCAGCCGAACCAATTACCAGCATACTTCCACCAGTGCCTGCAGCATAGGCAATAAAATGCCAAATCGGGCTGTCCATGGGCTCAGCAAACATTCCTAAACTGGCCGCCACCAAAGGAACATTGTCTATTACCGAAGAGCTGAAACCCAACAAAATAACTACCAAATCGGAAACAGGAGCTGTTGGCAACTCCGTACCAACCATAGGCAAGGCGTTTCGCATTGCAGTTGCAAATTCAAAAAGCAATCCCATTGACTCAAGAGCAGCAACAGCCATTAAAATACCTAAGAAAAATAATATACTTGGAAGCTCAATTTTAGACAGGGATTGATGCACGGGACCGTGTGTTGCTTTGTCAGGTTGTTCATCTTTTTGAACACCAGAAAGATTGAATTTGGTTGAGCTAAACAACTCGGCAAAAGCTGCCACTACCCCAAGAGAAAGCATCATCCCAACGTATGGAGGTAAATGGGTAATTGTTTTAAAAATTGGCACAAACACAATAGCTCCTAAACCTAGATAAAGCATTTTAGAGGAATGAGGATTTTCAGGTATTTCAGATGCTATTAGGGGTGCGAACCGCCCTCGGAATGTTGGCATGAATGAAGCGATCAAGAGAGGAACAGCTAGACACATCATCGATGGTAACAATAAATATTCAAAAAGATGAAAAGCCGAAACTTTGTTGCCAATCCACAGCATGGTGGTAGTAACATCCCCAATCGGAGACCAAGCTCCACCTGCGTTGGCTGCTATTACTATCATTCCGACGTACATTAGCCTTGATTCGCGATCAGCAATGAGTTTTTGCAAAATTGAAATCAGGACTATAGTAGCGGTTAAGTTGTCAATTATGGCAGATAAGAAAAAAGCCAAACCAGAGAACAGCCACAATATTTTTCTTTTACTTCTCGAACGAACAAATTTATTGATAGTAGAGAAGCCATCGAAGTAATCAATGATTTCTACAATGGTCATGGCACCAATCAGGAATACTAGTATTTCTGCGGTTTTTCCCAAATGGTGAATTAGTGATCCTTCTAGAATATGAGACTTTTCAACGTCCGTAAACATAGAAAATCCTTCTATCATTCCGTGCAATGCAGAATCGAACCACGTGTTGACATCACCTATGCCCAGAGAAATCACCGCCCACATTACAGCCATCATAATGAGAGCTGGAATGAGTTTGTCAATTTTGAGACTGTGCTCTAAAGTAATGGCCAAGTAGCCTAGGACGAACAAAGAAATAATAATTGCTTCCATAATATTAAATAAGTTGATTTAGGGCTATCTCAAAGGCCTTTGCGCTAATTCCGGTTTGAGACTTGTTTTTGTCAAGCACTTTTTGCAGTGCCTTTAAAATGGTTTCTGAGGTGTCGTTAAAAATAGCTTCGTCGGTAATGGCAACCCTTCCTTCCATGAAGTAGGCGAATACTCTGGCCATACCGCAATTCGAAATAAAATCTGGAATCAAGGCCAGTTGAGAGTCAGCTTGGGCCATAATCGGTCCAAAGAAAATTTCTTGATCGGCAAAAGGCACGTTGGCCCCGCAAGAAATCACCTCGAGACCAGAACTGACCATTTGATCCAACTGAGATTTAGTAATCAATCTTGAGGCTGCGCAAGGAGCGAAAATTTCCGCTTCAGTGTTCCAAATCGTTTCATTGATTTGGTCAAAAGGAATCATATTTTCGGCAATTAAGCTGTTGCCTTTTTTATCCAAGAAAAACTTCTCAATCGCAGCGTGTTCAAACCCTTCTGAGTTAAGAACGCCTCCTTCTCTGTCAATGATTCCAACAATTTTGGCACCCATTTTAGACAAATAATAACAGGCTGCTGAACCAACGTTGCCAAAACCTTGAACAATGGCTCTCTTTCCTGATACAGTATCGTCTTTCAGGGTATAATAATGACTCACCGAAACTGCAGCACCAAATCCAGTGATCATGTCGGCAATGGTTAATTTTTTAGTAATGTCTGGAGTGAATTTAGGATTCTCTATAACCTTGATTACACCATGTCTGAGCTGACCTATTCTGTTGATTTTTTCGGCCTCGGTAGGTTTAAAATGTCCTGTAAAAACACCTTCCTGAGGATGCCATACGCCACTCTCTTCAGTAATGGGAATAACCTCGTGAATTTCGTCAACATTCATGTCACCGCCTGTTCCGTAATAGCTCTTCAACAGTGGGCTAACTGCTTTGTACCATCGTTCCAAAACACCTTTTTTTCTTGGGTCTTTAGGGTCAAAATTTATGCCAGATTTCGCTCCTCCTATCGGAGGTCCAGAAACTGTGAATTTCACTTCCATAGTTTTTGCTAGGGAAAGTACTTCATCCTCATTGAGACCAACTCTCATTCTTGTACCACCTCCTGCAGCGCCTCCTCTGAGTGAATTAATAACCACCCAGCCTTCGGCTTCTGTTTCGGGGTCATTCCAATGAAAAACTATTTCGGGGGATTTTGATTCAAACTTTTGAAGTAAATCTTTCATAAAATAAGGTAGTGCTCTGCCACAAATATAGCGAATTAAGACCGCTATTTGGTATAAATCAGGGTTTGAAAAAAATATTTCCCGAACAATGATCCATCTTCGCTCCAGTTACACTTTTCAAACAATTAACCTCATTTCTTAGTCTCAATACGCCCAAGAAAGCAAAAACTACAGCTTCTTTAAAATCCACAAGCTCAACTTCAGGAATGTGTATGAAATTATTGGTGAACCTCGAAATCGATTCTAATAAGAATTTGTTTTTAGCTCCTCCTCCTGTGACCAATATTTTTTTCTTATTGTGCGGCATGGCACTGCCGATTTGATATGCAATATGCTCGGTGTATGAAGCCAATTTATCTTCAAAAGACAATTCACTGCTTTCAATAAGAGGCCAGAGAGAACTCTCAACCCATTCCATTCCCAATGACTTTGGAAAATTTCTTCGGTAATATGCTAATCCACTAAGTTGCGATAAAAAATCAGCATCTGAACGACCTCGTTTGGCAATATCTCCATCCCTATCAAACGTCAAATTTAGCGACTGAGCCAATTTGTTCAACACAACGTTCACTGCGCAAATGTCATAGGCCAGTCGTCCGTTGTTATCAGAAAAGGATAGGTTAGCAAATCCTCCAAGATTTAGGCAAAAGTCATAATCCTTAAACAGCAACTCATCTCCGATAGGAACCAGAGGAGCGCCCTGTCCTGCAAGAGCAACATCAGCCGTTCTGAAATCACAAACCCAAGTCAACTTAGATCTTTCAGCCGTCAGAGGCAAATTGCCAATTTGTTTGGTAAAACCCAGATTGGGTTGGTGCCAAATGGTATGTCCATGGCTACTCACCGCATCGACAGAAGTGATGTTATGCCTTTCAATAAAATCAACCACTTGATCGGCAAGGTAGGCACTGTAAACAACATCTAACTCATCCACTTTTTCCTTTGACCAATGAAAGGCCTCTAGAAGTGAATTTTCGAGTTCAACGGAGTAAGAAATTGTTTCAGCGTGATGTATGATAAACTCCCAATTTCCCTTATGCTTTTTAAAGCTAACATCACAAATATCTAGACCGTCAAGCGAAGTGCCTGACATCAGTCCAATGATGTGATAACTCGATGGTAACATAAAAGTAAAATTAGGGCTTATTATTGAGATTTCTCTAGCTTAGCGTATCTTTACGAGGTTACAAATTAACAATATCACAAATTATTACCCTATGGAATTTGCTTTATCAGAAGAACATCTCATGATTCAATCAGCGGCAAGAGATTTTGCCAACAACGAACTACTGCAAGGTGTGATTGAGAGAGATGAAACTCAGACGTTTCCTTACGCCCAGATTAAGAAAATGGGCGAATTGGGATTCATGGGAATGATGGTAGATCCTCAGTATGGTGGTAGCGGCATGGATGCTATTTCGTACGTTTTAGCCATGGAGGAGATTTCAAAAATTGACGCTTCGGCTTCGGTATGCATGTCGGTCAACAATTCTTTGGTATGCTGGGGTATTGAAACCTATGGCACGGAAGAGCAAAAGGAAAAATATTTGACGCGATTGGCTACAGGAGAAATCATTGGAGCTTTTTGTCTGAGCGAGCCTGAAGCCGGCAGTGATGCCACTTCTCAAAAAACTACTGCACTTGATCGAGGAGATCATTATGAATTGAATGGCACAAAAAACTGGATAACCAACGGCAATTCTGCTTCGGTATACATTGTCATTGCTCAAACCGACGTCGACAAAAAGCACAGAGGGATCAACGCCCTCATTGTTGAAAAAGGACAAGAAGGATTTGTCATTGGTCCAAAAGAAAATAAATTAGGCATTAGAGGTAGTGACACCCATTCCCTCATATTCAATGACGTCAAGGTTCCTAAATCCAATCGCATCGGTGAAGACGGTTTTGGTTTTAAGTTTGCCATGAAGACTTTATCAGGGGGGCGAATTGGTATCGCCGCTCAAGCTTTAGGTATTGCATCGGGAGCTTACGAACTCGCTCTAAAATATTCAAAAGAACGCAAGGCGTTTGGAACCGAAATCTGCAATCATCAGGCCATTGCTTTTAAACTTGCCGATATGGCAACTCAAATTGAGGCTGCCCGATTCTTGTGCTTAAAAGCCGCATGGGATAAAGATCAAGGCAACAATTACGACCTTTCGAGTGCGATGGCAAAATTGTACGCCTCGCAAGTTGCTATGGAAACAACTGTTGAGGCGGTACAAATTTTCGGCGGAAACGGATTCGTAAAAGACTATCACGTCGAGCGCTTGATGCGAGATGCCAAGATTACTCAGATTTACGAAGGCACCTCTGAGATACAGCGTATCGTAATTTCAAGAGCAGTCATTAATCAGTAATAGATTCTAATACATATCGAATCGCAATCCTAGAGAGACGTTTCTTTGCTCCACTGCTTGGTTTTTGAACAAGGGATTCAAATCGTATTTCACGTATACCGCAGTATCCCCAAAGGCACAATAAGCACTCAAGCCGTATACAAGATTGGAAGCGTTATAAGATTTTTTGATTTTGTCCTTAACGCGCTCTCCGTCGCGGGTATATTTCAATTTTTGTCTTGTGCCAATATTGAATCCACCATAACCTCCCAGTCCAAGCTTGAAACGACTGGTCGAAGACCCAATTTCTAGGTGGACTGGCGCAACTAGATTGGTAATTGTGAGTTTTGATTTTCTCAAATCTAAAGGAAAAACGTCTAGATAGGTTTGATCACCGTCTTGAACAAAATACAGGTTTTCTGATGGTTTCAGCCCATTAAATTGAAATGAAAACCCATACTTCAAACTGAGGGCATTCGGAGTTTTAGACAATTTTCTTTTATAAACCCACCCTAATTCAAAAAAACGAGAGCCGCCAAATTTATAGGGACTATTGTCCAATGAAGTGTTTTCGGAAATGGCATTGTTGAAGCCCACAGCAATCAATAGGTCGCTGCGCTTAAACCATTCTCTTTCGTAAATTTTCGTCTTTTTATGATGTTGGTGCTCGATTTCATTGGCCCTATCATTGATCGAGTCGATACGAATTTCTAATTGACGTGCAAAATCCTTTGCGATGATTTCTTTTTGCACAGCAGCCTCTTCGGCAGTAAGTTGCTCTAATTCTACCGCTTCATTTAAGTTCTCCAAAGCCTCTCTAAGCTTTTCTTTGACTTCTCTCTCAATTTTTTCTCGAGACGCTTCTTGGGCCAACAGGTTTGAACCACTCAGTCCAAAAATAAAAGCCAACGCAATAGTAAATAGTGTTTTCATAGGTGTGATTTGATTAGGTTAATTTTTACGGTTAATGTAGACGGTCTGAACGGCCTTTGCCCCTGAAAGTAACGCGTCAAAGATTTGGTTTTTAAAGGATTGATCCATTTCCTTTTCTACTTCAGCCAAAAGGGACTTCGCCTTTTGAGAGATATCCTTTTGATCTGTAATTTCACGACGAACCTCATTTCGATAACGGTTAAGCAGCGCATCCAACTCCTCATCCGAAATGGATGATTTGACTTTGGAAACCTCTTCGATGGATGTAACTTGATTTGCTCCGAATTCATCGTGAACATCCAATTCTGTTGGATGAGAATCGTTCTCGGAATTCGAACCAACTCCGACAACATAAGGCAATACTTGAGCCACTTGAATTTGTGGGCCATGCGGAATTTTTAATCTTTTAATTGCTATATTTTCCGCACTGATACCCCCGTCGTTTTTGATGTTTTGTTTGGCCAGAGACGAATCGATGATAGTGATATTCTGGTTTTCACCAACAGCAGTTTTTACAATTATTGAATTAGCAACAGGAGATTCTTGAGTCAACCAAAGAGTCAGCAATCCCACTGCAGCAACAGATGCTGCAATCCAATGGTATTTGGTTGTTCTGTACTCAGCAGAATCATTTAGTCTCTGATTCAGTCTTTTCCAAGAGTCTGGAGAAGGTTGAATTTCTCTCGATTCTATCTCTGACTTAATTTTGTTTTCAAATTTTTTTAAAGGCATATTCCAAATCTTTATCGTTTTTGAGTTGTGCTTGGAGCAACTGTCTCGCTCGGTTCAATTGAGACTTTGAGGTTCCAACAGTTATATGGAGAAGGTCTGCAATTTCCCGATGCTTATATCCCTCAATACAGTACAAGACAAATACCATTTTATAACCATTGGGCAAAGCATCTATCAGAGACTGATAGTAATCGCTCTCCAACTGACTGGAAGGATTCACTACCCGATTGTCGAGGGCTTGTTCCTCATTTAAAAACAGTTTACGACTCTCATTACTCCGAATTAAACTGAGACATTCTCTGACCATAATTTTTCTTATCCAACCTTCAAATGAACCTTGGTTTTGAAATGAATTGATGTGCTGAAATGCTTTAAAAAAGCCATTTAACATGGCCTCCTCCGCCTCAGGTAACGACTTCAAATAATACCTGCAAACGCTTAGCATCTTTGGCGAAAACATAGTGAACAATTGTTCTTGAGCTCTCCGATCCTTTTTTTGGACAAGGGCAATCAGTCGGTCGTATTGAATGTTTAGGTTAATAATTTTCAAAATAACAGGCTTTCGTCTACTAGTAAAGACGCTCAAAGGTCGAAAATGGTTGCACAACTTTGAAAATTATTACAGTAATCTAGAGTGATTTTCCATTTTAAATGATTTTTTTCCTATTATTGCCCCGTGAAAATCAAGCTATTTCATTCCACTCCAAAATTTATATTAGGGATATTTCTGTCCATTAGCTTGATGGCACCTAGTTTGATTGAGCTTGGGCACCTGGTGGTTCATCAGAAGCATCAACTGTGCCACAATGAATCCAAAGCGCACTTGCACGATGGAAACCGAAACTTCCTACCAATTGGAATTGGCAATACCGGGACTAAAAAAGGAGGATTTTAAGATTGATTTGGATCACAATATTCTGACCATATCATCCGAGAAAAAAGTTGAAAAAGAGGAAAAGGAAGGAGAGAAAGTTACCAGACGAGAGTTCAGCTATTCCTCCTTTCAAAGAAGCTTTCAGCTTCCCGATAATGTAAAAAAAGAAGACATTTCCGCGGAATATGTCGATGGACTGTTGAAATTGACTTTGCCCAAACTAGAGTCACCAAAATTAGAAAGCAGAAAGCAAATCGATATCAAATAGCAAAGCAATCAGAGTTTACAGCATCTTCGACTTTTACGAGATAGTTTGATAGTTGAATTCACCAAAAAAAAACCCTCACATTAGTGAGGGTTTGGTTTATAAAGAAAGGCGGTGACCTACTCTCCCACGAGATGCAGTACCATCGGCGCTAATGGGCTTAACTACTCTGTTCGGGATGGTAAGAGGTGAGCCCCATTGCAATAACCACCTTAAGCGGTTTGCGGTGGTCCCCAAGGGTTGGTTAAATGAACCACCATCAATATCTTAACATATTCAAAGAACACATGCTCTGTTGTTTTTAACTCCTAAAAAAACAAGCGTACAATAAGCCTACGGGTGATTAGTACTACTCGGCTATGACATTACTGCCTTTACACCTGTAGCCTATCAACGTTGTCATCTCCAACGACCCTTAAAAGAAATCTCATCTTGTGGTGGGTTTCGCGCTTATATGCTTTCAGCGCTTATCCCTTCCGAACGTAGCTACTCTGCAATGCTCCTGGCGGAACAACAGATACACCAGCGGTTCGTCCAACTCGGTCCTCTCGTACTAAAGTCAGATCCACTCAAATTTCTAACGCCCACAGTAGATAGAGACCGAACTGTCTCACGACGTTCTGAACCCAGCTCGCGTGCCACTTTAATGGGCGAAC
>JAQCIQ010000023.1 GCA_027592025.1 Bacteroidota bacterium
CTGGTGAACCCTGAAAGTTCAACCTACAAATCATTTATATCATTAGCTTCTTAAAAAATTAAATTAGTTTAAAACTTGATGCTTAATTTTAGCAGATGCGACAGAACCGCATCTCATTATTTATTTTATTAATGTGTTGCGTTTCCAGCATCACTCGGAATTCTAATATTTTCAACTATTTTTTGAACCTTAATTGGAGGGGGAGGAGTAAATTTCGATATTATAATAGAAGTAATAAAATTTGCAAACATTGCAACTGTTCCAAAACCTTCTGGTGATATTCCAAACCACCAATCTTTTTCAGTTCCTCCACCAAACCAATCAAATTTGAATTTCATCATATAAAACAACATAAACAAAATTCCAAAAACCATTCCAACGATTGCACCTTCTTTGTTCATTCGTTTATCAAAAATTCCTAAAACAATTGCAGGAAAAAAAGATGCAGCTGCCAGTCCAAAAGCCAAAGCAACAGTTGCTGCAACAAAATCTGGAGGATTAATTCCAAAATAACCAGCAACACAAACAGCAACAACTGCTGATAATCTTGCAGCAATCAATTCGTTTTTCTCAGAAATTTTTGGATTAATCATTTTCTTTATCAAATCATGAGAAACAGACGAAGAAATTACTAAAAGTAATCCTGCAGCAGTTGATAAAGCAGCAGCCAAACCACCTGCAGCAACCAAAGCAATTACCCAATTTGGCAAGTTTGCAATTTCAGGATTTGCAAGCACCATAATGTCTTTATCAATAGTTAATTCGTTTTTTGAAGTATCCGAAAAATATTGAACTTTTCCGTCAGCATTTTTATCTTCTAAAGAAATCAATCCTGTTTTTTCCCAATTTTTAAACCAATCAGGGAGTTTGTCAATTTCTTTGTTACTCACTGTTTCAATCAAATTCGTTCTTGAAAAAACGGCAATTGCAGGAGCTGTTGTATATAAAATGGCAATAAATAATAATGCCCAACCAGCAGATTTTCTTGCGTCAGAAACTTTTTTTACCGTAAAAAAACGAACAATAACATGAGGTAAACCTGCTGTTCCTAACATTAAAGCTGCTGTAATAAAAAATATATCTAAGGTAGATTTACCTCCTGATGTGTATGATGCAAATCCTAAATCTCTGTGTAAACCATCTAATTTATCTAACAAATAAACGCCATTTTCATCCATTCCACCAAAACCTAATTGTGGTATTGGATTTCCAGTCATTTGAATAGAAATAAAAATTGCGGGAACCATATATGCAAAAATTAACACACAATATTGAGCAACTTGTGTGTAAGTAATTCCTTTCATTCCGCCTAAAACTGCATAAAAAAGAACAATAATCATCCCAATAATAACACCTGTATTGATATCAACTTCAAGAAACCTTGAAAAAACCAATCCAACTCCTCTCATTTGACCAGCAACATAGGTAAATGAAACTAAAAGTGCACAAAAAACAGCCACACTTCTTGCTATGTTAGAATAATAGCGATCACCAATGAAATCTGGCACTGTGAACTTTCCAAATTTTCTTAAATATGGAGCTAACAATAATGCTAGTAACACATAACCACCAGTCCAACCCATTAAATAAACAGAGCCATCATATCCACTAAATGATATAATTCCTGCCATTGAAAGAAATGATGCAGCAGACATCCAATCTGCAGCTGTAGCTAATCCGTTTGCTAAAGGTGAAACCCCGCCTCCAGCAACATAAAATTCTTTAGTTGAGCCAGCTCTTGTCCAAATTGCGATACCTATATATATAGCAAATGTAATTCCTACGATAATCCAAGTCCAAAACTGTAAATCCATATTAAAATATTTCTAGTTTATTTATCAAAACCAAATTTCTTATCCAAACGATTCATTAGAAGTACATAAACGAAAATCAAAATAACAAATACATATATTGATCCTTGCTGAGCGAACCAGAATCCTAATTTAAATCCACCAATTCTTATTGTGTTTAACTCATCAATTAAAAGAATTCCGAATACAAAAGAAACCAAAAACCAAATTGATAATAATATTGACAAATACTTTAGATTTATTTTCCAGTATTTCTTTTTAAATGATTCCATAATTCAAATATTTTGAAAATTTACTTATTTTTAACAGATGCGACAGAACCAATTTTTTTAAATTTAAATAATTATCGCTTAAACGCAAAACCTTGGATTGCACACAAAAAAATATCCCCAAAAACAACAAATTATTTTTGAGGATAATCGTACACCCCATTTCGCTATTTTCGAAACAATGGTTAATGTTTTTACAAAACCTTAAAGATTTAATTTAAAACGCATTACACATTTTGATTGCTTTTTTTTACTTTTCAAAGATGAAATATTTATGTATCAGCCTCGTCGTGTTATTCGTTATATCCCCTGCGATTTCTCAAGAAATTCAGCTTTTTGGACATAGAGGTGCTAAAGGTCATGCGCCTGAGAACACAGTGCTCTCTGTGAAGAAGGCGTTAGCTTTAGACGTTGATGGCATTGAAGTTGATGTGTTTCGTTGCCGATCAGGAGAAATTGTTGTTTTTCATGACAAATCACTTGATAAATTAACCAACGGTAGTGGAAAAATTGAGGAGAAAACATTAAAACAACTTAGCACGTTAAAAGTACTGGGAAGTGAGCCTATTCCAACGCTTGACGAAATTATTGATGTTATAAATGGAAGCGCCCGACTTAATATTGAGCTTAAAGGAAAAAATACCGCAGAGGGAGTATTTTATATAATGAAGAAAGCCATTGCAAGTGGTCGTTGGAAAGCGGATCAGTTATTTGTTTCTAGTTTTGACTGGGATGAGTTACGCAATTTTAAAAAGCTTACAACTGAATTTGGCATTGCGGTCTTAACGGAAAAGAATCCCCTTGACGCAATTCCAGTTGCACGTGAGCTCAATGCGTTTGCAATTAATCCCAAGCATAGTCATTTGACGCAGGAAATAATAAAGGATATTCACAGTGAGGGATTTGAAATTCACACATGGACTGTAAATAAAAAAAATCGAATCAAAGAACTCATTTCTTGGGGAGTTGATGGGGTTATTACCGATTTTCCAGATGTGATTTATTAAGAGTAAATAAAAAATATCCAAAAAAACAAAAAAAGGAGCGTTAATTCCAGCGAATCAATACTACGATTAAATAGCGCTCTTCAATGGATATTATTTTATTTTTGAGCTCCTCAGTTTTTTATAATAGGTGTTTTTATAACCCAAGTACAGAATTAGTTACGTGATCGTTTTGCAAATACCGCAAACCCAAAGATGATGAGATAACAGGGTATCAATATATAATAACTTTCTTGGGCAGAAATAGACAATGCATCAGAAGAGGAAATCCCGGAACCTATTAGTGATTCCTTAGCTTTATCCACTAACCTTCCATATAAAGGGGGTATAATCGCTCCTCCAGCAATTGCCATAATCAATAATGCCGATGCTGTTTTGGTGTGTTTGCCTAATCCCTCTAGCGTAAGAGGCCAAACCGCGGGCCAAACTAAAGCATTGGCAATTCCTAAAGCAGCAACAAACAAAACAGATGTAAAGCCGTCTGTTATTAGAATTAAAACACTAAATACAACACCTAGCAAAGCGCTGATTTGCAATGCTTTTTGCTGGCTGATGTACTTTGGGATTATAACCACGCCAAGGGCATAAGTCGCTACCATGGCCATGAGCGTAAATGTTGTAAAAAACTTGGCGGTTGACGCCGAGAAACCAAGAGCAATCCCGTAAGAAATTATGGAATCCCCAGCAATAACTTCAGCGCCAACATATACGAACAAGGTTAATGTTCCAAGCCATAATTGTGGGTATTCAAATATTGTTTTTTGAGATTCTCCGTGTGGCTGCTCGTTAGTATCAAAGGCTACCTTTACATCAGGCAGCGGTGCTTTTCGCATCAAAAAACCTAATACGAATAAGACAATAGCCATGACCACATAAGGGATAAATATACTATCAGCCATTTTGTCTAATAATATTGCTTTCTCACCTACTGAAACGCTGTCAAGTTGCGTATTTAACTCATCGATACCTTTAAGAAGTATTGCTCCAAAAATAAGCGAGCCCAAAGCCCCAGCCACCTTATTGGCAATACCCATAATGGCGATGCGTTGGGCGCCACTTTCGATGGGGCCAAGTATAGTGATGTATGGGTTAGCAGCTGTTTGTAGAATAGTCATCCCAGCACCTTGAATAAAAATCCCAGTTAAGAACATCCAATAAGTACGCGCTTCGGCAGCTGGTATAAATACCAGCGCACCAATAGCCATAATAAAGAGCCCAATTGACATTCCCATTTTATACCCCACCTTTTCAAGCAGGTAAGAAGCAGGGAGTGCCATAACCACAAAAGAAATGTAAGAGGCAGATGCCACTAAGTATGACTGAGATTCTGTGAGTTCGTTAATAGTCTTCATAAAGGGAATCAAAGCCCCATTAACCCAGGTGATAAATCCAAAAATGAAAAAAAGTCCAGCTATAATGGAAATTGCGGTTTTGTTTTTTGTGCTGATTTTCATTTGTTATATATTTTAATAATTGAATCATTTTTAATAAAATTTCCTTGCTAAAGCCAAGTCTGAATAAATGATTTTAAAATGATTGTTTAGAAACTATAGTTTATATTATGTATTCAATTTAAAAAATTAAATACAGCAAAAAAATGCAAAAAAATTTAATAATACAATATTTTGCAGCATTAGAATTTAATTATGAGCCTAAATCACCTGTAGACCTAAATCTATAATAAATTAATATTCTTAAAGGGTTCTAGAAGTAAATTATTGGGGTCTAGTTCTGTTACCAACGTATCTATTTCAGAAACATTAACACATTTGTAATTCTGTTGAGAATTAAATTTTTTCGATATACACAATAGAATCGCTTTGCGAGAAGATTTGACAATTGCTCTTTTAATTTGAACAACCTCCCAGTCAAACTCACTAAGGCCATGGGACGGGTCGATATAGCCTGTACTAATAAAACTGTAATCAAAACGGATTTGTGAAAGCTCATTTACAGCCCCCACACTGACGCTCATATGAGATTCTTTAGAAATCTTTCCTCCAATAAATATTAAGTCTATATTTGGTTTTTTAATCAGTTCACTTGCAATGAGTAAGCTTAAAGTAAAGCAAGTGATTTTTTTCTTTGTAGGAATCATTTTTGCAAGCTCCATGCAAGTTGTTCCACCATCGATAAATATAACAGACCCATCTGAAATAAAAGAAAGCGCTTTTTGTGCAATCAATTTCTTTTCATCAATATCAAAAACATCAACCAAAGGATTGTTAGAAACAAATCCTAATGATACTGCCCCTCCATGGACTTTCTTAATCATTTGATTTTTATCTAGCTCTTTGACATCTCTGCGTATAGTGTCAATGGAAACATCAAGCTGCTCAGCCATGTCAGATAGTAAAATGCGATTGCGAAGCGAAACTTCGTCTAAAATCCTTTGGTGTCTTTCTTCTTTTAACACAAACTTATTTTTCATTAAAATAACAGTTTTTTATAAAATTCACGCGATAATTATTTTGAATATTTGTAATACTGCAAATAAATGCATTTATTTGCATTTAACTGCAATTAAAGATTATGGGTGTATCAATATTACAGCATTCTGTAGAGGGCTTTAGAAGCTATGCCAATCGTGAACGTATTCCCACTCAAATCTATTTTGACTCTAGCCAGGCCTGTCAAGTGATAGGTGATGAGATTATTCAACAAATAAATCAAAAAGATACAAGTCAACCATTTGTATTGGGTCTCGCTACTGGCTCTACACCCATCAAGGTGTACCAACACCTTATTCGTGCCTACCAAGCTGGCGAAGTCAGCTTTTCAAATGTACATTCTTTCAACCTGGATGAGTACTTTCCAATGAATCCGCAATCAATTCATTCTTATGTTGAGTTTATGCATAAAAACCTCTTTGATCACATCAATATCCCCAAAGAAAATATTCATATTCCTGATGGTACTATAGCCCCTGACGAGATTGACAATTACTGTAAATCTTATGAAGAAACTATTGAATCCTTAGGAGGAATAGACATACAACTGCTGGGAATAGGTCGTACTGGCCACATTGGTTTTAATGAGCCGGGGTCTGCCATCCATTCCGAAACACGACGTGTTTGGCTAGACCCGATTACACGTAAAGACGCAGCCAGTAGTTTTTTTGGTGAACAGTTTGTTCCCCAACAGGCCATTACAATGGGAGTAGATACCATTATGAAAGCCAAAAAAGTATATTTAATGGCATGGGGGGAGGGGAAATCAAACATCATCTCCAGAACAGTTGAAGGGTCAATGAGCGACCAAGTTCCCGCTACCTTTTTGCAACAACATAATGATTGTGTCTTTATATTGGACAACGCGAGTGCGTCTGAGCTTACCCGTCAAAAAACGCCATGGCTGGTTGGTTCATGTAAATGGGATTCCGAACAAATAAAAAAGGCAGTTATATGGCTTGCAAGACATTGTAAAAAATCAATATTAAAACTATCCAGAGAAGATTATGAAAACAACCGCCTTCAATCTTTATTGGTTGCCATCAATTACGAAGTCTGTCAATTAAATTACAAAATTCATCTATCGCTTCTTGAAGCGTTTGATGTTTGGAGTTCCTTAAAAAATTTAAATCAAAACGCACCTCATAAAGCACTTGTTTTTAGCCCTCACCCCGATGATGATGTCATTTCAATGGGTGGTACGCTGATTGAACTTGTTGATAACGGATTTGATGTTCATATCGCTTATCAAACTTCTGGGAATATTGCTGTATATGACGATGAAGTAATCCGCTTTATGCAGTTTTGTACGGAGATCAGTGCTGACAATCCCACAACTGCAAAGGAATACCAAAATATCGTAAGCGCGCTTTCGAATAAAAAAGTTGGGGATGTCGATTCTTTGCGTATTCAAGAGATAAAAGGTTTAATACGAAAAGGGGAGGCCTTGGCCGCCTGTCGCGTTTGTGGTATTCCAGAAAACAATGCGCACTTTATGAACCTGCCATTTTACGAAACAGGGGCCGTCAAGAAAAAACCACACCAAAAAGAAGATGTTGATTTAACATTTAAACTGCTTAGAAAAGTGAAACCAGAAAAGATTTTTGCTGCGGGCGACTTATCTGATCCGCATGGCACCCATCGTGTGTGCTTGCAGGTTATCTTTAGTGCTATCGATGAGCTACTAAAAGCTGGTGATGCGTGGATTAAAAATTGTGAAGTGTGGCTTTACAGAGGCGCATGGCAAGAGTGGGGCGTTAATGAGATTAAAATGGCAGTGCCGCTTAGTCCAAAAAATGTATTGCGAAAAAGAGAGGCCATTTTTAAACATCAGTCCCAAAAAGACAGAGCAATGTTCCCAGGACCAGATGCCAGAGAGTTTTGGCAACGCGCAGAACAGCGAAATATACACACCGCCAATCAATACAATTTATTAGGACTTCCGGAATTCGAAGCTGTAGAAGGCTTTGTTCGATATATGCACCTTGTTTGAAAAGGGTTTTCAATAGTACTGTTTCACATCTAAATGTCTATCAGATTCATTGTTGGTTTTCTTTCTGTTTTTCAACAAAACTTATGTTTTTTCTGTTGATTTTAATCTTCTTTATTATAAAGCCAAAGAAAAATCGATTGTGCTATTGGATTAATTATCTAATTCTGTTAAAGTAGCTGACAACAAAGATTGTCTCATTCTCATTATAATCTTAAATCACAAATAGATTTAATTGTGCAAAAACTCTGAATCACAAGAGGAGTAAAATTAATAAAGTAGTCCTATTTATTTACTGAAACCTATACTTTGATTTGGAACAATAAATATTTTATTATTTTGTTTAGAAACAAAATATAGCTTCTCATATGAAGCTGTTTTTTAACTGTTCTATGAAGACGTCTTTTTCGTTAATTTATACTATCGCTAATTACCTTGAAAAAGGAAGAAATACAATATGATTTAATCAATAAATTTCAGGCTGACGGTTTTTGAATCCATAAACTGCTATAAAAACAAAACAAATGATTGGTAATAGAAAAGAAAAGTTTATTTCGGAGATTCCTAATACCTTTATATCACTTACGCCATAACCGCCAATATCTATTATCATTCCTTGAAGCTTAGGCATTAATGCTCCACCTACTATTGCCATAACCAGCCCAGCAGAACCAATTTTACTTTCCTCTTCTGAAAGTTTGCCAAGTGCAATTCCGTAAATTGTTGGGAACATAAGCGACATAAAAAATGAAACTCCAATCAGGCAATATAGTCCCAGTACATTATTAATAACAACAACCCCAAGAGTGAATCCGATGGCAAAAAAAGAAAAAAGCATTAATAGCCTTCCTGCATTTATAAATCGCAAGAGATAGGTTCCAATTGCACGCCCTACAGTAAACAGCACGAAAGCAGCCATTTGAAAATATCCAGCTGTCACACTATCCATTTCAATCCCTTCTGCATATTGATAGATATAAGTCCAGCACATGATTTGTGCTCCCACATATAATATTTGGGCAAAAACCCCTTGACTATAAGACTGGTTGGCAAAAAGCTTTTTGAAAGTTTGTCCAATGTTGCTATTCTGACTGTCATCTTTACTATCAGGCATTTTACTTAGCGTAAATAAAACCAAAACTCCGATAATAACGATGCCAAGAATAACATACGGGTCTCTTATCACCATTAAGTCGGTGGTTTTAATAAGTGTCTTTGAAACCTCATCCAGAGCACTAAAATCTGTTATGTCATCAGATTGAAGTTTTTTTAATACATATTGTTGTGCTACAAATAACCCAAGTATTAAACCTACTGGATTAAATGCTTGTGCCAAGTTCAATCGTTGCGTTGCTGTTTCTTTTGCACCCATAGAAAGAGCGTATGGATTTGCTGCCGTTTCCAAAAATGCCAGTCCAAACGTTAAGACATATAACCCCAAGCAAAAAAACCAAAATTGCTCAGTAATTGCCGCCGGATAAAATAGTAAGGCACCAGAAGCATAAAGAGAAAGGCCAATTAAAATCCCAACTTTGTAAGAATATTTTCGCATAAATAATGCTGCTGGAAGCGCCATACAAAAATATCCGCCATAGAAAGCCATCTGTACCCATGCGGCTTGTGAATTTGAAAGTTCCAAGACTTTTTTAAATGCTTGAACCATTGGGTCTGTAACGGCATTGGCAAAACCCCACAGAGCAAACAGGGAGGTCAATAAAATAAAAGGGATTAAAACAGTTTTTGAAACGATTGGTTGAGAATGATTTGATTTCATTTTATATTTTTAATTTTTTCACTTCCTAAAGCTATAATATATTGATTTGACAAGCATTAAGGTTTCCGAATATTTACCACCAGCTCTTGTATATCTTTGCTCGGAGCTGGAGTCCTGCTGCTTACGATAAGGGTAACAACAAAGTTCGCAACCATAGCTACTGTTCCAAAACCTTCGGGAGATATCCCAAACCACCAGTCTGCCTTTTCACCTCCACCAAACCAGCCAAACTTAAATTTAAGCATATAGAAAAGCATTAGTGACACACCCACAAGCATTCCGCTAATCGCACCTTCTTTATTGATACGCTTTGAAAAGATGCCAAGCAATATAGCTGGGAAGAACGATGAGGCTGCCAGACCAAAAGCCAAGGCTACCGTTGCCGCCACAAAACCAGGCGGATTGATACCAAACCAACCTGCCAAACAAACGGCTGCTGTTGCAGCTAAACGCGCTGCGATGAGCTCGCCTTTATCGGAAATGTTGGGCATCACCATTTTTTTGAGTAGATCGTGCGAAACCGCTGATGAAATCACCAACAGCAAGCCTGCTGCTGTGGATAAGGCAGCCGCCAATGCCCCTGCTGCTAATAGGGCAATAACCCAATTGGGTAAATCGGCAATCTCTGGATTGGCAAGTACCATGATGTCGACATCGACATCCAATTCATTGGTTGCAGCATCTGCCGTATATTGAATACGTCCGTCCTCGTTTTTATCAGTAAAACCAAGCAATCCGGTGGTTTCCCACTTTTCAAACCAATAGGGCATTTGCTCGTACGGTTTATCGCTTACGGTTTCAATTAAGTTTGTCCTTGAGAACACAGCTATGGCCGGAGCCGTGGTGTATAGAATGGCAATAAACAACAGGGCCCATCCAGCGGACTTCCGTGCATCACTGACTTTCTTAACCGTAAAGAAGCGTACGATTACGTGTGGCAATCCTGCTGTACCTACCATTAGCGCCATGGTAATGCAAAAGACATCAAACATCGATTTGCTACCCGAAGTGTATTCATGGAAGCCCAGTTCTTTGTGCAACCCATCCAGTTTATCCAAAAGATAAACCCCTTCAGCATCTGTAGCGCCAAAGCCGAGTTGTGGCACTAAGTTGCCCGTTACCAAAAATGATATGAACACCGCAGGCACCATAAAGGCAAAAATGAGTACGCAGTATTGTGCCACTTGAGTATAGGTAATCCCTTTCATACCGCCGAGCACGGCGTAAAACAATACAATTCCCATGCCTATAAGTACACCCGTAACGATATCCACCTCTAGGTATCTTGAAAACACCACACCCACGCCGCGCATCTGCCCAGCGATATAGGTAAAGGATACAATAAGCGCACAGAAAACGGCTACCGAGCGTGCTGTGTTTGAGTAGTAACGATCGCCAATAAAGTCAGGTACCGTAAACTTGCCAAACTTTCGTAAATAAGGTGCTAAGAGCAGTGCCAGCAGTACATAGCCGCCTGTCCAGCCCATAAGGTATACAGAGCCGTCATAGCCACTAAACGATATAATGCCCGCCATAGAAATAAACGAGGCAGCAGACATCCAGTCGGCTGCAGTTGCCATACCGTTGGCAATGGGATGCACCCCACCCCCTGCTACATAAAATTCTTTTGTTGAGCCAGCACGTGACCAAATAGCTATACCTATATATAGTGAAAAACTCAATCCAACAGCAATCCAAATCCAATATTGAAGTTCCATC
Source organism: Bacteroidota bacterium (assembly GCA_027592025.1). Lineage (GTDB taxonomy): Bacteria > Bacteroidota > Bacteroidia > Flavobacteriales > Flavobacteriaceae > JALRKI01. Next base: position 11,018 of record JAQCIQ010000023.1, read on the forward strand.
TAGTTGTCTTTATTTAATTTGTTATCCAAACGATTCATAAGGAAGATATAAGTAAAGATGATGATCACAAACCCAAAAATGGAACCTTGCTGTGCAAACCAAAACCCAAGTTTAAAACCGCCAATTTGAATCGTATTTAATTGTTCTACAAATAAAATCCCGCAGCCAAAAGAAACAATAAACCAAAGGGAGAGTAGAATGCTGATGTACTGGATATTTTTTTTCCAGTAAGTGTTGTTTTTCATGTAATTTGTTTATAAAAAAATTTAATTAGTAATTATTTAAGTTAGTGTAGAATTTATTACAAAGAAAAAATAATTTCAAAAAAACTAGCAGGTATACAGCAGAGAAATATGTTCTCAAAGTATACCCACTAGTTAAAACTAAACATGATTTTATTCTTTATGCCAAACCGTAGCTCAATGAACTATGATGGCATGATAACTTAATTAGATTCATATGAATCTAATTATACCCTGAGTTTTGGGTCAAATTTGGATTGTTTACTCGCTCTAGATCAGGAATTGGAAATAACAAATGCTTCTCCTGTAGAGATTTATTTGTACTAAGAATAGTATGGCCTACAAAATTATCAAAACCACCTGTTTTGCTATTAAA
>JAQCIQ010000012.1 GCA_027592025.1 Bacteroidota bacterium
CCATTCGGGTTATATATTAAAGTTGAGTCATTTTTAAAAATGATAGATTTAAAAAAATCATATTTGAAATTTAACAGATCTTCGTTTATCCCGTGTGATTTAATCTGTTGATGAATCTTTAAAGTGTCAATTATTCTAGGATTCCTAGAAAAACCCTTTAGGGATAAAAAGACACATAAAACACTGAAGAGTAATTTTTTAAAATCCATATTCAAATTTAGAAAATTAAAAATCAAAAAAGTAGGTGTATTTAGGTGTATCTATTTATTATACCTGATTTGAATTGTAAGTCATTCTGAATTATTTAAATTCAGCCGAAAATTAAAACATATGAGCTTACAAGCTGAATTATCACAAAAAATTACTGAGGAATTTATTGATGCGATTGTCAAAAAAGTAGATAAAGACAACTTCTTAGATATTCATATCCCTTCGGTCAACGAAACAAAAGGTACCCATTTATTTTTCAATACAGGAAAAGGAAAGATTAAAATGGGGTTTTATTGCCGTGATAAAGACTGGGTGGATGCATTATTGCAAAGAGATTCGAATAGAGGTGGCGGGAATAATGCAACCCTGGAAGAGTACTCACAAGGTATACGACCTGTTAATAATCCAGAATTCGAGAATGTTGATGACGCTATAGCTTACGCACTTCTTTTTATTGAGAACATAGGCGGATCTCAAACCACAACTTCAAGCACCCACAATACTCCGTCAACCACCCCAATAGTAGATGTTGATGGGATTACATTTAAAATGGCTATTGAAGCTGCACAAAATGGGAATCAAGAAAAAGTAATAGAATACATAAACCAAGGTAATTTGAGACTTCAGTGGAATGAGGACTTTCTTATAACGGTTGAATTAGCATCATATGTGAGCGCTTCTGAAGAGTTAAATGAACATATTAAGAATGCGATTTCTAGAGGTGTTGATCTTAATGAAACTACAATTAATGATGGTTGCGGCTACACTGCCCTTCATTTTGCGGCTTGGGATGGCAAAGTCGATATTTTGGATTATTTATTACAAAAAGGTGCAAATCCTGATGTAATCGGAACTATTGATGGACTAACGCCTCTTTACCTTGCAGCCGTAAATGGAGATTACAATTGCGTTGCCTCACTTTTAAAGTACGGTGCTAATCCGAACATCTACTTAACAGGTGAGGGCATTGAGGGACTGAGAGGGTACTTTAGCAACAAAGGCGGAACGGTATTGAGAGGCGCTTTAATTAATGGACATTTTGAAATAGCTAAACTATTAATTGAAAATGGTGCAGAAAAAGAAGAGCTCAATGAGCCTTGCATGGATAATGAGTTACCTACTAAAGATGTGGTCGATTTAGTTTTGATACTAAAAAGTCAGGGGGTACTGCAGAATTTTGACCAATCTCTGTACGCTGAGATTCGGGCTATTTTAGGAAAAGATTCAAACAGTGCAGATACTAACGAACCAATAGAGGTGGATGATGAATTGGGATATCCTTTATTATCCTACAAGAATTCTGATCAAAACACAGAATACGTAAAAAGATATTTAAGGCCAACAAAAACACTTAACGGAAGGATGGGTGTTAAAATGGTTATACCAGATTGGGTGGAGGTGTTGCTTGATGATTGTGTTTGCTTTGATTTCCCACCTGAGGATATAGCCATAATTAGAGAGGGAATTGAGTCGAATAAAGTTATTCCAATTTTAAAGTATGATTTTAACATCAAGGGAAGTAATCTTACGGACATAAAAAACATGTGGTGGATAGTACCATTTGCATTTTGGAATAATACTATTTCATGGCTAGCGATAAACAAGGACGGTCTTTATGCCCCTTATAATGATAACAATGATGCTACTCTTATACTAACATGGGATCGAGTACAAGATATAAGTTTTTCTAATTATTATGAGCCATTTGGAGTTGAAGAGCCTGATAGTAAAATGAACCTATTAACTATTCTACTTGAAGGCGGCAATGAGCTTGAGATTTCCGAATTTCTTGAAGATGGCAGAGGTTCTTATCTTTCTGTTCTTCATGATATCTATTGGGTTAGACAAGAAACAATAGAAGCCAGCAAGGGATTGCAAATGTGGAAAGAGGGAGCGGGTGGTGAAGGATTTAGATCATTCCCTGAGTCAGTTGAGCTTGCTCACTTACCCTATTGGTCAGACAGTAATGTTCATAGACCATCTTTTGAGCCTGACGCGCAAGAAGAAACTAATGCGCCCAAGAATTCTTATGACGTAAAGGAAGAATTTGTGATGCCAATATGTAAGCTTATCAAGATGTATCTAATTCTGCCACATTTTCCTTTTATTGTGAATGCTCTGCATGAGGAAGGTTATACCCTAGCTACAAAAAATTGCTGGTTTTATGCACAGGATATTCATTGGGCTGGCAAGGATGAGTCATGGAATTTATTGATAGATCATAATGGCTTTTATTCTTCGATGGGAGAGAAGGAATTTAAGTTGCTATTCAATTGGGACGATGTGGCAGAAATTAAGACCCGTATTGCAGAAGACCAGTCGGGAATGACGATAGGTTTATTTCAAGCAGATGGACAAAACTTAACCCTAACCCAAAGCGGATCAATGTCTCTACTTATTGTTTATTGGCTTTACCAAAAGATTGTTTGCGACATCATCGAAAACTTTAAGGATCAGGCGACAATCCATTGGAGTTTTGTCGAAAATGAGCTCGGTGTGCAATTAAATTCATTTAACTCTTACGAGGAATTTTATGATGTTATCCCACCTGAGTTAATGGATTAGGTTCATTTCAATTATACAATATGAAACATTTAATAAAAAGAAAAGATCTCGGATATGCTGTAAAAGAGGGTTGGTATTGCGAGGTAAGTATTAATAAATCACCAAATGGTGCTAAGGCTAAAGTAGAGGATGAAGTTTACATAGCGCAAAACGGGTATGCAATTTTTGCTAAGGGAAAAATCACTGAGACCAAGCCCATTTCCATTTTGAAAGGCCTCAGTAATTTTGTGCGATTTTCTCAAAAGACTACCTTAATAAAAGACGATGGATTTTGGTTGTCAAAAATCAACACGTACGCTAAAAAAGAAGAACCTTTTACAGTTTTTGTATTTGAGTACTATTTAGGAGAAATCGAGCAGTTAGAATTTTGCATCCCTCTTGAAGCTAGGTTTTTAAGACAATCTGCTTGGTATTATTTGGAAGATAATTTTCAACTTGAAGAACAAGCAGAAATCAATTACTTAACAAAACATATCCCTTCTAAAATAAGAAGTGAGATCTATCATAAGTATAAAATCGGTAGTGATCGACATATTATTGATATTGATCATTTGGTGCCTAGGTCCTTGGGGGGTCCTGGGAACATAATTGAAAATTTAATCCCAATAGCAGCATCAATTAACAGAAGGAAGAGTAACCATGTTCCAAGTAAGCTTTACGACTTGGGTAAAAAATTCAATATAAAAATACCCCATTACATTAAAATTGAGCACGATAAATTTTATGATAGTCATCAAGAACTTTCTTTAGCAAAAAAAATAATAGATCAAATAAATATGCAACCAATTGACTTAATAAAGGCAGATTATTTAACGATTAAGAATTTTCATTTTCCTAATTCTTAATTGGTAAGCAATTGAACTTGAAACATCCAAACAATTACTCCGATGAATTTTACTCATTAATTGAGGAATTGAAAGAATTACTTAATACAACTGTTATTAATCGGATTGGGTTGTTTGAATGGATAAGCAAAAAGAAGTCAAATGGAAGAATTAAGAAAACGTATAGAATAATCAATAGTACTTTAATAATTCAAAAGGATGCAGAATCAAGTTTAGGCTGGTATTTGAATTATTCAGATAATAAATTAGATTTAATTTCTGTCTTTAGTTTAGTAATAGGCGGGATGGGGTCCGGGGGAGATGTTATTTTATATAAATTCAAAAGAGATAATGGCTCATTAATATTTCAGAGCAATAAAATTCTAAAAATAAGTTGACATAATCTATTGTAGAACTGAAACGATAGATTTTAATTAGGATTAAGAAGAAATTTAATGAACAGTTAAGTAGTATCAAACGAAATGGTTTTGCCAAAAAAAGTGACGTATAGAAAATAAAAAGATTTGGAAAAATTTTTTCGAAGAATGGATACTTAACCCCATATTTACTGAGAATCTCTTTACTTTTACTAAACAATTTAATTACTCTTATTCCAAAGTCAGCCATAGGGTTTTAGGTGATATAACGATAACTAATGTCGAAGAATTTGTTAGATTAATTGTGCTAGAAAAAACAGAAACTTCATCTAATAAAAAAATACTCAATGAGATATTTTATTGTAGGAATTGATCCCTTTTCTTCTTGCTTTGCAAGAGAATTAATTCTTCAAGGTGAAGAAGTTATTGGTATTGACAAGTCATCTTCAAAAGTAGAAATGTTTGAAGATGACTTTAATTCAGTGATGTGCGCCGATGCCACTAATCGTGAACTCTTTTGCTCATTACTTAAAATAGCGAAGCAAGACGTTGTGTTGTTGTTTATAAAAAATGATGTTGCAGCAAGCCTATTAACATGTTCTGTGCTGCTAGAGTTAGGCATTTCTCAAATTCATTCGGTTTACCAATCGAATGAACATCGAAATTTGCTTAATATGCTTGCCATTAATACAGACTTATTGAATGATAGGTTACTTGTTAAGTCATGGAGTATTAAAAAGAAAAATAAGCTAAAACCAATTATTTACATTGATATGGATGGTGTTTTAGCAGATTTAGCAAAAGGTGCCGAGATACACTCAGATAATAAAGACGGTAGCTTTACCAATAGACCTGACGAAATTAATGGTGTTTTCAAAGATCTTCCTCCGATAGATGGAGCTATTGATGCTGTAAATCAGTTATTGGCTAGCGATAAATACGATATATTTATTTTGACTACTGCTCCTTGGGACAATCCTTCTGCTTGGATCGACAAGCGGCTATGGATAGCGGATAAGTTTGGAGCATCATTTGAGAAAAAATTAATTGTATCGCACCGAAAAGACCTGCTAATAGGGGATTATTTAATTGATGATAGAACGGCAAGAGGTGCTGCTGAATTTTCAGGAAAACATTTGCATTTTGGGTGGGATTATGAACGAGAAGCGTTCAATGAATATAAAGACTGGGATTCTATTTTGAACTTTTTTAAACTCAATCTGGACTAAAAGGAACGTTTTAGCACACGTTTTATTTTACAAAAATGAAGGAAATATTAAAATACAAAGGTGCTCATCACTTATACAAGGAGCTATTTGATGAAGAACTCAATTATATATTTGTTTCGGATGATGATCCATGGAGTGAAGAACATACTGCTAAGCTCAATAGAAAACGCGCCAGATTAGGTGTTTCGCCAATTAGTTCGAATGGTTCTAGTAAAGATAATTCTGCCCTGGAGTTCTGTAAAAGAGAAATAAAGGCAGCTCAATCAAATGAAGAAACGGAGTACACTAAAATAGCGCTTGAGATTTTGAAAGAAATTCAAGAAGAAAAGCAGCGATCTCAAGAAGAAATGGCAGCTAGATTAGCAGTAGTGAAGGGCATTGACCCTGAAGATCCGCACACTTGGTCAGAAACGATGATCAATAATAGTTATGCTCGAATGGCGGCTGCAGATAGGTGGGAATTGGACAGTGCAAGTACAATGCCCTTCGACAAGTTTAAAGAAAAACTTTTTAGTGATAAAAATTTTGCTCAATCACGTGTTCCACGGGGAAAAATGGATCAAGAGGATTATAATCCTTGGGAATAGCATTTGGCCAAGTAATCAGATGTTAACTAACCAAACAGAATGATATGTTACTAACAAGATGATCAATCTTTAGCAAGAAAATAGTCTCTATGGAAATACCACTAACAGAGGCTGAATATGAGTTATGGCTGAATTCACGAGCAGGGAAACGTAGTAAAAAAAGGAAAGCGGTACAGGCGATGTATCCTACCTAAAATTGGGTGAATTATCAATTCAATAGTAACAGGAGAAACCACAACTATATCTTCACGATTCATTCTTTCTTCTCGAATCAATCCCTTTTTGTACATAGAATGTACTTTGGAATTTGTGAATGAAGTACCACGAGGTGTTTTTAATCCCTCATCATTGAAGATTTTTGAAATACGACGATAACCAATAGGGGTTACAGAATTCTCAATAAAACCCTTAATTCTATCGTACAAATACTGTTGGTAACCCGAATAATTGGATTCCCATATTTTTGTAGAAGTTATTGATACAGAGAAATATACTAATATGAGTCCGGAGTTACATTTCTTATCCCACAACCTCACTCTACCGTTACTGACTTCGCCAAGTTCCTTGGCTGATCAACATTCCTGTTGAGCTGAACGGCAATGTGATAAGACAACAACTGCAAGGGAATAGTCGTGAGCAAAGGCGCTAAACATTCCAAGGTTTCTGGCACCTCAATGACGTGGTCAGCCAGTTCTCTCACGGTTTGATCGCCTTGAGAAACAATGGCAATGATTTTACCTTTCCTGCTTTTAATCTCTTGAATATTACTGACAATTTTATCGTAATGCCCTTTTTTAGTGGCAATGACAATCACGGGCATGTTTTCGTCTATCAAAGCGATAGGGCCGTGTTTCATTTCTGCCGCAGGATATCCTTCCGCGTGGATGTAAGAAATTTCTTTGAGCTTCAAAGCCCCTTCTAGGGCAACGGGAAAGTTATATCCCCGTCCTAAATACAAACAATTTTTAGCCTGATTATAGACCTTGGCGATGGCTTCTACGGCATCGTTTTCTTTCAATGCTATGCTGACTTTTTCGGGTATGGCTTCAAGGCCCCTGACAGTTTCTATGTATTGCTTTTCCTCAAGAGTACCTTTCAGTCGGCCTAGTTTTAGGGCAATCAAGGTCAGAATAGTAATTTGAGTGGTAAAAGCCTTGGTTGAGGCAACACCAATTTCGGGACCAGCATGGGTGTATGAGCCTGCATTGGTTTCTCTGGCAATGGTCGATCCGACTACATTACATACCCCAAATACAAAGGCGCCATGACTTTTTGCCAATTTAATGGCTGCCAAGGTATCTGCTGTTTCTCCCGATTGAGAAATGGCAATGACCACATCACGAGAAGAAATGACTGGATTGCGATACCTGAATTCAGAAGCGTATTCTACTTCTACTGGAATTCGAGCCAAATTTTCAAAAATATACTCGGCTACCAATCCTGCATGCCAAGACGTGCCACAAGCAACTATAATTAACCTATCAGCATTTAAAAATTTATCTAAATGATCGTCCACACCAGCCATTTTAATCAAACCTTCTTTTCCGACAAGTCTGCCGCGATAGGTGTCTTTGATTGCTTTAGGCTGTTCAAAAATTTCTTTGAGCATGAAGTGATCGTAGCCTCCTTTTTCGATTTGCTCCAAACTAAAATGAAGCTCTTGAATGACTGGACTGACCAAAGAGTCGTCTTTTATTTTTCTTATTCTTAAGCCTTTCTCCAATCGAATGATGGCCATTTGCTCATCCTCAAGGTAAATGGCGTTTTTGGTATATTCAATAAACGGGGATGCGTCACTTGCGATAAAAAACTCATCGTTACCAATACCAATAGCTAAAGGACTTCCCAGTTTAGCCACCACAATTTCATTGGGCTTTTTGTTGTCAATTACAGCAATGGCATACGCCCCAACGACCTCTTTAAGAGCGAGTTGAACGGCCTTTCCCAACTTATGTCCTTCTGTTTTTTGAACGTATTCAATCAAGTTGACCAACACTTCTGTGTCTGTATCGGATTCAAAATGAAATCCTTTATTCTCGAGAGCAATTTTTAACGAATTGTAGTTTTCGATGATCCCATTATGGATTAAAACAAGATCTCCGGAATTTGAAGTATGAGGATGGGCATTGATGTCTGAAGGAACTCCATGGGTAGCCCAACGGGTATGACCGATGCCTATATGGGCGTTAGACGATCGCTTTTTTGAAATGACCTCCAATTGTGCAACCTTTCCTTTGGTTTTGAACAGTTCCAATCCATTGCCATTATACAGGGCTATACCGGCACTGTCATAGCCTCGATATTCCAATCTTTTTAGACCATTGGTAATAATGGGGTAGGCATCGCGGTGCCCAATATATCCTACAATTCCACACATAGACTAGTTATTTGGTTCGGTATAATAGATTTCGAAACGAATGTTCTTGGCCGTATTGCTGCTGTTACTTCCAACCAATACAGTGCCTTTAGGGGACAAAATTGAGCCAGTTAAGGTATAAAGATCTGAAGCATTGGTTCCTCGAGAGGCGTTGGCGGCTGAGACATTTGAAGTAACAACTACACCTAATTTTACGTTGGTCGAATCGCGCTCAAAAATATTGTTGACGTGTTCTGTGATTCTGACCTTATAAGTTTGTCCTGCACCATTTGAAGTCCCCCCTTCTCTCACCAATGGCACCAAGTGATAGGTCTTGGTTTGATTGTCGTAGACACCTGCACTTTGGTCAATGAAGTAATCAATGACTGGGACACCAGTTTCTGTGTTATAGACGATAATACGATCAGGTTCTTCTCCACCATTTACGGCAGTTTGATCTACGTTAAATACCAATTGAGCCTCATTGATTAACCATTTGTTGGCTTTAAAAGATTCAAGTACTGCGCTATTGCCATTTTCGTCTCCGTTAAACAAATTGACAACGGCCATAGATCCTGGGCCGCCTTTTAAAAACAATTGAGGATCTCCGTTGGGGTCACCCTCGGCTATATTGGTGTAATTCGTGTCAAAAAAATTAGCCTTGTTGCCATTGAAGTTCATCACAAATATGCCGTGATAATCGTTTAAAACTTCTTCCCCATTAACAGTAGTCGAAGTAGAATAGGTGAAATAAAAGGTGAGATTGGCTGCGCTATTGTTGAGGTCAAATAATGCCATATGACCAGAAGATCCGGTTGAAGGGAGTTCGGGTTTTAGGTAAAGCCCTCTGAAGTAATTTTGGAAGTTGCTAATGTTGCTCAGTTCAGGTTGATCTTCGTGACCAAACAAGAAATCTTGCCAATAGCCACTGTCAATGTCTAAAGTTTGACGGAGAGCTGGTGCCAGACGCTGAGAAATACTAAACTCGTTGGTCTCTTCGTCAGTAGCGTACAACACAATTTGTTCATTGCTCGGCACTAAATCCTCTACTGTAAGGAGCAAATCTCCTTCTAATAGAGAGGGGTCAATTACTTCTCCTGAGGAGGTGGTTCTGTCCGAGTAATAGACCAGTTGCTCATCAAAGTCCGACGCAGGGTCGAAATCTTTAAGGAAGTAATTGTTGCGATAAACCGACAAATTAATGGGTTCACTTCCGTAAACCGAATCCAGTTCATACAAAGAAGAACCATCACTCAGTGTTTCAATAATTCGAGAAAAGTAGGGTAAAGTCAGTACCACAGAATCCAATACCACATCATCTCCGAATGAAGGATCAATGTTGGTAGGGGTCATTTGAGAAACAATGCTGGCCAGGGTACTTCCGTATATCGGGTGGTTGTTATACCCTAACAAATACGCTGGCAGCAGGTTTGTTTGAACGGCACCTAAAGGCTTGTTGTAAGCGGTTACGGGATAAGTTAAATGGTTGGTTGTGAAAGTTCCAGAACCAATAATTCCAGTTCCAATGCTATTGGCGTCAGAATCACAACTCGTCAGAGTGACTAAAGTCAAAACGGTCACCGAAAGTTGGAAAATGAAATTCTTTTTGAGGGTCATAAGTTGGGCTTGATTTAGTTCAAGACTTGTGTTTGGTAGAAATCGATATAAGCATCAGCAAAGTTGTCAATGGGGTGAAAAGGCAGACAGGGTTTGCCTGAATTTTCACAAGCCTCATCAATCAGTTTGGGCAATTCCTCTGACCCCTTGATAATGGCGTCGGAATGAGCAATGGCGGTTAATGAAAGGGCTCTATAATCAGGTGTTTGCAAATGCTTTATTGCTTCATCGTCAATTCCATCAAATTGGATTTTTTGTAGCATTTCTGTATTTAACGTGCCATCAAATCCTTTGTTGTAAATAGAGGTGACAATTTTACTTTCGGAAAACAAGGGCTCATCTTTGTACAAAGTTTTGAGGTACAACGGCAAAAGTCCGGCCAACCAGCCGTGGACGTGAATGATATCGGGGGACCAATTCAATTTTTTAACTGTTTCGACCACACCTTTGGCAAAAAATATGGCCCGCTCGTCATTGTCAGTAAACATTTGACCAGCATCATTTAAAAAAGTGGCTTTGCGTTTGAAATACTCCTCGTTGTCTATAAAATAAACCTGAATTCTTTCTTTAGGAATGGAAGCGACTTTTATGATTAATGGCATGTCTAGGTCATTGATGACCAAATTAATGCCCGATAGCCTAATCACTTCGTGCAACTGATGACGTCTTTCGTTGATGTTGCCATAGCGTGGCATGAAGATTCGGATTTGCCCGCCTGCTTTACTCACCATACGAGGCGCTTCGAAAGACATGGAAGAGATTTCCGTTTCCGGCAAGTAGGGAACTACTTCAGACGATACATACAATACCCTTTTGTCTTTCATATAAATGTTTCGCTCATTAAACAGGAGGACAAAATTACAAAAATTATGCAGATTTGGGGCAATGTGCTATGTTTGCCCTCTGTTAATCTTATGCTAAAGTGAGAGTCATAACCTCAAAAAATGAATTGATTGTCTGGCGACAAGGTCTGTTGCACCAGAGCAGTGTTGGTTTTGTCCCAACTATGGGAGCGCTGCACGCGGGGCATTTGTCTTTGGTTTCTCAGGCGCTTTTAGACAATGATTTTGTTGTGTCTTCCATTTTTGTGAACCCAACCCAATTTGATAACTCTGAGGACTTGGCCATTTATCCGAGAACTCTTGAGGCCGATATTGCTTTACTTGAAACCATACTTCACGATCGAATTATCGTTTTTGCTCCAACAGCTGAGGACTTGTATAATGGTCAGCCAAAATCAAAATCTTGGGATTTTGGTGCTATTGCCAACGTGATGGAAGGTGAATTTAGATCGGGTCATTTTGACGGTGTTGGGACTGTATTGCAGTTGCTTTTCGAATTGGTTAATCCAACCAACTCTTATTTTGGAGAAAAGGATTACCAGCAATTGCTCATAGTCAAATCGCTGGCCGATCAGCTGGGTCAATCAAACGAAATCATTGGTCGTCCCATATTCAGGGAAGATTCTGGTTTGGCCATGAGTTCCAGAAACCAAAGATTGTCCGAGGTTCAGAAGCTTCAAGCAACTCTGATCTACAGGGTAATGAATTATATCAAAGACCACATATCATCTGTCCCATGGAAGGATCTCAAGCAATGGGCAGAAAACCAATTTCAAGAAGATAAAGATTGGCGCCTTGAATACTTGACTTTAGCCGATGCTCAAACTCTTGAAACACGTGATGTTTACGCAGAAAATTTGCAGCAAAGAGTATTTATTGCGGCCCACCTCGGATCTGTCAGACTCATTGATAATATGGCGGTAAATTAGTTATATTTGCCGCATGTTAATCGAAGTAGTCAAGTCTAAAATACATCGCGTTAAAGTCACTGGCGCCGATCTCAATTATATTGGTAGTATCACCATTGATCAAGATTTGATGGATGCCGCAAATATTGTCAACGGGGAGAAAATCCAAGTGGTGAACAACAATAACGGTGAGCGACTAGAAACCTATGTAATCCCTGGTCTGAGAGGGACTGGAGAAATTACACTCAATGGAGCTGCAGCGAGAAAAGTTGCCGTTGGGGACACCTTAATTTTGATTACCTATGCTCAAATGAGCCTTGAAGAAGCGAAGACTTTTCAACCGTCCTTTGTTTTTCCTGATGAAAACACCAATTTACTCCGATAAAGCCATAACTTTATCCAATGGCTAAAGTAAAAACAGCATTTTTTTGTCAAAATTGTGGCAACCAATATCCCAAGTGGCAAGGACAGTGCTCGGCTTGTAAGTCTTGGAACACCATAGTTGAAGAAATTTTACAAAAAACAGAGTCTCCTTCATGGGAGGAAATGGTTGTTGCCGCTCCTCGAAAAGCGTCTACCCCAATTGCTATCAATGACATCCAACCGACTTCTGAAGCCAGAATTTTGACCAATGACAAGGAATTGAACCGCGTTTTGGGTGGAGGATTAGTTCCTGGATCTTTGGTCTTGCTTGGAGGAGAGCCCGGAATAGGAAAAAGCACATTGTGCTTGCAAATAGCCTTGTTTGCCAATTTTAAAACGCTGTACGTTTCTGGAGAGGAGAGCAGCCAACAAATTAAAATGCGAGCCGATCGCTTGCAACATGAAAATAAAGATTGTTTTGTTTTAACAGAAACCAATACATCGGCCATATTTTCTCAAATAAAATCGATATGTCCAAATGTCCTAGTTATCGACTCGGTACAAACCTTATTTACAGACGCTATCGATGCGGCGCCTGGCAGTATTTCTCAAGTCAAGGCCTGCACAGCAGAGTTGATTCAGTTCGCCAAAGCGACCAACACCCCGGTCATCTTAATCGGTCACATCAATAAGGACGGTCAAATTGCTGGTCCGAAAATTTTGGAACACATGGTCGATACCGTTCTCCAATTTGAAGGTGATCACAACCACGTTTTCCGCATTTTACGAAGTCATAAAAATCGATTTGGTTCTACTAATGCTCTTGGAATATACGAAATGTTGAGCACCGGACTAAGAGAAGTTTCCAATCCTTCGGAATTATTGTTGTCCGAGAAAGACGATTCGCTCAGCGGTAATGCTGTCGCGGTGACCTTGGAAGGCAATCGCCCATTGTTGATCGAAATTCAAGCCTTGGTCAGCAGCGCAGTTTATGGAACCCCGCAGCGGAGTGCAACGGGATTCAATGCTAAAAGACTTAACATGCTATTGGCTGTTTTAGAAAAAAGAGCGGGATTTAGACTAGGAGCCAAAGATGTTTTTATCAATATTACGGGAGGCATTTATGTTGACGATCCTGCGATTGATTTAGGGGTTGTGGCTGCTGTTTTGTCATCTAACAATGACGAAGCCATAGCGCCAAATGTTTGCTTTGCGGCTGAGGTTGGGCTTTCGGGCGAAATCAGACCAGTGCAGCGAATTGATCAAAGAATTGCAGAAGCAGAAAAGCTTGGATTCCACACGATCTACATCTCCAAATATTGCAAGTTGGAGCATGAATACAAAGGAATAAGGGTCAAGCTATTGTCAAAAATAGAAGAGTTGGTTCAATTGCAATAAAATTGCTTTGCAATCTGATGGTGACTTTTCGCAATTACCTTATTCAACCTTGTCAAAAATCCTTATTTTCGCTGACTAAGTAATTTAGCCCACTATGGCCAAGAAATTTAAGGAATATCAAGGACTAGAATTATCTGGTGTAGCCAATGAAATTTTGGCTTATTGGCAAATGCATTCCGTTTTTCAAAAAAGCATTGATAGTCGTCCTGAAGAAAATCCTTTTGTTTTTTATGAAGGACCTCCTTCAGCCAACGGAATGCCCGGAGTCCATCACGTTTTGGCGCGCTCCATTAAAGATATTTTCCCGAGATATAAAACCATGAAGGGCTTTCGCGTGCAGCGTAAGGCAGGGTGGGATACTCACGGATTACCCATTGAGCTTGGGGTGGAAAAGGAACTGGGAATCACCAAAGAGGACATTGGCAAAACCATTAGTGTTGAAGATTACAATTCGGCTTGTCGCTCTGCTGTCATGCGATACACTGACGTTTGGAACGACCTCACTGAGAAAATGGGATATTGGGTGAACATGGATGACCCTTACGTCACCTATCAACCCAAATACATGGAATCGGTATGGTGGTTGCTCAAGCAGATTTACGACAAAAAATTACTTTATAAAGGATACACCATTCAGCCGTATTCTCCGAAGGCCGGTACTGGTCTGAGCTCGCACGAGCTCAATCAACCCGGAACCTACCAAGACGTTACCGATACTACTGTAACTGCTCAATTTAAGGCTGTAGAAAATACTTTGCCAGAGGTTCTCAAAAGTAAAATCCCCCTCTACTTTTTGGCATGGACAACAACTCCTTGGACACTTCCCAGCAACACCGCCTTGACTGTCGGGTCAAGGATAGACTATGTGGTGGTCAACACGTTCAATCAATATACTTTTGAACCCATTAGGGTGGTTTTGGCTAAAGCTTTAGTCAATAAGCAATTTACAGGAGTTTACGAACTGGCAGAGACCTTGGAGGGTTTCAATGCCGATTCTAAAAAAATACCATTTGTCATTGAAAACACTTTCAAAGGATCGGACTTAGTTGGCATCCGTTATGAGCAATTGTTGCCTTACGTCTTGCCATTCAATGAGCCCCAAAATGCTTTTAGAGTGATTTCTGGAGATTTTGTAACAACAGAAGATGGTACCGGAATTGTGCATACCGCACCAACATTTGGTGCAGACGATGCATTGGTAGCTAAGCAGGCCGTGCCTGAAGTTCCGCCTCTGCTCGTCAAAGATGATCAAGACAAATTGGTGCCTTTGGTAGATTTACAAGGTCGCTTTCGATCAGAAGTCACAGATTTTGCTGGACAGTACGTCAAAAATGACTATTACCCAGAGGGTGAGGCGCCAGAGAAATCGGTAGATGTAGAAATTGCCATTAAATTAAAAATAGAAAACAAAGCTTTTAAGGTTGAGAAGTACAAGCACAGTTATCCCAATTGCTGGCGCACTGACAAGCCCATTTTGTATTATCCCCTAGATTCTTGGTTCATTAAGGCTACTGCGGTCAAATCAAGAATGGCAGAATTAAACACCACTATTAATTGGAAGCCTAAGTCAACTGGGGAAGGACGATTTGGCAATTGGTTGGCCAATGCTAACGATTGGAATTTGTCAAGATCGAGATATTGGGGAATTCCTTTGCCCATTTGGCGGACTGAGGATGGTTCAGAAGAAAAGTGCTTCGGTTCGGTAGAGGAACTGATTCATGAAATCGAACAATCCATCCAATCGGGTCATATGGACAAAAACCCATTTGAAAGTTTTGTTTTGGGAGATCAGTCGGAGGAAAACTATTCTAAAATTGACTTACACAAAAATATAGTAGATCAAATCATCTTGACCTCTTCGTCTGGACTACCTATGAAGCGAGAGGCTGATCTGATTGACGTATGGTTCGATTCTGGAGCAATGCCCTACGCCCAATGGCATTATCCCTTTGAGAACAAAGACAAAATCGACGATTCGAAGGCTTTCCCAGCCGATTTTATTGCTGAAGGTGTTGACCAAACCAGAGGATGGTTCTACACCTTACACGCTATTTCCACCTTGGTTTTTGACCAAATTGCCTATAAAAATGTCGTGTCAAACGGCTTGGTATTGGATAAAAATGGACAAAAAATGTCCAAGCGTTTGGGTAATGCTGTCGACCCTTTTGAAACTATTGAAACTTTTGGACCTGATGCCACCAGATGGTACATGATCAGCAATGCCAATCCATGGGATAACCTGAAGTTTGACTTAGACGGAATCACTGAAGTTCGACGAAAATTCTTTGGAACCCTTTACAATACGTATTCCTTCTATGCCCTCTATGCCAATGTAGACGGATTTACCTATGCCGAACCTGAGGTTGAGTTAGCTCAACGTCCCGAATTGGATCGATGGATTCTATCCGCTTTACAAACTCTTATTGCCGATGTAGATCGGTTTTATTCGGATTATGAACCTACAAAAGCTGCTAGAGCAATTTCTGATTTTACCCAAGATTCGCTGAGTAATTGGTATGTTAGATTGAGCAGACGACGTTTCTGGAAAGGCGAATATCAAGAGGATAAAATTTCGGCTTATCAAACCTTACACACTTGCTTAGTAACTATTGCTCAGCTCAGCGCGCCAATTGCTCCTTTCTATATGGATCATTTGTACCGTGACTTGGTGTCGGTCACAGACGGAAATGCTTTCGAAAGCGTTCACCTTTCTGATTTTCCATCGGCTAACCTTGGGATGATAGATCCAGTCTTAGACAGAAAAATGGGACTGGCAAAGTCGGTAGCGTCTTTGGCTTTGTCTCTAAGAGCCAAAGAGAAAATTAAGGTGCGTCAGCCTTTGCAAAAAATCATGGTTCCAGTTTTGAACGATCAACATCGAGCCGAGTTATTGGCTGTTTCCGATTTGATTCGGAGTGAGGTCAATGTAAAAGAAATAGAATTTATTTCGGAGAGTTCCGATATTTTAGTCAAACAAATCAAACCCAATTTCAAAACCCTAGGACCTCGTTTTGGGCAGGACATGAAGGCTGTTGCCATGGCCATACAATCTTTGGACTCCAAGTCCATCGCGGAGATTGAACTAAAGGGCAGCTTAGACATAGTTGTTAATGAAAAAAACATTACTTTAGACCGCTCTGATGTAGAAATAAACTCTCAAGACATTGAAGGTTGGTTGGTTGCGTCAGATGGAGAAAATACTGTGGCACTTGATCTCCATGTGAGTGATGAGTTGAGAAATGAAGGTGTAGCAAGGGAATTGGTTAACCGTATTCAGAATTTACGAAAGGATTCGGGATATGAGGTAACAGATAGAATTTCAATTAACTTGGCTGACCATCCTGCCGTAAAATTGGCAATTGATGGGTTCGGACAATACATCAAAGAAGAAACTCTTGCGGACCTTATTGAAGTTGTCCCATCGCTTGAGCAAGGAATAGAATTGTCATTTGACAACATATGGAGTAAACTATATATTTTTAAAAATTAGAAATATGATACAAGAAAATACTGTTAGATATTCAGATGCTGATTTGTCAGAATTCAAGCAATTGATCCAAGATAAAATCGAAAAAGCGCAGCGCGATTTAGAATTGATCAAAAGTGCTTATATGAATGATTTGGATAACGGAACCGACGATACTTCTCCGACGTTTAAAGCCTTTGAAGAAGGAAGTGTTGTGATGAGTAAAGAAGCCAATTCGCAATTGGCCATTCGACAAGAAAAATTCATCCGCGATTTGAAAAACGCCTTGATTCGGATCGAGAACAAAACCTATGGCGTTTGTCGTGTAACTGGCAAGTTGATCAATAAGGAACGTCTCAAGTTAGTGCCCCACGCTACATTAAGTATCGAGGCAAAAAACATGCAGTAGTTAGGCTTTTCTAAAATCGAAAACCTCATAGGGATTGACCACAAAATGAAGTGGCACATCTGACGGGACCGAATCTGTTATCAATCTTTCTGGATCAAAAAAACTTAGTCCAACAGTAATCACATCGTTGCGGCATTGATCTAAAAACCTGTCATAGTATCCTTTGCCATAACCTACCCTTTGTCCTTTTTGGTCAAAAGCTAGCAGCGGGACAAACACGACATCTATCGCTTTGACTTCTAATAATACACCTCCTTCTGGCTCGGTAATGCCCATACTGTTGACAGAAAATCGGGTGTCGGTAGTCAATTCGTAATGCACGAGACTGTTGTTGGCAGGAATGGTTTTGGGAATTGCTATGCGTTTGTCTTTTCCCATTAAAACTGCCAACAAGGGTTTGGTATCAACCTCATTCATTTTAGAAATGCTCAAAAAAATATGGTAAAGATCGAGATGCCAAATCGGTAAATTCAAACATTGATTGGCAATAGACAAACTCATTGAATCAATCTGCTCTGAGCTCAAAGCCTTGCGACGTTGTTTGTAGTCTATTCTAAGTTGTTCCTTTTTCATGACTGTATTGAGTCGAAATGTGAAACAATGCGTCACCGTTATAGACCAGAGGCGCCTCATTAACATTAAATATGTAGCCCGAATTAGGGGATTTTATTTTTCGATTGAATTTGCCAAAAGGGTCTGTAATTTGACCAATGATATCTCCTTCGGTTACGAAGTGACCAACTTTGACTAGAGATTGAAACATGCCTGAATGTTTAGCTCTAATCCAATGACTTTTTTCTAGAATGATAGAATCCTCTTTGAGTGGAGGAGGAGTTAGTTTTATTGGGAGCATTTTGAGATGGGCAAGAATTCTTTTGGCTCCAGTGACGCCATATTCAATGATCTCCGGATCTAAATGGTTCGATTTGCCTCCTTCGAATAAAAGCATTGGAATGCCTTGTTTTTGACAAGACGACCTGAAAGACTTTGCCAGTAGCTTCGAGTGCACCACAAAGGGTGCGCCGAAGAGTTTGGCTAAGGGTTTTAATTCGACCCGATTGGGATTTATTCTTATTTGAGCGGCATTGAATCTGTCGGCGCCACCAGTATGGAAATCGATGACATAGTCAACCAAGGGCAGGAAGCCATTAACCAGTTCGAAGGCCACCCGACTGGCCAAAGAACCTTTAGTACTGCCAGGAAAAGCGCGGTTCAGATCTCGTCCATCTGGAAAATTTCTCTCCTTGTTGAGGAACCCAAATATATTGATGACTGGGATGCAAATCACTGTTCCAATGAGAGGTTGATTGACTTTACTGGCAATGAGTTCACGGATGATGGCTACTCCACTCACCTCGTCACCGTGGATGCCCGCTGTAAAGAGCACAGTAGGCCCAGGCTTTTTTGATCGATTGACTAAAATAGGTACGCTAACAGATGTTCTAGAATGCAACTTTGCTAAGCTGAAATTGAGTTCAACTTTTTCACCAGGCATAATTTCGGTGCCCAGAATAACAAAGCGTCTTGACTTTGGGCTCATCTCAAATTGCGTTCAATAAATGTTATAATACTTTTAGAAATGTTCTTTTCTGAAGCGGCCTCAATACCCTCTAGCCCAGGAGAGGAGTTGATTTCCATCAATAGCGGCCCCCGATTGGATCTTAAAATATCTACACCACAAACAGGAAGTTTGAGTGCTTGAGCTGCTTTTACAGCCAATGAGATTTCTTCTGGAGAAAGTTTGACGTAGTTGGCTGTACCGCCTCGGTGCAAATTGGATCTGAATTCCCCCGGTTTTCCCTGACGAATCATGGCCCCAACGACTTGTCCATCTACAATAAAGGCTCTGAGGTCGGCTCCATTTGCCTCAGCAATAAATTCCTGAACAATGACTCTCGCTTCAAGGCCATTGAACGCCTCAAGAACAGAAGTAGCAGCATTGACAGTTTCGGCCAGTACAACACCTAAACCTTGTGTGCCTTCCAACAATTTGATGATAACTGGTGTGCCACCAACTCTCTGAATCACCTCTTCCACATCACGGGAATAGTTTGTGAAAACGGTTTTTGGCATTCCAACGCCAGCTTTTGTCAACAATTGCAATGATCGCAATTTATCCCTCGATTTGATAATGGCTTCCGATCGAACGGTTGTAAAAACGCCCATCATTTCAAATTGACGCACAACGGCACAGCCGTAGAAAGTAAGACTGTTACCGATTCTGGGGATAACAGCGTCTACATCCGTTAGATACCTGTCCCTGTAATAGATTGCAGGATGTTCTTGCTCGATGATCAAATCGCATTTTAATGGATCAATTACTTCGGCGGAGTGTCCCCTTTTTTCTGCCTCTTCTACCAATCTTCGAGTAGAATAGAGCCGCTCATTTTGGGACAAAATGACTAAATTCATTAGTTCTTTATTAGGAGCCAAATATAGTTAAATTTGAACACCAAAGCTCTTTGGCGGATGGGGGTTAATTTTTTAAGCAATCTCAGGATTCCCTCAAAACGGCTATCTTTGAACAATGACCTTTAGTGCTTTAGAAATACAGCTTCAAACACTACCCGAATCCCCTGGGGTGTATCAGTATTTTGATGCTAACGACCAGTTGATTTATGTTGGGAAGGCAAAAAACTTAAAGAAAAGAGTACGATCCTATTTTACCAAGCAGCAGCAAAGTGGCAAAACACGAGCGTTAGTGCGAAAAATAGTCCGAGTGACGCATATTGTTGTCACTTCCGAGAAGGATGCTTTGCTCCTCGAGAACAACCTCATCAAAGAAAACAGACCTCGCTATAATGTGCTTCTCAAGGATGACAAAACCTATCCTTGGATTTGTATTAAAAAGGAACGTTTCCCAAGAGTGTTTTCGACCAGAAGAATGATCAACGATGGGTCGAAGTATTTTGGACCTTACACTAGTGGCAAAACTGTGCAAACTCTACTGGGATTGATCAAAGATTTGTTCGGATTGAGGAATTGTAATTTCGATTTGTCGGAATCGAAAATAGCCGCTAAGAAATACAAGGTTTGTCTGGAGTATCACCTCGGCAATTGCAAAGGGGCTTGTGAGAATTTGGAATCTGAGGAGTCGTATCAATTGAAAATCAATGCCATTGCAGATATTTTGAAAGGAAATTTTGGATCGGCAATTCAAAACTTCAGAGCCGAAATGACACGCCTTGCTCAGGAAATGAAGTATGAGGAAGCGCAACGCATCAAAGAAAAAATTGACACCCTCGAAAACTACCAGAGCAAATCGACTATTGTAAACCCTAAGATTACAAACGTTGATGTGTTTAGCATTGTCAGCGACTCTACCCATGCCTATGTCAATTTTCTTCAGGTTTCTTTTGGGGCAATCATCAGGTCACATACCTTAGAAATCAAAAAGAAATTGGATGAAGACGACGAGACTTTGCTCGCTTTGGCAATCGTGGAATTGCGAAACCGATTTGAATTGGAGTCCAATGAGCTCTATCTACCATTTCCATTAGATCTAGGAGAAGAATTGAAAATCACCGTTCCACAGGTTGGTGATAAAAAGCATTTGGTAGATCTGTCGCGGCGCAATGCCACCTACTATAGAATGGAGCGTTTCAAACAGATTAAGATGGTTGAACCCGATCGCCATGCCGACCGCATTATGGCTCAAATGAAATCAGACCTTCGCCTGACTGTTGAACCCCGTCATATTGAGTGTTTTGACAATTCAAACATTCAAGGGACCAACCCTGTTGCTGCTTGTGTTGTTTTTAAAAACGGTAAGCCCAGTAAATCGGATTACAGACATTTCAATATCAAAACAGTAGAAGGTCCCGATGATTTTGCGTCCATGGAAGAGGTGGTTTATCGGAGATACAAGCGATTGATGGACGAAAAGCAAGATCTTCCACAACTTATTGTGGTTGATGGCGGGAAAGGCCAATTGAGCGCGGGATTAAAGAGTTTGGACCGATTAGGATTGCGGGGCAAGGTGGCCATCATTGGGATTGCCAAAAGGCTCGAAGAAATATATTTTCCAAAAGATCCTATTCCATTGTACATGGATAAGAAAAGCGAGTCTCTAAAGATTATTCAACAACTGAGAAATGAGGCACACAGATTTGGAATAACTCATCACAGAGGGCGACGCATTAACGAATCACTTCAAACAACTTTATGGGACGTACCGGGCATTGGCTCCAAGACCGCTGAGATTTTGCTCAAACATTTTAAATCTGTCAAACGTGTTTCTTTCGCTAAAATTGACGAACTTGAGCCAGTAATTGGACCAACAAAAGCGGAGAAAATTTATCACCATTTCAACCCCATAACTGATGAGAATATTTAGGCTAGTCCTGTTCTTTTTTATCGCTTGTCAGCTCTACTCGCAAGAACCTCCTAAGTTGGGATTGGTTTTGAGTGGTGGTGGCGCAAAAGGGTTGGCACATGTTGGTGTTCTCAAAGTTATCGACAGTCTTGGAATACAAGTAGATTACATAGCTGGGACCAGTATGGGGGCAGTAGTTGGAGGACTATACGCTTCGGGCTATTCTGCAAGACAATTGGAGGCCTACTTGAAACAGACCGATTTCGATACCTTAATTAACGATCGATTGCCAAGATCTTCAAAAACATTCTACGAAAGGGGAATTGATGAAAGATATGCGGTTACCTTACCGTTTGACAATTTTAAACTCCACTTGCCAGAGGCTGTTTCTAGGGGTCAAAATGTGTTCAATTTATTGACAAAAATGACACTTCATGTCAGTCATATCAGATCCTTTGACCAGCTGCCAATTCCTTTTTTGTGCGTCGCTACGGACATCGAAACGGGAGAGGGTGTTGTTTTTGATTCAGGAAATTTGGCCCAAGCTATCAGTGCTAGCGCAGCATTCCCAACACTACTTCAACCGGTTAATATTAATGGCCGATTGTATATTGATGGCGGAGTGGTTGACAATTATCCTATTGATGCACTTCGAGCCAAGGGGATTGAAGTAGTCATTGGGGCAGATGTGCAAAACGAATTGGCGGACAGAGAGAAATTGAATTCAGCTACGGCCATTATTGCTCAAATCAACAACTACCGAACCCAGTATCAAATGGAGGGGTTAATTTCTATAACCGACCTCTACATCAATCCCAAGGTACAAGACTACTCCGTCATTGATTTTTCAAATGCGGACTCCATTTTAGTTAAGGGTGAGGTTGCAGCTAAGAATTCAATCGTTGAGTTAGAAAAATTTGCTCTGCGATTTCCGCGCACTAAGTCCATGCAAAAAGTTGTGTCTCCAGATTCCGTTGATATAAAAAAAATTGTCATGGTTGGCAATCAGAAATATCCTCGCAGTTATATCCTCGGGAAGATGAAATTGAAAGCAGCTCAAAAAATTGCTCTGAACGATTTTGGAAAGGGAGTCAATAATTTGATGGCGACCAATAACTTTGAACGATTTTTTTATGAATTCAGACCTCAAAAAGAAGGTTATGAGTTGTGGGTTTTTCCTGAAGAAAGCAAAAAAAACCTATTAGTTAGAATGGGACTTCACTACGACCAGTTGTTCAAAAGTGCAGCCTTAGTCAATATCACTCAAAAACAAGCCTTACTCAAAAACGACGTGCTGTCGCTCGACTTTATTTTGGGAGAAAACCTGCGGTATAATTTTGAATACTATATTGACAAAGGATTTTATTGGAGTATTGGACTAGGCACTCGGTTCGACAGCTTTCAGTCTTCTGTAAATCCTAATGAATTTGCCCCTGGTTATGAAGTTTTGGATGGGGTAAGATCTATCTTGGTTGATGTGAATCAATTTACCAACACATTTTACCTTCAAACACTTTTTCCAAAGGATTTCAAATTGACTATTGGGGCGCAACACAGACGGCTAAAAATTGCTTCTCAAACCATTTCTGAATTGGAAAATGACGCTCCTTTGGTGTTTATCAATAATGATTTGTTCAGTTTGAATGGGATGCTGAATTTTGACAATCTAGACAGCAAGTATTTCCCCACACAAGGGGTTCAGTTTGAAGGCAAAGCGGATTGGTTTGTGTCTGGTACCTCAGATGGATTTGAGCCGTTTTTAACGGCTCACGGGTATATTGGCAAAAGTTGGAAACTCGCCAACAAATTGTCTGCCACTATAAGCACCTCTGGTGGATTCTCTCTTGGCAAAAATCCAATTCAATTTCTCAATTTCGGCCTTGGAGGAAACGTTCGCAATCAGGTCAACAACTACCTCCCTTTTTATGGCTATAGGCCCTTGTCGTTAATCGGAGGGGATTTTGTGAAAGCTACTTTTGTGCTGGACTACAATTTCTATAACCGCCACCATTTCAAAGTTTTGGCCAACGGGGGTCATGTCGACGATCAGCTGTGGACATCAGGCAAATGGGCAACCATGCCTAGCCATACGGGTTTTGCTACAATTTATGCCTTAGATTCTTTTTTAGGGCCAGTGGAATTTACCTATAGCTATGAGCCTAAGCTGCATGAAAGCCTTTGGATGGTAAACTTTGGTTTTTGGTTTTAAATATGCGCTCTTCCCTTTTTTTTTTCGATATTTGTTTGACCTCAAATTCACAAAAATTTTAAATTAAGAACATGCCATTTTATCACAAACTGGGTGAGGTGCCGCACAAACGGCATACTATTTTTAGGAATCCGAAAGGGGGCTATTACTATGAACAGCTTTTTGGCACCATAGGATTTGACGGAATGTCGTCTAATTCCTACCACGTTCACCGTCCAACTCAAGTGAAAAGCATTGGTGAGGGAGTGGATTGTCAACCCAAAATCGCCAAAAAAGTAAACATGCATTCCCTCCGTTTAAAAGGGTTTGAACTAGCCCCAAAAGCTGATTACTTAGAGAGCCGAACACCAATTTTAGTCAATAGCGATTGTCATATTATTTTGGCAGCGCCTCAACAGAAAACATCGGATTATTTCTATAAGAATGCCGACGCCGACGAAATGATTTTCATCCATAAGGGATCTGGAAAATTGAGAACCCATATGGGTAATTTGGATTTTAAATATGGCGATTATCTCATCATTCCAAGAGGAATGATCTACAAGATAGATTTTGACACTCAAGACAACAGATTATTCATCGTAGAATCTTTTCATCCCATTTATACGCCAAAAAGATACCGCAATTGGTTTGGACAGCTTTTGGAACATGCTCCGTTTTGTGAAAGAGATATTCGGCAGCCTAATTCCTTGGAGACTCATGACGAGGTCGGGGAATTCACGATTAAACTCAAAAAAGGAGGACTGATGTTTGACATGGTTTATGCCACCCATCCATTCGACGTGGTTGGCTATGATGGTTTTAACTATCCCTATGCCTTGTCCATTCACGACTTTGAGCCCATCACTGGTCGGGTGCACCAGCCGCCACCAGTGCATCAAACATTTGAAACAAGCGCTTTCGTGGTTTGCAGTTTTGTGCCAAGACTTTACGACTATCATCCCGAAGCGATTCCTGCACCTTACAATCACAGTAACATCGACAGCGATGAAGTCTTGTATTACGTCGATGGGGACTTCATGAGCAGAAACGACATTGGACCGGGACATATTTCCTTACATCCTGCGGGCATTCCCCATGGGCCTCATCCGGGAGCCATGGAAAGAAGTATTGGACAAACAAAGACTGATGAATTGGCCGTTATGGTCGACACTTTCAAACCTTTGCAAGTAACCGAAGCCGCTTTGAAAATGTCGGACGGCACCTATTTTCAATCCTGGCTTGAACCCAAATCTAAATAATATGAGTAAAAATGTAAGTCCCGTTGAATTCGGATTAGACAAAATTTTTGAAGAAGCCCAAGATTTTTTGCCTCTTCTGGGCACAGATTATGTCGAATTGTATGTTGGAAACGCTAAGCAATCGGCGCACTATTATCAAACCGCCTTTGGATTCCAACCTTTGGCTTATTCTGGCTTGGAAACGGGATCAAAAGATCGAACCAGTTATGTCTTGCAACAGGAAAAAATCAGATTGGTTTTGACCACTCCTTTGACCAGCGATTCTCCAATTCAAGATCACCTCAATAAACACGGAGATGGTGTTAAGGTCATCGCCTTATGGGTAGAAGACGCGCGACAAGCTTATGCAGAAACGGTCAAAAGGGGCGCCAAATCTTTTTTTGAACCCCTAGAAGAATCAGACGAAAATGGCAGCGTTGTTCGAGCGGGAATCCATACCTATGGCGATACTGTTCACGTCTTTGTTGAGCGTCGTAATTATAAAGGATTATTTCTGCCTGGATTTAAGGCTTGGAATCCCAGTTATCGCCCATCGCCAATAGGATTAAAATACGTTGACCACATGGTTGGAAACGTTGGATGGGGTGAAATGAATCAATGGGTAAAATGGTATGAAGACGTCATGGGATTTGTCAATTTCTTGAGCTTTGACGACAAGCAAATACACACCGAATATTCGGCTTTAATGAGCAAGGTGATGAGCAATGGCAATGGAAGGATTAAATTCCCCATCAATGAACCAGCCAAAGGCAAGAAGAAATCCCAAATTGAGGAATATTTGTATTTCTACGAAGGCCCTGGTGTTCAGCACATAGCGGTAGCAACAAATGACATTGTTGGAACCGTTAAAGCCCTTAAAGAGAGGGGTGTAGAGTTTTTGCCTCCGCCGCCACAATCCTATTACGACTCGATCCCCGCCCGACTAGGGGCTCATAATCACATGATTAAAGAAGACATCAAAGAGCTTCAGCAGCTCTCTGTCTTAGTAGACGCGGATGAGGAAGGCTATTTGCTTCAAATATTTACTAAGCCTATTCAGGATCGGCCAACTTTGTTTTTTGAAATCATTCAACGAATGGGAGCTCGGGGGTTTGGAGCAGGAAACTTTAAAGCACTTTTTGAATCAATTGAACGAGAACAAGCGCAGCGTGGGACATTATAGGGATCAAAATATTTTTTGGAATACTTCTTGCTTCCAAGTTAAATTAAACGAATGTCAATGAGCAAGAGGATTATAGCATTAGTATTGTTGACCTATCAACTGTCGTGGGCGCAGTCAGAGGTTTTTCAAGATGGGGAATGGTTTAAGTTCAAAATGAGTTACAGCGGCTGGCTCAAGGCAGGCGATGCTACTCTGTCGGTAAAAGAAACCAAATTGAACAATAAACCAGTCTACCATATTGTGGGGAAGGGGGTTACGACGGGTGCTATCAAATGGTTTTTTAATGTAGAAGATCTGTATGAAAGTTATGTTGACCAAGTAACAGGACTGCCCTACAAATTCATCAGGAAGATTAACGAAGGCGGTTATACCAAAGATGTGGTCATCAATTATGACCACCAAAAATTAGAGGCCAAACTAACCGACAACGAAACTGGACAAACCACTACTTCGCGAATTGCACCAAAAACTCAAGATTTGATTTCGGCTTACTATTATTTGAGAAATTTCTATAATGGCATCGAACCCAAGGACAACATGGAGGTTACTATTCCGTTATTTTTTGATAACGATCTAGAAGAATTCAAATTACGGTATTTGGGGGAAGAAATTATAGAAACCGAATTTGGTAGAGTCAAAACCTACTTGTTCAGACCATTGGTTAAGGCTGATCGGGTGTTTCGAGCAGAAGAAAGCATCACCATTTGGGTTAGTGCCGACAAAAATCGAATCCCGCTTCGAGTGAAAGCCGATCTCCGAGTAGGATCCGTTCGTGCCGATTTGGTGGCGTTCAAAGGACTTAAACATTCATTTGAAGTAGTATTCTAAATGTCAGATTCTAACAGAAGAGAAGAATTGCTGGATGGCCTTGATGCCAAATTCAAGGCTGTTGGTCGAGACGCTGAGCCCTTTTTGGAAGGACTGCAACATGCCAAATTACTGACCTATTGGGACTACGTTCAAACAGACGTCTTGCTCAATCTGCAAACCCAACGAACGGTGTTCCCCGATGAAATGGTTTTTATCACCTATCATCAAATCAACGAATTACTTTTCAAATTAATCCTTTGGGAACTCAAACAAGTAGCCGAGCAAAAAAATCTATCGGCTATTTTTTTTGAAGAAAAACTGTCTAGGGCGAGTCGCTATTTTGACATGTTGACCACTTCTTTCACCATCATGAGAGACGGAATGGATCCAAAGCAATATGAGCAGTTTAGGCATACTTTGACTCCAGCCAGCGGATTTCAAAGTGTTCAATATCGATACATTGAATTGGCCTCAACCGAGTTAATCAATTTGATTGACTTGCGTTTTAGACAAAACATCGATCGCAATACTCCTTATGAATACGCTTTTGAGCACATGTATTGGCAGGCCGCAGGGAAGGACTATAAAACGGGCAAAAAGAGTATTTTACTCAAAAATTTCGAGGACAGATACAAAGACGATTTACTCGAACGCATGAGTTTTTATAACACTAAAAACCTTTGGTCGCGGTTTAAATCTCTGCCTGAGGCAGACCAACAAAACAGCGCCTTGGTCAATACCATGAGACATTATGACCGTACAGTAAATATCACTTGGGTCATGGCGCATTATAACACAGCCAAATACTATATTGAGGGCGATGGCAAAGCTGGAGAGGCTACAGGAGGAAGCGATTGGAAAAAATATATGCATCCAAAATACCAAAAACGCATATTTTTTCCTCAACTTTGGACGGATAACGAAATTGAAAACTGGGGTGTAGATGTTTAACAATTTTCCAAAAAAATATGCGGTCATTTTAGCTGCCCTAGGGATATTTGTGGTTGTTTTGACCTTGTCTTTATCTAGCTCTCCTGAAGAGCATGACGTTTATGAAGAGATAGAAAATGCCGAGTTGACCCCACAATATGAATTTGGATTCAACATCAACGCTTACAACGTAGTTCACGACACTGTAAAAAGTGGGGATAGTTTTGGTACCATTTTGGAACGCTACAGAATGGGCTACCCCGAAATTCAAAGTATTGTCAATAAAACCAAAGGCACTTTCGATCTTGGGCGTTTGGTGGCTGGAAAACCTTTCACCTTGCTGCGGACAGACGATTCGCTTCAAGAACCTCAGTGTTTTATCTATCAGCCCAATAAGTTGGAATATGTGGTCATCCAATTGGACGACGAAAACGACCCTTATGTTGAACAAAGGCCAGTGCGGATTGAAACCAAAGTCGCTGCGGGAACCATCAATAACAGTTTGTCTGAGACGATGGATGGACTAGGATTGCCTTATCAGTTGATCAATGAGATGTCGGATATCTATGCTTGGACCATAGACTTTTTTAGATTGCAAGAGGGCGATGAATTCAAAATCATTTATGACCAGCGCATCATAGACGACTCGGTCTATGGCGGTATCGATCGCATTCAAGCAGCACTTTTCAAACATCGTGGCCGTGTTTTTTATGCCTTCAATTACGATGGAGTCCCACGATCCGAGTACAGCACTACCTATTTCGATGAGAGTGCTAAGAGCTTACAACGCGCCTTTTTGAAGTCTCCCGTCCAATTTAGTCGAATTTCCTCTCGATACAATCTGAACAGACGAATTGCCTTTTATGGCAATAAGGTGCGACCTCACAAGGGGACTGATTTTGCTGCCCCAATCGGCTCAGAAATTTTAGCTACCGCAGATGGAGTAGTGGAAAAGTCAAGCTTTACTAGCGCCAATGGCAATTACGTAAAAATCAAACACAACAGAACCTACAGTACCCAATACCTTCATATGAAAAGCAGAAATGTCAGAGAAGGCCAATCGGTGAGACAAGGTCAAGTGATTGGTTATGTTGGGATGACGGGTAATACCAGTGGGCCTCACGTGTGCTACAGATTCTGGAAAAATGGCGTTCAAGTAGATCCACTAAAAGAAAAACTGCCTCAATCTAAACAAGTTCCTGACCATCTTATGGACCAATACAAAGCCTTTATTGCTCCCTTGAAAAAACGATTGGACAGCATTCCAATGCCATCAGAAAAACTTGCTTCGTTGGCATCAAATACCAAATAATTATGCCATTATACAATATTGACCCTAGCCTAACTTCAAGCTGGAAGGCGCTCGATGCGCATGCGGCTGAGATGAGTAGTTTTGATTTAAAATCAGAGTTTATTGAAAATCCTTCTCGGGCAAAGGCTTTCTCTTTAGAATGGGATGGAATGTTTTTGGATTATTCTAAGAATTGGATCAATGATAAGACCAAAGATTTGCTACTTGGACTCCTCGATGAGGTCAAACTCAAGGAAGCCATTGAGGCTCAATTTTCTGGAGAAATCATAAACAGAACTGAGGGAAGGGCTGTGTTGCATACGGCTTTAAGGACAGACTCCAAAGATCCGATTCTCGTTGATGACAAAAACATTTTGCCAGAAATTGAGGCTGTAAAGGCAAAAATGAAAAGTTTTTCGAATAACGTGATTTCTGGTCTAGCCACTGGATACACGGGAAAGGCTTTTACGGATGTCGTCAATATTGGAATTGGCGGTTCGGATCTGGGGCCAGCAATGGTTGTCGATGCCTTGGGATTCTATCGCAACCACCTCAATGTGCATTTTATTTCTAACGTTGATGGGGATCATGTTTTCCAAACTCTAAAGGACCTCAATCCAGAAACCACCTTGTTTGTCGTTGTGTCCAAGACATTTACGACTCAGGAAACCTTGACAAATGCCACTACATCGCGACAATGGTTTTTGAAGTCTGCTCCAGTAGCAGCGGTGTCAAAACATTTTGTAGCCGTTTCAACTAATATCGAAAAGGTGACTAGCTTTGGTATAGAATCGGACAATATATTTCCGATGAACGACTGGGTTGGCGGCAGGTTTTCGCTGTGGAGCGCTGTTGGACTAAGCATTGCTTTGGCTGTTGGTTACGATCATTTCCAATCTCTAATAGAAGGAGCTGGGGCCATGGACAAACATTTTAGAACCACCTCCTTTGACAACAACATGCCTGTGATAATGGCTTGCTTGAGTACTTGGTACATCAATTTTCACGACGTTCAGACCGAAGGCGTGATCCCATATTCTCAATACCTCAATCAATTTGCGACCTATTTACAACAGGCCATCATGGAAAGTAACGGCAAATATGTCGATCGCAATGGTAATAGGGTTACTTATCGCACTTCGTCGGTGGTTTGGGGAGAGCCTGGAACCAATTCTCAACATGCGTTTTTTCAACTCCTTCATCAAGGGACCACGCTGATTCCCTGCGATTTCATTGGGTTTAAGGAAAGTTTGTATCAAAACCAAGAACATCAGGACAAGCTTATGGCTAACTTTTTTGCTCAAACGGAAGCCTTGATGGTAGGCAAAACTAAAGAACAAGTCTTGGGTCATAAGACAGGAATTGAAGACTCTCGAGATACAACCACACCCTTCAAAGTATTTGAAGGCAACCGACCGACCAACACTTTGCTTATCGACCGATTGAGCCCAAGATCCTTGGGACAACTCATTGCTTTGTATGAACACAAAATTTTTGTTCAAGGGGTGATTTGGAACATCTACAGTTATGATCAATTTGGAGTAGAGCTAGGCAAGCAATTGGCATCGAGCGTCTTGTCTGATTTTGAAAATCTAAAAGCATCTGTTCATGATGCTTCAACCCTTCAGCTGATGAAGCGGTACAAGGGCTAATTCATTATGTTTTTGTGACTTTCAGTTAAGCTGAACAATGTTTCGGCCAGTTTCCCCCTTGAACTTATGAACTCTGCGTTCTTTAATGTTTTTAAACCATTAATTTTTAATCTAACTTATAGCCCTGCAATTAATTAACAATTGACGGGTAATAATGTTAACATTTAATTAACGGTTTGAGTAGAACTTTAAGTAACTTTGCACTGTTTAACAAAAACCAAAAAAATCAAATGAAAAAATTACTTTTTCTAGGGGTATTATTTGTTTCAGCGACCATTGCCGCGCAGACTACTGTGACGGGTACTATATATGACGCTGAAATGGACGCGCCATTACCCGGCGCTACTGTTGTAGTGAAAGGAACTGCCATTGGAACAGTGACTAACTTCGACGGTCAATTTACGCTAACAACCGACGCGGCTTCTGGCTCATTGGTTGTTTCTTATGTAGGATATGCGCCAATGACATTTTCATTCAATGGTTCTGTAGATTTAGGGACAGTATCTCTAGAAAGCAATTCACTGGATGCAGTTATTGTTATTGGATCAGGTATTATTGATTTAGCCGATGATCGTAAAACACCAGTTGCTGTATCTACAATACGTGCTGCAGAAATTCAAGCTAGAGGTGTTGGTAACGTAGAATTTACTGAAGTGATGAAAAATTCACCTTCAGTATACGTTTCTAACCAAGCTGGTGGATTTGGCGATAGTCAAATGTTTACGCGTGGTTTTTCTCAGTCGAACACAGCTTTCTTATTAAATGGTCAGCCTATTAACGGTATGGAAGATGGCAAAATGTACTGGTCAAACTGGTCAGGGATGTCTGACGTTGCAAATGCAGTGCAGATTCAACGTGGTTTGGGGTCATCTAAATTAGCTATTTCTTCTGTGGGTGGAACAATCAACATTGTTTCTAAAACAACTGATAAAAAAGAAGGTGGATATGTAAGATTTCTTTCTGGAAATGGAAGTTACTTCAAAACAACTGCTGCTTATGATTCAGGTTTGAAAGAAAGTGGATGGGCTTACTCCTTATTGATTGACCACTGGCAGGCTGACAGAAAGTTTGCTAACGGTACTCAAGGACAAGGACAGAATTATTTCTTTTCTCTTGGTTACAAAGCCAGCGAACGTAGTAACTTTAACTTTTTAATTACTGGTGCGCCACAATGGCACCACCAAAACTTCTCGAAAAGTAGAGCGACCTACGAAGAATTTGGTGAACTTACAAATTCAAACATTGGTTGGTATAATGGAGAACGTTTTTCAGAAAGACGTAACTATTACCACAAACCAATTGCTAACCTTAACTGGGATTACGAAATCAACGATAGCA
Organism: Bacteroidota bacterium; assembly: GCA_027592025.1. Lineage (GTDB taxonomy): Bacteria > Bacteroidota > Bacteroidia > Flavobacteriales > Flavobacteriaceae > JALRKI01. Next base: position 32,100 of record JAQCIQ010000012.1, read on the forward strand.
TGGATCTTTCCACTGTACTTTACGCCTCTTGGGGTCGTGGAGGTGGAACAGGAAACCTAGGATCTAGTTCAAACCGTATTCGTTTTGATAATGATGAAATTAATTTTGACGCTATCGAGGAAAATAACATCGCTAACTCTGACGTTAATGGTAATGGAACATTTGGTTCAGGATACTTAAGAAGATCTTCTGTAAATAATCACAACTGGTACGGTTTAGTATCTAACTTAAAGATTGATAACGGCAGTGCGTTCACTTACAATGTAGGTTTTGATTTCAGAACTTACACTGGTGATCATTTCCGTCAAATTGAAGACTTTATCGGGCTTAATGGATATAATGATAGTTTCGGGACAACACGTCCATCTGATTATGTTATCACTGATTCTTTCGCGGCTAACCCTTGGTCTGCATTGTTTGATTTTGCCGATGATTCTCAGAGATACAGTTATAACTACTCTGAAACAATTAATTACTTAGGTGGTTTTGGTCAAGTAGAATACGCATCAGATGATTACACTATGTTTGTTCAAGGTGCTTTATCTACGCAATCATACCAAAGAATGGGTGGTGCTGAGTTTAGAGGCCCTGGAGATTCTGAAAAAGTAGAAAAATTGGGTTATAATTTGAAGGCAGGAATGTCTTTTAATCTTACAGACAACAGTTCATTTTTCTTCAATGCAGGAAAATATTCTCGCCAGCCATTTCTTGACAACATCTTCACAGACGTAAGAAATAGTAATGAGCTCGTTAATAATGGCGACGTTCAAAACGAAAGAATTTCTGGTTTAGAAGCAGGATATCGTTACGAAGTTGACGGATTCCGTGTGAATCTAGACGTTTACAGCACTAAATGGGGTAACAGATACTTAGAGTTCTTCGGTGGTACCGATGAAGTAACAGGTATTGATACTTTCTACCGTTTTAGTGGTGTGAACCAAGTTCATAATGGTTTAGAATTTGAAGTTGATTACCGACCATTCGCTTCTGACATTACCTTTAATGTTTTTGGTTCTTTTGGTAACTGGAAATACAACGAGTCTACGCCATACCAAGTTTGGGAAGATGATGGAACTGGTCAAATTTTAGCTGAACAAGGAGAATTGCAGTTAACTGACGTTAAAGTTGGACAAGCACCTCAGACGTCATTTGGATTTGGGGCTACTTATAAAGTCAACGAGAAGTTTTCAGTTGACGCTCAGTTAAATGCTTATTCAGATTTTTATGGATTTGTTGACGTAGCGGATGTTGTTGAATCTGGTCTTGACGGTACACCTTACCAGTCAGAAAAATTGAACTCGTATGAGTTATTCGATTTAGGTTGGACTTACAAATTCCAACTTTCTGGTCAAGACTTGGTTTTCCGCAGTAATATTTATAACCTTTTTGACAAGAATTATGTCAATCAAAAGGATGCTTATGGTTATTTCCTAGGTAATGGAACTACTTGGAATGCAAGCTTGAGATACGCTTTCTAGTCCTAAGATTTTCTATGAAATTAAAACCCCGCCAAAATGGCGGGGTTTTTTTATACCTATTATTTATTACTTTTACTTGGAACATTTAAAACAGCACTTATGTATTCAATTCTTCAAAATATTCACTCTTATTTGGCCTATGTAGTCCTTATTGTTCTTATTGTAGGCGTATTGACGGCAGCAGTTGGATACTTCCGTGATCAGCCGTTTGAAGCTAAGAATTTTAGATTCGCCTTATTCGGTCTTATTGTATCTCACATTCAATTATTGATAGGATTAATTTTGTATGCTATTTCCCCAAGAATGGCGCTTTGGTCTGAGCTGGGCATGAGAGGTGTCATGGTCGACCCTATAAATCGACTCTATTTGGTAGAACATCCTTTTGTCAATATTTTAGCACTAGCCATTATTACCATCGCCTACTCCAAACACAAGAAAAAGCGGTTGTCCAAGTCTAAATTTGGAACGATTGCCCTTGGCTATGGTTTGGGACTCGTATTGCTTCTTTCCCGCATTCCTTGGGACGCTTGGTTGTCGTAACGCTGCTCTTTAATCAGATAGACACAGGCTGGGGAGTGGTCGCTAAACCCCCCTGTAAATTCTGAGCCATTGAAGCTCTGAAACGGATAGCCTTTGCACGGGTCTTTTCGAGTCACTAAAAAATGAGCATTAAAGATTCCCGGTTGTACCAATTTCAGCGGTCAATTCTTCGCACGTAGGGCTACGCGTTTCATTTGTTCACGCGCAATTCCCAATAACCTTAGATGGGCAATTCTTTGTCGATCCAATGGATGATTACGACACCCAGCGTCCCATAGAAAGTTGTGACGAATCGAATACCTTTTTACTCGAAACGAGTGCATTTGCCGATTTTAAACAAGATCAACTCCCCATGGACGGATCCGTTAACATCAGTGGAGTTATCACTAAGGACTACTATGGCGAAAATATGGTTTTGGTGCTGAACGACAAAGGTGACTTTTCGGCAGACGGTTTGCGTTGCGACCCTTTATTTGTTGATGATTTTTCAAATTCTAATTTGAACAAATGGACGACTTATAGTGTAACGGCCGATCAAACTTGGGAAGTAACGAGCTTTGGCAATCCTGGGCCGAGTGTTGTGATGTCTGGCTTTTCGGGAGGAGCAGTGGTTAACGAAGATTGGCTGATCACTAAGGCCATTGACATGACATCAGCCTCCGCAGCTACGCTAACCTTTCAAACCGTAAAACGCTATGCAGGACCTGACTTGGAGCTTTTTATGAGCACAAACTATAGTGAGGGCAATCCCAACACCGATGGCAATTGGATTCCATTGTCAGCAGTTTTGGACACCAACACGGGCAGTTGGTCTTCTTGGACTGACTCAGGTGAGGTCGATGTGTCTGCGGCTTCAGGTTCGCAACTTTATGTTGCATTTAAATATAAATCGACTTCTTCTGCGGCTTCCACTTTTGAGTTGGACAATGTATTGGTTAAATGAGTCAAAAAAGAAGCCCAGTTCATTTGAACTGGGCTTCTTGAATAGCTAAGTAGAAGATTACTGTTTAGGATTTCCTTCTATAATTTTGAATTCTGAGCGTCTATTGCTTTGGTGCTGAGCTTCGGTACAACTTGTACAATCATCTTTAAGTTCAGTCTCTCCTTTGCCAACCCCTTCGATTCGGGACTCATCTATACCTTTAGAGATGACGTATTGCACAGTTGTTTTGGCACGACGATCCGAAAGTCTCACGTTGTATGAATCTGAACCTCTGCGATCGGTGTGAGAGGTTGCATAGATTTTGATTTGTGGATACTTTTGCATTACCGCAACCAACTTGTCCAATTCGAATGCGGCTTTAGCCGTAATGTTCGATTTGTCAAAGTCAAAATAGATTGGGTTTAGCACTACCATATCACCAACAATGAGGTTGTCAATTGGGTTGAGGTTGAGGTCAACTGCAACCGTTTCTTCATAAGAGCCGTCCAAATCAAGGCTGCCATTTTCGTAGTCGGTCATGCTTCCTTGCAATTTTGAATTGACATCACAAGGCAAATCAAATGTCACTTGACCATTGTCATCCGTGGTAGCCGTGTAAACTAAATTGTCGTCCCCATCACGCAGACTTACTAAGGCTCCAGTCAAAATTGCACCTGTTACGGCATCTTTCACTGTAGCAACAACATTGACATCGCAAACTGGCTCCAATTGCTTGAGAGCGTATACATCGTCGCTTCCTTTACCTCCTGGACGATTGGATGAAACAAAACCTGTTCCATTGGATTCATCCAAATGAAAGGCAAAGTCATCAGCAGCCGAATTTACGGGAACCCCTGCACTACGAATTTTCGTCATTTTACCCCCAATGTCGGTGGTAAAAAACACGTCTAAACCTCCAAGTCCCAAATGTCCGTCAGATGAAAAATACAAGGTTCCAGAAGCACTGCTGAAAGGAAACATCTCCTGCCCTTCAGTGTTAACTCTTTGACCAAGATTTACTGCTTCTCCTAGGCTTGCGTCAGCGTTGATTGTAGCTTTGTAGATGTCAAACCCGCCATAACCACTTGGCATATCAGAAGCAAAATAAAGGGTTTTGCCATCAGCACTTACCGATGGATTTTTGACCGAATACGTTTGACTATTTAGAGAAAGAGGAGTGGCTTCGCTCCAGCCTGTGGATTGTTTTTCTGACTTAAAGAGTTGTAAAACACTAAACTTATTGCGAGACAATGAATCTTTGATAAACTCTTTTTCATAGTAGCTTTCGCGAGAAAGATACATGGTATTGCCGTCAGGAGAAAAACTAACTACTCCCTCGTGGTATTGAGTGTTTACTGTAGGCCCCATCAATTGTTCAGCGCCATAACTGCCATCATCCGAAGCGGTAAACTGATAGATGTCGAGAAAAGGCTCGTTGTTCCAGCCATAAGTGCGACGTTGATTGTTTCGAGACGAGGTAACATATAACTTACCTCCTTGAAGCGTTCCTCCAAAGTCGGAACCTTCCGTGTTTAAATCGAGATTCTGAATATTGAACTTTTGACCTCCACCCACAATGCTTGGAATATAGTTTGGGTTGGCCAAAAAGGCGGTTGCGCGCTGATCCCCAGGACGCATGCTTGCAAATTCGCGCATGGCCGCATTCGACGCGTCATATTTGCCATTGGCCTTGAGCATTTGAGCATACTTGTATTTCAGTTCTGGATCATCCGATGTTTCTAATGCCTTGGCATAATAGGACTCTGCAGCAACGGTGTTGAATACATTGTAATAGCAATCGGCCAAACGCGAATACACATAGGCGTCGGCATTTCCTTTGGACACTAATGATTCATAATCCGCCGCGGCTTTTACAAACTCCAAACGACTGAAGTGTTTGTCTGCTCGTTTGGTGGCCTGAGATTGAGCGAAGACTCCGCTTGCGCTCATGGTCAAGGCAATTAATAATAGATTGAAATGTTTCATAGTCATTTTCAAGGTTTTTAAATTAGAAATAACGAGGAGATCTTGACACTTTTCTAGGGAAGTTCAGATCAAAAATCATAAAGACCTCATGAGATGCGCTTGCATCTATTTTCAGGTCTGACTGAATGTGATCATAGGCATACCCAATCCGCAAGTTTGGAGAGACTACAAAATTCATCATTGCGCTAACACTATCATCAAGTCTGTATCCCAGTCCGACTTCAACGGTATCGTACATGAACAAATTGGCGTTGACGTCAACACTTACTGGTGCGGTAAAGGCGTATTTCATCATGGCATGAGGCTTCAGTTTGAAATTCGCGCTGAGATCAAATACGTATCCAGCAGCCAAAAAGGCGTGTTGAGTTTCGGATCCCATTTGAGTGCCGTTGGCATCTAAATGGACTGAATTCAACAAGTTGGGCATGGATAAGGACACATAATATTGGTTGGGCACAAACAAATAGGCTCCAGCGCCCACATTAGGTGTAGCTCCATTGACATTTTGAGAAAAGAACAGGTCATTACTGTCAATTAAAGTTAATCCTGTGAGCCCAATACTGTGAAAGGTAGCTCCTGCCTTAACCCCTAAAGCCAATTTGGTGACATTTCCTACTGGAAGGGTATAAGAAAAGTCGACATAGGCGTTGGTTTCTTTTACGGGACCAATTTCATCGGAAATGACCGACATGCCAAGACCTACGCGATTTCCAACTGGCGCATGACCAGCGAAGGTATAAGTTTTTGGTGCCCCATCAAATCCGACCCATTGGCTGCGATAGAGCACTCCAAAAGTAAGCCCTTCGGCAGATCCGGCATAAGCTGGATTGACCACGTTCATATTGTACATGTACTGGGTGTACTGAGGATCCTGTTGGGCCTGAATGCACCATCCTGCAGTTAGTAAAAACAAAAAGCTATAGAAATTTTTCATTATAATAGTCTTTTAAATATTTAATTAATAATTGATATAAATCCAGCTTCGGATAGGATCCTTTTCAGACCTAAAGGTAACGATATAGAAATAAGTTCCAACAGGAAGAATTTCACCACCGCTTTGATCTGTTCCACACCACTCTTTGACGTATTCCGTCTTTCTGAATACTTCGGTTCCGTATCTGTTGTAGACAACAAATTCTGCGATATCTTCTTCCGCGTCTAAGTGATCAAGACTTACGCAGTCATTTACTCCATCTCCATTTGGCGACAGTCCTTGAGGAATATCAACACAATAGCTATTCTCATAAAATGCTACCTCTGCTGTAGCTTCTGAACCACAACCTGTAGACGAATCGGTTACTGTCACACTAATCATACCGTCTCTTTCTTCAGCGGCAGTAAGCGTGTAGGTACTGCTTGGACCACTTTGAACTTCTTCGCCGTCGTCATACCAAGTATATATCAAATCTCCAAAGGCTGGGAATGCAGTGTTTAAATTAGTCACAATGGCTTCAAGAACAAAGTCTTCGTTGGCACACTTCACTACACTATCGTCGGACATTTCAACTACTGGAACTGGGAAGAACTCGATGAGGACTTCGTCCTCAAAGGTACAGGTGGTTCCGTTGATTGTTACACCAACACTATAGTATCCTGTCTCTGTTACTCCCCAAGACAAATTGCCCGTGGCTTCGTCAATTAGTACACCGTCTTGATACCAGGTCAATACGGAGTTAGGTGGTTGCAGGTCAGGCGAATCATAGGCTGTAACAATGACTTCTTCTCCTTGGCAATTGGCATTTCCAGAACTCAATAGGATGTCTTCACCAAGGTCAGGGCTTCCAATTCTAAAAGTACCTCCACCGATAAATACAGCGCTGTCCAGAGCATCATCTAATGCATCTGCTATGACCAACTTGATATGGTATAATTCTCCTGGTATAACTTCAGCAGCTGCCGTCATGACTTTGGTATAACCAATGATATTTATAGGATCGCTCAATGGAGGTTGTCCTCCGTCACCATAGTACATGTCAAACCATTCTGGATTGACTGAGTCGCACCAATCGTTATAGGCTTCATCACGGACATTGAATACAGACACCTCATCGTCAGTTCCAGGTACTTTTGCCAAATTGAGTACAGATCCATCGGGATAGGTTAACAAGAAAGCAAAGGCATCACTGAAATCACATTGAAAAGTCCCATATTCCTCTGAAGCGAAAATAAAATCGAAACTCATATAATCAACAACAGGAATGAAATCGAATTCCACAATTGAGGCATTATTGGAATCTCCTGCGTCAACTGTAGAAACATTGGCTTCCAAATCGGAATCACCAGGCCAATCCCATCCTCCATCAGAAATAGTACCGGATTCTGGACCAGTGATGTCATCAACATTTCCAGAGGAAAGAACTAGACCATTATCAAAAGGCCAAGACGAACCGTTTCGGTCGAAATACCCAATTCCATTCACATCACCAAAGTCAGAACCAGTTGACGAAGTAACATTAAAGATTTGCCCACAATCGTCTCCGCCAAGCAGGATGTCTCTGACCAGCTCATCGGCAGTGTACAAATTGGTACTTGTAATGACTGGAGGTGGTACTGCAAAGACACAAATGTCAAAGGTGACATTTTGAAGTGGGTTGGAGGTATAGGAATAAACACGTACAAAATAGGTTGCACCAACAGTCAATCCATTTGCGACACTATTTTCATCATCACTGCAATACAATTGCGTTAGGTTAGAACAATCATCACCCTCGTACAGCACATGATATAAATCTGTTGTACTACCAACAATATTCGAAAGAGTAACAGCAGCGTCAGTGGTAACGGCTTCAAAGCTAAACCAAACGTCATCATCGTCTGTTCCGAAGCAAGAGTTGGCTTCAGCCGAAGCACTCGCTCCGTAGATAGTTCCAGATTCGAATGTTACACACTCTTCACCGTCGTTGGCGATTAGAACAATGGCTCCTGAGCACTCATCATTTACTGGAGGATCTGGAACAGGTTCGCATCCAAGAATTAATTCATAATCCCCTGTCGAAGAACCAAAACCATAAACGTAGACATAATATGTTGTTCCTACATCTGCAATAAATACTACTTCAGAATTCAAACCGCAACTGTCATCATTACCTATTACACAATTCAATGCGCTGCAGTCTCCCTCATATATTTGTATTTTAGTATCGTAGCTCGAGCCACACAGAGAAGCGGTAATAATTTCGTCCGTTCCTTCAAAAGTATACCAAACTCCTGGTGCTCCTGATCCTGTGCCGCAGAAACCAGTTGGCGCCCCGTTAGATGTCGCTTGAGACGTGTTTCCGGTCATGATTTCACCGCACTCAATAGTTGTGGCGGTCGCGCAAATGTCATTGTCAGGTGGACAAATGGCTTGAGTCAATACAGGGCTTGTTATTAAACAATTGCCATCAGCGCTATTTGTCGTAAATACTTGGACTGAAGTTCCATTTGGATAAGGTCCCATGACGTATGATCCTGTGACCGTTACTGCCTGAGCAGTACTTCCATAGTCATCAGTAATGTTTAAGGCGGCAGCACTACCAAGACTAGTAATGTCCACGTTGACAACAAATTGCTCACCATTGGTGCAATCTGACATCAACGCATAGGTCACAGAAGGATTTTCACAAGTAGCGCAAGCAACAGAAACACTGATGGGATCTATTGAGGAAGAAGAACAACTTGCGGAGGAATCCGCATCAACCTGAATTGTTATGGTGTCTCCTGAGGATTGAAAGGACAGACCAGCAAGGTTACCTGAAGCACCATAACCATTATAGAGTTCTGTACCGTCGGTGTCCAAAACAATAAGCGCATCCCAATTGTTTTCAACTTCTCCGGAAAGAATGGTTAAGCTTAGTGGAGATCCATCGGAGCTAGTATATTCAATGGACAATAAGGTTGAGTTTTCATAACAAAAGTTGGTAGTTACAGGACCCACCGCACAATCAACAATGTTCTCTAGACAGATATCTTGGCCTAAAGGTGAGCTGACAATCGAGCAGTTGGCATCACTAGAACTGGCTACTGTAAAACTCACTGAAGTGCCGTTAGGATAAGGTCCCATAGTGACAATTCCAGTTGCAGAAACTGTTTGTGTGGCTCCACCTTGATCGTCAGAAATTACTAACTCAGCAGAACTTCCCAAACTAGATATGTTGACATCAACATTAAATTGAGGACCATTGGCACAGTCAGACACTAAAGTGTAGGAAGCCGTGGGATTTTCACAGGTAGCACAAGCCACTGAGACATTGATAGGGTCAATGGAGGTTGATGAACTACAACTTACTGAACTGTCGGCATCGACCTGAATGGTAATGGTATCGCCTGACGATTGAAAAGATAAGCCAGCCAAATTCCCCGAAGCTCCATTACCAGTGTAAAGTACTGTTCCATCTGTGTCCAATACAATGAAATCGTCACAGCAGCTTTCTACTTCTCCGGATAGAACACTCAAGTTCAAAGGAGAACCGTCTAAGCTTGTGTATATATAGGTGTTCACCGTACTATTTGTATAACACAACTCCTGAGTTGTTGGGCCAGCTGAGCAGTCAACGTAAACTGTAGGATCGACAAACGGCGTGCATGTTAGGGCAAGTTCGTAATCGCCTGTGTTAGTTCCATACCCAAAAACATAAATATAATAATTCACTCCATCAGTTGTATCGAAGTCAACTTCAGACCTTGAACCTGGGCTGCAGCTAGCGTAATTATCATCGTTACCCGTGACACAAGTTAACACGCCACAGCTGCCTTCATAGACTTGAATTTTTGTGTCGAAGGATGAGTTGCATAGTGAAGCGGTTATGGCATCTCCATTTCCTTCGAACACATACCATACGCCTGGCGCTCCTGATCCTGTGCCGCAGAATGCTGTTGGCGCACCTGTAGAAGTGGCAGAAGAAGTGCTTCCAGAAATGACTTGGTCACAATTGATTGCGATCGCTGTTCCACAGGTATCATTGTTAGGAACCTGCCCAAAAGACAAAAATGAAAAGGCCGAAGCAGCCCAAAACAGCAGGATAAAAGAAGTAATTTTTTTCATGATATTTTTTTGATTGTTGTACGAAAGGGGAAATTAATTTTTTTTGCTCATTTAAGCGCACATTTAATTGATTTTTTTAAGTATAAAAATAAAAAAGAGAAATAATTTAAAGTTTAGTATCGTTTTCCAATGAATTTTGGTTAAAAAGTTATTAAATAGGGTCTTCTCCAATTACTTTTGCATCATGCTAGAAACTCATCAAAAAGATTTGGAACAGACCATTTTGGTCGCACTAATCACCGCCGATCAAGATGCGGATAAGTCAAATGAATATTTGGATGAATTGGCATTTTTAACTCACACAGCAGGAGGTGAAGTGGTTAAGCGATTTACTCAAAAAATGGACCACCCAAATAGCGCCACTTTTGTGGGCACAGGTAAGGTAGAAACCTTGAAAAAATTCATTGAAGAAAATGGCATTTCTACAGCCATTTTTGACGATGAATTGTCGGCAGCGCAAGAAAGGAATCTGAGTAAGATTCTAAATTGCAAAGTTTTAGATCGCACGAATCTCATTTTAGACATCTTTGCCCAAAGGGCTAAAACCAGTTATGCCCGAACTCAAGTTGAACTGGCACAATGCGAGTATTTACTCCCCAGACTTAGAGGGATGTGGACGCACTTGGAGCGCCAAAAAGGGGGTATTGGGATGAGAGGCCCTGGAGAGACTGAAATTGAAACGGATCGTCGGATTGTTCGAGACAGAATTGGTTTGCTCAAGGCGAAGCTCAAGACGATTGACAAACAGATGGCTGTTCAGCGCGGCAATCGTGGCAAAATGGTTCGGGTAGCCTTGGTCGGATATACCAATGTGGGAAAATCTACTTTAATGAATAGCATCAGCAAGTCCGAAGTTTTTGCAGAGGACAAATTGTTTGCTACGCTCGATACCACTGTTCGAAAAGTGGTGGTAAAGAATTTGCCTTTTTTATTGAGTGACACAGTCGGATTTATTCGAAAGCTGCCCACCCAACTGGTAGAGTCGTTTAAAAGTACTTTGGATGAGGTTCGCGAGGCCGATTTTTTGATTCATGTCGTGGATTTGTCACACCCCAATTTTCAGGATCACATGGATTCTGTAAATACCATATTAATCGAAATTGGCTGTCCTGACAAGCCAACTCTAGTTGTCTTTAATAAGATTGACAACTACAAACCCGAACCGTTCGATGAGACTGATTTGACAATTGAGAGAAGCTCCAAGCACTATAGTCTCAAGGAATTGGAAAGCAGTTGGATGGCCAATCTGGAAACTCCTGCCGTATTTGTTTCGGTGACTGAACAACTCAACATGGAACATTTAAAGGAAGCCCTTTATCAAGCGGTTAAACAAATTCATGTCACTCGCTTTCCTTACAACCATTTTTTGTATCCCGATGACTTGGATGATTTGGTCTAAAAGGCGAAGTTAACACCAAGTCCAAATAGTTCTCTGACCTGTAATCCAGCAAAGGCGTTGTCGTCGTATATCAATTGACCCATTATAGAAGTATCCAAATATTTGTTGATTTTAAGACCAACATTCAAGCTGTAATCCACATCGACATTTTTAAAGTTGTCCAAATAGTTGGAGAACAGGTGTAAAATTTGTTCCACAGTTACATTTTCGGCGGCGTTAAATTTCAAGTACCCTGAGCCGGTAAACCCCAATTCATATCTCGAAGTTTCTCCTTGAGTTACTCCAAAATAATTTTCACGATTGGCCGTAAAACGATTTTTTACTAAGGTCACTCTTGAGGTGGCAGGAGCCAGGTTAAAAGAAAAGTTGTCATTCTTTTTCCATTGGAAACCAGGACCCGAGGACAGCACAGCTGGAGACAAGAAATCGGTAAATTCTGTTCTTACACTGAGACCTTCACTGTTTTTCGAATATTTATAACCAGTAGTGAACTGGGTTTTGAAATTCAAAAAGGCGGAAACATACCAATTTCTAGAGCCTTTTTTACCCACAATGGAATAGATTTCAACCCTGTCATCGGATTTCTTCGCAAATACGTCGTCTTTAATTTTAATCAGACCATAGGCAGCCAGTAATTTGGTATCCCAATGCCAACGACCTCTACCGTAATTGATTTCATAGTTGACCAAGGTTGTTCCAGCAAGACTGCTTTCTCCTCCAGCCGTCCAATTGGTAAATGACGATTGATTAAAAATGAAACTAAATTTTCCCGTCCTTTTCCACGGACTGGAAGGAATACTGTCTGCTTCCGATGTTTGACTTCATGAAGTAAAGGAAACGAAAATGATAAGTAAGCATATATTTTTCATTGGTTCTAGGGAATTAAAAATATACTTATTCACAAAGGTACTTATTTATTATTCTTGAATAAAGGAACGCTGGAACAGGCTTCTCCAAACATAACGGATTTTGCAATTGGCCTTAGTTTCTCAATCAATTGGATGAATGCGGTGGTTGGGATGGGTTTGTTCGAGCAGCCCTTGACGATAACCGGTCTACCGCTGTATTGGGCATAGTCAATGGTTTCGATGATCGTTTGGAAGATAGAGGAATCCAAAGCCTCAATATTGCCATAGCCAACTTTTAAGGCAACCGGAGCAAGATAGGAAGCCACAAGCATTGAAGCCCAAGCAGGAATGATGGCGTCTGTGCTACAGTATATGGCGACGTAAGTATTTTGGAAAATGGACCAGTCCTTTTGCTTAAGTTCTTCTCTAAAAGGCTGTTCTCTGAGGATCAATCCCTCCTCGAGCCACTCTGCCATATCGACTTGAAATCTAGGAATATTGTCATAAAAATCCTCCAAGTCAATTACGACTAGAGGACTTTGCGCGACCCTATTTACTATGGATTCTTTCATTAATTTATAAAAACCCCAATTCTAATTTAGCCGCTTCACTCATCAAGTCTTGTGTCCAAGGCGGATCAAAAGTGATTTCTACCTCCGCGCTATTGACCATGTCAATCGACTTGATTTTTTCTTCAACTTCCAAAGGCAGTGTTTCCGCAACCGGGCAATTGGGAGTAGTGAGGGTCATCAAGACTTTGACGTCTGCATCTTCATTGACAAAAACATCGTAAATAAGGCCCAGTTCGTAGATGTCCACGGGAATTTCGGGATCGAAAATTGTTTTTAAAACGCCAACAACCTGTTCGCCTAAAGCTTGAGTATCTATTTGTGATTCGTTCATGAGTTTAATTTTGTTTGATATGCCAAAGCATAATATTTCATTTGGTTTAACATGCTAGCCAAGCCATTGGCACGGGTCGGGGACAAGTGTTCTTTTAATCCAATATCATCGATAAAATCAGTGTTGGCGGCCAAAATACTTTCTGGGGATTGATTGGAAAATACCCTGACTAAAACTGCTATAATACCCTTAGTAATGATGGCTTCACTATCGGCTGTAAATCTAATTTTACCCTCATTCAAATCGGCTTTCAGCCATACTTTACTCTGACAACCTTTGATCAAAAGGCTGTCATCTTTGTCTTGGGGTTCAATTAGAGGCAGCGATTTGCCCAACTCTATCATATATTCATAGCGCTGCATCCAATCATCGAAGAGTGCAAATTCTTCAATTAGGTCGTTCTGTATGTCTTGGATGCTCATTTCAATTGAAATTACAGGGTCTTAAATTTAAGTCAACATCATTACAGCTTTTTTGACTGCAACAATAAAGGAGTCAATTTCCGCTTCAGTATTATAAAAAGCAAAACTCGCTCTCACCGTTCCAGGAATACCAAAGTAGTCCATAATCGGTTGGGTGCAATGTTGGCCAGTTCTGACTGCTATTCCCATTTTATCCAAAATGACGCCAATGTCATACGGATGGATGTTGGCTACATTAAAAGATAGAACTGCTGTTTTGTTTTTGGCGTTACCATAAATGGTTAATCCTTCAATTTCTGAAAGGGCTGAGGTGGCATAGCACAATAGTTGATCTTCATATGCAGCAATGCGATCTAGTCCAATTTGATTGAGGTAATCGATTGCAGCTCCAAAAGCAATACCCCCGCAAATATTGGGTGTTCCAGCCTCAAATTTATGAGGTAGCTCGGCATAGGTAGTGCGTTCAAAAGTGACTTCCGAAATCATTTCACCACCGCCTTGATAGGGAGGCAATTTTTCTAACAGCGCAGTTTTGCCATAAAGCATGCCGACTCCCGTTGGTCCACACATTTTATGAGCCGAAGCGACGTAAAAATCGACATCTAACGCCTTAACATCGACTTTCAAATGGCTACAGGCTTGGGCTCCATCTACTAAAACTGTTGCTCCTACTTTATGAGCCGAAGCGACAATTTCTTGGATAGGATTGATCGTTCCGAGCGTGTTAGAAACGTGATTGACAAAAACCAACTTTGTTTTGGAGCCCAACAGATTTGAATAAGCCGTCATATCTAGGGTGCCGTCTGGATTCATGGGAATGACCAAGAGCTTTGCGCCGCTTCTTTCACACAACATTTGCCATGGCACGATGTTGCTGTGGTGCTCCATTGCTGAAACCAGAACTTCATCACTTGGCTTCAAAAAATTCGTATACCCCGAAGCTACAATGTTGATGGAGTGAGTGGTTCCAGAAGTCAAAATGACTTCTTCGGCTTTTGGAATATTGAAATGAAGCTGTAAAGTTCGCCTAGCTTTTTCATAGGCATCTGTGGCTTCTTGACTCAAGGCATGAACGCCCCGATGAATGTTGGCATTGTAATTTTGATAATAATTGACAATGGCATCAATGACTTGTTGCGGTTTTTGGGAAGTAGCTGCGTTATCAAAATAAATCAAGGGCTGACCATTGATTTGCCTTTTGAGTATGGGAAAATCTAATCTAATTTTATTGATATCAAAGGAGGAATTTGATGTTGTCATAAATTGAATCCAATATTGACGCCCAATTTGTTGGCGATGAGTTTGTTGATACGTTGCTTCAGTTCGGGAATTTGGACCGATTCTAAAACATTGTTAGCAAAAGCGTAGGTCAATAGACCTTGTGCCTCTTTTTTGGGAATTCCTCTAGTACGCATATAAAATAGGGCGTCTTCGTCCAATTGACCTACTGTGCAGCCATGTGAGCATTTCACGTCGTCTGCAAAGATTTCTAATTGTGGCTTGGTGTTAATGGTTGCCTTGTCACTAATTAAAATGTTATTGTTAGATTGAAAGGCGTTTGTTTTTTGGGCTAACTGGTCTACCATAATGCGGCCGTTGAAAACACCTGTCGATTGGTCTCCAAAAATTCCTTTGTAATCTTGATGGCTTTCGCAATTAGGTGCTTTGTGATTGACCAAAGTGCTGTGGTCCACATGCTGCTTTTCTCCGATAATGGTGATGCCTTTCAAGGTGGACTCAATGCGTTCTCCGTTTTGCGAAAAATTCAAATTATTTCGAATCAACTTGCCTCCGAAAGAAAATGTATGGACGCTGCAATGGCTCTCCGCTTCTTGTTTGATAAAAGTGTGATCGATTAATGAGGCCTCCTCAAAATCATTTTGAACTTTGTAATAGTCGATGCGACTACGTCTCTCACCAAAAATTTCGGTAACGGAATTGGTAAACACAGGGTGGCTGTTCAGACTTTGGTGTCTTTCAATAATTTGAACTTGTGAATTTTCATCGGCGATGATCAAATTTCTTGGTTGTAATAACATCGTGGAGTCGTGGCCGGTAGAAAAGTGAATGATTTGAATGGGTTTCTCAACGGCCTTGTGTTTTGGAATATGCACAAAGGCACCCTCGCTAGCAAAAGCCGTGTTCAGGGACACCATACTGTCTTTGCTTGCCGCCTTATTGAAGTAATTTTCAATGATGGCCCTAAATTTTGGTTTGGTCAAGGCTGCAGAAAACAGACAAATGTCCATGCCATCGTGAGTCGTATGGGATAAATGAGCCGAGTAGACACCATCAATAAAAACGATGGCATAACTGTCCAAATCGTGTAAGAAGTACTTCTTGACCTGATTAAAATCAATGGTCTTGTCACTTTTAGATTCTAGAGAATAATCTTGATTGACAATTTTGTTCAGTGAGGTGTATTTCCAAGCTTCTTGTTTTTTACTGGGAAAACCAGACTGCTCAAATATTTTGATGGCAACACCTCTAAGGTCATTGATATGATCGGCCACCTCAACACTGCTGTCGAGTCCCCAAAATGACGATATGAGTTTTTCCTTGAGTTCCATGGTCTATACGGTTACATCTGATTTGATCCAATCGTATCCCTTGGCCTCCAATTCAAGTGCCAGTTCTTTTCCTCCCGATTTGACGATTCGGCCGTTGTAAAGCACGTGGACGAAGTCGGGAACTATGTAATCCAGAAGTCTTTGGTAATGCGTGATGACAACAATAGCATTGTTTTTATTTTTCAGTGTGTTTACCCCATCAGCTACTATTCTCATGGCGTCGATATCCAAACCTGAATCGGTTTCATCGAGTATGGCCAATTTTGGTTCTAACATGGCCATTTGAAAAATTTCGTTGCGTTTTTTTTCACCACCCGAAAACCCAGTATTAAGCGAGCGAGACAAAAATTTGCGATCAATTTCTAAGAGCTCAGATTTCTCTTTTATTTTTTTCAGCATTTCGTTGGCTGGCATGTCCTCCAAACCTTTGCCTTTTCTGTTCTCGTTGATAGCGGTTTTAATGAAATTGGTCACCGAAACACCAGGAATTTCAACGGGATATTGAAAAGACAGAAAGATGCCCTTGTGAGCGCGCTCTTCCGCGGACAATTCCTCTAATGAAGTGCCATCCAATTCAATGGAACCTTGAGTCACTTCATAATCCTCACGTCCTGCAATAACAGACGCCAAAGTGCTCTTGCCCGAGCCGTTGGGTCCCATGATGGCATGGACTTCGCCGGCTTTTATTTCTAAATTGATACCACGTAAAATATCCTTATCGTCAATACTTGCGTGTAAATCTTTAATTTTTAACATCTTAATAAATATAAATTATCCTACAGACCCTTCTAAACTGATCTCTAATAGTTTTTGAGCTTCAACCGCAAACTCCATGGGTAGCTTGTTGAGCACTTCTTTACTGAATCCATTCACAATCAGTGCAATGGCTTTTTCTGTGGCAATACCCCTTTGGTTGCAGTAAAAGATTTGATCTTCACCAATCTTACTGGTTGTGGCTTCGTGTTCTATTTTCGCTGTATTGTTTTTTACTTCGATGTAGGGAAAAGTGTGTGCGCCACATTCATCACCCATTAGCAAGCTGTCACATTGCGAAAAGTTTCTAGCTTGATCAGCTCGAGAACTTATCTGCACCAAGCCCCTGTAACTGTTTTGTGATTTCCCTGCCGAAATACCTTTTGAAATGATCGTCGATTTGGTGTGTTTGCCCAAATGGATCATTTTTGTTCCAGTATCAGCTTGTTGAAAATTGTTGGTAACGGCGATAGAATAAAATTCTCCAACAGAATAATCGCCCTTGAGAATACAAGACGGGTATTTCCAAGTCACAGCGCTTCCAGTCTCTACTTGAGTCCAAGAAATTTTGGCTCGTTTTTCGCACAATCCTCTTTTGGTTACAAAATTGTAAACGCCTCCTTGGCCTTCTGCATTTCCAGGATACCAATTTTGTACAGTACTGTATTTGATTTCGGCCTCATCCAAAGCGATGAGCTCTACCACTGCGGCGTGCAACTGATTTTCGTCACGACTCGGTGCGGTACAGCCTTCAAGATAACTGACATAACTCTCTTTGTCTGCAATAACCAAAGTCCTTTCAAACTGCCCAGTTCCGGCCTGATTAATTCTAAAATAAGTTGACAATTCCATAGGACACTTGACTCCTTTTGGGATGTAGCAAAAAGAACCGTCGCTAAAAACGGCACTATTGAGAGCGGCATAAAAATTATCTGTTCTTGGCACTACACTGCCGATGTATTTTTTGACCAATTCAGGATGTTCTTGAATGGCCTCGCTGATGGAGCAAAAAATGATGCCCTTTTCCGACAAAGTCTTTTTGAAGGTAGTGGCCACAGAGACGGAATCAATAACCACATCCATTGCTACTCCACTAAGTTTCTTTTGTTCGTCCAAAGAGATTCCTAACTTCTTGAACGTTGCAAGTAATTCTGGATCGACCTCATCAAGCGAATTGTATTTGGGCTTTTTGTTCGGAGCCGAATAGTAAGAAATCGCTTGAAAATCGGGCTTGACATAGTTGACATTGGCCCACTCTGGCTCTTTCATGACTTCCCAAATTCGAAAAGCTTCAAGTCTCCAATCTGTCATCCAAGCGGGCTCCCCTTTTTTCTTTGAAATGGTTTTGACCACTTCCTCACTCAGCCCAATAGGGATGGTGTCCGATTCTATGTCCGTATAAAAACCGTACTCGTATTCTTTGGTTTTGAGTTCTTCCCGTAAATCGTCTTCTGTATATTTACTCATAAAAATTAGTTATAAAGAGAAGCTTTCTCCGCAACCGCAAGTGCGATTAGCGTTTGGATTGTTAAACACAAATCCCTTTCCATTCAATCCGCCAGAATACTCCAACGTAGTACCGACTAGGTATAAAAAACTTTTTTTGTCAACAACAATTTTTACGTCATTGTCTTCAAATAATTTGTCATCGGGATGCGTGGTGTGGTCAAAATGCAGATCATAGGATAGACCAGAGCACCCACCACTTTTTACTCCAACCCGAACAAAGTCTTGAGAAGGATCGAATCCTTCTTCCCTCATCAATTGAGTGACTTTAGTTTTAGCTATTTCAGATACTTTAATCACAATTCTAATTTAGAATAGTTAAAAATAGGTTGCAAATATACAACAATCACGGTCTTTTACAGCCATTTTTCACAGGATATTACTGAGGAATCTTCCAGGGAATCTCTGCAGAAAATGAAATAAATATGAAAATTCAACAAATCGATAAATAAATGTCTGCTCAATTGGCTAAAACTCCATTATAGAATATCTTTGCGCACTAAATCAACGCAGTTCCATGAAACAATCGCCAACCGTCTCAAACCTTTTCTCTTTGGACTGGGCATTGGCAGGCAAGAATGTCATGGAACTTACCAAAATGAGGCTCTCCATTAGCGTAGTATTTTCCTCAATTGCAGGCTACATATTGGGTGCTTCTGTAATTGACTTTTCAGTTTTGGCTTGGCTCGCTGTTGGCGGCTATTGCATGGTCGGCGCTTCAAATGTCTTCAATCAAATCATAGAAAAGGATCTGGATGCCCTAATGAAACGCACCATGCTCAGACCCATCCCCTCTGGTAAAGTATCGGTAAACGCCGCTTTTTGGATGGGATGTTTATTGACCCTAGCTGGATTGACTATTTTGTACAACATCAACCCAAAAACGGCAATGTTTGGTGCTGTTTCTATTTTTTTATATACCAGTGCTTATACTCCTTTAAAAACCAAAACGCCCCTTGCTGTTTTGGTAGGCGCCATACCAGGAGCGATTCCTTTCATGTTAGGTTGGGTCGCTGCAACTAACGATTTTGACATTGAACCGGGAATGTTGTTTTTGATCCAGTTTTTTTGGCAATTTCCTCATTTTTGGGCCATTGGTTGGTTTTTGGACGAAGATTATAAACGTGCGGGATTTAAAATGCTCCCAACAGGCAAACCTGACAAAGCCACCGCAGCTCAAATCATTTTTTATGCCTTTTGGACCGTTCTTGTCTCCATTCTTCCTGCTTTTGGCATTACCGGACAGTTGAGTCTTAGTCTAACTGCTGCCATTTTGGTTGGACTGATTGGCCTCATAATGATTTATTTTGCAGTTCAATTATTTATTTTAAAATCTTCGTCTGCCGCTCGTTCATTAATGCTCGTCAGCGTATTATACATCACTTTGCTACAAATTATTTATGTCACAGATAAACTTTTATAACTATGGATTTAACACAGGGAAGTACCGCTGAGAAACAAAGTCGAGCCAGCAAAATGATGATTATTGTGGGAATTGTTTCGTTGGTCATGACCTTTGGAGGGTTGACAAGCGCCTTTATTGTCAGCAGTTCTCGTCTCGATTGGTTAAACGATTTTGTCTTGCCAAAGGCTTTCACATGGAGTACGGCTTTTATTTTGGTAAGCAGCCTTTGTTTGGTTTTAGCCCGCAGAGCCCTCAAACAAAATCAAAGACAACGAACATCATTTTTTGTTGCTTTGACCGTTTTTAGTGGGATAGCTTTTATGGTAAGTCAGTTAAATGGCTTCAATCAAATTATTGAATTAGGATACAACTTTACTGGCCCTACAAGTAACATCACCATGTCTTACATTTATGTCATTACCGTTCTACACATCTTGCATGTTGTAGCTGGATTAATTTCCTTGAGTGTAGTGTTGGTAATGAACGAAAAGGGAGCATATTCAAAATCTGCGATGACGGGGTTTGATATGGCAGCAATTTTTTGGCATTTCGTCGATTTATTGTGGCTGTACCTGTTTATATTTTTTGTTACTTTTTAATTTTTTTGTTTTCATTTCAACATTGACATTTTTTTTGACTGAATTAACCTCAAAATCGCACTTTTATTACCGTATAAAATCATTATTTTTGCAACAAATTAAATCTACATAAAATGAGTTCAACACTCGCAAGCACAGGAACAGAAGGAAAAACTTGGGGAGGAGGAAGCGCACCATTAAAGGCTTCTTACGGAAAAATGATGATGTGGTTTTTCATTGTTTCTGACGCTTTGACCTTCTCTGGATTTCTTGCCGCTTATGGCTTTTCTCGATTTAAATATATAGGATCATGGCCTATCGCCGATGAGGTATTTACCCACGTGCCATTTGTTCATGGACAGGAATTGCCGATGATTTATGTGGCATTCATGACATTTGTTTTGATCATGTCTTCGGTAACTATGGTTTTGGCGGTAGATGCTGGTCACCACATGAAAAAAACCAAAGTCACTTGGTATTTGTTTTTAACTATTATTGGAGGTTTGATTTTCGTTGGATCACAAGCTTGGGAATGGGCCACATTCATCAAAGGAGACTACGGAGCTGTTCAAACTAAGGGTGGTCAGATTTTGCAATTTGTAGATGCAGAGACTGGTCATCGTTTGGCTTTGAAGGATTTTGCAACTCCGATAGAAAGCGAACGTGTGCAGCATCTCGCAAAAAATGGAATTTGGTTTGAGAGCGAAGGATCTCACACGACCTTCAACCTTCAAGAAGTAATTGCCGGGATGGAAACTCATTCCAATGTGATTGTCCGAACACAAACGTTAAATGCCCAAGGCGAGAAAACTTTGTTGAGTCGAGACGCCTCTTTGCAACAAGTCAGAAACTATGGCAGGCAGGTCGTGGAAGGAGCCAATTTGAAAGTTAACGAATACGGTTCTCCATTATTTGCGGATTTCTTCTTCTTTATCACTGGATTCCACGGATTCCACGTTTTTTCTGGAGTTGTCATCAACATTATTATCTTTTTCAATGTGATCCTTGGTACCTACGAGCGGAGAAAAAATTATGAAATGGTTGAAAAGGTTGGATTGTATTGGCACTTTGTTGATTTGGTGTGGGTATTTGTATTTACTTTTTTCTATCTGGTTTAAAAAATATCGATTAATAAGATTATGGGAGCTCACGAACACAAACTAGCAATTTTCAGAGGACTGATTAAATTCAAAAGCAATACACAAAAAATTTGGGGTGTTTTGGTTTTTCTAACAATTGTAACAGCCGTTGAAGTTGTACTTGGGATATACAAACCTGCTGTTTTAATGACAGCATTGCTTTCGCCCTTTGACGGTGGATTTGGAGCAACCACGGCTAACGTTTTTCTATCCCCATTCATTTTCTTAAAGCCGCTCAATCTTATTTTCATTCTTTTAACCCTTGTCAAAGCTTACTACATCACTTGGGACTTCATGCACATGAGAGACGAAACCCAAGCCTTGAGACGGATGGTCGTTTGGACGGCTGTGTTTTTAGTAGCATATCTTATTTTTATTCTACTTCAAGAAGGCGGATACATAGAGAGTATTTACAGCTCTGGATACATAAAAAGAGGCTTTTAAAAATTGAAAGGAATCCCGTTTTTTACATTAACAGCAAAACTTTAACGGTTTTGCCAAAACTTTTTGGTTGTGAAATCTGATAAGAATCTTAAAAAAACGATCATACTTAGCGTCTTGTTTTTACTTCCGGTCGTTTTCTTGTTGTTTTTATACCCTTCGGTTCACAATTATACCCCACTTGAAGTCGTCAATGAAAATGTTACTGAACTTTCGGCTTTTGAATCTATCGATGGAGAGCCTGTCATTCTTAAGGATCGCCTGACCGTATTGGGTGTTTTGAGCTATACCCCATTGGATCAGTCAACGGCCGTTTTGAACCTGAAAGAACTGATTTACGAAAAGTTTAAAGGGTTTAAAAAGTTTCAGATTATTTTGATTGCCCCAATTTCTGCGAAGGACGACTTGAGGAAGCTTA
>JAQCIQ010000013.1 GCA_027592025.1 Bacteroidota bacterium
GAAGAATTATGACGGGATTTCATACTGCTAAATTTTTAATATGTTGATAATATCAAAGGACCCTCCCCACCAAAACCCCCACCCATTTAATTCGACTAGAGGTATCCCCCCTATGTAAGAATTACTAGGGCAATCAAGCGGTCTCACTCCAATCGTTTGCTTTGTTACGTTGGGCTTTTCCAGTCGCTTTAACAAGCTCCGTTCCAAAGACCACTTGAAACCAAAACTAAGGGCAGTTATGAAAAATAACAGCCCTTTTTTGCTTTCTACGCTCCCAATCTTCACACGCGCACTCATTGCGTTCGTAAGAGCTACTTAATCCAACATATAGCTTCATTTCGCTTCTCTGCATTCAGCAGTATTGTTGTCTCTCGCTCTATGATTTTTCAGCGGTTGCTCCTATGCCTAGCAGTTGGGGGTTGCTCCATTCCATTGTGCATTATTCTATGGAACGCTTCGCTGTGGTTAATATTTTCCCCAACGAAACGCTCTAAGAACTTCACATCACTTCGCTAAAGCTACGTTCTGTTCCCATTCTTAGGCTGCTAGTCATTTGCCGCAACACCGCACCTTGTTCCTCAAAAAATTCCATAAATCCCATTTTTCTGCGGTACTGCTGGGTGTTAAACCAACCTGCCATGTTCCTTCATAACAGAAAAAAGTGCAGCAAATTTAGAGTGCGTTCCTTACTTCAGTCGTTCATACTTCTCTCCATTCTCGTAAGTCACTACCTCAATTTAGCGCACTTTCTTTTTTCTCTTTTTTTGTTTTGGGAAAGAATTTGGATTTGATTCAATAAATTTGGTATTAACCTTTGCAATTCTAGGAATTTGAAAAGATGCATAAATTGCATAAATGAAGTAATCGTACAATAATCGTACAAAATAAAAAACAAAAAATCCGTAACTACTTAATTTAAAGTGTGTTACGGATTAATTTTGTGGTACCTCCAGGAATCGAACCAGGGACACACGGATTTTCAGTCCGTTGCTCTACCAACTGAGCTAAGGTACCTCTTTGAAGCGGCAGCAAATATAGTCCGTATTTTAAAATTGCCCAAAATAATAATGTTATTTCTAGTTTCGTACTTTTACGACAAATAAATCGGGATGAAATTGGTGATCGACATTGGCAATACTAGAGCCAAATATGCTGTTTTTAAAGGAACCGAACTCATCAAGTCTTTTAACTCTTCCCACAATGATTTGCTAAATCAATTGGATTCAATTTTACAAGAATATCCATATATCACCTCCAGTATTGTATCGGATGTGACGAACACAGGAAAGAATCTACTGAAAAACTTGTCTCGGCTTTCCCTTCTTTACCTCAATCACGACACTTCAGTTCCGTTCAAGAATGATTATGCGACGCCAACAACATTGGGCAAAGATCGAATTGCTTTGGCTGCTGGGGCTGCAACACTATATCCCAAACAAAATGTTCTGGTCGTCGATGCAGGAAGTTGCATTACATATGACCTGATCGATTCCAACAAAACTTTTCTAGGTGGAGCGATTAGTCCAGGTATCGCAATGCGGTACAGGGCATTGCGTGAGTTTACAGCTGCCTTGCCTCATTTACAACCCGAAGTATTGAAAACTCAAATGGGAAAATCAACCACTGAGGCCATTCACCTCGGGGTAATGTCTGGCGTGGTTTCAGAAATAGAAAGTCATATTGAGCAATTTGATCAAGAATTTGAAAATTTAACAGTTATTTTAACAGGAGGTGATGCCGAATTTTTGTTTAACCAATTAAAAAGTGGCATATTTGTCCGTCAAAATTTCCTGCTTGAGGGACTCAATGCCATTTTAGACCACAATACATGAACTTTAAACATCTTTGCCTCTTTTCGATTTTTGCACTTTTGAGCATTTGTGTCCAAGCCCAATCGACCACTGCGTCGCCATATTCGTTCTATGGAATTGGAAGTCTGAAGTTCAAGGGAACCGTGGAAAACCGCAGTATGGGACGCCTGTCCTTTTTGACTGATAGCATTCACATTAATTTATCCAATCCTGCAACTTATGCTGGTCACCGATTCTCTGCGCTACAAGATGAAGGTCAGATCATTACCTACACAGTAGGTGGTAGCAGAAGTACTGCCGACTTGAACAGCTCAAGTTCGACAGAGCAAGCAGCTAATACGAGTTTTGATTATTTGGCAGTGCGCTTTCCGACAGGAAAATTTGGAGTTGGATTTGGATTAATGCCTTACACCGCTGTAGGTTACAATTTAGAATCCCTCAACGCCAGTAACGAATTGACTGCTCGATATAATGGTGAAGGAGGTTTAAATAAAGTCTTTTTAGGACTGGGCTATCGATTTAGCGATGCCCTTCGTTTAGGAGTAGAATTTCAATATAATTTCGGAAACCTCATTAATCAGGGCGTTGTATTTGACTATGATAACGACGGAGAATTGCTCCAATATCAAAGCCAAGAGTACAACCGATCCGACTTGAGCGGAACTAGTCTGACTTTAGGTGTTCATTATGAAAAAATATTGAATGAAAAACTTAATTTATACGCTGGCGCAACCTATTCTAAAAACTCAAAACTAACGTCTCTAAATCAACGATCTTATTCTACGTTGAGGATTCTCCAGGCGTCAGGTCAAGGCGTTGTGGTCAATACCATTACAGCAAATTTATCTGATGAAGGGCTGGATCAAACCAAATTAACCCTACCATCGAGAAGCACCATTGGAGTGGGTATTGGTGCCCCTCAAAAGTGGTTTGTCGGAACAGAAATTGCTTTTTCTCAAACCAGTAAGTTTTCAAATGCTTTCATTTCTATTGATAATGTTTCTTACGAAGACGCTACATCGTATAGTTTAGGGGGATATTTTATTCCTAAATTTGACAGCTTCAGGAAATATTATCGCAAGGTCACCTATCGCGCTGGAATATATAAGGAAAATACAGGAATGAACATCAATGGTTCAGCCATTGACGAGTTTGGCATGTCTTTTGGTTTAGGGTTACCAGTGAGTCAATTTTTCTCTAATGCCAACATCGGTGTAGAATTTGGAAAAAGAGGGACTACGGACAACAATTTGATCGAAGAAAAGTTTGTGAATTTGCAGATTGGATTGTCATTGAATGATCGATGGTTTGTAAAAAGAAGGTATAATTAATTAAAGTTTAGAATTATGAAATTTTTAGCTACCGTTTTGTTGAGTGTCATGTTGATGCCAAGTTGTTTTGCTCAACCTCAAGAACCAAACCCAGAAGCCGACAGAAATGACTTGTCAAACTTTGACTCTTATGTGAGATCAAAAAGTTTTGAAGAAGCCTATCAGCCATGGAAGTCTCTGCGTGAGCGTAATCCCAGATATCACTTGTCGATATATACTTCTGGAGAAAAAATACTAGAGTACAAAATTGACAAATCATCTGGTGCCGATAAAAAGGCGTTTTTGGAAGACTTGCTCGGGCTATACGATCAACGCATCGAAACGTTTGAGTCCAAAACTAAAGTTGGAGATATTTTGTCTAAAAAAGCTCAAGTCATGTATGACTATAAAGATGATTTAGGCTGCTCAGATACTCAGATTTTCACAGCTTTCAATAATGCTTATAACACTGACGCCGCTACATTTACCAATCCAAAAGCGTTATATACTTTTTTTAAAGTTGTTGTAAGAATGTATGATTCTAACGAAAAATCTGCTGAGGATTTGTTCACTGTTTATGATGAAATTTCTGAAAAAATAGAAGACGAAGTAAAGCGTTACACCAAGCTGGTTAATAAATTTGTTCCTCAAGAGGGTGGCGAAGAAGTGGCCTTGAGTTCTAAAGAAGAAAGAGTTTTGGTTTCTTATAACAGTTATCTTAATGGCTATGAATTGATTTCAGAAGGGATGGACAAAGATTTAGGAGATCGGGCTAATTGCGAAAATCTCATTCCGCTTTACAACAAAAATTATGAGGCTAATAAAAATGATGGGGTTTGGCTACAAAGAGCCATGAACCGTCTTGGCACAAAAGGTTGTGAAGACCCCTTGTTCATCAAAATTGTTGAGCAAAAAAATAGTTTGGAGCCAAATGCAGATACTGCCTATTATTTAGGCATATTGAAAGATAAAGAAGGAGCAAGTTCAGAAGCTTTGGCCTATTACAACCAAGCGGTAGAATTAGAATCTGACGACTATGCTAAAGCCAAGATCTTGTTTAAAGTAGCTACCAATTTCAAAAGCAAAAGGAGCTACAGTAACGCTAGAATGTATTACCGAAAGGCATTGCAGTTCAACCCTTCGATGGGAAAGGCTTACCTGGCCGTTGCTCAAATGTATGCTAGCAGTGCTAAAGACTGTGGAGATGATAACTTCTCCAAACGTGCTGTCTATTGGTTGGCTGCCGATGAGGCTCGAAAGGCAGGTAAGGTAGACTCCAATTTGGCCAAAGCAGCCGCTCAGACCGCCGAGAATTACCTCTCTAAAGCACCGCAAACCAGCGAGATTTTTACCTCTGGCCGCGATGGAGAAGTAATCAGGATTGGTTGTTGGATTAATAGCAGTGTTACTGTTCCCAAATTATAATGCTGTCCAATTCCTTTAGAAATTATAAAAGCATCGCAGGGTTATTCCTTGCGATGCTTTTTTCTTGTCAAAGCAATTTCAATGAGGTTCAAAAAATTGGAATCAAAAGTGGCGCCCCACTTACCGTTGCTACCAACATAGACACTGAACAAACCGAATTAGGAAGATTGACCACCCATTTGGTCAGTCCAATAATGAAAGACTACACCAACCGAGATGTCCCCTTTTTCGAATTTCCAAGTGGCTTGACAATGGTTTTATACGACGAGCAAAATAATGAAAGTCACATTTTTGCCGAATATGGCATTGCTTATAATACTGCCAATTTGATCGACCTTAGAGGACATGTAATTGTGGCTACTCACACCAAAGACACTTTGTTTGCCGAACAATTGTACTACGACAGAAGTCTCAGCTGGATTTTTACGGACCTTCCTGTTGTTTTCAGAACAGAAAATGAAAGAATCACCGGTCAAGGCTTTGATTCCGACAAGGCATTTGAGTATGCAAGAGTATTAAAAGTAACGGGGACCATTGCCATTGAAGAATAATAAGTAATTTTATAAAAAAGTTCCGATGAGACTACTCAAATTTTTTCAATACGCTTATCTAGCCTTTGCAATGCTTTTTGTTTATGATGCCATAGCAAATTGGACGGTCAGCAGAACGAGAACCTATTTGTCACTTACTTTTGCAGCACTGGCGATTTTCATGTATTTCTTTCGCAAGAGGTTTAGAGATAAATTTGAAGACAGAAACAAGCTCTAAAAATGTCCAGCTCTTTCGTTGTTATTGTCATTTCAATCTTGTTTTCTGCCTTTTTTTCCGGAATGGAGATTGCCTTCATTTCTTCCAATCGTATTCATATTGAAATTGAAAAACGCCAAAGTGGTTGGCTTTCATCAATTCTGGTGAAACTAACCTCTAAGCCTTCAAAATTTATTGCGTCAATGCTCATAGGCAATAATTTGGCCTTGGTGATTTACGGTTTTGTCATGGGAGATGTTTTGATGAATTGGTTCCAGTCATTTTTACCTGCCGAAAATGCCCTCTTTTCATATCTTCTTAAGGACGGCGCATTGATCAGTCAAACCGTTTTGTCTACTCTGCTGATTTTGATTACCGCCGAGTTTCTTCCCAAAGTAGTATTTCAAATCTATTCCAATCAATTGCTAAAATTCTTTGCGCTCCCTGCCTTCCTATTTTATCAGTTGTTCGGCCCAATTTCGGCTTTTGTGATTTGGATTTCAGATTTATTTTTAAAGAAAATATTTAAATCTAATGGAGACCAGGTCCAGTTGGCCTTTTCTAAAATTGATTTAGGTCATTACATTAGTGAACAACTCAACGCCTCCGAAGCCAAAGAAGATATTGATACTGAGATTCAAATTTTTCAGAATGCCTTAGAATTTTCCGACGTCAAATCGAGAGAGGTCATGATTCCACGAACTGAGTTAATGGCCATTAGCGTCCACGACAGCATTGAAGAACTCACCAACAAATTTGTTGATTCTGGTTTTTCTAAGATTCTAGTATTTAACAATACTGTCGACGACATATTAGGTTATGTTCACTCGTTTGATCTCTTCAAAAAACCTGCAAACATTAAATCGATTTTGAAGCCGGTGGAATTTGTTCCAGAAACCATGTTGATCAAGGATGTTATGAACGTTTTGACCAAAAAAAGACGGAGTATAGCTGTTGTACTCGACGAATATGGAGGAACTTCAGGCATCATGACTGTTGAGGATATTGTTGAAGAGTTGTTCGGAGAAATTGAAGATGAACACGACACTACCGATTTGATTGAAGAAAAGTTGTCTGAAAATGAATTCAAATTCTCGGCAAGGCTTGAAGTCGATTATATCAACGAACAATATGAATTGGGTCTTCCCGAAAATGAAAATTACGAAACTTTAGGTGGAATGATTGTGTATTTCGAAGAAGGAATTCCAGAGCAAAATAGCCAGGTTTTGATCGATGGTTTTGTGATCAATATTTTAGAAGTTTCCAATACAAAAGTTGATTTGATTACCATCTCTAAGTCTGAAGACTGAAAAATCGCTACTGACGTCTAAACTTATACCTTTGAGCACTTTCATAATTAAGAAGAAAATACTACATTCGTGCCCACTATTTAAGATACTCTAAAAATGGCCATACTCAATAAAATTCGCCAACGCTCAATGGTTTTAATCATCGTGATTGCCATGGCTTTATTCTCATTTGTTTTGACTGACTTGTTCAAAAATAGTTCATTGTTTGGCAGTGGTCCGTCCACCACCATTGGTGAAATCAATGGCATCAAGATATCCCAAATAGACTTTGCACAGCAAGTGGAGAACAGACAGCGTCAAATGGGTCCAAACAGCAGTTCGGTTCAGGTTATTAATGCTGTTTGGGATCAAGAATTGCGTTCAGCGATTTTCCAATCTATTGGCGAAGATCTGGACATGCAAGTCGGAAGAAAAGAATTGATAGACTTGATCAAACAAAGTCTCGGTGGTTATGAGGAGTTTTTGGATGATACAGGCAACTTTAGCGAGGCAAAACTCAATGGATTTATTGCTAACCTCAAGCAAATATCGCCTGAGTTTTCATTCTTAGGCGGTACTCCAATTGATTATAAATCTTGGACAGTATTTGAGAAAAACCTTACGCAGGGCGCTTTACAAACCAATTATTTCAATCTTGTAGCATCAGGCCTTTTTGCCACATTGAACGAAGGAATGGTAATGCATCAAGCTGAAAATGAAGAAGCCGACATCAAATTCGTTCAGATTCCCTTTTCGTCAATAGCTGATAGTCTTGTAGAGCCGACCAATGACGATGTCAAGAGCTTTATCAAAATGCACGAAAAGGAATATACGGTTGACGCTTCAAGAGGCCTACAATTCGTAGTTTTTGAAGAAAAACCATCAAAAGCCGACGAAGATCAAGTAAAAGCAAAACTAAATGAGTTGCTCGACAACCGTGTGGTGTTCAATGAAGCCACACAGTCTCAAGATACAGTGCTTGGGTTTAAGAACACTCGTGAAGTAGGAGGGTTTTTGGCTTCCAATTCTGCTTTCGCATTCAACGACCAGTTTTTAGTAAAATCAGAATTACCGCTTAATCTAGCGGATAGTCTTTATAGTCTCGAAAAGAACGTTATCTATGGACCCTACATTCAAGAAGGCTTTTATGTCGCCACAAAACTCATTGATGTCACACAAAAACCTGATTCTGTAAAGGTTCGACACATATTAATTCCATTCGTTGGTGGTCAGCGGGCCGATGCCTCAGTAACTAAAACCGACGCTGAAGCCAAAGTTACGGCTGACAGCATTCTTGGTTTGATAAAAACTAAGAAATCTAAATTTACCGATTTATTGTCGTTGTCATCTGACGTGGTGAGCAATGAAAAAGAAGGTGTTATCGATTGGTTTACCTTTAACGCTGGTATGGCTGAAGAATTTAAAGATTTTTCTTTCGACAATCCCAAAGGATCGATTGATGCAGTAAGAACTGACTTCGGCTATCACGTTATTGAAATATTGGATCAAAGTGGCAGCCAAAAATTGATAAAGCTTGCCAATTTAGCTCTGCCCATTGAACCATCCGAAGAAACTATTGACTCCGTGTTCAATGCCACTTCTAAATTTGAAATCGCTATTGAAAATCAGGATTTTGCCAAAGTCGCGAAAGACAACTCTTATACTCTTCGTCCTGTAAGTGGATTAAGAATTTTAGACGAAAACATTCCTGGACTTGGAGTCCAAAGATCCGTTGTCAAATGGGCTTTTGATAAAGAAACTAAACTTGGAAGTGTTCGACGTTTCAACCTCAACACAGGTGGCTATGTTGTTGCCCAATTGACTGAAGTGACAGAAGAAGGGTTAATGCCGCTTGACAAAGCTATTGTAAGAGCTCGTGGTCAAATCATGAAAAACAAAAAAGCTGAAATCATCCGAAAACGCGCTTTAGCCACTAACCTTGAGACTTTGGCTGCATCAGAGGGACAAACGGTAAAATCGGCCAGCCAACTCAAATTGACTAATCCCCTTCTGAGTGGTGTCGGTAGAGAACCTAAAATTGTAGGGGCTGCATTTGCATTAAAGGATGGTGAAACGAGTGGCTTGTTGCAAGGAGAAAACGGATTATACATGGTTCAGATGGTCAAGAAAACTCCTGCACCTGTGCTAGAGTCCTATTTGTCTTATGCTACGCGTATTCGTCAGACCAGAGTCGGTAATGTCAACACGGAGGCCTTCAATGCACTTAAAGCTGCTGCTGACATTGAAGACAACAGATCAGATTTTTATTAATTGGCGATACGCTTGGATGGTTTTGAATCCCTTGGGTTCAAAATAACTGCGTACCGCTTTTTCAGACCCTGTTGCTAAGACATAATCTCCTCCCCAGCCTCCAAGGCTCATAAGGGTTCCTGAAAAGTCGGGAAATAGTGTCTCTGATATTTTGGGTATCCCTATTGCTGAAGAAATAATAGTTTCGTGTCGCTCTATCAATTCGCAAAACAATTCTAAGGTTTGACATCGTGTCAAACGCTGTGCTATTTCGTTCACTTCTTGAATGGCATTTGCATCAGCTGGTCCCTTCTTTGCATAGTGACGTATAGACTCTCTACTGTTTTGTTTATTATTCATGTGAACAAACCACAATGACTCGTGAAATTCAGGTTCAAAAGGTGCTGAAAGAATGGTTGACTCACCATCTAATCGCTGATAATAAATGGGCCCATCGCTGCTGGCGCAGGCAATGTCATAACCACTACCCCCAAAAACTTCATCATTTAAGGTATAGGGATTTACATTTGCCCATTGTGCCAAATTATTGATCAATGTAGAAGACGATCCTAACCCCCAGTTTGTGGGAAATTCCAAATGGGATTGCATCAAATATCCATGTTGCTCAAATAAAGATGGTTTTAGAGAATAGATATGCCTCAAGGCCAGCAAAACATGATAGTACTCCAATTTCTTATTCACTAACTCTGTACCGCTGATCTGATCAAGATTTAGAGTAAAGTCAAGCCATGTCTTCTGATCGACCGTGGTGCTTTTCCATTGAATAACCCGCTGCGAAATTGGTCGCACAGTTAGACTTTGCCCCAACTTTGTCGGCACTGCCAAAGCCATAGCTCCATCGAGAACAAGGTATTCACCTGTGATCAACAATTTACCGTGGCTGTGATAAGTCAGCATTATTGGTTTGTATTTCTGAGACTTTGGAGTACTGTGTGAACCGTATTAGGAGTAACCGTGTCGGTTTTGAAATGATCAACAAGTTGCCTTTTTTCATGCTCATTGGCTCCCAACTGATTGGCAATATTCAACAGATGCATTTTCATATGCCCTTGTTGAATGCCAGTAGTCACTAACGAGCCAATGGCACCAAAATTTTGAGCAAGTCCAGCCACAGCAGTAATTGACATCAACTGCCGAGCGTTAGGATTTTGGAGCATTTCAAGGGCTAGACGAACCAAAGGATGCAACTGAGTTAACCCGCCTACAGTACCCAATGCTAAAGGAATATCCATCCAAAATGTAAATTGTCCATTTTCGACTTTAGCGTGAGTTAAAGAACTGTATTGACCGCTTCTGGACGCATAAGCATGAACTCCCGCTTCGACGGCTCTAAAATCATTGCCTGTGGCCAATACCACCGCGTCTACCCCATTCATGATGCCTTTGTTGTGTGTGACAGCTCTGTAGGGCTCCACCTCTGCAATGCGAACTGCTCGACAAAATTTATCAGCAAACTCTTCAGCTGACATACCCTTAACGGTAAGCTCGGCAACCGGGCAACTGACAGAAGCCCTTACCAAACAGTCAGGAACATAGTTTGACAATATGCTCATGACAATATCTATTGGATGCTCAAGAGCATAAGATTCATTATGCATCGACCAGTTTTCTTTGAACACGGAGGCCAGTTTTTCGAGGCAAGAATTAATAAAATTGGCCCCCATGGCATCCACAGTTTCAAACGTGGCGTGAATTTGATAATAATGAGCCAGTTGATCTGTTTTATTGACTAATTCAATTGAAAGCAATCCGCCACCGCGTTTCTCCATGCTTGCAGTGATGTCAGCTATTGAGCTTTTTAAAAGAGGTTTGATCGTATCAAAATAACTCTGGAGCTCTTGCTTTTCGCCCGAATAGGTAAAATGAACTTGTCCTGACTTAATAGTCTTTAAAATTTCTGTTTGAAACCCTCCTCTTTCCAACCAAAACTTAGCGGCTTTACTCGCTGCCGCCACAACCGAACTTTCTTCAATGGCCATTGGAATAGTCAACATTTGCCCGTCAATCAAAAAATTGGGAGCTACGCCAAGTGGGAGGTAGTAATTGGTAATTGTATTTTCAATGAACTCGTCATGCAATTGCTGAACAGCTGTATCGGAATGCCAATAGCGCTCAATGATTTTTACGCCTTCTTTTGGATCGGCAAAATATTTATCCGCAATCCATGAAATTTTTTCTGATTTAGACCATTTTGAAAACCCACTTACTCCTTTTGACATCATAATTAATTGAATCCTACAAAGATACTATTCTTGGCACATATGTTGAAATTAATTAACCTGAAGGAAGGAGTAAATTCAAAATTTGTCCTTTTTTTTCTTTATTATTGACGTACCTATTAATTAAATGATGCGAAGCAAACTACTTTTTCTCACCTACGTTCTATTATCCACATTCATTTTTGCGCAAAACAAACAAATTACAGTTGAAGCACTTTGGGACGGAACCTTCAGTACCAGAGGCATTCCGTCGCTGCATTCCATGAATGATGGCAAAAGATATGCAACTTACAATTCCAATCGTTCCAATCAATCTGTAAGCGTTGATGTTTATGAATACAGCACTAATACAAAAACCGAAACTGTACTCAGTACTCAAAGTAACTCAGACTTGCCCGATTTTTCAGATTACCAGTTTAGCCCAGACGAATCAAAACTCCTACTCTCTACTGAGATGGAGTCCATTTATCGTCGATCGGCCAAAGGGATTTTTTATGTAGTGGATGTTGGGGGTGACAATTTGATTCAAATTTCGGATCACAGAATCCAAGAGCCCACCTTTTCGCCTGATGCCACAAAAGTGGCCTATGGTTATGAAAACAATTTGTTCGTTTTTGACCTTTCAACGCTAACAACCAAGCAAATTACTTTTGACGGCGAGCCCAACGCCATCATCAATGGCATTACTGACTGGGTTTATGAAGAGGAATTTTCATTTGTAAGGGCTTTTGAATGGAACTCAGATGGCAGTCAAATTGCCTACATCAGATTTGATGAACGCGCCGTGCCAGAATTTTCTATGGACGTTTATGGAACCTCCTTATACCCACAACAACAAGTGTTTAAATACCCTAAAGCTGGTGAATCAAATTCTATTGTATCCCTACATGTGTATCATTTAGCCCAAGGAAATTCCGAGGAAATCCGTTTACCTGAGCTCTATGAAGATTTCTATATTCCTCGTATTCGATGGACTCAAAAGGCATCAGTGCTGAGTGCTCAATTCATGAACAGACATCAGAATAAATTGGACCTGTGGTTGATCGACTCTACATCGAAGTCAGCGCAACTCGTTTTATCTGAAACTGATGAGGCATACATCGATGTTACCTTCGATTTGAAGTTTCTTCAAGACAACAGTTTTATTTGGACCAGTGAAAAAGACGGCTACAACCATGTCTATCATTACAGTGAAAAAGGCAAATTGATCAAACAAATTACCTCTGGAAACTGGGATGTTACGGAACTGTATGGCGTCGATCCAATAAATGAGACTTTATATTACCAATCTGTAGAAACAGGATCAATCAACCGAGCAGTTTTCCGAATTGATCTTGACGGCAGAAACAAAAAGCTGTTGACCAATCCGACAGGAACAAATAACGCCAAGTTCAGTGCAGATTTCACTTACTTTATCAATACTTATTCGGACAACAAGACTCCTCCTGTTTATACATTAAACGATTCTAAGTCTGGCACTGCCCTGCGAACAATTCGTGATAACCAAAGCCTTATAGATCGACTGAAAGAATACAATTTGGCGGAAAAAGAATTTGGCACCATGTTGGTCAATGGTCATGAAGTCAATATGTACATGATCAAGCCTACAGATTTTGATCCGTCTCGGTCTTATCCTCTTTTGATGTATCAGTACTCAGGTCCAGGATCTCAAAATGTGTCGGATCAATGGAATTCGACCAACGACTATTGGCATCAAATGTTGGCTAAACAAGGCTATATAGTGGCTTGTATTGATGGTATAGGAACAGGTTATAAGGGGGCAAAGTTTAAAAAAGCTACCTACCTCGATTTAGTTCATTTGGAAACCGAAGATCAAATTGAGGCTGCTCGGCAACTGGGGCAAAGAAGTTACATTGACGCTTCAAGAATCGGAATTTGGGGATGGAGCTTTGGTGGTCACATCTCTACCAATAGCCTGCTGAAAGGCAATGACGTTTTTAAAATGGGTATTGCGGTAGCACCTGTTACTTCCTGGCGCTTCTATGACACCATTTATACCGAACGCTATCTCCGCACCCCTCAAGAAAATCCTAAGGGGTATGATAGCAACTCACCTGTGAACTATCCCGAACTCTTGAAGGGATCTTTTTTGTTGGTTCATGGCTCAGCTGACGACAATGTTCATTTGCAAAACTCGACAAGAATGGCTCGTGCTTTGATCCTAGAAAATAAGCCTTTTGATTGGGCCATTTACCCAGATTACGATCACGGCATTTATGGTGGAAAAACTCGTTTGCACCTCTTTACTAAATTGACTAAATTTATCAAATCCAATTTGTAACAATTAATTTGTAACAATTTAATATGACTCAATCTTCTATCTCTCAAAAAACCATTTTTGGACATCCAGCAGGATTGTTTGTCTTATTCTTTACCGAAATGTGGGAGCGCTTTTCTTTCTATGGAATGAAAGCGCTTTTGATTTTTTACCTGACCAAATACTTACTTTTTACCGATAACGCGGGCAATCTCCTAATTGGAGGTTATGCCGCTCTAGTGTACGCTATCCCAGTCGTTGGAGGATTTATTGCCGACCGGTATTTGGGTTTCAGAAAATCTATTGTTTTGGGAGGTATTTTACTGGTTATTGGTCACTTAGGAATGGCCTATGAAGGCAATGCGGCGACAGCTTCTCTGACAGGAGAAATCACCCGGGACGAGTTTGCCTTACAGGCGTTTTACTTCTCTTTATCCTTTATTATTGTTGGAGTTGGGTTTTTGAAGGCCAACATATCTTCACTAGTCGGAGAGCTCTATTCAGTTGGGGACAATCGCAGAGACTCTGGGTTTACCATTTTCTACATGGGCATCAATCTAGGATCTTTTATTGCCACTTTGCTGTGTGGTTGGCTCGGTGAAACCTACGGATGGAGCTACGGATTTGGAGCTGCTGGTGTTGGGATGTTACTGGGTCTTATCACTTTTATTTTAGGTAAAAAAACTCTTCAAGGTAAAGGCGAATCTACTAATCCAGAGTTCTTAGATAAAAAGACCTTTGGCATCAAAAACGAATGGATTATTTACGCAACAAGCGTGCTGTCAACAGCCGTGATTTGGCAAATGGTTCAGAGCCATAGTGTTGTTCAAAATCTGCTCATTGTAGCTGGTGCAGCTTCGTTCCTTTACATCGTTTGGTATGCCTTAACTCAATTGGATAAGGTGGCGCGCGAGCAACTTGGCGCCTTAACCATACTCATTATTTTTACGGTCATTTTTTGGGCTCTCTTTGAGCAAGCCTATACATCAATGAATTTATTTGCCGACAGAATCTTGGATCGAGGAGATATTCAAGCCAGTGCTTTTTTGAGTTTAAACGCTTTGTTTATTATTATCCTAGCTCCTGTGTTTGCGTGGATGTGGGTGAAACTTGGGAAATACAACCCTAATACTGCGGTAAAGTTTTCGCTGGCCATTATGCTGGTTGGTTTAGGATTTGGTGCCCTCGTTATGGGAATCAATACGTCTGGGCTGGGCAAAGTCGCCATGTTTTGGATGGTATTGACCTATTTGCTTCATACTTGCGGAGAGTTGTG
Source organism: Bacteroidota bacterium (assembly GCA_027592025.1). Classification (GTDB taxonomy): domain Bacteria; phylum Bacteroidota; class Bacteroidia; order Flavobacteriales; family Flavobacteriaceae; genus JALRKI01. Next base: position 14,627 of record JAQCIQ010000013.1, read on the forward strand.
TCTTTCCCCGGTTGGGCTGTCGGCGGTAACCAAATTATCTCCCCATAAAATTGTTGGTTTCATGATGGGAGTTTGGTTTTTAGCTACCGCCAGTTCTGAATTCATCGCTTCTGTTTTGGCCAATATTGCTTCGGTAGAAACTACTGCTGGCGAAATAACTGATCTTGCAGTTGCCAAGGAGAGTTATTTGACATTGTTTAACTATTTATTTTACACCGGAGTTGGTGTTGGATTATTCCTCTTAGCACTTTCGCCCGTTATCAAAAAGTTGATGCACGGCGTCGACAGAGAACTAAATACATAATTACCATGAAAACGAATATCGAAAGTTTATTTAAGGACAAAGTATTGGGTCATCCAGCAGGTCTGTTTGTTTTATTTTTTACAGAAATGTGGGAGCGTTTTTCTTACTACGGCATGCGAGCCCTATTGGTTATGTTTTTTACCGCCTCCCTTCTTGACGGTGGCTGGGGCTGGCCCAGAGAACATGCCTTTGCCATTTTTGGGACCTACACTTCACTGGTGTATTTATCCACCTTATTAGGAGGCTATTTTGCCGACAAAGTCATAGGTTTTCGATATGCTGTTTTACTTGGAGCCCTATTGATGACCTTGGGTCATGCTTCAATGGCGATGGAATCTTCATTCTTTATTTATTTGGGATTGACACTTCTGGTGTTTGGTAGTGGATTTTTTAAGCCCAACATGACTTCTATTATTTCTGAAATGTATGTAACCAAACCCGAGAAAAAGGACGGTGCTTATACCATATTTTATATGGGTGTAAACGCTGGTGCATTCTTAGGTATTTTGTTGTGTGGCTATTTAGGAGAAACTGTTGGATGGTCTTGGGGCTTTGGATTGGCAGGAGTGTTCATGCTATTTGGTCTGCTACAGTTTTGGTTGGCTCAAGATATTTTCGGTAGTATAGGCTTAAAGCCGATTCAAGCTGAAAAAGACAAAGCGATTGCTGAAGGAGAGCCGAAATTAAATCCATTTACAAATTTACATTTGTCCATCATTGCAGTTTCCGCTGCCCTTGGTTTGGCTTGGATATTCAATGATCCTATTTCCAAAATATCTGGAGGTGAACACAATATATTTAATTTTTCCTTATTTGGACTGGACGGTTCAACCGCAGCCATTTTAGCAGCATTAGGTCTCTTCGTATTGCTGCTATTGCTGCGAATTCCTCTATACGACAAGGTAACGCGCGACCGCATGTTGGCCGTGATTTTCTTTGCATTTGTAACCATTTTCTTTTGGGCTATTTTCGAGCAAGCACCTAGTTCTTTAACAATCTTCGCTCGAGATTATACACAACGCATTCTCGAGGGCAATGCTGCAAACATATTCAAAATTGTCAACTCCTTGATGACCATAATTCCTCTTGGAATCATCTCTTGGGTATTAACTTTATTATTCAGAAAGACCTTCAATCAATACGGTGTTTCAAACTTGATTTTAGCGACAAGTTTTGTCATCATTTGGGGAATTGCGATTTGGATGCTCAACACCGAATTTCAGAAAGAAGTAGCAGAAGTCCCCGCGTCTTGGTTTGGCGTTTTAAATTCCCTATTCATCATTGCAATGGCTCCTTTATTCTCCAAATGGTGGGAGAGCAAATACAACCCTAACGCTAATATGAAATACGCTATTGGCATGACGCTTCTAGGCATTGGTATGGCCTGTGTTGCAATAGGATCGGCAGATATTCCTGTAGGCGCCAAAACAGCCTCGGTCAGCATGATTTGGTTAATTTTAGTTTATTTTTTCCACACCATGGGAGAATTGTGTATTTCACCAGTAGCACTGTCCTACGTGAGTAAATTGGTACCTGGCCGAATGATTGCAATGATGTTTGGTATTTGGTATTTGGCTGTAGCCATTGGCATGAAATTAGCAGGCGTTTTTGGCGAGTCTTCCGAAGCAATAGCCAAAACAGAAGGTTTGAGTTATTTCTTCTGGTTGCTGACAGCGGTAGCAGTTGGACTGGGTGTTCTGTCACTTTTGTTGTTCCCTGTTGTTAAAAAGTTAATGCACGGTGTGCGATAATAAACCTATTAAAACTTAATGTTGATGTTAAAGTCTTTTTTATTTGTTGTAATATTTTGGGTCTCCTCATTTGGTTTAGCCCAAGAAATCAAATGGGTTAGCTTAGAAAAAGCAGTAGAATTGCAAAAAAAGCAGCCAAAAAAAATCATCATGGACATGTATACTGCATGGTGCGGTCCATGTAAAATGTTGGACAAAAATACCTTTGGCAATGCCGATGTAATAGACTATATCAACAAAAACTATTACGCTGTAAAGTTCAACGCAGAAGGAAATGAAACTGTCAACTTTCAAGGCAATGTGTTCACTAACCCCAGTTACGATCCCGGTCGAGCAAAGTCGAGAAATAGCCAACATCAATTGAGTTCATTTTTTCGAGTTACAGCTTATCCAACCATGGTGTTTCTAGACGAAAAGGCTCAATTCATTACTCCTGTGGTAGGTTATAAAAATCCTCAACAATTGGAACTGTATTTAAAGTTATTCCAAAGTAACGAATACAAATCGATGACTACTCAGGAGCAATTCAAATCCTATTCCGATAACTTCAAACCTGAGTTCACCAACTAATTGTTTAAACTAAGAATATAAGCCCCTTCTCTATCCGTGCGGTAATAGGGAATGGATTTTTTCTGACAGGTTTGTTCCCATCGATTCATATAGGAGGTGTAATTACTGCCATCGGCTACTACAATTTTCGGCCTAAGACTGTCTACCCATCGTTCAAGATTGAGGCGTGGGCTTTGTGTGAGTATCAACCCATATATGGGAAAACTGGTTGATTTTTGAATTCCAGTTGAGTCTAATACCAACCAAAGTTGTTTGTTGAATTCAAACAATTTTGACTTTGGTTTGAAATAAGCCGATTTGATTTGGACCCCTAATTGATAGTCCAAAATGGTTTGATCAGATTCCTTTGATTCATTTTCTAAATCGTGATAAAATTCAACACTATTGCCGTATTTCATTCCAATAAGGGTATGTTGAGCTTTATGAAAAATCACTAATTCAGAGTTTAGCGGCTGATATTTGATATAAACACTAACCGATAGAACAACGATAAAGGCCAACAAAACATGCTGAACCCTTTGAGCGCGGGGTCGCATAAAAAAACGAACAATGATGAAAATAATAAAATAGGAGGATAGCAATTCGAACCATCCAAAAGAAATGCCATCAAAAAAGAACTGATCTAACCCTGCAATAGAGGTTACCCATTTTGTCATCAGTGCGATTAGAGATTGATAAAGTTGTCCCAAAACAAAATTATACAGACCAAATGACCCCAAGGCAATCAATAAAAACGAATACAACAAAACCACAAAAACCAAAGGCAGCAAAACGAAATTAGCGATCAAAAACAGACCTGGAAATTGGTGAAAATAAAAAAGAGATATAGGAAGAACTCCTATTTGAGCCGACAAGGTAACAGCCAGAGAGTCTCGTGCCCACAAAAAGATTGGATGCTTCGTTTTCCAAAATTTTTGAAAAAAAGACGTGAACAGTACAATGGAAATTACCGCTGCATAACTCAACTGAAACCCAATGTCATATAGCATCAATGGGTCGACAAGAAGAGATAAAAAAGCCGCAGCCATTACCGTGTTGATCAATTTAGTTCTTATGTTAATTGACATGCTCAGTGCGAGCAAAGTAAACATTCCAACGGCGCGTGTAACCGAGGGCGATAAACCTGAGAGAATAGCAAAACACCATAAAATCAAAACTATAAAGGTCAAACTCAAAGCGCGACCGAATGGCAAGCGCTTAAGAGGTCGAAACAACCATTTTAAAAACAGTAAAATGATGCCAATATGCAAGCCTGAAATCGCTAAAACATGAACAACGCCGGCCTGCTCGAAAGACTCCCTGATTTCTTCGGACATGTTTTGTCTTTGGCCAAGTATCAAAGCCTCGAAGATCGACAAAGTTCTGTCATTGAGTTGCCAAGGCTTCATCAAATCCAAAACCCTATTTCTGGCCTTGTTTGCCAATCCTTTAACAGTCTTCGCTGGAGTCAGAATTAGGTATGAACTGTCTTTGACGGTGATACTTGCATAAATATTACGTCTTTGAAGAAAATTCCGATAATCAAATTGAAAGGGATTTTTCGGTGGGGCAATGGCCTTAAAATCGTTAACATTTAACAATCGATCATCAACGTCAAGAGAGCTGTTAGATGGAGCGTATATTATTACTTTACCAAAGGATGCATCACTATTGATTTGCTCAACCTCGGCAGTGTATCGGGCTGAAAACGTAGGCTTTTGAACCTCGGTGATTCTTAGGACAATCGTATCATTCTCAACGTCTTCAAGAGACACTAAATTGGTGTAGTGAAGGTCATACTCTCTATGGTCATTGGCTTTAACTAAGGAAATGCCTACAGCAAAAATGAGTATTCCAACAAAAATGTCAACAAGTGCGCTGATTTTCAAACGATAATGAATAATAAAACAAACAACAAGTAACCCAAAAACGAGCCAAAGCAACTGAAAAAGACTCATGGCTATTTCAGGAGCCAGAACAATTCCTGTAATGAGCAGAAGTAAAGATTGGAATATGGCGGAGTTAAAATAGTGCACTGTACAAGGAATAAATCCCGAGCATTGTGCTTTACCTCAGGGAGTCAAAAATTAGTTGGGCAGTTTTGGCGCTTGCCCCTGATCTTCCCAGCTTATTCGCCAATTCATCATAATTAGTAGAGAAAATCAGCTTCGATTCAGGGGTTAAAATTGTGCTGAGTTCCTTGCTCAAATTGGGGATTGTAAAGTCATCTTGAATGAGCTCTTTGACTGCTTCACGGTCCAATACTAAGTTCACTAAAGAAATGAATTTGAGGTGACGAATCAACAAGCGAGCAATCCAAAACGAAAACTTGCTACTCTTATAACACACCACTTGAGGCACTTTAAATAGGGCGGTTTCTAGTGTGGCTGTGCCCGAAGCAACCAAGGCTGCCTCGGCTATTTGCAACAAATCGTAGGTCACATTTTCAACAAAAGCTATTGAACCCTGTTTTAGGTAAGGTTCATAAACACTTTTAGATTGACTAGGTGCGCCAGCGATTACAAATTGATGAGTGGAAAATGAAGATGACAACTCAGTCATAGTCGCTAGCATCTTTTTAATTTCTTGTCCTCGACTTCCAGGTAAGAGGGCTATAATTGGTCGTTCATCCAACTGCCATTGTTTCCTAAAAACTTTGGCATCAACCGCCTCGTATTGTTGAAGAGCATCCAACAATGGGTGGCCCACAAAATTAACGTGAAAATGATGTCTTTTTTCGTAGAATTCCTTTTCAAAAGGCAGAATGACGTACATGCTATCTACCCATTTTTTGACAATCGACACCCTACTCTCTTTCCAAGCCCATAGCTGTGGAGAAATATAATAGTGGGTTTGGTAGCCGCGAGTTTTAGCCCATTTAGCCAATCTCAAATTGAACCCAGGGTAATCTACAAATATGACCGCATCGGGATTAAAATAGGCGATGTCCTCTTTACAAAACGCTAAATTTCCCAAAATGGTTCTGAGATTTTTAATGACTTCCCAAAAGCCCATGAACGCAAGTTCTCGATAGTGTTTGACCAAAGTCCCACCAATTGATTGCATGTGATCCCCTCCGAAATACCTAAAATTAGCGGCTGGATCCTTCTCAAGAAGAGCGCGCATCAAATTGGAAGCATGTAGGTCTCCAGAAGCTTCTCCAACAACGATATAATAGCGCATGTTAAAACATTAGTAGAAAGGTCCCTATAGCTGTTGCAATCGTCAAATACAATACTCCCTTGGCCTGATCATCGTATCTTTTTCGAATGAAGTAAAAAAACAGAATGAGATTCAAGCCGGCTCCTAAACTGATTAGCTTTCCAATGAAATTGTCTTGGATAGCTCTACTCAAGGTGAACATCAAATCAAAATCCTTCCCAAGTATCAAAGCCGCCAACACCACACCTAAGGCATTGACCACCCCTCCTAAAACAAATCCTATCCAAAAGGCTTTATTCATTGTGACTATTTAAATGATCCAATTGAGCTAACGCTGCATAAGACGTCATGTCAAAATGAACTGGCACAATGGACACGAAGCCATGATCCAAAGCCCATTGATCGGTGTCTTCTCCGAGATCAAAATTTTTAAATTCGCCTGTCAACCAATAATAGTCTTGTCCCATAGGGCTCTGACGCTTGTCAAATTTCTCAATCCAGTTGGCCTTTGCCTGCCGGCAAACCTTCATTCCTTTGATCTCCGAAGATGGAAAATTAACGTTTAACGCAGTGCCGTGAGGTAACCCTTGTTCCAAAACGCTTTGAGCAATTTTCTTGACGTAGGGCTCAAGAACAGAGAAATCCGCATTCCAACTGTAGTCACACAATGAAAATCCTATGGCTGGTATGCCCTCAATGCATGCTTCAATGGCAGCACTCATCGTTCCTGAATACAATACATTAATAGAAGCATTGCTGCCGTGATTGATTCCCGAAACACAGAGGTCAGGCGTGCGATCTAATATTTCATGTTTGGCCAACTTCACACAGTCTGCAGGTGTTCCGGATGTGCTGTATTCCTTTTGAGTACCTTCGCTCGTTTGCTCTCTTCGCACATACAAGGTATTGTTCACCGTTATGGCATGTCCCATTCCACTTTGAGGACTGTCTGGCGCTACCACCACAACATCTCCCAAATCTCTCATAAAATGAATTAATGAACGGATACCTGGAGCTGTTATTCCGTCGTCGTTGGTTATTAAAATTAAAGGGGTTTTAGCCATTGTTCAATTGATGAAGGACAAAAATAGTGAAAATTGACGGCGGATTTGTATCTTAGTCCTTTTAACAAAAGTTTATCAGGCCCGTGCATGTCTTAAGTCGGTAATTTATTTAATTTCGACACAATTTTAAGGAGATAATAATTTTCAATTAAAGCGTTAAACTTTAATAAACATATTTTACAACGTCCCTAGACACTCATTTTTATGAAGACACCTCTAAATCTTATGTTGCTTTCGTTATTACTAGCTTTTGCTTCTTGTAATCTCACGTCCAACACCTTTGACAATCCAGATAAAGACAAACTGCTACTCCAAGTCATTTCCTATGTGCTTGAGGAGGGTCATGTAGACCCAAAAGATTTCGATGATCAGTTTTCTGAGCATGTTTTTGAGCGTTACATTGAACAAATTGATCCTTACAAAACCTATTTCTATGCGTCAGACTTAGAGCAATTCAACGCCTACCGCTATGAGTTAGACGATGAGCTAAGAGCCTACGAATTGAATTTCTTCAATACCTCCGTCGAAGTCCTGACTAAACGTCTTCAAGAGGCCAAGTCGTTTTACAAAAAGATTCTTGGTAAGCCTTTTGATTACAACATCATAGAAGAATATTCGAGCGATGCAGAAAGCGAAAGCTATCCTGCAGACAAAAAGGAGATGGAGAACCGCTGGCGGAAGCAGTTAAAACTTTACAGTCTCGTAAATTATAATGATCTGATCCGGGAAAACCAAACTGCTGAAAATAAAAAGTCTGACGTTGAACTTGAGATTGCAGCTAGAGAAGAAACCATGAAGTCTATGGATGAACTCTTTGACTTCATCGACGATAGAGAACGAAGAGATTGGTTTGACACCTACATCAATGCGCTGGTAGAGGAGTTCGATCCTCACACCTATTACCTTTCCCCAGACACAAAAGATCGTTTTGACACTGACATGTCTGGGAATTTTGAAGGTATTGGGGCTAGGTTGCAAAAAAGAATGGATAACATTTCGGTCAACGAAATCATATCTGGAGGACCTGCTTGGAGACAGAATAAGTTAGAAGTTGGCGATGTCATTCTCAAAGTGCGGCAAGCCGATGAAAAGGAAGCCGTTAGTGTGGTCGGCATGCGAATAGATGAAGCTGTGAAACTCATAAAAGGTCCTAAAGGAACTAACGTCATTCTTACCTTAAAGAAAGTTGACGGCAATGTTTCTGACCTTGAAATTTCGAGAGATATTGTTGAATTGGAAGAAGTTTACGTCAAATCTTCTGTAGTTGAGAAAGATGGGAGTCGCTATGGCCTTATCGATTTGCCAAAATTCTACGTCGATTTTGACAATTACAAAGAACGCAATGCTGCATCTGACGTTCAAAGAGAAATTGAACGGCTCAAAGCCGAGGGCGTCGAAGGGATAATCATTGATTTGCGTGGTAATGGTGGAGGTTCATTGCCAACGGTAGTTGAGATGACTGGGTTGTTTATTGAAAAAGGCCCCGTTGTTCAGGTCAGGTCAACTGGATCAAAACCAGAACAAAAAAAGGATACTGATTCTAGTATTACCTGGGATGGCCCTTTGGTTGTGATGGTCAATGAAATGTCGGCCTCTGCTTCTGAAATTTTTGCAGCAGCTATTCAGGATTATAAACGAGGCATCATCATAGGTAGTCCTCAAACCTACGGCAAAGGCACCGTTCAAAACGTATTTGACCTCAACCGAATGGTTCGGAATAATGATTTAGGAGATCTAGGGGCACTCGCTTTTACCACTCAAAAATTCTACCGAATCAATGGGGGTTCAACCCAATTGAAAGGAGTCAATAGTGATATTGTCATTCCCGATCGCTATTCTTTCATCGATGTCGGAGAAAGAGATCTCGAAAATCCTCTTCCATGGGATCAAATCACTCCTGCCGACTACACCATTTGGAATGGAGGTTTGGACTATGACTATGTAGTTTCTAGCAGTAAGCAAAGAATTGAAAACAATGCGCTTTTCCAATTAATTGAAGAGAACGCCAAGTGGATTAAAGAAAGTAGAGATGACCGTTCAACCCCTTTGAATTATGACCTTTACAAGAAAGAACTCGATCGAAACGAAACGGAAGTGAAAAGATTCGATCAATTGTCAGATTATGAAAATCAGCTTCAATTCGCGTCTTTGCCTTATGAATTGGAGGCCATTTCTAAGGATTCTATTTTAAAGGAAAAGCGCAGCCGCTGGCATGACAATTTAAGAAAAGACTTATATGTTGAGGAAGCCTTGAACGTGCTCACCGATTTGCGAGTAAGTCAAAATATTTCCAAAAAAAGCCTAACTTCAATTAAGAACTGATGAGTTCGAGCGGGGATTTAATCAGTTCTTCACCGCGTAAGTTTTTTGGCCTAAACACTTGGGGCATCCTGAGTCTCATTATAGTAGGAAGTGCCGCTATAGTGAGTATTTTTGCCTATGCTCTTGCTCCTGACGCGACGGCCAATGCCAATCAAATGCATTTGTCCATTCACTCCCAAAAGCCAGGTTTTTCAGTTCAAATGCTGCTTCTACCCTTACAGGATGTAGAACAGCCTCCGTTTTTAAGCAGATTCTTGTTCGGGGAAAATCCTAAATACAAAGAAATTCCCATCACCAAATTCGAGCAAAATGGGAAAGAATTGACCTATTATCCTTATCAAGTTGACGGTAGCTCGACACTTCCTATAAAAGTTGATTTGAAGAAATATCCTGGCCTTGTGGTCAAGAATTTGGTCATAGACAAGCATTTTATTCTTGGTACTGATACCTATGGCAGAGATCTGTTAAGTCGAATAATTATAGGAACGAGGCTCTCCTTTTCAATTGGGCTGGTTGCGGTATTAATTTCCCTCTTAATTGGCATTTTCATGGGCAGTCTGGCTGGGTATTTCGGCGGTAAAACCGATGCACTAATCAGTTGGATCATCAATGTAACTTGGTCAATACCAACTCTCTTACTCGTGATTGCCATAACTCTGGCCCTCGGCAAAGGCTATTGGCAAGTGTTTATCGCGGTCGGACTAACCATGTGGGTAGAAGTTGCTCGGGTTGTTCGCGGTCAAATCATGAGTGTAAAAACTCTTCCCTACATTACTGCTGCAAAGGCATTAGGGTTTACTGATTTTAGAATTATTGTCAAACATATTTTGCCCAATATCATGGCTCCAGTGATAGTAATCGCTTCTGCCAATTTTGCCTCTGCTATTTTAATTGAAAGTGGCTTGAGCTTTCTGGGCATTGGTGCCCAACCTCCCAACGCAAGTTGGGGCAGTATGATTAAGGACCACTATAATTATATCGCACTGGGTAAACCATACCTGGCAATTGTTCCAGGATTGTGCATCATGATCCTAGTCATGGCCTTTATGGTATTGGGTAGTGCACTCAGAGATCGTTTAGACGTGCGATCTTGAAAGGACTATTTTGTTTTGGGACTTGGAGGATAGCTTTCGATGATTTCAGAGACAAACTTTTGTATTAATTCTTCTTTCTCTTTGACATCAGTGGTTAAATATCCAGTTCCAACTCCTTGCCAAACCAATTCCTTTTTATTGGCGTCAATCAAGTCGATGTAGAGAACTCCTTTGGTAGAACGTGAAACAGTGTAAGCTCCTCCTACTCCCCAGTACCAAGGACTCCAAGTTCCCCAGCCGTATCCAAACCTGTAATCCTCATCAACATCAATATTTTCGACAGACTTGGTGTAAATGCTAACCAACAAATCTGGCTGTTCAGAAATATTAAATCCTTTGGCTAACAAATTGGACTCAATGGATTTCATAATTCTCCGCTTGTCAATATCATTGATTTTCGCCTTATCGATTCCAGTTTTGTAGAAGGCAAAGCTCTTGTATTGAGAAAAATCGACGCTGGTATCATAATCCGAAACAACACGAACGGAGCCACACGATTGGATTGCTAAAGCCAAAACCACCATGATGGCCGTTGTTTTTAGGGAAGGGATGTTTTTCATAATATATCGGTTTAAATGGTGTCAATCAAATCCTCGTTTACCAAATTGGGAATAGTAACCTTGAGTTTATCTTCTAGAGCCATGGCGCGTTTGATGGCAAAAATGGCACCTTCATTCCTGGCCCAGTTTCTTCTAGCGATACCGTTGTTCACATCCCAAAAAAGCATTGATTTCAACTTTCTCTCAGCTTCCTTTGAGCCATCAAGTACCATGCCAAAGCCCCCATTAATGACCTCTCCCCAGCCAACTCCACCACCATTATGAATACTTACCCAAGTGGCGCCTCGAAAGGCATCACCAATAACATTTTGAATAGCCATGTCTGCCGTAAATTGAGAACCGTCATAAATATTTGAGGTTTCTCGGTAAGGTGAGTCTGTGCCTGAAACATCGTGATGATCGCGACCCAAAATAATCGGCCCAATAGTTCCCGCTGCTATGGCATCATTAAAAGCCTTGGCAATTTCAATTCTTCCCTGCGAGTCTGCATATAAAATTCTGGCTTGAGAACCTACCACCAATTGATTATGATCCGCTTGATTGATCCAAGTGAGGTTGTCTTCAAGTTGTTGTTTTATTTCGGGAGGCGCATCCTTTAAGATACGTTGAATCACTCCCGCTGCCAGTTGATCAGTAACCTTTAAATCTTCCTTCTTGCCAGAGGCACAAACCCAACGGAACGGACCAAAACCGTAATCAAAACACATGGGTCCCATGATATCTTGTACGTAACTTGGATACCTGAAATGAATACCATCATGCGCCATGACATCGGCACCTGCTCGTGATGCTTCAAGCAAAAAGGCGTTGCCGTAGTCAAAGAAATAGGTTCCCTTACGGGTGTGATGATTTACGACTTCCACATGTTTCTTAAGGGACGATTTAACTCGATTTTGAAAGGAAACGGGGTCGGAAGACATCATATGGTTGGCTTCTTCAAAACTCAACCCAACAGGATAATATCCCCCTGCAAAAGGATTGTGTAAACTTGTTTGATCACTACCTATGGCTACAAAAATACCTTCGGTGTCTAGCTTTTCCCAAACCTCAACGACATTTCCTAAGTAGGCAATTGACACCACCTCTTTTTGGCTTTGGGCCTTTCTGACACGATCAACCAACTCATCCAAATTTGAAATGACCTCGTCAACCCAACCTTGTTCGTGCCTTACTTTAACTGCCTTGGGATTAACCTCCGCGCAAATGGTAATACACCCAGCAATATTCCCTGCCTTTGGCTGAGCACCACTCATTCCTCCTAAACCTGCTGTGAGAAAAATTTCTCCCGAGGGTGACAATCCGACCTTTCTAAAAGCATTTAATACAGTAATGGCTGTGCCGTGGACAATACCTTGTGGACCAATATACATGAAACTCCCTGCAGTCATTTGACCGTATTGCGTAACGCCAAGTGCGTTGCCTCTTTCATAATCATCGGGCTGGGAATAATTTGGAATCATCATACCATTAACCACTACCACTCGAGGAGCTGCTGGATGGGAGGGAAACAATCCCATTGGATGACCAGAATACATGACTAAAGTTTGATCGTCCGTCATTTCAGACAAATACTGCATCACTAAAAGATATTGCGCCCAATTTTGAAACACACTACCATTTCCACCATAAGTGATGAGTTCGTGAGGATGTTGAGCAACCGATGGATCCAAATTATTTTGGATCATGAGCATGATTGCTGCTGCTTCGGAACATCGTGTTGGGTATTCTGAAATGGCTCGAGCATGCATGGGGTATTCGGGACGGAAACGGTACATGTAAATACGCCCAAAGCTGTTTAATTCCTCTTCAAATTCTCTAATCAAAACCCTGTGGTGTTCTGCTGAGAAATAGCGCAATGCATTACGCAGTGCTAGTTTTTTTTCTTCTTGAGTTAAAATCGCTTTTCGTTTTGGAGCGTGATTGACACTCAAATCATAAGGCTTGGGCGATGGCAAAACTTGGGGAATTCCAGTTTTGATTTCCGATTGAAATGACGCTAAGGTATATGAGTTACTCATTTGATATTCTTATTATTCGCGTTATATCCATAAGGACAATGCCTGCAATTGCTTTCGCAGCAATACCCCCTTTTCAAGTGATATTGAGCAGTAAAGCACTTGTACCCCTCTGGAGTAAAGTAGAAATCACCTGGCTCAATATCAATTTTATAGTTCATTAAACAAATATAATCAATTCGCGTCGAGACCTCTGACTGGAGACCAATTGAAAATTGTATTTTTAGGGCTGATGAACACGCCTAAACTTAGCATCAATCAAAAGGTTCCTATTGACACCAGTCTTAGCGTGTCTCTTTTCATCAAGAGGGAGGATATAATTGACACCCTAATATCGGGCAACAAATACCGAAAACTCTTCTATAATTTGAAAGAAGCTCAAGAGCAAAACCATTCCACTTTACTCACTTTTGGAGGGGCCTTCTCAAATCACATCGCCGCCGTTTCGGCCTGTGGTAATCGAAATGGATTAAAAACCATTGGTATTATTAGAGGTCAGGAATTAAAGGCGTTTGAGACGGATAACCCCACCTTAAGTTTTGCAAAAAGAATGGGCATGGATTTGCATTACATCAGTAGATCGAGCTACAAACTCAAGGGAAAAGCAGAATTTATATCTGGTTTAAGAGATCAATTTGGAGAGTTTATGTTAATTCCTGAAGGGGGAACAAATGAACTAGCAGTGAAAGGATGTGAAGAGATTCTTTCACCAAACGACCATTTGTTCGACGTGATATGCTGTCCAGTAGGGACAGGAGGCACCATTGCAGGGTTGATCAATAGTGCTAAAATACACCAACAAATCATTGGGTATTCTGCAGTAAAAGATCGCGAATTAAACCAAGTAATTTGTAAATTTGTAACGGCTGACAACTGGAAATTATTTCCAGCGGAATGCGGAGGTTATGGAAAAATTGATCGACATCTCATTGATTTTATCAATGATTTTAAGAGAAATTATAATATTCCCCTCGACCCGCTTTACACAGGTAAAATGATGTATCATTTGATGCGACAAATTAAGGATGGGGAATTTCCAAAAGGAACATCTATATTGGCCATTCACACAGGAGGATTGCAGGGTGTATCTGGAATGAATTGGAGACTAAAACAAACAGAATTACCACAATTATTATGACGAGACAATCGCTATTGCCAATATTATTTGCGTTTATTATAATGAGTGGCTGTGGGCCGCGAAAAAAAACCGTTTATCAGTACAAGGCCAAACCGAAAGTAGAAACCACTGTCGTTAAACAACCTGACCAACCTGCGGTGGTGGAAGAAACGCCTCAAAACACAAAACCTCTTTCGGCAACTGAAAGAACTTTGGCCTATATTGAAGCCTATAGTGATATCGCAATCACTGAAATGAATCGTTATAAAATCCCAGCCAGTATAACAATTGCTCAAGGCATTTTAGAATCTGGATCGGGAATTGGAACTTTGGCCATCAGAGCTAACAATCACTTTGGAATAAAGTGTCATGAATGGACTGGGGAAAGGGTTTATCATGATGACGACAGCCTTCAAGAGTGTTTTAGAAAATATGATGACCCTTCAGGTTCTTTTGAAGATCATTCAATTTTTCTTAGAAACCGGTCGAGGTATTCAAAGCTGTTTGATTTAGACCTCAAAGACTACAGAGGATGGGCCTATGGTCTAAAAGCAGCTGGCTATGCAACAGATCCCAAATATCCCGACAAGCTCATTTCAATTATAGAAAGGTATGAGTTGTATAAATTAGATGGAAGTGAGAACCCTGCTGCTCCGGTTGCGATTAACCCTAGTAATCAAAAAGTACACTTCGTTCGAAAGGGTGACACTTTATACAGCATTTCTAAAACTTACGGAGTTACGGTGGATCGTTTGAAACAATTGAACCAATTGAACGATGATAACATCAGCATTGGACAAGACCTTGTCATAGATAACGATTAATTGCTCAAGATGCTTTACCAAAGGAGTAGTGCGCTATTTATTGAGGCCAACAAGGTTATTCCTGGAGGGGTTAATTCTCCTGTCCGAGCCTTCAAGTCTGTCGGAGGAACTCCCATTTTCGCTAAAAAAGCCAAAGGTGCTTACATTTATGATGAGGATGGTAATCGATTTATAGATTACATCAGTTCATGGGGGCCAATGCTTTTGGGCCATGCCTATGCCCCAGTAGTCGATGCGGTAATGGAAACCGCTAAAATGGGAACGTCTTTTGGTATGCCCACTGCACTAGAAACAGACATTGCTAAAATGGCCATTTCGATGGTGCCTCATATTGACATGATTCGATTTGTCAATTCGGGTACCGAAGCATGCATGAGCGCTATCAGGTTGGCACGTGCTTATACAGAAAAAGACAAAATCATCAAATTCGCAGGATGCTATCATGGGCACAGTGATGCATTCCTCATTGAGGCTGGAAGCGGTGCAGTCACTTTCGGAAGCCCCAACAGTCCAGGAGTAACACAAGGTACGGCAAAGGACACGCTACTAGCGCGATATAACGATTTGCATCATGTTGAAGAAGTTATTGCCGCCAACCCAAACAGTATTGCTGCAATAATCATTGAACCCGTTGCAGGAAACATGGGCTGCATCTCTCCCGCACCAGGGTTTTTAGGAGGCTTAAGACAACTTTGCGACAAACATCAAATCCTCTTGGTATTCGACGAAGTCATGACCGGTTTCAGACTATCTCGAGGTGGTGCTCAAGAGGTTTTGTCGATAAGAGCCGACATCGTTTGCTTTGGCAAAGTGATTGGCGGGGGCTTGCCTGTAGGCGCATTTGCAGGTCGAACAGAAATCATGAAACTCCTGGCGCCAACTGGACCAGTATATCAAGCAGGGACATTGAGCGGCAACCCATTGGCTATGGCAGCGGGACTTGCTATGCTAAAAGCAATCGACAAGGACAAAGACCTGTTTCACAGACTTCAACATAAAGCAGAACTCCTCGAAACTGGTATTTCTTCTATTTTGACATCCCACAACATCACCCATCAAATCAATCGATTTGGATCCATGCTATCGGTGCATTTTACTGATGAGCCTGTTACGGATTTTGAGTCTGCAGCCAAAGGCAACAATGCTCAGTTCCGTAAATTTTTCCATGGACTTTTAGACCGAGGAGTTTATCTTCCGCCAAGTGCCTTTGAAAGCTGGTTCTTAAATGACGCTTTGAGTATTGAAGACGTGAATTTTACCTTGGATCAAGTCGCCCAAGTCGCCAAAAATCTATAATTTTAGTTGCTTCGCAGCGAAATAAGGCTTTAGATCAGAAATTTGTTGGCCACTTAGAGTATTCTTCATACTGTTAACAAAAGAACTGTCGATTTTATTTTTTGCCTTTTCAACGTCTGGCTTTTCAAGATTCTTGCCGTAAACAGCATAAGAATAGTCCTTTTCTCGAGCCATAATATGGCGTTCTACCAATGTCTTTTGGCGAACATCCAATTTAACATATTCTTGAATTGTCTGCATCTCAGATTTGACCGTCTCTTGAATAATATCAGAGGTTGTTTGAGCAGATGAATATTGAGCGCCTAATAGTCCTACAAAAAGTAAAGCCGCTGAAAGAAATGAAGTTTTCATGTGTCTAAGTGTTAAATTTCAATCAAATATAGAAAAAACAATAGTTAAGAAAACGATTTGATTAATAAAGTTAAATAATAATCCAGACGGGAGGAATCTTTACTAGGCAATTTCTCCTCCGATTGGTGCGTTTTCATCTTCAGGATTAACAAAAACGAGCTGACCTTTTTGATTTTCAGTCATCAATATCATGCCTTGGCTTTCAACACCTCTAAGCGTTCGAGGTTCCAAATTAGTAAGCACTGTCACTTTTTTACCAATCACCTCTTCGGGCTGATAATGCTCTGCAATACCTGAAACGATGGTTCGAACGTCGAGCCCAATATCAACCCTAAGGATCAATAACTTATTAGCCTTTGGCATTTTTTCGGCCTGAAGGATTACGCCTACTCTTAAATCCATTGAGCCAAAATTTTCAAATGGAATTTGAGGTTTTTTTGGGGGTACAATCCTCGATTCGGCTAGATTGTCCTTCTTGCTTTGATCAAGTTTTTGAAGCTGCCCTTCTATTTGCTGATCATCAATCTTATCAAATAACAGTGAGGAATCCTCAAGTGCATGGCCAGTAGAAATAGTAATAGATTCTCTCGACAACAGGTCCCAGTCTGGTTGAAGTTCCAACGAGTTGAAATTCAACGAAGCTTTTAATTTAGCGGCAGTTTTTGGTATAAACGGTTCGGACAGAACAGCAAGTGCGCTGGCAATTTGAAGCGCTATGAACAGGATAGTTTGAACTCTTTCAGGATCCGTTTTGATGACTTTCCAGGGTTCTGCGTCAGCCAAATATTTATTGCCCATTCGGGCCAAATTCATCATCGACTGAGAAGCTGCTCTGAACTTGTAATTCTCAATATCCGATCCGATCATTTGAGGGTAGGATTTAATAGCATTCAATACTTCCTTATCCTCAGCCAACAGCTCTCCACAGGCAGGAACTACATTGTCGTAGTATTTTTTATTCAGTACGGCTACTCGATTCACAAAATTGCCAAAAATTGCCACTAACTCATTATTGTTTCTGGCTTGAAAATCACTCCAAGTGAAATCGTTATCCTTTGATTCTGGTGCGTTTGCTGTCAAAACATACCGCAAGACATCCTGTTGGCCGGGGAAATCGACAAGGTAATCTGGCAGCCAAACAGCCCAATTTTTAGATGTGGATAGCTTTTGTCCTTCGAGATTTAAAAATTCGTTTGCTGGAACGTTAGTTGGCAAAATATAACTTCCCTCAGCTTTGAGCATTGCAGGAAAAATAATGCAGTGAAAAACTATGTTGTCCTTACCAATAAAATGAATGAGCTCGGTTTCTGCGTCTTGCCAATAGGGTCGCCAATCTTTATTTTCTCGCTTGGCCCATTCTTTTGTCGACGAGATATAACCAATCGGTGCGTCAAACCAAACGTAGAGTACTTTGCCCTCAGCGCCAGAAACAGGGACAGGGACACCCCAATCCAAGTCACGAGTTACCGCCCTTGGTTTGAGTCCGTCGTCAATCCATGACTTGCATTGTCCATATACATTGGGTTTCCAGTCTGATTTATGGTCTTCTAGAATCCATTGTCTAAAAAAATCGGCATACTCGTTTAAAGGCAAAAACCAATGCTTGGTTGATTTGACGATTGGCATAGAGCCGCTGAGGGTCGATTTAGGATTTATCAAGTCTGTGGCATTGTGACTGGTACCACAGCGTTCGCATTGATCGCCATAGCTTTCGAGATTGCCACATTTAGGACATGTTCCAACAACAAATCGATCGGCCAAAAACTGCTGTGCCTCTGGGTCAAACAGTTGTTCGCTTTCCGTTTCTTCAAATTTTCCTTTGACGTTCAAATTGGCAAAAAATTCTGAGGCCGTGTCGTGATGGATTTGAGATGAAGTTCGGGAATAATTGTCGAAACTTATTCCGAATTCTTCAAAACTGTCCTTGATGTTTTTGTGGAAAAAATCAACCAATTCCTGAGGCGTCTTGCCTTCTTTTTTTGCTCTGATAGTAATGGGCACACCGTGTTCATCACTTCCACATATAAAAACCACATCTCGTCCACGCAATCGCAAGTATCTTACAAAAATGTCTGAAGGCACATAAACACCAGCCAAATGTCCAATATGGATAGGTCCGTTGGTATAAGGTAAAGCAGCAGTAACCGTGTAACGTTTTGACATTTCAAAAAATATGAAGGCTCAAAGTTAGACATTTAGATGCCATTTCGAAAAAAAATGTAATTTTACTCAAACCGCAATCATGGCTCCGAAATCGTTGATTTTTTTTCACATGCTCTATGTTATTTGCGTTTTGCAATAATCTCATTTTCAGCCAATCTCAAAAGCCGATGCATTCAGTTCAGTACATTAATCCCCCATATCTCTCCAAAGGAGACACCATTGCTATTATAGCACCCGCAGGTCAATTGCTGGGCAAATCTGAGGCCTTGGATTTAGCGGTTTCACAACTGCAGTCATGGGGCTTAAAAGTCGTCGTTGGAGCCAATATCTTAGAGACTGACGGGCACTTCGCTGGTGATGATGATCAAAGACGTCAAGTTTTCCAAGAGATGCTAGACGACCCTTCCATCAAGGCCATTTGGTGCGCTAGAGGTGGATATGGAAGCATGAGGATCATGGACCAGCTCGATTTCTCAAAATTCCAAGTCAAGCCAAAGTGGATTATTGGTTACTCCGACGTCACTGCTTTTCATTCCCAATTGCATCAGCTTCATTTTGCTACGATTCACGGCATGATGGCAGTCAATTTTGAAAATGACCTAGAGGACATCAAACTGAGCATAGCAAGTCTTAAGGACGCACTGTTTGGCAAATCGATAAGATATGAGTTCGACACCAATTCTAAAAATCAATTGGGTGAGGTTAAGGCTCCAGTTATTGGTGGCAACCTATCCCTGCTCAGTGCCATGCTAGGTTCGGAAACGGCTGTAGATTTTTGCGACAAAATCATTTTTATAGAAGAAATTGGAGAATACATGTACGAAGTTGATAGGATGATTCAAAGTCTGAGGCGATCTGGAGCATTTCAGAATTGTGCGGGGGTTCTGGTTGGGGATTTTACTAACATCAAAGAGAACAGTCCTGACTTTGGCAAAACTTTGGAAGAAATCGTATTGAGGGCAGTTGGAAACCCCAGTATACCGATTGCTTTTGGATTTCCAGCAGGACACGAAAAAGACAATAGAGCAATATATTTTGGCCGTTCAGCCTTGCTGAAAATAACCGAAGATTCCAGCATTTTGAAATATTGACCGTCGATGCAAAAACCTCATGATCTTGGCAAAAGCGGTGAGGAAATCGCAGCAAATTATCTCGAAAAAAGAGGCTATGTCGTTTTGGCTAAAAACTACCGTTATCTGAAAGCCGAAGTGGACTTAATTGTTCAACGCGAAAATACCATCATTGGAGTAGAAGTCAAAACACGTTCCACTCGAGACTTTGGCAATCCACAAGATTTTATCAAAAAAAAGCAAATCCAAAATTTAGTTTTGGCCTTAGATCATTTTGTCCAGGACATCACTGGTTCTATTGAAGTGCGACTTGATGTCATTGCCATTATTTCAACTGAATTGGGTCATGACATTGAACACATCAAAGATGCCTTCTATCATTTCTGAGCAAGGTTTTCGCAGAGGTCATTAAAGAGCTCGTGAACTTCATGGACAGAGTGAAGTGACTCGCAAACCATTAACAAACGCAAGCCTTGTTTAGTTTGTTTTTCCTTGAGTTTGCAGAGTTGAGGATATTTTTGGGCAAACTGCAGAATAGCGCTGAAAGCGTCTCCTTGAAAAAACTCACTTTGCTGATCGTTAATGAAATAGGCCAACAATTTGTTGTTCTTCATCACCAGTCTGTCCATCCCAAAGCTTGCGGCTAACCATTTCAACTGCACACTGGTCATCAGATCCACGGCAGGCTGAGGTAAAGGGCCGAATCGATCGGCAAGAGCTGCTTTGAATTGATTCCAAGATTCCTGATCTTTTAACTGACTCAGTTGGGTATAAAGGTCCAATCTTTCAGAAACGATATTGACATAAGTATCGGGCAAACGCAAATCGAAATCGGTGTCAATAGCCACCTCTTTGACATAAGGTCCTTTATTGCGTTCAGACTCATACAATTCTGAAAATTCCTTGTGCTTGAGCTCGTTAATCGCTTCATTTAATATTTTTTGATAGGTTTCGAAACCAATGTCATTGATGAACCCACTCTGTTCTCCTCCCAAAAGATCGCCAGCTCCTCTAATTTCAAGATCCTTCATGGCGATATTGAAGCCACTGCCAAGTCCAGAATTTTGTTCAAGTGCTTGAATTCGTTTTCGGGCATCATCAGTCATTTCACTGTATTCGGGTGTGATAAAATAACAAAATGCCTTCTTATTACTTCTCCCCACTCTTCCCCGCATTTGATGCAAATCGCTGAGTCCAAAATTATTGGCATTATTGATGATCATGGTGTTGGCATTGGGAACATCCAGTCCGCTTTCAATGATGGTTGTGCTCACCAAGACGTCAAACTGACCGTTCATAAAATCGAGCATTAGACCCTCTAACTTTTTCCCATCAAGCTGACCATGACCTACCCCTATTTTGGCATCGGGCACCAGCCTTTGAATCATCCCCGCGACTTCTTTGATGTTCTCAATGCGATTGTGAACGAAGAAAACCTGACCGCCACGTTGTATTTCATAACTGATAGCATCCCGAATCAAAGACTCACTAAATCTAATCACATGACTATCAATTGGGTATCGATTTGGCGGAGGGGTATTGATGATGGACAAATCTCTGGCTGCCATCAGGGAAAACTGCAATGTTCTGGGTATTGGAGTTGCTGTTAGAGTCAAAACATCCACATCGGTCTTTAATGTTTTGAGCTTGTCTTTGGCCGCAACACCAAACTTTTGTTCTTCATCGACGATCAACAGACCTAAATCTTTGAACTTAATGTTAGCGTTGATCAATTGATGAGTGCCAATGACCACGTCTATTTGTCCCTTTTCAAGTCTTTGGAGCACATCCATTCGTTCAGTCGCTGTCCTGAATCTATTCAGATAATCCACCGTAACAGGAAGTTCAGAAAACCGTTCCACAAATGTTCGGTGATGTTGAAAAGCCAAAATGGTAGTTGGCACCAAAACGGCTACTTGCTTTCCATTGTCAACAGCTTTGAATGCTGCCCTTATTGCGACTTCCGTTTTTCCAAATCCAACATCCCCACAAACCAAGCGATCCATAGGTCGATCGCTCTCCATATCGTTTTTCACATCTACAGTTGCAGTAATTTGATCGGGAGTATCTTCATAAATGAACGAGGCTTCTAGCTCGTGCTGAAGATAGCTGTCGGGAGCAAATTGAAACCCTCTTTTTGATCGACGTTCTGCATACAATTTTATCAAGTTGAAGGCTATTTCTTTAACCCGAGACTTTGTCTTTTGCTTGAGTGCCGTCCACGCTTTACTGCCCAATTTATAAAGTTTGGGAGCAGTACCCTCTTTGCCATTGAACTTGGCAATTTTGTGAAGCGCGTGGATACTCAAATACAGAATATCTCTTTCCGCATAAATGAGTTTGATGGCTTCTTGAAATTTACCCTCTACTTCAATTTTCTGAAGACCAGCAAATCGCCCTACCCCGTGATCGATATGGGTGACAAAATCACCCACTTGAAGGGAATTGAGCTCTTTCATCGAAATGGCTTCAACCTTGTCGAAATTGTGCTTGAGATGGAATTTTTGGTAACGTTCAAAAATTTGGTGATCAGTATAACAGGCGACTTTGATGTTCTCATCGACAAATCCTTCATGGAGTGGCAACTCAATAGTTTTGAACTCTGCCGAATGCTCGGCACTTTCCATGATGTCATTGAACCTTTTGGCCTGTTGCTTGTTGTTACAACAAATGTAATTCACATAGCCCTGATCAGTCAAGGTGTTTAAATTGTGAAACAACAAATCGAAGTGCTTATTAAAGGTTGGTTGGGGTTTGGTCAAAAAACTCACCGCTACTTCAGCTGGAAAATGGTCCTTGGGAAGCTGAGTCAGCGCAATGAGTTGCTGTTTTTTGACGTGCTCTATAAACGACTTGCTATTACAAAAGAGTTGATTTGGATGAGCGTATTTGATATCTGGATTTAACGACTGAAAATTTACTTCGGCCTTCTCGAATAAGTTGTTAAGACGATAGGTAATTAAAGAAAAATGATCAACGAAAACAGTGGTTTTTAGACCTAAAAACTCGATCAGAGACTCGCGTTCAACGTCAAGATTTTTTAGTTCTAGATTTGGTAGGATTCTGAATTCTACAGTTTTTTGTATAGACAACTGAGTTTCCAAATCAAAACTTCGAATGGACTCAATTTCATTTCCAAAAAATTCAATGCGATGAGGCAAATCGTGCGAATACGAAAATACGTCGACCAAACCTCCTCTTACGGAAAATTGACCAGGTTCAACAACAAAATCCACTCGATCAAAATGCATGTCGAACAAGGTTTGATTGAGATCATCCAAGGTGATTTTCTCCCCAACGGAAATGTGAAGCGCTTGTTGAATTAGGTTTTTCTGGGTAATCACCTTTTCAAATAAGGCGTCAGGATAAGACACTACTAGGGTCGGTTTTTTGGAGTTAACCACAGCGTTGAGCACTTCAGAACGCATCAAAACATTGGCATTTTCCGTTTCTTCCAAGGTATAGGGTCGGCGATGGCTCGAAGGAAAAAACAGCACCTCAGCGTCGGGTAATAATTGTTCTAAATCATTGAGGTGATAGGCTGCCTTTTCCTTGTCGCTCAATACCAGCAACAAAGATTTGTGGGTTGACAAAAATACCGAAGCCGCAACCACCGAAACAGCAGAACCAACCAAACCAGAAACTGAAACGGATTTTTCATTTTGGAGTAAAGCTTCCTGCAGTTTTTGCAAAGGCAAAGACTGTTCAAACTCGACTAAAATTTGGGCTTTACCCAATGCTATAAATTTGCGCAAATATAGCTTGCTGCATTGAATTTTTTTGATTTTTTCTATATGAAAAACGACGATTGATGTATCTTTGACGTTCTTAAAAACAGACTATGTCCATTTCTGATTTATTTGATTCAGGTTTTCAAAAACGCAATCAAGACCACTTCGCTGCAATAGTTCGGGTGGCTATGGGCGATGGTGTAATTTCCAAAGAAGAAAAAGCATTTTTAGATCGTTTGGCACATCGACTCAATATTGAGCCTGCCGAATATGCCGAAATCTTAGGTGATTACAAAAGCCATCCCATCAACCCTCCCCATTCGCTTGAACAACGTTATGAGAGACTCTATGATTTGGCTCAAATTGTAAATGCCGATGAAATTCAAGACGAACACGAAGTGAATTTGATGGGAAAAATTGCGATTGGGCTAGGATTTCACACCAATCAAATTGGGGAAATTGTTCCGAAAGCACTCAAAATGGCCAAAGAGTCTGCAGATGCAGAAAGCTTTGTAGTGGCCATGCAGGAAAGCTAATTTCCCATAAAAGATTCTAGATCGTTCACCATTTCTTTAGATCCACAATAAAACGGCACCCTTTGATGGAGCGCCGTTGGGGAAATGTCTAATATCCTCTCAGTGCCATTACTTGCCTTTCCTCCAGCCTGTTCCGTAATGAACGCCATAGGATTGCATTCGTATAGCAATCTCAATTTACCATTAGGATTCTGTGCGGTTTGCGGATACAAATAAATGCCCCCTTTAATCATATTGCGATGGCAATCAGAAACTAAAGATCCGATATATCGAGAGGTGTATGGTCTGTTGCCTTGCTCCTTTTGGCAGTATTTCAAATAATCCTTAACGCCTTGGGGAAAATGCACGTAATTCCCTTCATTTATGGAATAAATACTTCCCTCTTTTGGAAATTTCATATCAGGGTGGGACAAGTAAAAAGTACCAATAGCTGGGTTCAATGTAAACCCGTTTACTCCAGCACCAGTAGTATAAACTAGCATGGTGGAAGTGCCATAAATGACATAGCCCGCAGCAACTTGTTCACTTCCCTTTTGAAGAAAATCTTCGATCAAAACAGGGGATCCTACTGGAGTAACACGTCGGTAAACCGAAAATATGGTACCCACAGACACGTTGACATCGATATTGGATGATCCATCTAGAGGATCAATTAGAACCACATATTTATTTTGGTTATTGGCATCTATACTATTGATGCATATGAAGTCCTCCTCTTCTTCACTGGCTATGCCGCAAACAATATTTCTTTTGGTTAAGGTCTGGACAAACTTATCATGGGCATAGACGTCCAATTTCTGCTGTGCCTCTCCTTGTACGTTTGTGTCACCAATATCCCCCAAAATATCTACCAAACCAGCCTTGTTGACCTCATAATTGACCACCTTGGCGGCTAGTCGGATTGAGTTAATCAATCGTGACAATTCCCCAGAGGAATACTTGAAAGAGCTTTGGTGTTCTATAATAAACTCACCTAAGGTTTGGTTGATTTTTGGCATAATGAAAATATTAGGTACAAATATCACAAAAATCAATGTGACCTCGCAACAAATCAAGTTCAAATCATAGGGAACTTTAAACTATATTTGAACAGATATTATCATCATGCAGTTCAGTACAAGAGAAGCCACAATATCGGATGTCCCAGAGATACTAAATTTGATTCGAGAATTAGCTGTTTTCGAGAAATCTCCAAATTCGGTAGTCGTTACGGAAAAAGAACTCGAAGAGTCTGGTTTTGGACCTCAACCCGCCTTCAAATGCTTTGTTGCTGAACAAGGTGGCGAAATACTCGGTATGGCTTTAATTTATTTCAGATTTTCAACTTGGGTGGGAAGAACAATCCACCTCGAAGATTTGATCGTCAAGAACGCCTATCGTGGATTAGGCATTGGAAGTGCGCTTTATACCTTGGTCATGGATTATGCTGCAAAGGAAAAAGTGCGCCGTGTGGAATGGGTGGTCTTGGATTGGAATCAGAACGCTATAGATTTTTACGAGAAAACTGGGGCTCTCGTTTTAAGAGACTGGTATTTAGCTCAGATGGACGAGGCTGGATTGAAACGATTTATTCATACTCAAAATGGAAGTATATAAGTTTGGTGGAGCTTCGGTGAAGAATTCCGAAGCCGTTAGAAACTTACTCACTGTTCTGAAATCTCAGAAACAATTGCCAAACGTAGTCGTTGTTTCAGCCATGGACAAGACTACCAATGCTTTGGAAAATGTGGTATCCTGTTATTTCAACGACCGAAAAATGGTAAGTAGCTCCCTTCAAGAGGTGCGAAAATTCCATAGCAACATTCTTTTAGATCTTTTTGATAATGACCAACACCCTGTTTTTGGGGCTGTGAACGGTTTTTTCGACGAGGGCGTGCGATTTCTGGATAGTAACAAATCGACCAATTACAATTTCGTTTACGACCAAATCGTTGGCATTGGAGAAATTGTTTCGACCACCATAATCAGCCATTTCCTCATAGACAATGGACTTAAAAATCAATGGCTAGATGCCAGAACTTTAATCAAAACCAACAATACCTACAGGACAGCGGGTCTTCATTTGAGTGAAACTCAACAAAACATAGTTCAGGCCATCAAACCAGACCAACTGTATGTAACCCAAGGATTTATTGGCAGTGATTCTAACAATTTTTCAACGACGCTTGGTCGAGAAGGTAGCGATTATTCGGCTGCAATTATAGGATACTGCATCAATGCGTCGGCGGTAACAGTATGGAAAGATGTTCCAGGAATTCTCAATGCCGATCCCAAATGGTTTGACCAGACCAAATTAATCCATCACATGTCCTATGACGATGCTATTGAACAGTCCTATTACGGAGCTACTGTAATCCATCCCAAAACTTTACAACCCCTCCACCAAAAGGAAATTCCCCTTTTCGTGAGGTCATTTCAGAATCCTATCGAGCCTGGCACCTGCATCAAGAAAAACATGTTGATGCCCGACAACATCTGTTGCTATATGCTCCTTAAAAACCAGAGTTTTATTACTCTAAGCACTCTAGACCTTTCTTATATCGTTGAAAAACAGTTTAAAAAAATTGCTTCCCTGTTAGAATCGTACCAAATGAAAATTCGACTCACACAAAATTCAGCCATTAGCATGTCCATTTGTTTTTCGGATCCCTTCAATCACAAAGAGGCAATGTTGCACGAATTAAGTGCCAAATATGATCTGACTGTTATCGATAACGTCAGTCTTTATACCGTCCTAAATCCCCAAACCGATCTGCCCGATTTTATTCCTATGGGAACCGAGATTTTGGTAAAACAACTCACTACTAAACGCCTCCA
The DNA here is from genome assembly GCA_027592025.1 of Bacteroidota bacterium. Taxonomy (GTDB): domain Bacteria; phylum Bacteroidota; class Bacteroidia; order Flavobacteriales; family Flavobacteriaceae; genus JALRKI01. The sequence goes on from JAQCIQ010000013.1 coordinate 41,353, forward strand.
ATTTGTTACAAAAAGTTAAATCGAATAAACAGCCTATTGTCAGTGCGAAAGAGGTCGCCAAGCTGATAAAAGCCGATGGTTACGGTTTTGTTGGGACCTTTTTTGGATGGGTCATTTTGAGGATACTTAAAATTTCTTCGATTAACAAAATCTATAAGAAAAACAATCACCTCCAAGGATTGAATTTTATGAATGGCATTCTGGACGCCTTTAACATTCACTTCGAAATTCCTGAAGAAGATTTGAAAAGACTTCCAAAAGAAGGCCCCTACATCACCGTTTCCAACCATCCTCTTGGGGGTATTGACGGCGTACTATTGTTGAAATTGATGTTGGAACAGCGGGAAGATTTTAAAATTATCGCCAACTTCCTTTTGCACCGTATTGCTCCTTTAGAACCTTACATCATGCCTGTAAATCCTTTCGAGGATCATCAGGAAATAAAATCGAGCATGATTGGGTTTAAGCATGCACTTCAACACCTCAAAGACGGTCATCCGCTCGGGATTTTTCCTGCGGGAGAGGTGTCTACTTACAAAGATGGAAAACTGATTGTTGACAAACCTTGGGAAGTCGCAGTGATGAAATTGGCAAGACGAGCCGAAGTCCCTATTGTCCCCATTTATTTTCACGCCAAAAACAGTCGTATGTTTTATTGGCTCTCGCGCATTAGCGACAAACTGCGAACTGCCAAACTGCCTTCAGAATTGTTTACCCAAAAACACAGAACCATCAAGGTAAGGATTGGGAAACCGATTTCAATCAACGAACAATCAGAGCATGGCACCCTCGAGGAGTTTACCGACTTTTTAAGGAGTAAAACTTACATGCTATCCAAGGCATTCGATGACAAAGAAAAGATCATTGCTCAGATCTCATCGTCTTTACGGAATCCCATTGCAAAGAGTCCGAAACAAATTGCAAGACCAATGGATCCTGAGGCCATGATTAGAGAAGTAGCAGCTCTGCGAGAGAATGACGGAAGACTGTTAAAAAGCAGAAATTACGAGGTATTCTTAGCCGAGGCAGATCAGATTCCTAACCTATTGCAAGAAATAGGACGGCAGAGAGAAATTACCTTTAGAGCTATTGGAGAAGGTACGAATAAGGCATTAGATTTGGACGACTTTGACCAATATTACCACCACCTATTTTTGTGGGATGACGAAGCACAAGTATTGGCTGGTGCTTATCGCATGGGCTTAGGACGGGATATTTATGTGCAAAGAGGTATTGAGGGGTTTTACCTACACAGTTTGTTCCGATTTGAACCTGAAATCCACGACCTGTTGTCCAAATCTATTGAAATGGGGCGGGCCTATATCATTAAGGAATACCAGCAAAAACCAATGCCTCTGTTTTTACTTTGGAAAGGAATTGTGCACACCACCTTGAGATTTCCTGATCACAAATATTTGATTGGTGGGGTAAGCATTTCCAATAAGTTTTCAAATTTTTCAAAATCTTTGATGATCGAATTCATGCGATCCCACTACTATGACCCCTACTTTGCGCAGTTTGTTAGGCCTAAAAAAGAATTTAAAGTAAAGCTCAAAGACGCCGATAAAGAATTTGTCTTTGACGCCTCAGCGGATGATTTGAATAAGTTCGATAAAATTATTGAAGAAGTAGAGCCAGGAAATCTAAGACTTCCCGTTTTATTAAAAAAATACATCAAGCAAAATGCCCGATTGCTGGCCTTCAATGTTGATCCGCTGTTCAACAATTCTGTAGACGGCCTGATGTATATAAAGATTGCCGATTTGCCTGAGAGTACTGTTCGTCCAGTCATGGAAGAGTTTCAAGCTGAACTAGAACTGAAATTTCACGGCAAGAACAGCGAAGCAACAGAATAGGGACAGGTCAATTTGTATCAGCCTTGTCTGAATGCCGATTCGTAAAGCTCAATCCACTCTTGAGGAGTCATTTTTGAAACGAGCTCACCAATCAGATCATAAGGAATGTCGTCTAAATATTTAAATCGGACACAAGATTTACCCATGTCCAATTTGCGCTTGCAGTGTTTTGGATATGCGTCGACAAACCAGTCTAGCAGGGCCTTATCGGCATACATTCCCATATGATACAAGGCAATAAAATTTTTCTGAGACGCTAAACTGACAAAAGGCAAGGGGAGTTCAGGAGTACAATGATACCCCGAAGGATAAATGCTATGAGGCACAACAAACCCTATCATGCCATAGTTCATCATTTCTTCAAAGCCTTTAGGGATATGGTCAAGAATAACTTGTCGAATTCGGGACACTACCGCTTGACGTTCTTGCGGCAATTCGTCAATATAAGCACTGGGAGAATGGGTTTTGGACTGCATGAAAAATGGATTTTAAAAGGCAAATTATAAATTTATGCAAAGGCCGCTTTAATCTTGTCGAGCAAAACAAGAGCCAATTTTTGATGACTTTCTACAGTCCAACCAGCAATATGCGGCGATAAGATGACATTATCAGATTCCGACAAAAAAGAAAAAGCCTCAGGCAAGGTATTGTTTTTGAACATGTCTTCAAATGAAGATTTTTCATATTCCAAAACGTCTAAAGCTGCACCTCTAATTTTTCCCGTTTTCAGGGCTTCAACCAAATCATCTGTTACCACAGCTTTGCCACGAGCAGTGTTGATGAGCCAAAAAGGTTTGACGAATTGACTGATAAATTTGGCATTGACCATGCCAATAGTAAGTTCTGTTTCGGGTACATGCAAACTGACAACGTCTGCACACTTTTGTAACTCCGCTAAACTCACCTGACGAGCATCATCATTGTCTATTCCGCTGATGATGTCGTGAAAAACCACTTTGACATTGAGGCCGCGAAGTACAGAGGCAAAAGCTTTTCCCATATGACCATAGCCTATCAGCCCAATGGTCTTTCCAGAAATCTCATGTCCACGGTTCGCTTCACGCAACCAAATTCCAGATTTCACCTGGTGGTTAACCCTCGGAAGGTGGTTGGTTAATGCAAGTAACATTCCCAAGGCGTGCTCAGCAAGGGCGGTTGAATTACCTTCTGGTGCCGAAAATAGCAGAATATTTTGGGAGAGGGCTTGATCGATGTCTATGTTTTCCATTCCTGCTCCCACCCGTGCAATGAATTTCAAATTTACAGCCCTAGATAAAAATGATTGATCAATAGGAAATCGACTTCTTACAACTAACCCATCAAACTGATCAATGGTCTGTTCAACTACTTCCTTAGGTTCGGAATAATTTTCGACATTCTCCCAACCCAACTGTCTTAAACCGTTGATGAGGTCGGGGTGATTGTAATCCAAATGAAGCACCCTCATCAGAACTGCAATATCAGTTTGGCAATCATGAAGAAAAGGAAAATTCCAAAAATATCATTGCTGGTAGTGATGAATGGACCGGTAGCAATGGCTGGGTCAATTCCTCTGCGATGCAATAATATGGGTACAAACGTGCCAATCAGAGCTGCGACAATTATGACACAGATCATTGATATGGCTACCGTTAAACTGAATAAAACATCGAAATTCAAAATAGCTCCAAACAAGACAACCAAAGTCCCTAAGGCTAATCCATTGATCAAACTGAGGCCAACTTCTTTCAGCAGTCGATTGACCAAGCTGCCTTTAACGTTGTCATTGGCCAAACCCTGAACGATAATGGCACTCGATTGAACTCCTACATTACCAGCCATCGCAGCAACGAGAGGGGTAAAGAAAAACAAACTTTTTACGCTGGGTAGTGACATTACTTCTTCAAAATCCTGAAGAATCAATACACTAGCCAATCCCCCGAATAGGCCTAATATCAACCATGGCAAGCGTGCTCTGACCAGTTCAAAAATACTGTCATCGGCCTCTACTTCTTGAGTAATCCCTGCAGCCATTTGATAATCCTTTTCTGCTTCTTCCTTGATCACATCTACGATGTCATCAATAGTAATCCTACCCAACAAGCGCTTTTGTGGATCGACAACAGGAATGGCTTCAAGGTCATATTTCTGCATGAGTTTAGAAACTTCTTCTACGGAATCGGAAGCCTCGACATAATCTACTTTTGGAATAAAAATGGATTTGACAAAGTCTTTAGGTTTGGCTACCAAAAGATCTTTTAACGACAATCGACCGATGAGGCGGTCATTATCGTCAATCACATAAATGGAGTGCACCCTGGTTACAAATTCGGCCTGAATACGCATTTCTTTCACACACTGCGTGACGGTCCAATTTTCATTGACCTTAACCAACTCTTTAGCCATCAAAGACCCTGCGGAATTTTCAGCATATTTCAGCAGTTCCTGGATATCGGCTTTGTGCTCCAAATCTTCGATCTTGGACATCACTTTCAGCTGCCGCTCTAATGATAATTCGGCCACAATATCGGCGGCATCATCTGTATCCAACTCCGCAATTTCTTCCGCAATTTCTTGAGCCGATAAGTTTTCCAAGATTTTCTCGCGATCATCTTCATCGAGTTCCATAAGAACCTCAGCAGTGGTGTCACTGTCTAAGAGTTTGATGATGTAGGTCGCTTGATCAAGACTCAATTCACCCAAAACCTCGGCGATATCAGCGTGATGGATGTCGTCAAAATAGACATGCAATGCGTCATCATCGCGAGATTGGATGAGAGAAATCACTTCCTTTCGGAGTTCTTCAGAAAACTGAAATCGGATGTATTCTTCCCGTGACATGATCAACTTGGATTTATGTGTCACCTTGCAGTAACGTGGTCAATGACGTAAACTCCTGGACAGACAACTGTTCTGGCCGTTTGTCAAAGATACTACCTTCTTTCAAATTGTCACTCAATTCAAAGGTTTTTAAACTATTCCTTAAGGTCTTCCTTCTCTGTTGAAAAGCCGTCTTAACGACCTTAAAAAATAGGGCCTCATTGCAACCGAGGGTGAAATCTTCTTTGCGTTTTAAATGTATTACTCCCGATTCAACTCGAGGTGGCGGATTAAACACATGTGGTGGAACGGTAAATTCATAGGAGCAATGGTAAAAAGCTTGAGTCAATACAGACAATATGCCATAAACTTTACTGCCAGGCTGTGCACAAATGCGTTCCGCAACTTCCTTTTGAAACATACCAGCCATTTCGGGAATCAAACTTTTGTATTCCAGCATTTTGAATACAATTTGAGTAGAAATGTTATAGGGATAATTACCAATCATACTGATGGACTGTTTCGGAAAAAGAGCTGCCAAATCCAACTTTAAAATGTCCCTTTCTATGATTCTCTCAGCCAGTCCTAAATGATGAGCCTTCAGGTATTCTATCGATTCTGGATCGATTTCAACCAGATACAATTTTGGCTCGAATGCGGTTAAATACTTGGTCAATACCCCCGTTCCAGGACCTATTTCTAAAATCAAATCAGACGTCGTCGATTTGAGCAAATTGGCAATGTTTTGCGCAATGGATTGATCAGTTAAAAAATGCTGACCAAGATGCTTTTTGGCTTTGACAGTCATCAGAATTCTTCTAAAACTTGAAGTTCTGTGCGGAAACCAATCATAGCCGATCCGAACAATTCCTCACCCTCTTTTCTCAATGCTGGGGCATGTTCCTCATAGTAGGAGTTGAGATCGTCCATAGACTTGGCCAGATATTGAATGGCATAGGTGGCTCCACCTTCCTCATGAGCCAAAACTCTTGACAGGGTGGCCTTCTGAAACTTTTGTGTTGCCAATACTTGTGGTATATGCACCTTGATCCATTCAAGCCATTTGTCCTCCAGATGTTTTTCAATATGTATGGTTACGTTGTATATGTACATGATGTTTAATTTAAGTCATCTCCTCTCAATTGTCTGAATCGCCTTCTGGCCTCGACAAAAAATAGGCTCGAAGGATAATCAAATATGATCTTTTCAAAGTATTTCATCGCGTTATTTTTGTCGTTAAATTCACTTTGATAGAGCTTGGCCAATTCATAGCAGGCTTCGGCAGACAACAGACCTGTGGGAAAGTCCTTGAGCACAGTCAAATAATTATTTTGAGCCTTAACAGGATCATTGACCAAATAGCAAAGTTGAGCCTGTGTTATTAGGGTTTGGGCGACGATGGACTCTGTTTTGTGATTTTTTAATATGGTGTCCAATAGAGCAATGGCTTCGTTATAACGTCCTTGAACTCTCATCAAATCGGCTTTGGCATATTGTTTCAAAGCCAAATGCAAACTATCTTCTTGAGTATGATCAGAAATGAGTAATTTGAGCGCCAAAGCATCATTGGCCATTCGCTGAGACGTGGACGACTTCAAAACTTTTAATTGGGATTCAGCCCATTCGAAGTCGCCTTTGTAAAAGCTGGTCTGTGCGATTTTAAACTTGGCTTCTTGGGCAATTGTACTGTTTTTCATGTCTATTTGAACCTTGGAATACTCCACCAAGGCCTCGTTGAATCGCTCTTCCATCACTAAAGCGTCGCCCAATAACAACTGAGTTTGTGCCAATTCAAAACCTTTCAGGTTGGACGAAGCGATGAGGGACTTCAGAAACTCTATTGCTCGAGGTGCATCGGATTGGTAATTAATCAAAAAATGGGCATAGGACAGCCCTAAGGAAACGGTGAAAGATCCTTGTCCGTATTCTTCAAAGAGCTTGTTGTATCTAGATTCTATTGGATCGTATTCGGCAGATTTTGCCATTTTAGCTTCAACTTCCACTTGACCGATTTGGGCTTTTAGACGCATCCCTCTTTCTGGTGATTGCTCAACAAGGTAGACATAGATGCGTTTGGCCAAGGGCAATTGATCATTATCTTCACACAATTCAGCCAATTGAAAAATAGGGTTCAAAGTAGATCCTTGACGGGCGAAAATGGCCTTTTCTTGCATAAAAGCGGCAGCAAAATCATTCTGTTGCACAAACAGCCAGCTCAAAAAATCGTTCCACATGATGTCGGGAAACTCTTGGAGCTTTTCCAACAAAAGTTTTTTGAGCAACTGATTGTTTGGGTTTTCAGAATTGTCAGTAATGTATTTTGAAAAATCTCTTTTGGCATAGCCAGCATAAACTGGATTTACCAAAGCAAGCTCCAAATACTTTTGAAAAAATTTGTCAACCTCTCCCTTCTCGCCATAGAATCGGGTGAGTTGTAGTAAAAAATTGGGTTGAGGTTGGATAGCTATAGTTTGCTCCAAAGCTTGAATCGCTCTGTCCAACAATCCTCTCTGTCGAAATCGATCGGCGACATAATTGGTGTAAATGGGGTTTTCTTCCAATTTAACCAAGGCTTGGTCGTAATACTTCTCGGACAAAACTGGGTCATTTTGCAAACTGTAGTTATAGCCCAATTCAACCAAAAATTGAGGATTCGGTTGGTCAATGGCCTTTATCAACAAGTTTTGTGCTACCTGATATTGTTCCAATTCTTGATGAATGGTAACCATTTGAAACAAATAGCCTGAGTTGGTAGGATTGTCTTGATACAATTTTTGGTAAATCGACAAGGCTTTGCCATATTCGGCTTGGTCAAAATAATTTTGCGCCAAATCTTCTTGCTGGGCGAATACAGTCCCCATCAAAAACAATCCTACAAAACAAAATATTGCTTTCATAAATATTGAACGATTTTGACTTGAGTCCCTCTTAACGCTAGGCTAGGAAGTCGTTTACAGTTCAAATGGGAAAATACAAAAATAGATGCTGATTGACTTACTCTATTATTGAAAATCCAGTATAGGGTACCAAAGCAGATGGGATCAAGATTCCTGCCTCTGTTTGGTTATTCTCCAACAAAGCAGCAAGAACGCGAGGCAAGGCTAGAGAACTTCCATTCAATGTATGAGCCAATCTATTTTTTCCGTCCGCATCTTTATATCTGAGTTTTAAGCGGTTGGATTGGAAAGTCTCAAAGTTGGAAACTGAGCTTATTTCGAGCCACCTTTCTTGTGCTGCCGAATATACTTCAAAATCATAGGTTAGTGCCGAGGTAAAGCCCATATCTCCACCGCAGAGTCTGAGGATTCGGTACGGTAATTCTAATTTGGCCAAGATAGACTTAACATGATCCACCATGACTTCCAAAGCGGCATAGGAATTTTCAGGCTTTTCAACCCTAACAATTTCAACCTTGTCAAATTGATGCAAGCGATTTAAACCCCGAACATGTGCGCCATAACTCCCAGCTTCTCTGCGGAAACAAGGTGTGTATCCTGTCATGGCTTGGGGAAGTGATGCTTCATCGAGCAGCACATCTCTAAACAAATTGGTAATCGGCACTTCAGCAGTTGGAATTAAGTACAGTTGATCAACGGTCGCCTCGTACATTTGACCTTCCTTATCAGGCAACTGTCCTGTCCCCATGGCTGAATCGGCATTGACCAAGTGTGGAACTTGAACTTCCTGATATCCAGCAGCGGTGTTTTCATCCAAGAAAAAAGCAATTAAGGCACGTTGTAATTTAGCTCCCTTACCTTTGTATACCGGAAAACCAGCACCAGTAATTTTATTGCCCAATTCAAAATCTATCAAATCGTATTGATGCGCCAAATCCCAATGAGGCATGGCAGAAGAAGGCAGCACAGGGACATCACCGTCTTTAAATACTTCCTCATTATCATCTGCAGAACTCCCCTGCCTTACTGACTCATGAGGAACGTTGGGCAGTTGCAGTAACGCTTCTTTTAGTTGATCAACAGTAGCAGTCAAGTGATCGTTCAGAACCTTAGATTGTTCCTTGAGTTGAGTGGTTTGAGTTTTGAGGTTATTGGCTTCTTGTTGCTTACCAGATTGAAACAACGTTCCAATTTCCTTAGAAAGTCGATTAGACTCAGAGAGCATATTGTCCAACTCTGCTTGGGTTTTGCGCCGAACCTCGTCAAGTCTGAGAATTTCGTCCAAATCAGCAGTAACGTGAAGGTTTCTCTTTTCGAGTCCTCGGACAACATCTGCTTTGTGATCCCTAATTTTATTGACTTCTAACATTATTCTACTTTAAAATCAAAATTACACATTCTGTCTTTTAATACGGGCCAAGAACATCTACTTTCTTCAATTATTTCTTCAAAATTGTGAGGGCTCGGTCTTTGTCCTCAAACAATTGAGATTTCAAAGCCTCAATGTCATCAAATTTAATTTCATCCCTCAATCGAGACACGAAATGAACTTCTAAATTTTCGCCATACAAGTCCCCCTCGAAGTCAAAAAGATGAACTTCAATACTAATTCCTTGATCGGATAGTGTTGGATTATAACCGATGTTCATCATACCGTCAAATTTGCTCCGATTCCAAAGCACCCTAACGGCATAGACTCCATTTTTAGGAATAAGCTTGTAGTCGTTTTCCAATTGGAGGTTTGCCGTAGGATATCCCAACTTTCTGCCACGTGCATGGCCATGGATCACTTTTCCGACAAACTTAAAATTGTAACCAAGATATTGCGAAGCCAAATCAACCTCTCCGTTTTTTAAAGCGTTTCTTATTTTAGTAGAACTTATGGTAACCTCGGCTATATCCTGTGCCTCAATTTGCTCTACCTCAAAATTGAATTGAGCCCCAAATTCAATCAAGTCGTCGACGTTAGCTTCTCTGTTATTGCCAAATCGGTGATCGTAACCCACCACCAGATGAGCAACACCCAGACCAGTGACCAAAATATTTTGAACGAATTCTGAGGCCGACTGATTGGAGAACTCCCTTGTAAATGGGAGTACAATCAGATAATCTACTCCCAAGTCGCCCAAAAGCTTAGATTTTTCCTCGATCGTATTAAGCAATTTGATCCCATGCTCTGCGCTAAGGACCATTCGTGGGTGAGGGAAAAAAGTCAGAACGACTGATTTTAATCCTTTGGCTTGAGCAATTTCGACCAAATGATTGATGATTTTTTGATGACCAACATGCACACCGTCGAAAGTGCCAATGGTGACCGCCGACTTCTGATGTCTCAATACTTCAAAAGAATCTGATACAATCAATGGTTCAAGTTTAATTGCCGTTAAATTGATTCATTGCTTTTTGAACGCCCTGAAGAACGAAGGCCTCTGTCAATGCGACACATTGTTCCACCCGTTCTGGCAATGCCGCCATTTCCTCCTCGGACCAAGTTCCCAATACAAAATCCACTTGATGATTGGGGTTAAATGCAGATCCAATGCCAAATCTCAATCGGTTGTAATTGGATGAATTCAACTCTTGTTCAATACTTTTCAAGCCGTTGTGACCGGCGTGACTGCCTTTGGTTCTTAACCTAATGCTTCCAAAAGGCAAATGAAGGTCATCGGTCAGGATGAGCAAATGTTCTGATTCTATTTTCTGAGCTTTAATCCAATGAAGTACAGCCTTACCGCTCAGATTCATAAAGGTATCTGGCTTAAGGAGCATGAGTAAACGGCCTCTAATTTTGACCTGTGCCATCGCACCAAAACGAGTTGATTGAAAAGTAGCCTCGTGTTTGTTGGCAATGGCTTCGACAATAGAAAAACCAATATTATGACGCGTATTTTGATAATCAGCGCCAATATTTCCTAATCCAACAATGAGAAATTTCTTCATCAGCTGTTCGTCAGATGCATGCTTTCTTTTTTTGAGAAAATTAAACCAAGTCATGATGTAAAATTAAAAAAGCATTCCGAATAAGAATGCTTTTCTAATATCATTAAAAAGACATTGGACTTATTCAGCCGAAGTTTCATCGGCTGAACTGTCGGCTTGACTTCCAGAAACTTCTCCTTCTTCTCCTTCAGTCTCTTCCTCTTCTTCACTCAAACTGGCAGAAGCTCTAGAACGTCTTACCAGACATATAACGGTATTGTCTGGATGCAAGAATGTATAGTCCTCTGAAAATAGTTCAGTGATATACAGTTTGCTTCCGATTTTCAATTTAGAGATGTCAGCTTGAATAAAGTCTGGCAAATTAGCAGGAAGGGCTTTGATTTTCAACTTGCGCTTGTTGCGTAAGAGATTACCCCCGTTTCTAACTCCAGGAGAGCTTCCAACGATAACCACAGGAATCTCCATAGTCACCATCTTGTCGTCGTACAATTGGTAAAAGTCAATGTGTAAAATTCTGTCGGTAACAGGGTGAAATTGAATGTCTTGTAAAACCGCTTTGAAAGAGGTTTTGTCGTCTAAGGCAATTACAACTGTATGCGCGTTAGGCGTATAAACCAGTTTTGAAAAAGCCAACTCAGGTGCTGAGAAATGTACTGGTTGGTCTCCTCCGTATAACACGCAAGGTACCGCTCCAGCATTACGTAAGGCTTGAGTTGCTTTCTTGCCCACGCTTTCTCTTTTCGATCCATTGATTGTAATTGATTTCATAATTATTTTTAAGTTAAACTACATGATGAACTTTGAACTGATAGACTCGTTGTGATGTACATTATACATGACTTCAGCAAACAAATCGGCACAGGTCAATACTTTAATTTTTTTACATTCCTGACGTAGCGGAATTGAATCCGTTACAATCAATTCTTGGAGCTGCGACTTCTCAATACGATCGTAGGCATCATCCGACAAAACTGGATGTGTACAGATGGCTCGAACGCTCAATGCGCCACGTTCCATCATAAGATCGGCAGCTTTGGTCAAAGTGCCAGCAGTGTCCACCATATCATCTACAAGGATAACATTTTTACCCGCAACCTCTCCAATCAATTCCATATAAGTGACCTGATTGGCTTTTTCTCTTTGCTTGTAGCAGATCACAACGTCACTTTCAAGTGCTTTGGAGTAGGCATAAGCACGCTTGGAACCACCCATATCCGGCGAAGCTATGGTCAAATTGTCCAGGCCTAAACTTTGGACGTAAGGCAGAAAAATGGTTGACGCAAACAGGTGATCCACTGGCTTTTCGAAGAAACCTTGGATTTGATCTGCGTGCAAATCCATTGTAATAATTCTTGTGGCCCCTGCCGTTTCAAGCATTTTGGCAACCAATTTGGCCGCTATAGGCACACGAGGCTTGTCTTTTCTGTCTTGTCGGGCCCAACCAAAATAGGGCATGACAGCAGTAATATGTCTAGCAGAAGCGCGTTTGGCACCGTCTATCATCAATAACAATTCCATCAAATTTCTAGGGCCTGGATGGGTAGAACCAATCAAAAACACGCGGGCACCACGAACAGACTCCTCAAAGGAAGTTTGGAATTCTCCATCACTATAGGTGCTTGTGTTAACCTGCCCTAGCGGAGCGTCAAAAGCCTTTGCAATCTTGGCAGAAAGCTCTGCACTCTGAGTACAGGGGAATATTTTTACATCCTTGGCTTGGGTTGACATTTGTTCTAAAATAATCTAATAGTGAGATTTAGCTATTTTTACTGAGGTGCAAATGTAATTAAATTATTAATTCTACATAGAAATCAAAGATGGATATATATGGTATATGAGATTATTTTTTACATTTGCAGTCCTTATTGCTCAAGTGGCGGAATTGGTAGACGCGCTGGATTCAAAATCCAGTTCTTTCGGGAGTGTGGGTTCGATTCCCACCTTGAGTACATACAAAAACCTTAATCTATTTACAATCAAATAGTTAAGGTTTTTTTTATTTGTTTATTTGTACGGTTTTCGT
>JAQCIQ010000003.1 GCA_027592025.1 Bacteroidota bacterium
AGCAGGAGAAACGCCGACAGGGGTTGGCACTTCAACTACAAACAATCCGTTGACCATTACGGGTTGTTATGACAATACAGCATACGACGTTTATGTTCGCTTGGACTGTGGAGGAGGTGATTATAGTACCTGGTCAGGTCCAGTAAGTTTCACTACACTTTGTTCAACCGTGACTGCTTATCCTGACGTTACCACTTTTGAAAACAACCCACCAACAGCATGCTGGTATGAGGCAAACAGTGGAGCAATTGTTGATGGTCCAAGCAACTTAGGCTCTGCAGCTTGGAGAATTGGAACAACCTATAGCGATGGAACTGCCAGTGTCGCTTCTAACGGTATTAACCTTTATTTTAATGACGTAAGGGATTGGTTGATTTCTCCTATGTACGACCTGTCCGTGGGAGACTTGAGTTTGATTGTCAATGTCGCGGTAACTAACTGGAATAGCCAAGCTGCTGATAATATGGGAAGTGATGATGAGGTCAATCTTCTCATGTCGACCGATGCAGGAAGCTCTTGGACAGTTTTGGAGACTTGGAGCGCATCGAACCAACCTGCTACCAACGGTACGGAGTTTGTGTACGATCTTTCTGGAATGTCAGGAACAGCGCAGTTCGCTTTTATGGCGAGTGATGGAACAACTGATGATTCTGAGGATTATGATTTCCATGTAGGTTATATGGAATTGACTTCTGCATTGTCTGTTCAAGAAATTGAGTTGAGCCAGTCATTAAGAGTTTATCCTAATCCAGTTACTAATTCGTTGACCATTCAAGCACAGATGACCATTAAAGAAATTGTGGTATTCAACATGCTTGGACAACAAATGTCTGGACTGACAACTAACGCCAATCGCGTAAGTATCGACATGTCCAATTATCCGACTGGAATCTATTTTGCTAAAGTAACAACTGATCAGGGTACCGAAACCATGAGAGTTATGAAGCAATAAGTAAATTCTGCAAAATCATAGCAAAGGCTGCCTGCGGGTGGCCTTTGTTTTTTTCCGTATTTTAGACCTGTCAAATAAACGTCATGAGCGCTCCTCATTTTTCTTTTGTGATTCCTGTCTTTAACCGTCCTTCGGAGGTGCAGGAACTATTAGAAAGCATGACGAAATTATCGGGAGATCATTCTTTTGAGGTCGTAATCGTGGAGGACGGATCAACAGTCAGCTCTAAAGAGGTGGTTCAGTCTTTCGATCAATTGTTGGACATTCAGTATTGGTCTAAGCTGAACACTGGTCCAGGAGATTCAAGAAATTATGGCATGAGTCAGGCCAAAGGAGATTATTTCCTGATTTTGGATTCTGATGTTATTTTGCCTGAAAATTATTTGAATGAGGTCACTTTTGCCCTTGCCAAGAATCATGTCGACTGCTTTGGTGGTCCCGATGCGGCGCATAGCAGCTTCACCAACTTGCAAAAGGCGATTAACTTTGCTATGACCTCTACTCTGACTACAGGAGGCATTCGAGGTGGCGGGTCGTCTAAGCGGAATTTTCAACCCCGCAGTTTTAACATGGGGTTGTCCAGAAAGGCGTTTGAGTCGAGCGGAGGATTTGGACAAATTCACCCTGGAGAAGATCCTGATTTGGTATTGAGATTAAAGAAAATTGGATTTCGATCGGCTCTTTTCCCTAAGGCAATTGTTTTTCACAAAAGACGCATATCATGGGCTAAATTCTACCAACAAGTCAATCACTTTGGCAGGGTTAGACCCATTTTAAACTCTTGGCATCCCGAATCTAAGCGATTGACCTATTGGCTTCCGACTTTGTTTTTGATAGGTATTCCTCTTTCTTTTTTGCTGCTAGCAATAGGAGTTTGGCAGCTTGTCGCCATCTATGGTTTATACGAATTGGCTCTTCTTGTAAATGCTGTAATAAGAACTCAAAGCCTGGTCATAGGGGGGATGGCGGTTTTGGCAGCTAATCTTCAATTTATTGGTTATGGTCTTGGCTTTTTGAAAAATTCAATCAGACTAAAGGTTTCAAACAAAAGTGCTGAAGAGTTATTTCCTAATCAATTTTTTAAACTTCCCGTATGAAGCAATGGTTGGAAAATATCTTAGTTCAGGCTAGAGAAGGCCGATTCCGGGTGTTTATCTTATGCCTTGCCCTAGTTTTTGTTGTAGCCTCGCTGAATAAACTGTCTACATACTACACCAATAGCATTCAAGTAACTCTGGAAATTTTAGACTTACCTAACGATCAAGTGCTCATCAATGGCGACAAGCTTGAACTAGAATTGACAGTGACTACGTATGGTTTTAATTGGTTGCGCTATGCTATTTTTCCCCCGAAAATGAGCCTTTCGGTAAAAAGCTTGACAAAATCTGATTCGTTTTATGCTTGGATTCCAAACAAGCACGCCAACCTCATTAGGATGCAACTCGACAAAGACGTCAGTTGGGACGTGTCCACAAGCGAGCCCTATTATTTGTACTTTGACAAATTGGCCACAAAAAAAGTGCCTATTGAACTCAATGCAAGCTTGAGTTTTGCCGTGGGATACGACAGTTTTGATCCACCAATACTTGCTCCAGATTCTGTCCTTATCATTGGACCTAATGACGTCTTAGGTGATATTAAATCTATAAAAACAGTTCGATTTGAATTGCCAGACATCAAGGCTGACCTCAGCAGGAAGATTGCTTTACAAGAACCAAATAATGCTTTAGCCAAGCTTGATTTGAATGATGTGGAGCTTAGGCTAAAGGTTGAAAAATTTTCAGAGGGGACTATTGAGGTTCCAATTGTAATTCAATACAATGTTTTAAATACCCGAATTAGACACTTTCCAAAGTCGACAGAAGTTCGTTTTTATACCAGTTTGGAGCGATTTCCTTCGGTTAATAGCGAAGACTTCATGGTGCGTTGTTTATTCGATAGTTTGAGCTTAGAACAAGGATACCTTCAGCCTGAAATCACAAAATGGCCAAGTTTCGTAAGAAATGTTAAAGTGGGAACAAGCCGAGTCGAATTTATCGTTGAATGATGAGTACAAAAATCATAGGATTAACGGGTGGAATTGGCAGTGGAAAAACAACTGTAGCATCCATGTTTGCAGCTCTAGGAGTGCCAATTTTTATATCCGATGAAGTGGGTAAGTCCTTGATGAACAAGGATGCTCAACTCATTGGGGACATTAAAGTTCTTTTTGGTGAAGAGGCTTATGCAGAAGGCCAATTGAATCGATCGTTGATTGCCGACCAAGTGTTTTCCAACAAGACCCTTTTGGATCAATTGAATCAATTGGTTCACAAGGCTGTCGCCAATTCATTCAGGGATTGGATTCTGGAGCAAGACGTTGCCTACGTGATCAAAGAATCTGCAATTTTATTTGAACACGGCATAAACCAACAATGCCACAAAATAATTTTGGTCACCGCTCCTTTAGACGTTAGATTGCGCCGATGTTTGACACGCGAGAATATGACAGAAGAGCGGTTTTATGCCGTGGTAAAAAACCAATGGGATGAATCAAAGACACTGCCATTGGCCGATTTTGTTGTAAATAACCTAAATCTCGAGGATACTAAGGATCAGGTCTTATTTTTGCACCAAATATTTAGTGACATCTCTTCCGGGGATTAATTTGCTTAAATCCGTTAAGGATTGGTTAATTGTTACCTTTGCCCATTGGAAATGAATAATTTTGCCACATGAAAAAGCGTTTTTTCATATTGACATTAGTCCTAATGAGTTTTTCTCTTGTTGGGATCATATCCATTCAGGCCTATTTTATCATTGATTCCTATCAAAGTGAGCAGGAACGATTTTCGTTTAAAGTTAAAAAAGCATTGGCTTTCACTGCCAAAACGCTTGAAGACCGCGAATACAGGAATTTTTACAGGAGTATTCAGATCTTGAAAAACAGTGGTATTGTCATGGATACTACTACGCTTCGGAACATGTATATTTTTCAGGACGAGAGTGATTCAAAAATAACACGAATCTATCGCAATGGTGTCATGGAGGAGAACTTCAGAATCCCCTCTTTTCTTGACTATTCTTTTGACAGCATCTATGTCACCCAATTGAGAAATGAACGTGAGATGAAACGCTTCGAAAGTTTGACTGATGCAGAAAAAAGCAAAGTCACTCCTGAAAGTGTTTTGCTTCAAATTGAACAAGCCTCGAGAAGCGAGAAGGTAATGTTCGAAACCAGTTACAGAGATTTGGCAAAAATTAATCCCATTCATCGGAGGGTCAAAGAGGACGATATCAAGACTCTTTTGGGAAATGCTCTGAACAATGATGATATTGATATTGCTTTTGAATTTGCCGTTTTTGAAAGCGACCAAGCCACATCCATACAATCCGATAATTTTGAGTTCAATCAGCAGTTAGTTTATGGTTCACCGATGTTTTTGGACAATGAGGGCTTAAGCGACTTCACCCTTTATGTGAGTTTTCCAGACAGAGTAAAATTTGTTTTTTCTACCATTCTAGGAATTACTGTTTTGTCGATTATATTCACCTTGATCATTATTTTGGCTTTCGGAAGTACCATAAATCAATTGATCAAACAACGCAAAATTTCCCAGATCAAATCCGATTTCATTAACAACATGACACATGAACTTAAAACTCCAATTGCTACCATTGGATTGGCTTTAGATGCTATCAAAAATCCAAAAGTGATTGGGAATAAAGAGCAGGTTGAACGCTATTTGAAGATGATCAAAGACGAGAATAAACGCATGCACGCTCAGGTCGAAAACGTCTTGCGAATTTCTCAGTTAGAAAAGAATGATTTGAATTTGACCAAAGAACGCGTCAAACTTCATGATTTGATCCACGACGCTATAGCCCATATTGAGTTGATTTTGGCTGAACGAAATGGGATTATCAATACCCACCTCAATGCGCCTAAGTCTGCAATTTTGGCCAGTGACATGCACATGACCAACGTCATTGTCAATATTTTGGACAACGCTATCAAATATTCTGACGGTGCACCAGAAATTGCTATTCGAACTGAATTGGTTGGGAATTTTATTGTAATGAGCATCAGTGACAAGGGACAGGGGATGACCAAAGCCGATCAAAAACAAATATTTGAAAAGTTTTTTAGAGTTCACACTGGTGATGTTCACAACGTAAAAGGACAAGGTCTTGGTCTTGCTTATGTTAAAAGTATAGTTTTGGATCACCAAGGTGGCATAGATGTTGATAGCGAAAAAGGTAAGGGCAGTACGTTTACAATCAAACTACCCATTATATCATAAAATTATGGAGGACACGACAAAAAGGATATTACTGGCAGAAGACGATTTTAACTTTGGCTCCGTGCTCAAAGATTTTCTCAGTCTCAATGGATTTGAAGTCATTTTGGCCAAAAATGGTCTTGAAGGTTTTGAAAAATTCAAACGAAACGATGTCGATCTTTGTATTCTTGATGTGATGATGCCTTATAAAGATGGGTTTACCTTAGCCAAAGAGATCAGAGAGAAATCAACTGAAATTCCGATTATTTTTTTAACGGCAAAGACCATGAAGGAAGACGTTCTCAAAGGGTATAAAGTTGGCGCTGATGATTATTTGAACAAGCCCTTTGATAGCGACGTACTCCTGATGAAAATCAAGGCAATCATGCAACGCAAAAGCACAGATTCCCTCGCCGATAGTAAGAAATTCGAATTCAGTATTGGAGATTTTAAACTCAACTCAAAACTTCGTTTTTTAGTTTATAAAGACCAAGACCCGATTAAATTATCACCTAAAGAAAATGAGCTGCTGCGCCTTTTGGCCATATACGAGAATGACCTAATGCCTCGTGAATTGGCGTTAACGAAGATATGGAGAGACGACAATTATTTCACCTCAAGGAGTATGGACGTTTACATCGCTAAAATCAGAAAGTATCTCAAGCCTGATCCAAAGGTTGAAATATTGAACATTCACGGCGAAGGATTCCGATTGGTTGTTTCGCAACAGAGTTAGGCTATAAAGTCTCGATTATCTTTTCCACAGGTGTACTGCAATCATGCCACTCAACCTGCATTTGATTATTGAAAAACGTGAGTTGTCGTTTGGCAAATCGCCTGCTGTTTTGCTTAATCTTTAATATCGCATTTTCAAGGTTTTCTGCACCTTTGATAAAATCGAATATTTCCCGATAACCGACCGTTTGAAGTGCATTGAGATGTTGATGTTCAAAGAGTCCTTCGACCTCTTCGACCAATCCGTTTGCTATCATCAAATCCACGCGACGCTCAATTCTCTCGTACAAGTTGTTTCTATCAGTTGTGAGTCCAATAGTCTTAACCAAAAAAGGTCTTTTTTCTTTTTGGTTTTTTTGAAATGTTAACAGCGATTGTCCCGTACTCATGACCACCTCTAAAGCGCGGATGACCCTACGAGGGTTTTGTAGGTCAATAGATGTGATGATCGCAGGGTCAGTTTCTCGAAGTTGATTCACCAAAGACGATAAACCATTGATTTCCAATTTTTTATTGAGTTCTTCTCGAATTGAAGGTTTGATATCTGGAATGTCATCTAAGCCTTCGACAACTGCTTTCGCATATAGCCCTGATCCGCCAACGAGAATTGCCTTATTGCTTTTTTGAAATATCTGATCGATCAGCAATAACGCCTCATTTTCAAAATCTCTAACCGTGTATTGGTCCAGAATGCTTTTGTGCTGGACGCAAAAGTGTGGAACAGTAGCCAGTTCTTTTTTGGAGGGTACGGCTGTGCCAATAGTCATTTCTTTGTAAAATTGCCTGGAGTCTGCCGAAATAATGCTGGTATCGAAGTGCTGAGCCAAGTCAATGGCTAATTGGGTTTTCCCTATAGCCGTAGGGCCAACGACAACGATTAATTCTTTATTCATGATGAAGTGCGGCGCCGCATTTATTGCAATACTCGGCATCGTCAGAATGAGAAGTAGACGCACAGTTCGAACACGATTGGGTGTTGATGTTTACTGGATTTTGTCTTGTCTTTGTCATTTCCGAGCTCACAATACCAGTTGGAATGGCAATAATACCATAACCCAAAATCATGATGAGTGCCGCAATGCTCTGCCCTAGGGCTGTGACTGGAGCGATGTCGCCATATCCTACAGTGGTTAGGGTGACAATGGCCCAATACACCGATGAAGGAATGCTTGTAAAACCACTCTCCGCGCCGCCTTCAATGAGGTACATGAGCGTTCCTAATATCACGCAAAGAATGAGGACAAATGAAATGAAAACGGCAATTTTCGCTTTACTGGCTTTTAAGGCTGTGCTAAAATTATTAGATTCTCCAATGAACCGCCCAAGTTTTAAAATTCTAAAAACCCTTAACAATCTGAGCGCCCTCAAGGTAATCAGTGTTTGCGATCCAGTGAAAATGGTCGTGAGGTACATGGGTATGGTTGATAAGAAATCAATTATACCGTAAAAACTAAAAATGTACTTCCAAGACTGTCTTATACATATGATCCGCGCGATGTATTCAAGAGAAAACAAAATGGTTATGATCCACTCTGCGACATGAAGCATGTCACCGTATATTGTATCAATACGCGCTACGCTTTCTAGCATTACGACCAAAACGCTGGTCATAATTAAAAACAAAAGAATGACATCAAATCGTTTTCCTGCAGGAGTGTCGGCCTCATATATTATTCTATGAAGCTTAATTTGCCAAGGTTTTAAGGGCGATGATTTGTCCATGAATCAAAGGTAATAAAAGAAAAAGGAACCTAAGACCGATTGTCCAAATTGATAATTTTCAGGTGTTTATTCTTTCTCATGAAGCTTTGGATGATTCTGACGGCATCTTTGTTGGAATTCATGGGGGTGATAAGACTCTGCAAAACCTCCGAGTTGTTAATTTGAAAATTTAAGTCAAAGAAGCCCATTCCTCTGAAACTCCCATTTTCGATCCAAATCACGCTGCGTTCGTCAATGGCTCTTCCTTTGTCGATAATCAACATGTTTTTGCTGTCCAAACTCGACTTGTCTATCACCGATTGAACACGTCCGTTGTAACTCTCTGCCGATTCTTCGCCTAGGCATGCACCAAAACATTGTTTGATGGTATAACGAAAACAACTAGAATTGGAAGGGTACAGACCGGTGAGTTTTTGACAGAGCTGGTATTTTTCTGTAACATCCATCAAGTATTTTCTGGCTTGGAAAATATTGGCAAAAGTGGTGATTGGAAGATCTTTATTTTTTAAACTTTTGGTTTGTAAATTGAGGTATCCCAATTCGTCGACAAAACTGAACAACCCATGAGTAAATATCGAACGTCGCAAAGCGCGATTCAGCTGAGGCTTATTTGTTTTGATTTCCTCACTTTCTTTAAGTAGCGCAATGAGTTCACTACCTGTGGTTTCAAAACTGACCGCCGCCGCTTGGAGTTGTATTTTTTTACTTTTGACGTCAGTACCTATAAAGTGCTGATTGACCCTTTTTTTGATGTTTTTACTCTTCCCGATATAAATGATGTCTCCTTCGGCATTGTGGATGTAGTAAACGCCAGTTTCGGATGGAAGTGGAGCTAACAAGTCCAATAGCTTAGGCTCCATCTGATGTCTTGGACTCAGCTTAACTGCTGCCGTGATGATCGATTTGGTCTTGTCTTTGGTCAACAGCATTTTGAACAATTTGACCGTTGCAAGCGCATCCCCTGAAGCCCGATGGCGGTCGCTTACTGCGATACCCAAACTTCTTGATAATTTTCCTAAGCTATATGAATTTTGATCTGGGATAAGTTTTTTAGCCAGTTCTACCGTGCACAATGTTTTTCTCTCAAAAGCATAACCCAGCCGATCAAATTCCATTTGTAAAATGCGATAGTCAAAACTTGCATTGTGAGCAACCACAATAGTGTCGGTGGTTATTTCGATGATGCGCTTGGCGACTTCATAAAATTTTGGCGCACTTCTGAGCATGTTTGAATTGATCCCTGTTAAATTTACGACGAAAGGTTGAATCGGTTTTTCGGGATTGACTAGGCTAATGAACTGATCAACGACCTCAAGGCCGTCAAACTTGTAGATAGCAATTTCTGTAACGCCTTCTTCGTTGTATTTGCCTCCAGTGGTCTCTATGTCAATTATTGAATATATGATCTTATGTTTAGTTCCGTTCACCAAATATTAAACTCCCCACTCGGATCATATTACTTCCACAATTTATAGCCAATTCGAAATCTCCACTCATGCCCATAGATAGAATTTCAATTGTAGGATCCAAAATTTTGAAACGGTCAAAGGTTGATTTCAGCAGTTCAAATTCCTTTTGAATCTGAGTGTTATCAGTAGTAAACGAGGCCATTCCCATTAAACCAGTGATCTTTACATTTTCGAATTCTTTATAGTCATCGGACTGCAGAATTGCCAATGCTTCTTCAGGCTCCAATCCAAATTTAGTGTCTTCTTGAGCAATCTTGATTTGTAGCAAACAATCAATAACCCTGTTGTGTTTTTGCCCTTGCTTGTTTATCTCTTCCAACAGGGAGAAATTGTCAACCCCATGGATCAAGTGCACAAACGATGCCATATATTTCACCTTGTTTCTCTGTAAATGCCCGATCATGTGCCAGTGGATGTCCTTGGGCATCGCATCGTGCTTTTGAACCATTTCTTGAACTTTGTTCTCCCCAAAATGTCTCTGTCCAGCATGATAGGCCTCATTGAGAACCTCAATGGGTTTGGTTTTAGATACGGCTATGAGTTCTACTCCAAAAGGAAGTTTTCCCCTAAGATTAAAGATGTTTTTGGCTATACTCATGACATGTCGTATATGGTTAAACCACTGAGCAATTTGGGCAGAATATAAGTACTTTTGGGCGGTAAGGTCAGGTTTTGATCGGCTACTTTGCGAATTTCTGCTGCTGCTATTGGATAGAGTCCAAACACCGCTTTGAAGACCCCTTGATCTACCTTGTTTTGAAGCTCTTGAACGGATTGATTTCCAGGGGCAAATTGCGCCCGAACATCTAATTTAAGATCGGTAATACCCAAAATGGGTTCAAAAACTAGGGTATTCAAAATATAGACATCCAGCTTTTCCAAAGGATTATGAATTCCACTAAAGTAATGATCGACCACATTCAGCTCGTAACACTGTCCTTTCAAATATAGAGTAAACTGTTGCGCTTTGGTGGGTAGTTTGAATTGTTGACCTAGCCCTTTGACTTCGAATGATTGATTGAGGAGGCTTAGGAATTCTTCATCTGAGTGACCATTCAAATCTGTAATAAATCGATTGAATTCTAAAATTTGAAGTTGTGACTCTGGAATTAAAAAAGTCAAAAACTGCTGACTTTCTTGATCTTTCCTCATGTTAGCTAGTCTGCTGGAAGAGGCTGCTCTATGATGACCATCGGCTATATATAAATGGGGGATATTTTTGAAGACAGATTTTAGAGTGTTTATTTCCTCAGTTTGTGTGACTACCCAAATTGAATGGCGGTGACCGTTGGAACATTCGAATTGGTCAATCGGTTCGGATTGACTAAATTGATTCAATAATTGTTCTACTAACTCGTTGTCAGGAAAACTGATCAAAACAGGTTCAGCGTTGAAGTTAACCGTATTGAGATAGGTTTCGAAAACAGACTCTCTGGCAGTAAGCGTATCTTCGTGTTTTCGGATGATATTGCTATTGTAACTGGCTACCGGCAGGCAGGCAATCGCTCCCAAATAGGTTTTTCCAGCAGTTGTTTGAATTTTGTAGATATAAATGGAATCAGTCGGGTCTTGAATTAAAATCCGATTTTTTATAGCTTTTTCGTAGGCCTTTCGGACAGCTTTGTAGCGCTTTTGTGGTGATTTTGGATAATTCTTATAGGCACCTCCAATGATTTTCAAAAAAGATGCGTTGTTTCCGTTGATCAAAGAATCTCTGATGTCGGGGTCATAACTGTCATAGCTCTGCGAAGCTACTTCGGCAGAGGTGTGAGGTGCTGGTCTATAAGCGCGAAAAGGCAATATTATAGCCATGCCTTTGTGACTATTTTGAGAACTGTGAGGCGACAACTTCCGCCTTTCTAGTAGTGCTGTAATCGTAAAACCCTTCCCCTGATTTCACACCTAATTTACCGGCACGTACCATATTGACGAGCAAAGGACAAGCAGCGTACTTTGGATTTTTGAATCCGTCGTGCATTACATTCAAAATGGACAAACAAACGTCGAGACCTATGAAGTCTGCCAGTTGGAGCGGACCCATGGGATGCGCCATACCCAATTTCATCACGGTATCAATGGCCATTACATCGGCAACGCCATGATACAAACTCTCAATGGCTTCATTGATCATTGGCATCAAAATGCGATTGGCGATGAAGCCAGGATAATCGTTAACAACAACAGGAGTTTTTCCTAATTGTTTAGCCACACTTTCGATCGTACTAGCCACCTCATCGCTGGTGTTATAACCTCTTATGATTTCAACCAATACCATTACAGGTACGGGGTTCATAAAATGCATGCCAATGACCTTGTCAGGTCTTTGAGTCACTCCAGCAAGTTGGGTAATCGGTATGGATGAGGTATTACTGGCCAGAATGGTTTTGCTATCACAAAATTGATCTAGATCCTCGAATATTTTTAACTTCAACCCTTGATTTTCAGTGGCTGCTTCAACAACCAAGTCAACTCCTTCCACGCCTTCTTTTAGGCTGGTGAAGGTACTGATGTTGGCTAGAGTTTGGGATTTTTTGTCAGCATCAATTTGACCTTTGTCTAATTGTCTTCCGAGATTTCTTTCTATGGTTTCTAATCCGCGTTTCAGTGTGTCTGCACTGAGATCAATAAGACGAACCGTAAAGTCGTTTTGTGCGAAGGTGTGAGCAATGCCATTGCCCATTGTTCCTACACCAATTACTGCTACTTTTTTCATAATTCCGTTTTAAAACATTTGATGATTTCCCGAGCTATTCGAAGGGCCTCTGTACCATCGCTCAGACTCACAATGGGGGTAGTTCCATTTGAAATGGCCTCTGCAAAACTGTTCAATTCGTCCAAGATAGCGTTGTTCGGAGAAATCTCTGGACGCTCGAATAAGATGCGTTTTTTAACTCCCTCTGCGTTTTCCAAGATCATGTCGTAATCCCCGGCTTCACCCGTCAAGTTTTCCATTTGAACTACCTCACTGCTCTTTTCTAGAAAGTCAACAGAGATGTAGGCATCCTTTTGAAAAAAGCGACTCTTCCTCATGTTCTTAAGAGAAATCCGACTGGCCGTTAAGTTGGCTACACAGCCGTTTTCAAATTCTAATCTGGCATTGGCAATATCTGGAGAGGCGCTGATGACAGAAACTCCGCTAGAGCTGATGTCAACAACCTTGGAGCCTACGACCTTTAATATGATGTCAATGTCGTGAATCATCAAATCCAAGACGACAGGAACGTCCGTCCCACGCGGATTGAATTCGGCCAGACGATGCGTTTCAATAAACATGGGATTAGAAAGAAAACCTTGAACGGCAGTGAACGCAGGGTTGAATCTCTCTACATGACCCACTTGACCTTTCACGTGGTTATTATCGGCTAGAGCAATCAATTCTTGTGCTTCTTCAACAGTGTTGGTAATTGGCTTTTCAATAAAAACGTGCTTTCCTTTTTCTATGGCCATTTTGGCACAATCAAAATGATTCATAGTAGGGGTAACAATGTCAATGACATCAATTTCATCGAGGAGTTCAGCATAACTACTGAATCTTCTGTATCCAAATTCTTTCTCAACGGTTGCAGCGGTAGTGGGGTCGTTTTCAAAAAATCCTACCAACTCGTATTTTTCAGAAGCTTGAAGGAGTTTCAAATGGATTTTCCCTAAGTGCCCTGCGCCAATTACACCCGCTTTTAACATCTTTTGTCTTTTGGTCAAAATTACACGTTTTCCATGATAATTGTAATCAATGGGACGGAAAGTTCCTTCAGTCTCTGTCCGACGACCAGGATTGACAAGACTTAAAAAGTCAAGGTTTCACCAATACGAGGCAAAACTAGCGTTTTGTTTGCTTTTGAGAAATGACTCACCGCTGCCGCTGTATCAATAGAGATGGGAGGGAAGGTGTTGTAATGACAACCCATGATGTGCTTACATTCAACAAATTCAGCAGCCATAACGGCTTCTTCCATTCCCATGGTAAAATTGTCTCCAATGGGCAAAATAGCAAGGGTTAATTGTGGACACAACTGAGGAATGAGTTTCATATCATAGGTCAGCGCTGTGTCACCAGCGACGTAAAAGCAGCAGTCGTCATTCCAAATAACAAATCCACCTGCGTTACCTCCGTAGGTGCCGTCGGGTAGCACTGAAGAGTGAATGGCACTGACAAATTTAACTGTTCCGAAATCGAAGGTGTATTTTCCACCGTGATTCATGTGGTGACCTTTAAGACCTTTTTGGATGTACCACTGCACGATTTCGAAATTAGAAATGATTAAGGCTCCAGTTTTTTTGGCAATTTGTTCTGCATCTAAAACATGATCCATGTGCCCGTGGGTCAACAAAATATAATCGGCTTCGATCCTGTTCATGTCGACATCCGAAGCCAAGGAATTGCCTGAAATGAAGGGGTCAAAAAGTAATTTTTTACCCTGGATCTCAACCAAAAAACAGGCGTGACCATAGTAAGTTATTGTCATGGGAATCGAAGATTGTTTAGCAGATACTAAAATACAAATATTGAATACAAATTTGTTCTATCACTGGCATTTATTGTGGTGTAATATCCTTTTCGAACAATTAAAACACTTGTTGTTGTTTAATTTTCTTGAGATCTCCATACGTCTAGTAGAAATTGATATCTCAAATTACCACTGTTATTAGGATCTCAAAAAGGCTGAAAATTATAGGGATTCTTACTCAAACAAATCTTCTTTATCCATGCCATTGATGGTTCGTTTTCTGATCCAAAAATAGAATACAGCATGAAGAAGTAAAAATATTCCCCAGTTAACCGCTATTACAGCAATGGTACTTTTTCTCTCGTATATTGAGGCAAAACCGAGTTCAAACCACAACAAAGAAATGATGTTGTATACCACATAATTGGTAAAGTGAAATCTAAAGCCGATGTCAAAAATGGGCAGATGTTCATGGTCCTTTTTTCCAAAGTACCATCCAGCTGAGAATATGGTTGCAAAATATAAGAGCGATGACAAAATGATGGTCAGCCATGATTGGTTTTGGATTCCATGGCTTAAACAAAATCTGAAAATAAGGGTCAATACTGCTGCGCTTAATGCAAACTTCAATAAGTAGGGGGTAATTGTTTTCATGGTTATTATAGATTTAGGGTGTTTCTTATTTCTTCGGAGTAAAATAGTTTAATATTTCTTTCCACAAATTGGTGAAAGAGATCTTGACCAAGGGTGGTCAAATAGTAGTATTTCCTTTCGGGTCCTTTGTTGCCTTCTCTCAAATCAAAAGCTACAATATTGATGAGTTCATATTTTCTCAGGGCCCGGTATAGGCTTTGCTCTTCACAACTGATGGTTCCATTCGATTTAGTTTCAATGAAGCTCTTAATTTCCTCCACATACTTCTGATCTTCTTGAAGAGCCATGAAAATCCACAAAGTAAGCTGGCCTTTTTTGTAAGTGTTTTCCCAGGATAGCAGGAGGTTGTCGAGGTGCAGGTCTTTCAATTTCACCGAAAACGAGATTTATAGGTTTGAAACGATTTCTCAAGTTGAGAAATAACAGATTCTGCCTCATTAAAATTCTCAGCCAAAGACAATTGATTGATGAGTTCTATGTGAGGAAGCAACCATTTGTGCAACTCGTCGTGACTCTCTCCAGTCATCGTACAACTTTTTATCAGACTATCATTCTTAATCTTTAGATTCTTCGACAGCTCGAGGTAGTCTTGATCCTTTTGAGCAACAAATTGATTTAGCAAAGCAATTTCAGCGTCGATGTGGGGTTTCATCTCTGAGTTGACTACCCATGTCTTGCTGTCGTCCAATTTTAAATCTTTCGGTTGTTTGTTGTTGCAACAAAGAACGACCACTGCTCCAGTCAGTAGAATAAGGGCTTGTTTAAATTTTATCATGGGGTTTTTATGATTTATGGCCCAGATCAATACACACAGAAAACTGTAAGATCAATTCTAATACCTACAGGAGAGATTTTGAATTAAGTTTGAAAAATGAACTTAAACAAATCGTTCACTTGAGATGGTAGACTTGTATTTGGGCAACACTAAATTAACAAATTAAACAATAAGAAAATGATATTAATTGAACATCTGAGGCCTTTACCAGAATTTAAAATTCTACTACTCCATTTTCAAAGACAATTCAAGCCAGCGTTCTTCGAGCTGCTCGATTTGGTGGTTGATTTGCTGCAATTCTACCGACAGAGAACTGATGTCTTCTTCTGGAACTTCTTGATTGACAAACAGCGCCTCAATTTTTGATTTTTTGTTTCCAAGATCTGCCATTTCCAATTCGATGGACTCGAATTCCTTTTTTTCCTGATAACACATTTTGACAATAGTCACTGTCTTTTCTGAAATGGGTTTGATTTTTTCTGGACTTTTTTCCGGTGGTTTGGAGTCCTCGTAGGTTCTGAAATCTGAGTAATTCCCGGGAAAATCTTCAATTTCACCATTTCCCCTAAAGACAAACAAATGGTCGACGATTTTATCCATAAAATACCGATCGTGTGAAACTACCAATAGGCAGCCTGGATAGTCGAGAAGAAAATCCTCTAGTACATTGAGGGTGGCGATATCTAGGTCGTTGGTGGGTTCATCGAGAATTAAAAAATTAGGATTTTGAATAAGCACCGTACACAAAAAGAGTCTTTTTTGTTCTCCGCCACTCAATTTTTCTACAAAATCATATTGTCTATTGCGAGAAAATAAAAACTTTTCTAGCAACTGCCCCGCCGAAATACTTCGACCTTTGGTCAGCGGAATATATTCGCCGAATTCTTTTATGACATCAATCACTTTTTGTCCTTCTTTGACCTGGATGCCACTTTGAGTAAAGTAGCCAAACTTAATGGTGTCGCCTACGATAATCTTGCCGCTGTCCACTTCAGTTTTTTGGGTAATCATGTTGAGAAAGGTGGATTTGCCAGTTCCATTTTTACCAATAATTCCAATGCGTTCCCCCTTTTTAAAGAAGTATTCGAAGCGATCTAAAATGATTAAATCCTCAAATTTTTTGGACGCTTTGTGAATTTCTAGAATTTTAGATCCCATGCGTTCCATGACAATTTCTAGCTCCACTTTGTGGTCGTTTCTGCGCTTTTGAGATTCTTCTTTGATCTTGAAAAAGTCGTCAATTCTAGATTTCGATTTGGTAGTTCTCGCCTTGGGTTGACGTCTCATCCATTCCAATTCTTTTTTGAACAACAGTTTGGCCTTTCCTAAGCTGACCTGTTCTT
Source organism: Bacteroidota bacterium (assembly GCA_027592025.1). GTDB lineage: Bacteria > Bacteroidota > Bacteroidia > Flavobacteriales > Flavobacteriaceae > JALRKI01. The sequence continues at coordinate 16,358 of JAQCIQ010000003.1, forward strand.
GTTGAAGACGTTCTTCTTTTTTTTGCAAAAAGTAGGAATAGTTTCCTCTGTAATTGTAGAGTTGACCTTGATCTAGTTCTATTATTTCATTACACACGCGCTCCAAAAAGTAGCGGTCGTGGGTAACCATAAAAAGCGTGATATTTTCTTTTTTAAAATATTGTTCCAACCATTCAATCATATCCAAATCCAAATGATTGGTGGGTTCATCCAAAATGAGCAAATCGGGTTTATTGATTAAAGTGACAGCCAAGGCAAGTCTCTTTCTTTGGCCTCCCGACAACTGTCCCACCTTTTGGTTGAGATCGACCAGTTTTAATTTGGACAATATTTGACTGTATTGGGTTTCAAAATCCCAAGCATTGTATTGTTCCATTTTTTCGAAAGCCATTTGATAGGATTTTTCGTCATCCGGATTGTTTAATGCGTAATTATAGTCTTCGATAACCTTAACAATAGGGTTGTCCGATTTGAATACGGTTTCCTCCACGGTCAAATGATCCTCGAAATGATCGTCTTGAGACAGATAGACCATAAACAAATCTTTACGGCTAGAGACTTGACCTTGATTTGGGGTATCTAGACCAGCAATGATGTTGAGAATTGAGGTTTTTCCTGCACCATTTTTGGCGATAAGTGCTATTTTTTGACCCTTGTTTATGCCAAAGGACAAATTTTCAAAAAGGGTGAGCTCGCCATACGATTTGGAGATGTTCTCAACTGAGATGTAGTTCATCGAGTGATTTTGGCAAAGCTAATCAAATTGAGCCAGTTCAAATCATAGAACATGAACACAGTTAACCCGATATAGCCATGCCCAAATCACATGAGTTTTTTCTCTAAAAACGTATTGCTTTAGAGATCAAATTGATATTGGAACTTGCAATACAACTGACTGTTTTCTATGGCATAGTTGTCGTCTCCATTAAAAGCTGCATATCCGTTGGTTCCGCCTATGTAGAAAATGGTATTCGGGTTCGGATTCCATTTGAGTAAGGGTTGGTAGAAAAAGGTGTTGCTAAAATTATTGAATTCCCCAATCACTCTAAAAGACAATGCCTTGTTGAACTGAAAATTGATGGAGGACCGACCGATATATCCGGAGGTAAAGAAGCTGCCATTTTCTTTGTTTTTCAACTGATAATAGCGCAGACTGGGTCTAAAAGTAAGCTTAGGGGTGATTTGAAAGCTGTTAAAAGTTTCAAGGTAAAAACGATTGCCAATTTGCGGATTGCTACTGTCATACCAGAGGGATTCTCCTATAGTTGTAAAAAAACCAATTCTAACTGTTTCAGATGGGCTATACTGTTTAACGGTCGCTCTGAAATCTCAATTATTGACTAAATGCGCAGTTTAAGGGTCAAAATTAGCACATAAAAACCGAAATGAAAACACACTAAATCAAATCGGCTAAATTCATGCAGCATAAACTATAGATAGGAGATTTCCTTTCTATAAATGATTGGAGTAAGTGCTTGGAAATTCTTAATTTAGCGACCAAATCCACAGCACCATGATAGACAGTCCGAAACACGAAGGCATGCGCCACCGCTTGGTTGAGCAACTTCGTCAAAAGGGGATTCAAGACCCAGCTACCTTGGCTGCTATTGGTGCCGTGCCTCGCCATTTGTTTTTAGATTCTGGTTTTTTGGATCACGCATACGAGGACAAGGCTTTTCCTATTGAGGCCGACCAAACCATTTCTCAGCCCTACACAGTGGCTTTTCAAACGGCCATGTTGGATTGCGGCGCTGGTGGCAAGGTACTGGAAATAGGCACGGGCAGTGGCTACCAAACTGCAGTGCTTTGTCAAATGGGTATGGAGGTCTATTCCATTGAACGCCAGCAAACCTTGTTCAAAAAAACATCTTTATTTTTGCCCAAATTGGGCTTTCATGCCAAGAAACTAATCTTCGGTGATGGCTACAAAGGGTATGTCGAAGCTGCACCTTTCGATGGTATTATCGTCACAGCAGGCGCTCCAGAAGTGCCTAAGGCCTTGTTGGCGCAATTGACCATCGGTGGACGTTTGGTCATTCCTGTGGGCGTAGATCAACAAATTATGACCTTGTTTATCCGCACTGGCGTGAAGAGTTTTGACAAAAAAACCTTTGGGGAGTTTCGATTTGTGCCCTTGCTGTCGGATAAGGCATCCACGGCGTCTTAGAAATCTATACCCAACAGAATGCCGTTGTTTTGCTGGCCGTTATGATGGCTTTGAACGTAGTCCACACGCAAAAATTTCAGTTTTTTAAAGCCAATATTTTCCAAACCTATGTTCCATTCTAAATAAGGTTTTTGATCTTCAGTTTTCAAATAATGTAAGCCTCCAACCACATTCCAATTCAGTTTGGAAATCAAAGGCACTCGGTTCATGATAAAGCCGTTGAAATGGTGTTCAAGGTGGAAACCGGCATAGCTCTTATTGGTGCTCAGTAGATAATAGTCCAACAAATTGTAAGACTCATTAGCCCCTTCCTGATTGCGCACTATGGTTTGGTTGCCGTTAAAGTGGTGGTAATCGACAAAGGCTATTTGGTCTGAGTTGAAAAAGCTTCCCGCAAAGCCGTTGTAGTTCAAATTACCCAATCGGCCTAAATTCAAATTTTGCCTGATTTTGACCTGAGCTTCGCCAAAATTGTAATCACCGACGCTTGCGCCAAATCCTTTTTTGGCCGAGAAGAACAGGGTAGGATAGTCTCCAGAGTTATCAAAGTATTTACTGTCAGGATATTCCAAATAGTCTTGACCAAAAATGACTCTAAAATTCATGCCTACTATAAAAAGGCCATGCCTTTGGAATATTGCTGCATCGTTGTTAGCGGGTTGCATCGGGTTGTTGCTGGTATAGCTGATCCTTGGCTGTGGGAACACCACTTGATTGGTGGTGTTGAACAAGGACTTTCTGTCCTCATAGGTCAGAGCAATAGAGCCATTCAATCCGTTGACCCATTCCTGCCCATAGGCTAGCCTAATAAAACTCCGTTCGAATAGTTTGAGATAATTCTTTTCAAAGGCCGTGTAAATGTCATTCAAAGACGCTCTTATGGGGTTGTCTCTGTTGATCGATACGGCTTCATTGCCCAGAACCATATTCAAATAGGGTCGATTGATGTCGTTGAATTTGTAATAGAAACTCGCTCTTGGCCTCAAGCGTTTATCACTAAAGCCATAATTGGCCGTAGTGCTGATATTCCAGTAACGACGAAACTCGTCCAGTTGACGGGTGTAGTATAAGTCTGGAGAGACGTGTATGCCTTGAACAGTGTTGAAATGAACCCCTTTCAAGGGGCTAGAAAACCCCCAACTGCGTTTGTCAAAAGAATTATTGTGGTTGTAACCGTTTAAAAAAACACCCAATTTTAAACGGTTGTTTTTTTTATCGATAGAGTCCAAATAGGGTTTAGATTCTCTCAGGATTCTGATGCTGTCTTTGCGAACATAATCTTTCGATTCAATCTCTGTCAAGGGAATCGGTCGATTGGCCGCCCAAAACAGACTGTCTTTTTTGTTGGCATCACGATCGAACTTTAAAATGCGATTGCCAAATTCAGAAGAGTCAAAACTAGGATTAAAAACGTGATTGCTGTAAACGGCCGAAAAGCGACCGCCGCCTTTGAAACCGAATAAACCAAAATCAAAATCGAGCAATTGGGTCCTCAAAATCCATTGATCTCTCTCTTGGTCAAAGGCAAACGATTGGGAAATGGTCAATTCATTGAGCGGAATAATTTGCACCTGACTGCCGCGAATGGTCAGCTCGACACTGTAAATGGCCCATTGGTCCTCCACAATATAGATATGTCCAGTAAAGGCTGCGTCGTTCTCTCGTTTGGGGGTGACTCTTATCTTATTGATCAGATGTCCACGGTCGTCATAAAAATCGCCCTCGTATTTATAAGTATAGGTGCCAAAGGCTCCATTGGCCAATGGCGACAGAATGGGTTGATTGATAGAAATGTCGTTTCGGTATAAATTAAAATCAACGTCCCTAGCCATGTTGAAGCTGAAGCCGTTATTGTTACCGCTAACCTTGGAGGCGGTAATGTTTTCAATCAAATCGTCCGGTTGACGAAAAGACAGTTTTGAAAATGTCTCCGACAAATAAAGAATGCCGCTGCGGGTGCTGTCAATGGCACCGTCCAAATCACCTACCTCTTGACCAAATATTTTTTCAGGTACGGAGTCCAACGCAATCAACCCTCTGGAGTAAAAATCAGCCCAATAGCTGCCTAATTGTTCCAAATGAGATTTCCGGGCTGCAATTGCCTTCCTCATGATGCCGTAGGCTGGATCTTCGGAGGTGTTTAGTACGACCTCGTCTAGGGAAATGGCTTCGGGAATGAGTCGAACTAGCAAATCACTGATTTGTTCTCGAGGCTCTAGCTTGCGTTTAAACGATTTATAACCCAAACTTTGGAAAACCAAAATACCGCCTTCCTTAGGACTATTTTCCAAATAAAATACCCCGTCCACATTTGAGGTGGTGCCAATGTAGGTGTTCTCCACGTAAATATTGACCCCAAGAATAGGGGCGTCCGTTTCGTCGGTTACTTTTCCACTGATTTGTGCCAAGCACAAGGTCGGGACGAGGAGTACATAGAAAAAAAAAGAGCAGGTTTTGATGATTTGGGGCATGGTGGTTTATTTGAAATTCTTTTTGATCCGATCCAAGTCTCGTTTGTTGTCGCGATCCTTGATGTTTTCACGTTTGTCGTAGAGCTTTTTACCTTTGGCCAAGGCGATATCCAATTTGGCCCTTCCTTTCTCGTTGAGGTACAAGCGCAATGGTACAATGGTGAAGCCTGATGAGGTGACTTCCTTTTCCAACTTCTTCAATTCTTTGCGATTGAGCAAAAGTTTCCGAGTGGCCTTTGGCTGGTGGTTGTAGTGTGTGCCGTGGGCATAGAGGTCGATGGACATGTTCACCACAAAAAGCTCTCCACTTTCATTGAACTCACAAAAACTATCGGCAATACGCGCCTTACTCAAACGGATTGATTTGATTTCCGTTCCAGTGAGCACAATACCCGCAGTGTAGTGGTCTAAGAGTTCAAACTCAAAGCGGGCGCGATTGTTCTTTATGTTTACAGCTTTTTGCACGCCTCAAAACTACAAAAATAAAGACGTCTAAAGACGCCTTTATATTCCTCTTAACATTTCAAGCTTTCGCTCTATTGCTGTCTGAAGACCAACCCATCTTCAAAGGCATCCAGCAACAAGATGCTGTCTTCATTCACCTTGCCCGACAAGATGTCTTTGCTCAATAAATTAAGGGCCTCTTTTTGGATGACCCTTTTGACTGGCCGCGCACCATACTCGGGCTGATAACCCTTTTCGGCCAAATAGTTTTTGGCCTCATCAGTTACATCAAAGGTGATGCCTTGTTTGGCGACGGTTTTGCGGATCATTTTGAGCTGTAGGTCTACAATGGCCAGGATGTCTTTATGACGCAATGGGGTGAACATGACAGTATCGTCAATGCGATTTAAAAACTCTGGTCTGACGGTTTGCTTGAGCAGCCCTAACACATCCACTCTCGCCAATTCTATGGCAGTCTCAATGTCCTTGGAGTTGTCAAAGTGTTTTTGAATCAACTCACTGCCCAGATTCGACGTCATGATGATGATGCTATTTTTGAAATCAGCCACACGACCCTTGTTGTCGGTCAAGCGACCTTCATCCAATACCTGTAAAAGAATATTAAAAGTATCGGGGTGGGCCTTTTCAATTTCATCCAATAAAACGACCGAATAAGGTTTGCGTCTCACTGCTTCGGTCAACTGACCACCCTCGTCATAACCCACATAACCGGGAGGAGCGCCAACCAATCGGCTCACCGCGTGTCGTTCTTGATATTCGCTCATGTCAATTCGGGTCATGGCGTTTTCGTCATCAAACAAATAGGCAGCCAGTGCCTTAGCCAGTTCTGTTTTTCCTACCCCTGTTGTCCCCAAAAACAAGAAGGTGCCAATGGGTTTCTGCGGATTTTGAAGCCCAGCCCTGCTTCTTCTTACAGCATCGCTGACGGCTTCTATGGCCTCATCTTGTCCAATGACTCTTTTGTGCAATTCATCTTCTAAGGCCAATAACTTATCGCGTTCACTTTGGATCATTTTTGTAACGGGTATGCCTGTCCATTTAGCGACTACTTCGGCGATGTCTTCGTAGGTCACTTCCTCCTTGATTAATGCAGTCCCTTCTTGTTCTGACAGGGTAGTTTGCAGTTTTTCAAGGGACTCTTGAGCCTCTTTGATTTTACCATATCTCAATTCGGCTACTTTGCCATAGTCGCCGTCTCGTTCGGCTCGTTCGGCTTCCAATTTATAGTTTTCGATTTCTGATTTGGTTTGTTGAATGTGGTCTACAACCTCTTTTTCGCTTTTCCATTTGGCGTTGATTACGCCGCGTTCTTCTTTCAAATCGGCTACTTCAGAGCGCAGAGACTTGAGCTTGCTTTCGTCGTCTTCTCGCTTGATGGCCTCAATTTCAATTTCGAGTTGCATGATTTTACGGTCCAAAACATCCAGTTCTTCGGGCTTGGAATTGATTTCCATTCTCAATTTAGAAGCGGCTTCGTCCATCAAATCAATTGCCTTATCTGGCAAAAACCTGTTTGTGATGTAGCGATCCGACAGGGTTACCGCACCAATAATGGCCTCGTCTTTGATGCGGACCTTGTGATGCGTTTCGTATTTTTCTTTGATGCCTCTCAAAATCGAAATGGCGCTCTCAGTATCGGGCTCGTCCACCATCACTTTTTGGAATCTGCGTTCTAGGGCCTTATCCTTTTCAAAGTATTTTTGATATTCATCCAAGGTGGTAGCGCCGATAGCTCTGAGTTCACCTCGAGCTAAGGCGGGTTTTAGAATGTTGGCCGCATCCATAGCACCTTGTCCACCGCCTGCGCCAACTAAGGTGTGGATTTCATCAATAAACAGAACAATGTCGCCGCTGCTGTTGGTCACTTCTTTGATCACAGCTTTTAAGCGCTCTTCAAATTCACCTTTGTATTTAGCACCCGCTATTAAGGCACCCATGTCAAGCGCAAAAATTTCTTTGTCCTTTAAGTTTTCCGGAACATCACCATCGACAATCCGATGCGCCAATCCCTCGGCGATGGCTGTCTTTCCTGTGCCAGGTTCTCCAACCAATATGGGATTGTTTTTGGTTCTTCTCGAAAGGATTTGCAGAATGCGTCGTATCTCTTCATCACGACCTATTACGGGATCAAGCTTGTTGTCCAAGGCCATTTTGTTCAAGTTTTTGGCATACTTGTTCAAAGCGTCGTAAGTGGTTTCTTGACTTTGAGAAGTGACTTGCTCTCCCTGGCGGAGTTGGTCGATGGCTTCCAAAAGAGCCTTTTCTGTAATTCCTTGATCTTTGAGCATTTTAGCGACACTACCGTTACTCTTAAATAGACCTAATATCAAGTGATCGATGGCGACAAAGTCGTCCTTCATCTTTTTAGCCAACTGGGTAGCTTGATTGAGCGCGTCTCCAGCCGATCGTGACCACATTATCTCGCCACCTTCTACTTTGGGGTAGCTTTGAATCTCTTTGTCTAAAATCGATGCAATCAATTTCTTGTTGGCATTGAGTTTACCCAATAAAAAAGGAACTACATGCTCGTCTGCAGCCAAGATGCCTTTCAGAAGATGTCCTTGCTCGATTTGTTGGTGTCCAAAATTTTGTGCTATATGTTGCGCCTCTTGAATTGCTTCTTGAGATTTTGTTGTTAAATTATTAAGGTTCATCAATTTTCTTATTTAGGGTTTGGCTACTTTTGTTCAAATATCTTACCAGCCAAAAGGGAGCGACAATTTGTCGTATTTATTTCGTAACACACTGACTTTTATTCAGTTTATCAATTAAATGTGGGTCTATTTTTTAAGAATAAATCAAGTAATAGAACTGAAGAGGTCTCTGGTTTTCCTTGGGCTCCCCTGGTGTCAAATGTGGGATTAGAGGAGCTAATAAGGGCATCCTATGACCAACCTCAAGTCATTTTCAAACATTCTACCAGTTGTGGCATCAGCCGTATGGTAAAATCTAATTTTGAAAAGGAGTACCTCCAATTGCCTGAAGGCATTGATTGGTATTATTTGGATTTGTTGTCTTATCGCGGCATTTCCAATGCAATTGCTGACCAATTGAAGATCCGTCACGAATCGCCGCAATTGTTGGTAATCAAAAATGGAGAAGTCGTTGCTCACGCCTCACACAGTGATATTCTGACCATCAATCTGTTCGAATATCAGAATTAACGCTTTTTTTGACTTTGAAAGACGGGTAGGAGTTGCGAACGCACTTCTCCAAAACCGATTCTAGTGCCTTTATTTTCGCAATAACCTCTCATGATTACGGTGTCGTAGTCTTCAATGAATTTGCGACTTTGATCGTTAGTGAGGACAACTGGTTTTTCACCACGCCAAGACAATTCAAGCATTGATCCACAGGAAGAAGGGTCAGGACCCGAAATGGTTCCGCTACCCATCATATCCCCAGCGTTGATTCTGCAACCGTTAACTGAGTGATGGGCCAGTTGCTGTGCCATGTTCCAGTAAAGGTATTTGAAATTGGAGCGAGTGACCACCGTCTCTTGGGCATCTTTAGGTTGAATGGCTGCCTCTAGTTTGATGTCAAAACTTCTGTTACCCGAAAATTGCAAATAGGGAAGTGGTTGAGGGCTTTGTTCTGGCCCTGCCGTTCTAAAAGGCTCTAGTGCATCTAAGGTGATGATCCATGGCGATATGGAAGAGGCAAAATTCTTGCTCAAAAATGGTCCTAGAGGCACGTATTCCCACTTTTGAATGTCCCTTGCGCTCCAATCATTAAACAATACCAATCCGAATATATAACTCTCCGCGTCTTCAATGGGTATGGGTTCGCCAATGTCGTTGGCATTGGTTGTAATAAAAGCCATCTCGAGTTCAAAGTCCACCATTTTAGAAGGACCAAAAACAGGATTTTCGGAGCCATTTGGTAAAGTTTGTCCTTGAGGACGGTGCACTGGGATACCAGAGGGAATGATGGTTGAGCTTCTGCCGTGATAGCCAACAGGCAGATGAAGCCAATTGGGCATAAGGGCATTTTCAGCCCCTCTAAACATGGTGCCTACGTTGGTTGCGTGTTCCTTACTGGCATAAAAATCAGTATAATCGCCGATATGAACAGGAAGTTGCATTTCGATTTCATCCAATCGAAACAATACGACCTCCTTGTGGGCAGCGTTGCTTCTCAGAGAATCGTTGTTGGCGTCAAAAATATCGGCAATACGATTGCGCACGGCCCGCCATGTTTGACGGCCATCTGCGATAAAATCGTTCAACGTGTCTTGCAAGAAAATATCCTCGGTCAAGGGGATATTGTCAAAATATCCCAATTGATGTAACGCCCCCAAATCAATAGCCGTATCTCCTATTCTTGTACCAATGGTGATGATATCGTCCCGAGTCAAAAAAACACCAAATGGAATGTTTTGAATTGGGAAGTCAGAGTTTTTATCAACATGTAACCAAGAGGTTCTGTCAGGATTGTTAGCGAAATTGGGCATAATGAAGAATATTGTTTATTAATAATGCCTTCAAATATATGTTTTTTGTGATTCGATGCGAGTCACTTTTCATATTTTTGACAACAAAACTATTTTTAAAATGCGGGACGAGCAAATTTTTGAATTGATTGAAGCAGAGCATCAGCGACAGTTGAATGGACTTGAATTGATAGCTTCGGAAAACTTCACCAGTGATCAGGTGTTGGAAGCTACAGGTTCGGTTTTGACCAATAAATACGCCGAAGGATATCCGGGCAAGCGTTACTATGGTGGGTGTGAAGTCGTGGATGAGGTAGAACAAATTGCCATTGATCGTGCCAAGACACTTTTTGGTGCTGCCTATGCCAACGTTCAGCCTCACTCGGGCAGTCAAGCCAATACCGCTGTATTTGCAGCCCTGCTCAATCCTGGCGATAAAATATTGGGCTTTGACCTGTCTCATGGTGGGCATTTGACCCATGGTTCGCCAGTTAATTTTTCTGGAAAGATTTACAACCCGTCTTTCTATGGTGTAAATCCTGAAACTGGATTGCTTGACTATGACGTCATCATGCAAAGAGCCAAGGAAGAACGTCCCAAATTGATCATTGCTGGAGCCTCGGCCTATTCGCGCGATATGGATTTCAAACAATTTAGAGCCGTTGCCGATGAGATTGGAGCGCTGCTTCTGGCCGACATTTCTCATCCAGCAGGATTGATAGCCAAGGGCATTTTGAACGATCCGTTGCCGCATTGCCATGTGGTCACAACGACGACCCATAAAACGCTCAGAGGCCCTCGAGGGGGAATGATTTTGATGGGTAACGATTTTGAAAATCCATTTGGTCAAACCTTGAAAAACGGCAGTCTTAAAATGATGTCATCCTTGATGGATAGTGGTGTTTTTCCAGGTAACCAAGGAGGCCCATTGGAACATGTCATTGCAGGAAAGGCCATTGCCTTTGGTGAGGCCATTGAAGACAGCTTCCTCTACTACATGCTTCAAGTCAAAAGGAATGCGACTGCCATGGCTCAGGCCTTCATGGCCAGGAATTACGGGCTGGTTTCAGGCGGAACGGACAACCACTTGATGCTACTCGATTTGCGCAACAAAAATGTGACTGGCAAAGCAGCCGAGCAAGCCCTAGTGCGTGCCCACATTACCGTGAATAAAAACATGGTGCCGTTCGATGACCAATCGCCGTTTATTACATCAGGAATCCGCGTCGGTACACCGGCAGTGACGACTAGAGGTATGAAAGAAGCGGATATGGAAACTATTGTCGATCTCATTGACCGAGTCATTCAGAATATAGAAAATGACAAAGTGATTGACGAAGTGGGACAAAAAGTTCATGACTTGATGTATGGACGACCTTTATTTATAGCCTAAAAATCCTGACTTTCATAAGCACCTAGGTCGGGTATTAAGCCGCGTGAAACCCCCAAAATATCTTGGGTTAAAAGGCCTGAAACAATTCCAACTCCATTGGCTGGCGAATTGTTAGGAATGCGCAGTTTGTTATGAGAAGGATTTTCGAATAACGGATTGGCGTTGCGAATCAAGCTGTTGTACAATTCGATGTTTTGAAAATCGTAATTTGCTCCTAAATTGGTTGCCGAATTTTCATATCGCAGGAGGCAATGGTCGAAATAGAAATTAAAATCTGCACCTTGGGCTTGGTCCAATAGCAATTCATTATTGTTTGACCCGTAAATGATACAATTGGTAAATGTGGCCGATTCAAGAGGGTTCGTCATGGTGTTGTTGTCACTGTCCACTACAAAGTTGTTGAGAAGTATAGTTGGAAATTGTCTGAAACTGTTATTCCAATAGTTGGCAAAGGTAGAATGTGTAAAACTGTAGTTGCCACCAACGGTTCCTGCAAAAGACGATTGACCAACATTATTAATAACTAAGTTTTCTCCCCGAACTGAACTGGCTCTTGCCAAGATGCCAAAATTACTGTGGTTGTACAATTGAGTGTTTTCAAGAAGGAGTTTGTTGGAATCATTGGCATTGCCATCGCTCAGAAGACCTATTGTGCCATTTTTGATGATCGTATGGTTGAAGTAATTGTTTGTACTGCCTTCAAAAAGCCATATCGTTTCCCATTGGCCGGGGACATCATCAAAATCTGGTTCCAACCGGTCTCCTTCAAAAATGACTGCTTGTTCCATCAGTTCAGCATCTGAACTCAAAGAACCATTGACCTGTATTGAGCCTCCGGGCGTAACAATCAAGCCTGAATTGGCGTGAAAATGTATGCGAGCTCCGGCTTGAACCTCAAGCGTTTTGTTCTGATTCACACCAGCAAAACCGTAAATCACATAAGGCTTCTCATTGGTAAAAATCAATTCATCGTCAGTCAAAAACCTCCCTTGCAAATTGGTTTCATCTACCGAGCCGTCTCCGTCGGCATCAAAACTCAGGGTTTCATAGATGTAGCCTCCTTCTGTCGTGTTGGGGAATCGTTGAGGATAAATAAATACCGCATCTTTGACCAAGGTCACCAGATCTATTTTTTTCTCAATACCTCGCGATTCAAACTCAATATGATCGGTGTATAGAAATTGATTGCCGTTGGTCAAGGATTGGATGTCAACTGTAGTTTCAATAAATATGAACATGCTGTCTTTGGCCAGTAGTTCGACATTCTCAAAAATTTTCCCCGCGTTTCCGTTCATCCCGTCCACACTCAAACGATAGAAAGAGTTTTCTCCTTGTCCAAGTTTTAGCGAGGAAATCAAAATATTTTCACTGCTTTGGTTGTATACCTTGAGGTTATAGGTGCTAGAACCAATATTACTAAAGATAGTATCCAAATAAACCGTATCCTTGGAGAATCTCAAGCTGCTCACATCTGGGGTAAACTCAAAATCTGTTCGACAGCTACTCCAAAATCCGGACAACAAAAGTACCATGCCCCATTGAAGGCTTTTAAGAGTTAATCGATTTCGCATTGAATCTTTCATCAAACAAATAATTTGGCAATTTCATCCGTCATGCGAGAAGGTTTTTGTGTTCGTCCGTCCATCAAACACCAGGTTGTTTTTGAAACTACTAACAATTGTTTGGTGTCCGCATTGAAAATTTCCACCATACGTTCCGAACTGGCCCCTGAAGAATTGGTGACGAAAGTTTCGAGCCACAAATTATCGTTCAGGCAGGCAGGTTTTTTGTATTGAATGTGATGTTCTGTCAGAATCCAAAAGTAACGGGCGCGAATGTCAGCATTGGCCTCTTGGAGCCAGTGTTCCTTCGCGATTGACTGTACCCATTCAATATATCTCAAGTTGTTTACGTGATCCAGTTCGTCCAAATCATCCTTAACGACCAGATACTGTCTCGAGTGCTTTTTCATTTGAGTTTGATTTCAAACATCTTATCCCAATATTTTCCTGTCACAAAAAAGGTGTCAGACGAAGGCCGATAGGCTATCCCATTCAATACGTCAAGTTTTTGGTGTTGTGTTACTTGAGGTTTCAAGGTTCTGCAATCCAACACGCCAACTACCGCGCCATTGGTCGGGTCGATAATGGCAATGCCTTCGTATTGATAACGATTGGCGTAGATTTTTCCGTTGACCCATTCTAGCTCATTGATACCATTGAGTTTTCCTTTATTGGTTGTGGCTTGGATGTAACCTTCTTCGGCAAAGGTCTTTGAATTCAGTTTGAAAATTTTGTCCGTTCCATCACTTTTAAAGATTTGTGTGCCATCATTACAAAGTCCCCATCCTTCTTTGCTTTTTTGATAACTGAAAGATTCTAATTGTTCAAATGAACCTCGGTCATAGACTAAGCCGATACCACTTTGCCAAGTCAATTGCACCAGTTTATCGTCGAGGATGGTCAAGCCTTCACCGAAATAGGCTTTTGGCAGTGAATGGCTTTTAAGCACTTTTCCTGTTTTTAAATCCACCAATCGCAGTGAGGATAATCCGTATTGACCAGTACTTTCATAAAGCGAGTCGTTGATAAATTCCAGACCTTGTGTGTAGGCATTGATGTCATGTGGATAGGTATTGACAATTTCGAATTCTAAAATCTCAGGTGGACTTGAATTGAGCAAGGTAAAGTCGACCATTAGTACTTCTGAGCGCTCTCCAACAAAAACCGTTGCTTCGAGTCTATGATCCCCAAGGTGCTGGCTGACCAAAGGAATAGAGGCCTCAGCTGCTTTACCGTCCAATTTGAAAACAATGGAGTCGGCGGCCAATTCGGGGTGTGAGAGTTGACATACTAGAGTGTCTCCAAGACTGAGTGTTTTTTTTACAATGTTGGTGTCGAGCTTGAATCCCAGCGCTTGATTTTTGTTACCGCACTGGTAACTCAAGAGGCTTATGCAAAAAACCAAAAATATGAGGCGAAATGACATGATCAAATTTTTCAGCAAGTTATTCAATTCAAATAACTAAAAAAAATGAAGTTTCATGAGCAACTGCAGTTGGGGGAATTTTAAAAATACCATCGTATCTTGGCACGGTAAAAGACGAATTATGGCTTCTAAAGGAAAAGTGGTTTTTATATCTGGCGCATCGCGCGGGCTGGGACGTTCGATTGGAGAGCTCTGTCATGCTAAAGGTATGCGAGTTTATGGTACGAGTCGCAACCCAGAACAATTTAACGATTGCCCGTTTACACTAATTCCTATGGAAGTGTCCGATTCTAAATCCGTTAGCGCCGCTGTGGCAATTGTGCTCCAAGCCGAAGGCCAAATCGATTTTTTGGTTAACAATGCAGGTGTGGGCATCACTGGGCCATTGGAAGAAATCGACCTGAATGAGGTGCAAAATCATTTTAGCATCAATTACCTAGGACCTCTGCGTTTAGTTCAGGCTGTTTTGCCAAGTATGAGAGCCAAAGGGTCGGGTATGATCATCAATATTACCTCAATTGCTGGCACCATGGGATTGCCATTTCGCGGGGTTTACAGTTCGGCCAAGAGCGCACTTTTAATGACTTCAGAAGCCATGCGGTTAGAGTTGAGACCATTCGGCATCAAAGTCACTTGCCTGATTCCAGGTGACATCAATACCAACATGGCCGCAGGGCGATACCATGCTCCAGTTTTGACTGGATCGGCCTATGCTTTGAATTACAACAAACTGCTCAAGAGTATCAACCAAGATGTAGACAGTGGAAGTAGCCCCATCAGCATAGCCAGGTGCGTTTGTAAGCTTATGAACAAATCCAACCCTAAACCGCACTATACTGCTGGCCCAGCTTTCCAACAATTTGCCTTTATTCTGAAACGAGTGATGCCTTCTCGCTGGTTTGAACGGCTGATGATTTCCTTTCAAAAACTCGATTGAAATATTAAAGATCTGTTGATAGTTTTTTTGCTTATTTCTAGCATGAATTCTTCTATTGTGCTAATTTGCCATCAAAACTAGACCGATGAAATTCTTTATTGATACCGCAAACTTATCTCAAATTGCAGAGGCCCAAAAGATGGGTGTTTTGGATGGCGTAACCACCAACCCATCACTAATGGCTAAAGAAGGCATTACCGGTGCCGAAAACATTAAAAACCATTACAAAGCCATTTGTGACATAGTGGATGGCGAAGTTTCGGCCGAAGTCATTGCCACGGATTATGAAGGCATGATCAAAGAAGGTCATGAGTTGGCAGCGCTGCATCCTCAAATTGTGGTCAAATTACCGATGATTAAGGCAGGTATTCAAGCCTGTAAGTATTTTTCACAACAAGGCATCAAAACCAATTTAACGCTCGTTTTTTCGGCAGGTCAGGCCCTTTTGGCAGCTAAGGCAGGCGCCACTTTTGTGTCCCCATTTATTGGTCGTTTGGACGATATTTCTACCGATGGTTTAAACCTCATTGCTGAGATCAGACAGATTTATGACAATTACGGATTTGAAACCCAAATTCTGGCCGCTTCGGTTAGACACACCATGCACGTCATTGACTGCGCGAAAATAGGTGCTGACGTCATGACTGGTCCGTTGAGCTCTATTGAAGGTCTTTTGAAACACCCATTAACCGATATTGGTTTAGAGCAGTTCCTTGCGGACTACCGCAAGGGTAATTAGGCATTACTGCAATTTATTCAAATTGAGATTAAATTTTCTACTGAATAAGTTGGCATTAGCTTGTTTTACGTTTCCATTCTTGTCTATTAACATGACCTTATTGACATTGTAGAGCGCTAACATTTTTTTGGCAGCTTCTGGATCCCTAAAGCGAAATTCTGTACCACTCACGACATTTGGTGCTCGCAAAAACGACCTCCATTCATCTTCTTTTTGATAGTCAGTATTGATGGAAATGAAGTTAATGTTGTCAAAGGTTCGACGCAAATAGTTCAAACGCTCATGACTGTTTTCGAAATGAGATTTGGATTCGGTAGACCAAAAAGTGCACACAGTCGCTTTGTCAAATAACTCATGGATATTAAGAGTATTTCCTTTAGGGTCAACGATTTCAATTTCTGGGAATCGCTGCCCGCTTTTTATTTTGGAGATGCTGGCATACCAGTTAGCCATATAGGCTTTGTCTTCATCTGACTTGCTGTGGTTGTAAAAAAACTGAAGAATGTCTTCTTGTTGCTCTGAATCAACGGTGTTGGACAGCAGGCTTTTTGTGGTGTATTTGAGGATGTTATTTTTGATCACAGGATGGCTGATCTGTGAATCCATAAGGCCCAATTTGGTCAAATAGAAATCTCTTGTTTGCTGGTTCACTGGGAGGTCGGGTTGTTTTTCAACTAATTTTTGAAGCGCTAAAGTATTGAAGTGAGGAAATAGAAAGTTGTAGTAGTGGTGGAAATGAGCCAGGCTTGAATCGTTGTAATCCAACCCTTCTCGAAAATCGAAGTAATTGGGAGGCAATTGATCTAAGGCCTGTTTATTCAAAGTAGTAAAATGACGAAACGGATAGGCCTCACGCATGGCGCCGTAGTTGTATTTGATTCCCGCATTGACCAAATTGCTAAAAACTTCAGATTGTTTGTTCTGCTTGATAAAGTTGTTTAACCGCTGTTTCTTTTCCGTTTCTAAGGAATCAATATACTTAACAAATGCGGCAGGGTCAATCTTACTGGTATCGAACATAGACTTGCTTTCCTGCTCCATTTCAAGGAATAATTGTACTAAAAAATTGTTCTTTTTGGCGCCAATCCCCATATAGACCAGTGACTGATCAAAATCAACAGTATTGACCCTCAGGTAAACGCTATCCCCTGGTTCGATTACTGCCAATTGATACTCATTGCCGTGCATAAAAGAGTACATTCCTGTGCTGATATCGTTTAGTTTGAGTCCAAACTTGTCGGAGTCATCCAACAAAAGAGTGTCTATAGCTTCCCCGTCTCTAAAGATAAAAACATTGCTCGTTTTGGGATTGATAATTTCTCCGCCTATAAACGCATCACCAATACGATCCTGCTCTTCACATGATGCGAGCAGTAGGACAGTAGAAATTAAGATAAACGATAGGGGTAATCTATAGCCTGTTCTCTTCATACTGCACAAAAATATTGGTTCGGTCTAACATAAGTTGTTAATGCAGCGTTAAATATATTTAATATCCTTTGAAGTAATGGTTGGAAACGCCTTTCATTTTTCTAATTTTGCAGCACACAAATAAGAACTATGTTATCAGTATCTAATCTTTCGGTCCAATTCGGTAAACGAGTACTTTTCGACGAGGTGAACACCACCTTTCAGTCGGGGAACTGTTATGGGGTTATTGGGGCTAACGGAGCGGGAAAGTCAACCTTTCTTAAAATATTAGCAGGTCAAATAGAACCTACATCTGGGCATGTCCATTTGGAATCTGGAAGAAGATTGTCTGTGTTTGAGCAAAATCACAACCTCTATGACGACTATCCCGTCTTGGAAACGGTCTTGAGAGGCAATAAACCATTGTTTGACATCAAGTCAAAAATTGACGAATTATACGCGGACTACAGCGATGAAAATGCCGAAAAAATTGGAGAACTTCAGGCCCAATTTGAAGAAATGGACGGTTGGAATGCCGAATCGTCGGCTGCCTCAATGCTGTCCAACTTGGACATTCATGAATCGCTGCATTACACCCAAATGAAAGACTTAGATGGTAAGCAAAAGGTAAGAGTACTATTGGCTCAAGCCTTGTTTGGAGCGCCAGATGTGCTCATTATGGATGAGCCAACCAATGATTTGGATTACGAAACCATCATGTGGTTGGAGAATTTTATCGCCAATTATGACAAGTGCGTGATTGTGGTGTCTCACGACAGACACTTCTTGGACGCTGTATGTACTCACGTCTCTGATATTGATTTTGGTAAAATCAACCACTATTCTGGAAACTATACCTTTTGGTATGAGTCGTCCCAGTTGGCCGCCAGACAACGTTCTCAACAAAATAAAAAAGCGGAGGAAAAAAAGAAAGAACTGCAAGAATTTATTGCTCGTTTTAGCGCCAACGTGGCCAAAAGCAAACAAGCCACCAGTCGTAAAAAAATGATTGAGAAGCTCAATATTGAGGACATCAAACCGTCAAGCCGACGCTATCCTGCGATTATTTTTGATCGCAACCGAGAAGCGGGTGATCAGATATTGAACATCGAAAAATTGAAGGCTGTTCAGGACGGAGTAACTATTTTTGACAACATCAATCTCAATCTGAAAAAGGGAGACAAGGTTGTAGTCTATTCTAAAGATTCAAGAGCCGTAACCGCCTTTTATGAGATCATTGCTGGCAATGAAAAACCCGCAGCCGGTACTTTTGAGTGGGGTATTACCACAACACAGTCATACCTACCATTGGACAATAGTTCGTTCTTTAACTCAAACCTTTCTTTGGTTGATTGGTTGAGACAGTGGGCTACAACTGAGGAGGAAAGAGAAGAGGTTTATTTGCGCGGTTTTTTGGGCAAAATGATTTTCTCAGGAGAAGAAGCGCTTAAAAAGTGCGGCGTTCTTTCTGGGGGTGAAAAAGTACGTTGTATGCTATCCAGAATGATGATGGTCAGAGCCAATGTCTTGCTGCTCGACGAGCCAACCAACCATTTGGATTTGGAAAGCATTACTGCTTTCAACAACTCTTTAAAGAATTTCAAAGGAACCGTCTTGTTTTCAACGCATGACCATGCCTTTGCCGAAACGGTGGCCAATAGGGTAGTGGAGTTGACTCCAAAAGGAATCATTGACCGTTATGCGACCTTCGACGAGTACATGCAAGATCCAGCGATAAAAGAATTGCGCAATAAAATGTACAACTAGTTTTTGGTGGACTTAATGGTCTTCTGACAAAAGAGGTTGAATGATTTGCACGGCTTGGTCGTATTCCCGTTCGTCCACCCAGATGTCTTTTAGTCCTAAATTGCTGCTGCCAAATCCTGCCATGCGGGCAGATTCGCCTTCATCTTTGATGACAGGCACAATGCCTTGGTCTTCCAAAGCGATGATTAAACGATCGGCAAACAGGAAATTACCTGAATATAATTTTTTGTAGGTATTCATGAAAAACTAAAATAAAAAAATTATCTCTGAACAGCCCCGACCTCTTGTTCAAACTGAGTTAATAATTGTTTCATTATTTTGTCAATTTGCTGATCGGACAAGGTTTTGTGTTCATCTTGTATCGTGAATCTCAGACCATAGCTTTTCTTTCCAGTTGGAATTGGCTTTCCGATGTATTCATCGAACATGTCTACTTCCTTCAGCATTTTTCGTTCGGTTTTGAAAGCGATTTGCTTCAGGGCATCAAAACTGACCGATCGGTCAATCACCAATGCCAAATCTCTTTTTACAGAGGGGTATTTAGAAATGGTTTTGAATTTTGAAGGTTCAGAACCTAGGGTTATTTTGCAAATTTGTTCCCAATCAAATTCAGCGAAAAATACGGTTCTGTCCAAGTCGAATGATTGTAAAACTTCATCGTTGACTTGACCGTAGCTCACCAGTGCTTTTTTGTCATGCATCAACGTTTGTCCCACGGAAAAGGTGGCACTTACTGCATCAACTTCTTGAAGGCCGTTTAGACCTAAGCCCTGAAGTGTGGCAACGACGTAGCCTTTGAGGTCAAAGAACGACAAGGTTTGCGTATCGCTTTGCCAATGTTTCTTGCTTTTTTGACCCATCATCCACAAACCTAAGATTTGATTTTCGGTGTATTGTCCACTTTCAGAAGTGTAAATTTTTCCAAACTCAAAACAGCGCAAATCTGTTTGCTGACGGTTGTTGTTGTAGGCCAGTACTTGTAACCCCGATGAGCACAAAGAGGTTCGCATCATTTCTAGGTCGGCACTGAGAGGGTTCAATAGTCGAACAGCATTTTTGTCTTCTGGGTCATTTGGCACCAATGAATTGGTCATAATTTCAAAGAAGCCATTGGCTACTAATCCTTGACTGACACGCTGCATCAATTGGTATTTAGAGACTAACGGAATGTCGACAATAGAGGCGTTGAGTTTACGACTGGCATTGATGTTATTATAACCGTAAACTCTCAAAATTTCCTCTATAACGTCAATTTCACGGGTCACGTCATTGCGGTAGGCTGGAATAGTCATGCCAATCCCAGTTTCCGTAAGGCTGTTAATTTTGATGTCCAAAGAAGTCAATATCTGTTTGATTTGTTCCCTGTCAATTTCCTTGCCTATGGTTTTGTTAGCTTTTTCAAAATTTACAATGACTTGATGATCCTTGATTTTTGTGGGGTATAAGTCAGAAATTTCGCTTGTAACTTTACCACCCGCGACTTCCAAAATTAACAGAACAGCACGTTTTAGGGCATATTCTGTGATGTTGGGGTCTATGCCTCGCTCAAATCGGAAAGAGGCGTCTGTACTTAGGCCATGACGTTTAGCCGTTTTTCTTACCGATATGGGCTCGAAATAGGCGCTTTCTAAAAAAATACTGGTTGTTGTTTCGCTGACACCAGAATTGATGCCTCCAAAAACGCCAGCAATACAAAGCGGCTTCTCACCATCACATATCATCAAATCCTCGCTAGACAAGGTACGTTCAACCCCATCGAGGGTAACAAATTTGGTGCCTTCATCAACAGTTTGAACAATTATTTTATTGTCAGTGAGCGTCAAAGCGTCAAAAGCGTGAAGTGGTTGTCCCAAATCGTGAAGAACGAAATTAGTGACATCGACAATATTGTTGATGGGGTTAAGTCCAATGGCCTTTAAACGATTTTGCAGCCAAGTAGGTGAGGGCCCTACTTTGACATCCGAAACGGTCACTCCACAATACCTCGGTGCAAGTTCAGGCTGTTTTACATTGATGTCGACTCTAAAGTTATAATTGTCAACATAAAAACTCGAAACTGAAGGCGTAATTAACTCTCGATTTGTTCCGTGCTGCTTAAGCCCAGCTCTCAAGTCCCGTGCAACCCCCAAATGACTCATGGCGTCAGACCTATTGGGTGTAAGTCCTATGTCAAAAACAGTATCTTCTTCGACCTTTATCACCGATGACAAGGTCTTGCCTGCGGCATGCTCATCAGACAAAATCATGATACCATCGTGACTTTCACCCAAGCTCAATTCATCCTCTGCACAGATCATACCGTGACTCTCTTCTCCACGGATCTTTCCTTTGTTAATGGTCCACGGTTGCCCTTCCTTATCGTATAGGATTGTTCCTATGGTTGCAACAGGAACAGTTTGGCCAGCAGCGACGTTGGGCGCACCACAAACGATTTGCACTGGTTCCTCCTTACCAATGTCCACGGTTGTAAGCTTAAGTCTGTCGGCATTGGGATGTTGAACACAGGTTAACACCTTTCCGATGACCACACCTTTCAAACCGCCTGGTATAGATATTTGAGTATCCATGCCTTCGACTTCCAAACCAAGGTCAGTAAGAATTTCAGCGACCTGAGGCGCTGGTAAATCCGTTTCAACAAATTGTTTCAACCAATTAAAAGATATTTTCATCGCGGTCAACTTATCAGATGGCAAATATAAGAATAGTTGCGGCAGCACAAAAAGTCAATCAAAAGGATTAAATTAGCTCATTCTAAATGCTCTATGAAAACTTTTTATAAACTTTCTTTTGTTGCTCTACTTTGTATGTCGTGTACCTCTCAAACCCCTAGTAGCCTAAGTCCTGGAAGGTATCGTGCAGAATTGACCGTTAAGGACGGACAAATATTGCCATTTATTTTCGAAGTGAATACGCCCCAATCGGTCACCTTTATTAATGGTGAAGAAAAAATAACCACAACTGAAATAAGCTATCATAACGATACAGTTCGGATACAACTGCCAGTATTTGAGGGCTATTTAAAAGCCACTATGACCGAAGACCATTTAGAGGGCCATTTTGTAACTGAAGGAAAGGAACGTCAGCAGGCTTTTAAGGCCGAACGTACGGACGAGCCCCGCTTTAAGGTCGAAGAAAAGCCTTTGGTGGACGTCAGTGGTGTTTGGGAAGTAAAGTTTACTGACCCTGATGGCGAGACCTATCCTGCGATGGGGATATTTGAACAAAAAGGGGTTATTGTCAACGGAACTTTTAGAACCAATACAGGTGATTATCGATTTTTGGAAGGGGCCGTTAAAGGCAATTTACTGGAGTTGTCCGTGTTCGATGCCGCTCATGCGTTTTTGTTCCAAGCATCGGTGAGAGAAGATCAAATGGTAGGTGTTTTTTATTCTGGAGACCATTACAAAGAAACTTTTATAGCCCATCGCAATGCCGATTTTAACCTGGAAGATCCCGAAAAGTTAACTTACTTAAAAGAGGGTTTTGACCAATTTGGCTTTGCTTTCCCTGATTCTCAAGGAAAAATGGTGAGTTTGGAGGATGAACGTTTCAATAACAAAGTTGTGATTGTTCAACTGATGGGTACTTGGTGTCCCAATTGTTTGGATGAATCCAAATTCCTGACATCATTTTATGAGTCCTATCGTTCAAAAGGCTTAGAAATAGTGGCGTTGACTTTTGAGTACGTCAAAACTGTTGAAAAGGCGAATGCCAACTTGGATCGTCTTAAAGCCAATTTAAACATTGCCTATCCATTACTTTTGGCTCAATACGGCTCTACCGACAAAGATTTGGCACAAGAAAAGTTACCCATGCTCAACAAGGTCTGGTCCTATCCTACTACCATCATTTTAGATCGCAACCATCAAGTGAAAAAGATTCACACTGGGTATAACGGACCTGCTACAGGTCAGGTTTATACTGATTTTGTTGAAGAATTTACCGCATTTATTGACACGCTCTTGGCAGAAAACTAGGAGATGTAATTCCAGATATTTTTGAACTGCTTCATTTTCAGTAAGGTTTCTCTGACATTGAAGTGTTCGGATTGACTTAGATTGGGATCGGCATTGAGTATGCGATGGGCGGTGTGTCGCGCCGATTCTAAAATTGCTCTGTCCTTGACGATATTGGCTATTTTCAATTGTAGCACCCCGCTTTGTTGTGTGCCCATCAGGTCTCCCGGTCCACGCAGGCGCAAATCCACTTCTGCGATTTCGAAACCGTCGTTGGTTCGCACCATGGTTGCAATTCTGGTCTTACTGTCTTCGCCCAACTTAGAACCCGTCATCAGAATGCAATAGCTTTGTGCAGCTCCGCGCCCAACTCTTCCCCGCAATTGATGCAATTGTGACAATCCAAACCTTTCGGCACTTTCAATGACCATTACAGAGGCGTTGGGTACGTCAATGCCTACTTCAATCACAGTCGTTGCAATCAGAATTTGAGTTGCTCCGCTGGCAAAACGCTCCATTTCAAAAGCCTTGTCTGCTGGCTTCATCTGACCATGAACAATTGAAATTTGATAGTCAGGTCGAGGGAAGTCTCTCAGCATGCTGTCATAACCGTCCATCAAATCTTTGTAATCCAATGTTTCGCTCTCTTCAATCAACGGATAGACCACATAGACTTGTCGGCCTTTGGCAATTTCGTCTTTTAGAAATTGAATGACTTTGAGGCGGTTGCTGTCATAACGGTGAACTGTTTTGATGGGTGTCCTGCCGGGAGGGAGTTCATCGATCACCGAACTGTCCAATTCGCCATAAACCGACATGGCTAGGGTTCGCGGTATGGGCGTCGCGGTCATTACCAATACATGCGGAGGAATGTTGTTTTTGTGCCACAATTTACTCCGTTGGGCCACTCCAAATCGGTGTTGTTCATCAATGATGGCCAATCCCAGATTCTTAAATTTTACCCGATCTTCTACCAAGGCATGGGTGCCTACCAAAATATGTAAGGTGCCGGATTCCAATTGCTCGTGAATGAGGCGTCTTTCGGGTGTTTTTGTAGCGCCAATCAACAGACTTATTTCAATACCCAAGGGCTGGCAAAACTTTTGCAAACCTTCATAATGTTGCGTGGCCAATAGAGCCGTAGGAGCCATTAAACAGGCCTGGAAGCCGTTGTCTAATGCCATCAACATGGTCATGAAGGCCACTATGGTTTTTCCAGATCCAACATCGCCTTGCAGCAAGCGGTTCATTTGTGCTCCTGTACCCAAATCGCTGCGGATTTCTTTCAATACTCTCTTTTGTGCCTGAGTCAAATTAAAAGGCAATACATCGGAGTAAAATTTATTGAAAAAATCACCGACCGCTGTAAATGGAAAGCCTTTGATTTTCGCCTTGTGTTGCCTGTTTTTCAGTAATAATTGCAATTGAAGGAAAAACAATTCTTCAAATTTCAATCGAAACTCGGCCTTACTCAGCAGCTCATTGGTTTCAGGAAAATGGATTTGTACTAAGGCGTCTGATTTGGACAACAATTGCAGATGATTCATGACCATTGGAGGTAGCGTTTCCATAAAACCCGCTTTGGAGGTTTCGAACAATTGCATCATCATTTTGCGCATCAGGCGGTTGGAGATGCCATTTTTAGACAGTGTTTCTGTCGAAGGGTAAACAGCTTGCATGGCACTTGACCGCTGTTGGTCATAGTCCGATTTCAGTTCCAATTCAGGATGGGCCATATTCCAGCGACCGGCAAATTGGTTGACCCGTCCAAAGGCCACATAGGGTTGGTTGGTTTTCAAACTTTGGCGGATCCATTTGTGTCCTCTAAACCAAACCAATTCCATGCTGCCCGTGGCATCTTGAAAAGTAGCTACCAATCGTTTGCCCCGTTGTTGACCAACCTCTTGGATGTCCACAATTTGACCGATGACTTGCACTTCGGCCGAACTGGGGCTGAGTTCGGAAATGGAGTAGAATTTGGTACGGTCGATGTAACGGTTAGGAAAGATGTTGAGCAGATCTTGGAAGGTATGTACACCCAATTCTTTGCGAAGCAACTGAGCGCGGTTGGAACCTACGCCTTTGAGATAATCTATGGGTGTTTGTAATACCTCCGTGTTCATCCTGTGAAATTAAGCCATTCGGATTACAATGGCAAGGTGCTTACCACAATTGACCCACCTCGTTTTTCAGGAATAGAATGGCCGCATCAGTTGGAGGGGTTGTTTCCAACAAAGTGTTGAGCAAATGCTCTCTCATTTTCTGGGAGTTTTCCACCTTGTCCGACATATTAGCCTGTCGGATCATCTGAATTGTGGTGTTTTTGGAGGTCATGATGACGTTCCAGCAATTTTGGCTGAGGTAAATTTGTTGGGTCAAATTGTGCTCAAATTCTTGTTCGATGGTCGAAATCAATTGGGCTTCGTACGAATCCTTGTCTCCCGAATTGGGTTTCACTCTCGACAATAAATTGCCCAAGGCAATACGCTCAAGAAAAAGGGCCATGCGTTCGTAAGCCTGAAGTCGCAGCGGTAAGGTTTGTTGGGCGTGTTTCAAGTGCAGTTCCACATCGCGACGGAGGTTTTCACTGCGGGTGTAACTGTTAAAAAAATAGAATGCTGTAACCGCAACGATGAGCGATGGAACAAGCATAATGAGTATGTTGGTGAAATCGGCGTTCATGAGTTAAGAATGATTTGAACCAAAGATATTTATTTTATTGGACATGAGAGTAGGGGGAAATTGTTAGTAAAAAGTCGCTAATTTTAGCCTATTCCCAATTGACAATGGCTAATTTCACCACTTAGAATTTGAAGTTTTGGAACGCTATTTAGACCAACTTAACGAAGCCCAAAGAGAAGCCACGGTTCAGACCGATGGCCCAATGATTGTTATAGCTGGTGCTGGTTCTGGTAAAACGCGCGTGTTGACTTACAAGATTGCCTACCTCATGCATCAGGGTGTTGATCCTTTTAACATCTTGGCGCTTACTTTTACCAACAAGGCTGCCAAGGAAATGAAAACCCGTATCGCAGAAATTGTTGGCGAATCCGAAGCTAAAAATTTGTGGATGGGTACTTTTCACTCTGTTTTTGCCAAGCTGCTCCGCGCCGATGCACCTAAACTGGGTTTTCCTTCCAACTTCACCATTTACGACACCCAAGACTCTCAACGGCTCATTTCGTCCATTATCGGTGAAATGGGATTGGACAAGGAGATTTACAAATTCAAACAAATTTACGGCCGCATATCGTCCTACAAAAACAGTTTGATCACCGTTAGGGCCTATTTTCAAAACTCCGAATTGCAGGAGGCTGACGCAGCCGCGCGCCGCGAAAAAATGGGAGAAATCTATCAAAACTACGTCGAGCGCTGTTTTAAGGCTGGTGCTATGGATTTTGACGACCTCTTGCTCCGCACCAACGAGTTATTGACCCGATTTCCCGATGTTTTAGCCAAATACCAAGAGCGTTTCAAATACATTTTGGTGGACGAGTATCAAGATACCAACCACTCTCAATACATGATCGTTAGAGCCCTGTCCGACCGCTATCAGAACATCTGTGTGGTGGGCGACGATGCTCAAAGCATCTACGCCTTTCGAGGGGCCAACATCGACAACATCCTCAACTTTCAAAGAGATTATGACGACACCATGGTTTTTAGGTTAGAACAAAATTACCGTTCGACCAAAACCATTGTCAATGCCGCTAATTCAATTATTGATAAAAACCAAGTCAAACTCGACAAGGTCGTTTGGACGGCCAATGAGGAGGGCAACAGCATCAAGGTACACCGCTTATTGACCGACGGTGACGAGGGCCGATTTGTGGCGAGTTCCATTTTTGAAAATAAAATGAACCACCAACTGCACAACAAGAGTTTTGCAGTGCTTTACCGCACCAACGCCCAATCCAGAGCCATTGAGGACGCCCTGCGCAAGCGTGACATTCCCTACCGCATTTTCGGTGGCTTGTCCTTCTACCAACGCAAAGAAATTAAAGACGTGTTGAGCTACCTTCGTTTGGTCATCAATCCAGCCGATGAAGAGGCCTTGAAACGGGTGATCAATTTTCCTGCTCGAGGCATTGGACAAACCACCATCGACAAGCTTATCGTTGGCGCCAATACCCATAAGGTTAACATTTTTCAGCTGTTGCAACAATTGGACAGCCTGGCTTTGGACCTCAATGCAGGCACAAAATCCAAACTGAAGAACTTTGCGACGCTCATTGAGAGTTTTCAAGTGATGAACCAAAAGGTCAACGCTTTTGAGTTGGCCGAGCACGTGACCAAGGCTGCTGGCCTGATGAAAAGTTTTGGGGAAGATTTGACCCCTGAGGGCATAGCCCGAATGGAAAACATTGAGGAGTTGCTCAACGGGATCAAGGATTTTGTCGATGGACAGCAAGAATTGGTGGATGCCAGTGGCTCGTTGGCCGAATTTTTAGAGGATGTCTCTCTGGCCACCGATTTGGATCAGGAAGATGAAAACGACGACAGAGTTGCCCTGATGACTATTCACTTGGCCAAAGGCTTAGAGTTTCCTTATGTCTATATCGTTGGGATGGAAGAGGACCTCTTTCCGTCGGCCATGAGCATGAACACCCGCAGCGAACTGGAGGAAGAACGCCGACTGTTTTATGTGGCCCTCACCCGCGCCGAAAAACAGGCCTATTTGACCTACACCTTGTCGCGCTACCGTTGGGGCCGACCTGTGGACGCGGAGCCCAGTCGTTTTATTCAGGAAATTGACGAGAAATACATTGAATTTGCCACACCGCCTCCTTCCCAGCGCAGCAACCCCATGCTGGACGCTTCTATTTTTGGCGATGTACCCCAAAACACCGTAAGATTTAAAAAACCCAGCCCAGCTCAAAAGTCGCAGCCTGCCCGCACTGTAGTTCCCAAAAACCTCAAACCCGTGCAAGCGGGTGCCAAGGCCTTGCCTTATGACGGCGAAATGAGCGTGGGTTTGAGAGTGAGCCACATGCGTTTTGGCAAGGGCACCATTGTGGCACTCGAAGGCCGTGCAGCCGACCAAAACGCCACCATTCATTTCGATCAGGCGGGAGAGAAAAAACTGTTGTTGCGCTTTGCCAAACTCGACCTCATAGACTCCTAGCCATGAAAGCCCTCCGCATCCGACTTTACGAAGACAATCCTAACCCCAAGCAAGTGGGGCAGGTGGTCGAGTGCCTCAAGCAAGGCGGACTGATCATTTATCCCACCGATACGGTTTATGCCCTCGGTTGCGACAGTCAAAATGCCAAAGCCTTGCAACAATTGGCCAAACTCAAGGGCGTCAGTTTGGAGAAAGCCTATTTCTCCTTCGTCTGTGCCGATTTGAGTGACCTGAGTGTCTACGCCAAACAACTGGACGGCGCGACCTTTAGAATACTTAAACGCGCGCTGCCTGGGCCTTATACCTTTATTTTGCCCAGTGCCAAGGCCTTGCCTGCACCCTTCAATAAAAAGAAAACCGTGGGAATTAGAGTGCCCGAAAATAACATTGCCAGAGCTCTTGCCGCCACCCTCGGACGACCCATTGCCACCGCCTCGCTCCACGACCAAGATGAAATCATTGACTATACCACCGATCCCGACAGCATTTTCGAAGATTGGAACCTCAAAGTAAGCGCCATTGTAGATGCCGGCATGGGCGGCCTAGTACCCTCCACCGTGATTGACCTCTCCCAAGACGAACCCCTGGTCATGCGAGAGGGTCTGGGCGATGTGGGGGTGATTTAGATTTTTATCATTTTTTTCGTTTGGGATAGTATTTCGACTGGCGGTAATAGGATCTCGGTTGTTTGTTGCTTACAATTTCAATACCTTGATTTCTCAATACCATCTCAATAAGTTCAGGACTTTGTCCGAATTGAAGTGCAAGGTCTTTTATATCTACTCCTTTTAAGTAATTGTCTTGAATTCGTTTTTTATCTGACGGTGATAAGTGTTTTTTTTCTTGGACGGCACCAGAACGTACTTTGGCATAATAATTTTCAAGGACATTAATGAACTCACTAAGTATCGCGGTGCTGATGACAATACTCTGACTCTGCTCTGAGGATTCGTCTATTTGTATGATTTCTACGCCAAATCTGCTGTCACTATTATGAATTAGATCAAGAATGTAAGAGCAATTTGGCTGACTTAGCTGAGTGGTTTCTAAAATTGTTTTCATAGGTAGTTACTTTAAGCATTAAATTACACATTGTAAATCGTCAGCAAAAAGTGGACTGATTTTAGTCAAAACTAAGAGAGTGTTTTCTAAATCCTTAATTTTGAATTATTATGAGAACACCTAAGAAAAAAACAGCAGAGAATTTCATTAATACTACTTAAAATATTCATTATTAAACTTCCTATTTTATCATCATTACTCAAATTCTCTTTAATACTAAAAAAACCAATATTATTACTTTTTAAAAAATCCATAAACTCAACAACATCTTTCATTTTTCTTCCTAATCTACTCAAACTCCAAACCACAATTCCATCAATTTTATTCTCCTTCATAAACTCAACCATACTTTTAAAACCATTTCTTTTATCAATACTCATTCCACTAACTCCATCATCCTCATAAACATCAATCAAATCAAAATCATTCAAACTACAATATTCTTTAATCTTCTTTTTTTGAAGTGGAATAGAATTATTTTTCCTTTTTTGAATCTCACTACTAACCCTTACATATCCTATTACTTTTTTCATCATTTTTTATATTATTATTTTAATATTAATATCATTACACTAAAAAAATATATAACTCATTAAGAACAATTATCAAATAAGTGAATCTAAATAAAGAACAAATAATTAAAAACCATCAATAAATTTTAAAGTCTATATTTGTATGTTGAGTTTGAATAAAAATTGTGAAATGAAATTTTTTATATATCAAATATTGGAACTTTGGAGTTGCAGGGTGTCATGTTTGGGACATGATAGGTTAAAGGTAAAAAAAATCCCATTGGTTACAATGGGATTTTGAATAGGATGGCAGGGTGCCTAGTCTTTTTTGGTCGTAACGATAATCACACCGTTAGCGCCTTTGTCGCCATAGGCCGCTGTAGCGTCTTCGCCTTTTAGGATTTCTACTTTGGCAATTTGGGTGGGGTCTAGGTTGTTCATGGCCTCAGTGTTGGATTCTTCTCCGTCAATGACGACATAAGGCTCAGGCTTGGACTCTGGAGTCCATTCCATGTTGATCCAATCGCTTCTGTCAAAAACCGATTCGATGATCTTATCAATTTCATCCAAATCCAAATCAGCAATCAATTTGTTGATATCAACGTCTAATGAATCGAAATCGAAGTTTTCTGCTTCTTTGACCTCCTTCAAGGCTTCGTTCATTTGTTCTTTGAGCTTGGCCATGTCTTCACGATGCTTGATCATGTCTTCGCGATGTTTGGCCATGTTTTCGCGATGAATGCGCAGATGCTCGCGGTGTTCTTCAGACAAGCCCCTTGCGTCCATGTCGCGGCGTTTTTCAAAGGAAATACTAGCGACATTTTTGTCGTCATCACCTTTGGAGTGACCATAGAACATCATCACCTTACCCGAGTCTCCAATAGTTATGGGGTCAATACCATTGGTGCTGGACACGGATTGTTCCATCTCTTCGCCATCACTTTTGTACTCAACGGAAATTTTGGTGATTTCTCCATCGGCATTGCGTTTGACTTTGGAGAATTCTAACACCTTGCCTTTTTCTTTCTCTTGGGCTACCAAGGCGTTGAGTTCGGCGTCGGTGGTGTTTTTATCAATAACTATTGGCGGTCCTGCCAAAGCGGTCATTGAAAAGCAGAGTATCATTCCAAGAGCCAATACTCTTTTGAAATTTTGAATGTGGTTCATTGAGGTTTTCATAATATCATTTTGAGGGTTTTACTTCCGCTAAGGTATGAGATAAAACAAAAAACCCCTGACAAGCAGGGGTTAAAGTTGTGTAAAGATGCGTTTTTATTCGCCGCTCAATTTTTTCATTTCTTTTTCAATCATGTCGTAAAACTGATCGATTTTAGGCATGACGACGATGCGAGTACGACGGTTTTTAGCACGTCCATCAGCGGTATCGTTAGTGTCCAATGGCACATAAGAACTGCGACCTGCAGCCACCAAACGAGAAGGATTGACTCCAAGAGATTGTAACACACGGATGACCGAGGTTGAACGCTTGACGCTCAAATCCCAGTTGTCAAGCAACACACCACTGCTGTATGCTTGGTCGTCGGTGTGACCTTCTACTAGGCATTCGAAGTCTGGCTTGTCGTTAACCACTTTAGCAACTTTGGCCAAAACATCTTTAGCTTTGTTGCTCACGTTATAACTGCCTGAGGTGAATAACAATTTGTCAGAAATGGAAATAAATACCACGCCTTTTTCTACACTAATTTCGATGTCTGGATCGTCAATACCAACAGTTCTTTTCAAGCTAGTGACCAAAGCAAAAGTCACACTGTCCTTTTTGTTGATGGCGTCTTGAAGTCTATTGATTTTCAAATCTTTTTCACGCATACTCTCCAATGATTTTTCCAAGTTATCGGCTCCTTTAGAAGTCAATACGGTCAAATCTTTGGTGCTTTGAATCAAACTGGCGTTGTTTGCGCGCAAGTCTGCAATTTGCTCCTCTAACGCTTGAGCTCTAGCTAATGCTATCGCTTTGTCTTCGTTGCAAATGTTTAATTTGTAGGTGGTGTTGTTGAGCATGTCTTGAGTTTCCGCTTGTTTGGCTTCTAGGGCAGCATACTGCTTTTTAGAAACACAAGAAGCGAACAAAAGAACTGTTGAAAGGGCAAGAGCAATTGATCTTTTCATTGAAATTAAGGTTTTGTTTGGACAAATTTACTAAAATTTAACATTCCATCGAATTGTTAACATAACTTTTGCACTGGCTACAATTTGTCGAATGTTTTTCTTCCTAAAATGTAATATTTCCAAACGATGGAGGAGTCTAAAACAATAGATTTCAGTGATTTAGATCTCGACTTCAAATAACGACCTCCCTGGCGATAGAGGTCCATGTGCGCCATGAACACAGCCCCAAAATGGCTTGGTTTGCCTTGTAACAAAAATCGCCACGCGGCTAAACCGTCGAGCAACAAGCGAATGACCAACAAAAACATCAGATGTTTTTGGGTGTTTTTGAGCAACATGAAGAGCGAGTTTCGGAAGTTCAGCCGTGTTTTTTGAGCAGTACCGTAGTGGAGAGTTCCTCCCCCCAAATGAAACACATGACTTTCGGCAATGGCCCAAACTTGAAAGCCTTGGAGTTTGGCCCTCCAACACAAGTCGATTTCCTCCATGTGGGCAAAGAAGCTCGCGTCAAATCCTTTTAAGGACTGAAAAACCGTTTTGCGCACAAACAGGCAGGCTCCTGAAGCCCAAAAGACTTCGGCCGTGGTATATTGATGGTGGTCTTCTTCCAAATGATCAAAAATTCGCCCCCGACAATAGGGAAAACCAAACCGATCCAAGAATCCACCCGAGGCACCAGCGTATTCAAAATGTGTGGGACGGTTGAGGTCTAAAATTTTAGGCTGAGCCAAAGCCATGAGAGGATCGTTTTTAAAAGCGTTGATCATTGGTTGAAGCCAGCCTTCAGGAGTTTGTACATCGTTATTGATAAGACATAGCAGCTCGGCGTCAATTTGTCCGATGGTCTGGTTGTAACCCTCGGCGTAGCCCAAATTGTGTTGATGTCTGATGACGTTCACGTTGGGGAAGTTACTATGAACAAAGCTTACAGACTCGTCTGTCGAGGCATTATCCACCACATGCACCGAGGCGAAAGATTGAGAATGCGCCAACAAATCGGGCAAAAACCGCTCGAGCAGGACTTGGCCGTTCCAATTCAAAATGACAACAGCTGTTTTCATCGGCGGTAATTTGGAAGGTCTTTCAAAAAGACATAGCGTTCCTGTTTGTGATCCATCCGGCAAAAGTAGTGATCCAAACCGTTGGTGACCATCAAATAATCGGCTTTGAGGGTGAGGTTGTAGCGGGCAATTTGATCAAAAGTGTCTTGAGAAATAGAGACTTCTGGTGATTTGCATTCTACCACCAAAGCCACACGGCCGTCAGACATGTAAACGATGATGTCATAGCGCTTGGTGGTTGCTCCTACTTTAATTTGTTTTTCGACATTCGTCAGGCTGGCAGGATAACCCTTGTCCTGAAGAATGAATTGCAGACAATGTTGACGCACCCACTCCTCGGGCTGGAGTTGGACATATTTTTTGCGAATAGGGTCAAAGATGAGCCGTTTATTTTCGCTACTTTTGAACCTAAACGCATAAGGCGGAAAAGACAATGTCTGCATCTTGCAAAAATGATGAATTTTTTTGAATGAATGAGATCGATATCATCTTAGAGGAAATTAGAAAACAGCAGTTTAGGCCCATTTATGTCCTGATGGGTGACGAGCCTTACTATATCGACTTGATAACCTCCGAAATCAAGAAACACGCCCTAACGGAGGAAGAAAGGGCTTTTAACGAGATGGTATTCTATGCCAGAGAGGCGAGTGTAGAGGATGTGGTTTCAAGCGCCAAGCGCTTCCCGATGATGTCGGAACGTCAATTAATCATTGTTAAAGAAGCTCAAGATTGGGTCAGAACCATCGATCAAATGGCTTCCTATGCCGCCAATCCTCAACCTTCCACGGTATTGGTCATCAATTACAAATACAAAATCCTCGACAAGCGCAAGGCGTTTTACAAGGCCGTCTCGAAATCAGGAGCGGTTGTGGAGTGCAAGAGTTTGTACGAAAACAAAGTTGCCCATTGGATCCACGACTTCCTGAAGCAGAGGAAATACGAGATTGTCCCCAAGGCTGCTCAAATGTTAGTAGAATTTTTGGGAAACGACTTGTCAAAAATTGTCAATGAGTTAGAAAAACTGGAATTGCTTTTGCCCAAAGGCCACCAAATTACCCCAGAAGACATCGAAACCAATATTGGTATATCAAAGGATTTTAATGTTTTTGAATTGCGTAACGCCATTGGCAATCGCCAATTGGACCGAGCGCATCAAATCGCTGCGCACTTTGGAGACAATCCAAAAATGAATCCTTTGGTCGTAACCATAGGCATGCTGTTTTCTTATTTTTCTCAAATCTTGCAGTATCATGCCTTGAACGACCACAGTCCTAGGGCTGTAGCTGCGGCTCTAGGCATCAATCCCTTTTTTGTGAAAGATTATGCCGTTGCAGCGAGTAACTACCCCATGAAATATGCCTCTCGCAACATCGCTTTATTGCGCGAATACGATCTCAAAGGCAAAGGTGTAGGAGCGAGGGAAATTCCCGAAGGAGACCTTCTGAAAGAATTGGTCCACCGACTGATGCATTGAAAATTATAAGGCTGGATATTGTTCCGGATCAGCCTCATTCATAATGGCATAAGCTTTTTCAAAAATGTCATCTAAAGAAGGTTTTGAAAAATAATCTCCGTCCGTACTGTAAGCAGGACGGTGGTCCTTGGCAGTCAAAGTTTGAGGAATGCTGTCCAAGTGTTCAAAAGCTTGTTGGCCATTGATGACGGCGTCTAAAATATAGGCAGAAGCTCCGCCAGGAACGTCTTCATCAACGATTAAAAGTCGGTTAGTTTTAGCGACACTTTTCTTAATATCATGATTTAAGTCAAATGGTATAAGTGACTGGATATCAATTACTTCAATATTGATATTAACACTCGCTAATTCTTGTGCAGCTTCCATGACCAAACGCAGTGCGGAGCCATAAGAAACTATGGTCAAATCGGTCCCAGATCTGAGCGTTTCTACCACTCCAAAAGGGGTAGTAAAACTGCCTATATTTTCGGGAAGTGCCTCCTTTAATCGGTAGCCATTGAGACATTCGACCACCAAAGCTGGGGTGTCAATGGACACCAAATGATTGTAAAACCCAGCGGCTTGTGTCATGTTTCGGGGTACCAAAACAAACATGCCTCGGAGCAAACTGACAATGCCTCCCATGGGTGATCCTGAATGCCAAATGCCTTCTAAACGATGGCCTCTTGTTCTGACAATTAGAGGCGCTTTTTGACGACCTTTGGTACGATAATGCAAGGTCGCAATATCGTCGCTCATGATTTGTAAGGCATATAGTACATAATCCAAATACTGAATTTCTGCGATAGGTCGGAGGCCCCTCATGGCCATTCCAATACCTTGCCCGATGATACTCGCTTCACGAATGCCAGTATCGGCTACTCTGAGTTTGCCAAATTTGTCTTGCAGTCCTTCAAGTCCTTGGTTGACGTCACCAATAACCCCGGCATCTTCACCAAAAATCAATACTTCGGGATGCTTTTCTAAAAGGGCTTCAAAATTATCTCTTAAAACAATACGGCCATCGACCTGAGTTGCTTCTTTGCCATAGGATGGCGCAATGACTGCAGATTCATGCGCTTTGACCGCTTGAGTCGAGTAGAGGTGGCTATTGAAGTTATTCCATTGCTTGCTTTTGTAGTTTTTGATCCAATCATGCAAGTTGGCCTTGTCATTGTTGTTGAGGTCTCGACATTGACGCAATACTTTACGGGCGGTTGAGATCACGTCTTTGCGTATCGGCGTTGCGTTGTCTTTCAATTGGCTGATGGCTGTTTCGACAAAAGAGGTGTTAGAAGTTTTTTTAGCCAAGGTGCCAAGTATAGCCAGAAGGCTGTTTTGTTCCTCAACGATTGGCGACAAATAGGCTTTCCATGCTGATTTTTGAGCTGCTTTGACTTGTTGTTCGCAGTCGTCCTCAACATCTTTCAACTGCTTTTCGGTGCAGTATTCTTTTTGGATTAGCCAAGTTTTGTATTTGGCCAAGCAATCGAATTCGGCCTCCCATTTCAATCGTTTACTGTCTTTATACCTTTCATGTGATCCCGAGGTTGAATGCCCTTGAGGTTGGGTTAATTCTGTGACGTGGATGATGACAGGAATGTGTTTGGTTCGTGCCAATTCACTGGCATTTTCATAGGCCTCGACAAGAGCAGGGTAGTCCCAACCCTTCACTTGAATGATTTCGAACCCAGCAGCAGCATCGCTGCGTTGGAATCCAGAAAGAATTTCAGAGATGTTTTCTTTGGTCGTTTGGTGTTCCGCATGAACGGAAATGCCGTAGTCATCATCCCATACGCTAATGACCATAGGTACTTGCAGAACGCCTGCGGCATTGATGGTCTCGAAAAATAAACCTTCACTTGTGCTGGCATTACCAATGGTACCCCAAGCCACTTCATTGCCACCTTCGGAAAAATTGGGTGCCTTGATTTCGGGAAGTTCTCTGTAAATCTTGGAGGCCTGTGCGAGTCCTAATAATTTGGGCATTTGAGCGCCAGTAGGAGAGAGGTCGGCACTAGAATTTTTTTGTTCCATCAAATTCAACCAATTGCCGTTTTCATCCAGACTATGAGTGGCAAAATGTCCGCCCATCTGCCTTCCCCCACTCATGGGTTCGGCTTCGAGATCGGTATGGGCATACAATCCTGCAAAAAAAGATTCGGGATTGAGTGCGCCAATGGCCATCATAAAGGTTTGGTCACGATAATAACCAGATCTGAAATCGCCGTTTTGAAATACTTTGGACCAGGCCAGTTGAGGCAATTCTTTGCCGTCACCAAAAATGCCAAATTTGGCCTTTCCTGTCAGGACTTCTTTGCGTCCCAGCAAACTGCACTGCCGACTCAAATAGGCCAATCGGTAATCTGACAACAGGGAGGCCTTGAAGTCCTCGAAAGTCAAAACAGTTTCTAAATCTCCAAAGTTTAACACGTCAATTGTTATATTAAAAGGTTCAAATTTAACCAATATTGAGGGGCTATGCAATTAAAACCATTTTCTCCTGAACAGTTCAACCAATTTTTTGGGCGATGTAGTGGCTACAAATCTCAGTTTACTGAAGTAATTGGGCTGAACGATTTCCCAACCCAAATTGGAGTATACTGGAAAATAAAGTTCGAAATAGTCTGGAATAAAATTTAGCCTGATCCCCGAGTCATAGGCAAAAAACGGTCGTCTGTTGGTGCTGTTTTTGCTCAATCCTAAATCGCCATAAACCTCGACCCAACGATAGATGTTGGTGCTCACATTGGCCGTCGCCATCCATTCATTGGCCGAGCGCGGGTTGAGGATGGATTTGAACCCTCCATCAGAAATGTAGATTTGTTGGCTAAAGACACCGTTGTTTTCGGCGCGTCCCAAGTAGTTGTATTCAAACAGATAATCGGAAGGACGGTCAAGAGAAAAATCGAAAAAATTGGTGTGTTTGACGTTGTGAAAGAGGAAAGTTCCAGCAAATAGTCTCAGATTGAATTGCCGTTTATTGGTCAATTTTCTGTATTCGTATTCTAAGCTCACCTTACCAAAGTCGCCAGAAATCTGAACGTCTATTTTTCCGCCGTTGTAGTCAAACAAATTGCTGTCGGATGCGCCATATTGCAAATTGAAGACGCCGTAGTTTGGAGACAGGTCTGCTTCAGAGACAGCGTCATTGGCTATCGATACGTATTTCAAGGTGATATTTTGGCGCTTATTGGATCTCAGGTCTTGAGGGTTTCTAAAATTTAAGAGAACGAATGGTGAAATAACCCGCCCAAATTTGCCAATACCAATGGAGCTGTAACTCCCAAAAATACCCGAGGTGACGTTATAAAGTTTTGAATGGTCGATGTTGTAATAATTAATTACTGAAGCTCTACCTGTCCAAATTTTAGACTTGGTCGAAAATTGAGGAACAAAATTGACTCTAAAGGATTTGCGCAACAATGAGTGGTTGGTGAAATATCCCCCTACACCCAAGCCGTCATAGATATTGCCAAATTCAACCACTGGCACCGCAAAAAATTGAGAATAGGCGGGGTCTTCAATGTCAGCGCCTAATTTGATTTTAAGAGGCCTGAAGGAAAACAAATGTCTTTTGCTGCTTGACGAGTTGTTCCTGTAATTAACTTCTGAGATATTGGTTTTTGGATTTAAAACAATGCGAGCTGTGTTTGGGTCTGTCCATGCCTCCGAACTGCCATCAATCCATAGATTTGCTTTGCCGCCATCCTTATAAAATACTGCCATTTCAACAGGAATGCCGGTATTAAAACGGTCGACGAACTGAAATTCATTGCTCGATTTCCGAACGATTTTAAAATCTAATTTGTCATTTTTCTTTACGTAGCTCTCAAAAAACCAATCCGTGGGTAGGTCGGTTAACGACGAAACCTGAGTCCGAAACTCCTCGATCGTGTGTTTTTCGGTATTACCGTCCTTGAAAAAAGCAGTGATGGCTTCCTTGATCAGAGGCTTGCCAGTGTAAGCGTCCAAATACTTCATTCCTAACCCAGATTTGTAAGGATTGGTATATGTTTGATTGAACTTCAACAAACTGTCTTTTGGAGTGTTCAGAGCTTGATCTCGGTTGGTTCTTGCCATTTGCTCATAAAACAAACGATACTGTCCGTTGAAAGGAAGTTTGGCAAGATTATAGGATCGAATACCCCACCAATTGGATATTTCTCCCAACAATTTTAGGTCGGGATAGTGTTCTTCGACAAATAGCATCAAGAAATAGGTTTCCATACCCGATTGCAACCAAAATTCATTTCTTGGATTGGTATCGAGCTGTCCGTCTAAGGCGTTATGAGCAATCTGCTTGACCAATTCGAGTTCAAATTGCAGTTCTTTAGGGTAAGGCTGTAAAAATGAAGGAAACCTGTCCAAACCATATACCGGACTGTGTTTGCCCGCAGCTTGAGTAATGGGCAATTGAGCATCGGATATTTTGCCAAAGAATCCGTTCAGAAAATTGACCACTTTTTCGATTGAAGCTATTTCGCTTTGGTCGTCCAAGCCTTTGTCGTCAAGGTCAGTGGCGATTCTCAAATCGGCAGCTTGGAAAGATCTTAAGGGCTGGTCCTTTTTAAATACTAGGGTACAGTTACGGCCTTCGCCAAACCATTGAGCCTTGATTACTGCGGTATTGTCTTCATTTGGATTGATCAAATCCGAATACATGTATAACGGCACATCAGAGGATATTTGAAGGACAACTTTGGCTTTTGGGGCATACAAGTCATCTAAATTCTTATTGGATTGCAACATCCAACCGTTGTCATAAACGGCGGGCCATAGGAGCCAGTTTTTTAGATAAACATTACCCTTGTCGTCTTGTCCATAGGCCGTGAATTTGCTGTTTGGCAAAACCAAATTATATTCAATAACAAATTTCAATGTTTCGCCCGAACGCAACGGTTGATTGAGTGTAATTTTCCATACGTCTGCTTTGTCTGCAGGGCGTTCGTATTGCAACACATCTCCATTGGCTTCGGTCCAAAGGTTGATTTCAGTGTGCCCATAGTCTGAACTATTGGCGTAATGAAAACTGGAAATAAATTCTTCCTCAAATCTTTTGGCCAATTCAGTGTCGCGCGAGCTGTAGCTGTTGTTCCAGTCGTGCAAATAGATCACCTCCAAGGTGTCGTCACTGTTGTTGGTGTATTCAATCTCTTGAGTGACTTTTAAAGTTTTGGTGACAGAATTATAGTTTCCTACAACATTAATATTGAGTTGACCTCGCGATTGAATGCTAATAAAAAGAAAAAAAGCGGTGTATTTGAGGGTCTGGGCTGTCAATATTTGATAAATTTTTGAGGAGGAGCTGCCGATAAATTACTCTTCACCAAGTACTGACCATTGGACCAATGCGAGGATTGAATGAATAGGTTTGAAGCACTCCCGACTGGAGTTTCGGAGATCAATCGACCCATATTGTCATAGATAAGTAGGTAGCTTTCTGTCCCAAATATACGAGAATTTACTTCAACCTCTAATCCATCCTTGATTTGATTGTATGCCAGATGAAAGTCTTTATTCATGTCTCCGAAGGAAGCAGAACTCAGAAAACTGTCATTGGAGAAGAGTTGCAAGCGGATTGGCAAATGATCACTCATGTTATACAAATGTTCTCTCAGACTGGCATCGTAAAGATCACCGTCGCAATTGGGCGAATTGATCGATTGGTTGAAACAGTTGGAGTTGTTGTTGTTCCCTACGGAATTATAGCTGTCTTCGACGTAGGTCAATGAGCCCCCGTTGAGTAAGTTGGTTGATGTGAGGATGAAATCAAACCTGTCGTCAAAGCCTCCCGAGGCAAATCCGCCACCAGAGGTAGCATGGGTCGATTGGGAAAATACATCTAAGAAATCCAGGTTGTTGTGCCAATCACCCGATCGGTTAACGGGATCCGCCAAAGTGATGTTATTGGTTGAATCTAATAGTTCTAAATAGGCAGGCTCGTTACTCGAATACAGATTGAAATCACCTGAAAGTATAACGTAGGCATTGCTGTCTAAACTCTCAAGATACGTCGTGAAATCTTCTACCATATCAAGCCTGAGTTGCTCGTTATCCGATCCAGAGGAAGCCTTGAGATGACCAACAAATACGTGAATTACAAAAGGGTCTGTCGCTTGACTGGTGGTGTTGAGTTTTAAGGTGTAATGATTGAAATCTCGCAAATAGGTCACTACCACGTCTTGGTCTTCGAGGATGAATTTGGACTGGTCAAAAAATATCAAGTTTTGCAAACTGTTTTGATCGTTCCCATTGTCGTCAGAGGTGTTGGTCCAAAAAGGCGCAGCGATATAATTGGAGTCTAAGGCTTGCAATCGTTCTTCGATTAGATTGGCACCTTCTTGGTTGTTCAGTTCACAAACCATCAACAAATCAGGCCGAGTTGCGTCGAGAATAGCCTGTAAATGGTCAATGCGATTAGCGTCTCCAACAGAGGGAAATTGCAATAAATTGTAAAACATCAAATTCAGAACTTCTTGGGCACTGACGGTGTTTAGCGCGAAAATTAATCCGACACAAACAAAAAAACGATTTTTCATTAGCTGTAGTTATTCGTGTACCTTTTTATCAAAGCACTGAAAACATAACAGCAGATAAGTGGTGGTTAAAAGTTGGGGCTGTAACTGGTATTGCGATAAAATTCATTGAGAATATCAATAACCTCGTCAGGGGTGTTTACCAGATGCATCAATGAAAGGTCTTCTGGACTGATGTTTTTGAATTGATCCAAAATTACTTTTTTGACCCAGTCTAGCATGCCGCTCCAAAATTCTGAACCGACCAGTATGATTGGGAATGCGGTTACTTTTTTGGTTTGAATGAGAGTAATGGCTTCAAAAAGTTCGTCTAGAGTACCAAAGCCTCCAGGCATGACCACAAATCCTTGGGCGTATTTGACAAACATCACTTTACGCACAAAGAAGTAATCGAAGTTTAAGAGTTTGTCGTTGTCGATGTAAGGATTAGAATATTGCTCCATTGGCAACTCAATATTCAATCCAACGGAAGGTCCTTTGG
Source organism: Bacteroidota bacterium (assembly GCA_027592025.1). GTDB lineage: Bacteria > Bacteroidota > Bacteroidia > Flavobacteriales > Flavobacteriaceae > JALRKI01. The sequence goes on from JAQCIQ010000003.1 coordinate 57,443, forward strand.
CCTCTTGAGCGCCCCTGTTGGCCGCTTCCATAATGCCGGGTCCTCCGCCAGTAATGACACCATAGCCTTCCTTTACGATGCGAGCGGCAATCTGTTGGCCAAGTTGGTAATATTGATCGTTTTCAGGTGTTCTGGCAGAGCCAAAAATAGAAATGCACGGACCAATTCTACTCATGCGCTCAAAGCCATCGACGAACTCGCCCATGATTTTAAATATCGCCCAAGAATCATTAGTCTTCTTGTCGTTCCAGTCTTTATGTGAACTCATTTAATTAGTTTTAAATGTTGAAATTAACTCTTTTTTCAGATATTGAGCCGTATATCCTTCAGAATTGCGACAAATCTCTTCTGGGGTACCAGTCGCGAGAACCTTTCCACCGCCTTTTCCGCCCTCAGGACCAAGGTCAATGATGTAATCGACCAGTTTGATGACATCGAGGTTGTGTTCGATGATTAAAATGGTATTGCCTTTGTCCGCCAGTCGGTTGAGCACCCCCATCAAAATACGAATGTCTTCGAAATGCAAACCTGTTGTAGGCTCATCCAAGATGTAAAACGTATTTCCAGTATCCTTTTTGGATAACTCTGCGGCTAATTTAATCCGCTGTGCCTCTCCTCCTGAAAGGGTAGTGGATTGCTGTCCCAAAGAGATGTACCCCAATCCGACGTCCTGAAGTGTTTTTAGTTTTCTGTATATTTTTGGAATGTGTTCGAAAAAATCTACTGATTCGTCGATAGTCATTTCTAAAACGTCGCTGATACTTTTTCCTTTATACCTTACCTCCAAAGTTTCGCGATTGAATCGCTTGCCATTGCAAGTTTCGCACTCCACGAATACATCGGGAAGAAAGTTCATTTCGATGACTCGAAGACCTCCGCCTTTGCAAGTTTCGCACCTTCCACCAGCAACGTTAAAACTGAAACGACCGGGCTTGTAACCCCTAATCATGGCCTCGGGTATTCTAACGAATAAGTCTCTTATTTCGCTAAACACACCAGTATAAGTTGCGGGATTACTGCGAGGCGTTCGGCCAATAGGGGATTGGTTGATGTCTATGACCTTGTCGATGTGTTCAAGCCCTTGAATGCTTTGGTAAGGCATCGGAATTTTTATTCCATTAAAATAATGGGCATTCATTATGGGATATAACGTCTCGTTCACCAAGGTCGATTTGCCACTTCCCGAAACTCCAGTAACGCCAATCATTAAACCTAAAGGGAAGTTAACACTGACGTTTTTTAGGTTGTTGCCATTACATCCATTTAATGCAATCAAGTGGCCATTGCCTATTCGCCTTTCTTTTGGAATTTCCAATGACAAAGCCCCGCTGAGATAGTCAGAAGTGAGGTTGTGAAACTTTAAAATCTCTTCAGGTGTGCCTTGGGCAATGATCTCTCCGCCATGTTTGCCAGCAAAAGGTCCCATATCAATGACGTGGTCAGACTTGAGAATCATGTCTTTGTCGTGCTCCACGACAATGATTGAATTGCCGACATCCCTTAAGTTAATTAAGGAATCGATCAGTTTTTCATTATCCCGTTGATGTAAGCCAATACTGGGTTCGTCTAAAATATAGAGCACTCCAACCAGCTGCGATCCAATTTGAGTGGCCAATCTTATCCTTTGTGCTTCTCCACCAGACAGGGATTTAGAACTACGCCCAAGGGTCAGGTAGTCTAGACCTACGTTCAGCAAAAATTCAATGCGCGTGCTAATTTCTTTAAGGACCTCTGAACCGATTGCCAATTGCTGGCTGCTCAAGTGAGGTTCCAAATTTGCAATCCATGTCGACAGATCTTGGATGTCCATTGCCGATAGATCGGCGATATTTTTATTATTGATTTTGAAAAATAGGGCTTCCTTTTTCAGCCTACCCCCATGACATTCTGGACAGTCGATTTGCTCCAAATAGGATTTGGCCCAACGTTTTAACGGGCCAGAATCGGTATGATTGAATTGTTGCTCAATAAAGGTCACGATACCGTCGAAGTCAATTTTCAAATTTCGAGTCACGCCTAGGGTGTCACTTTTGACTTCAAACTGTTCCTTGCCACCGTACAAAATCACGTCTAAGGCTTTTTCAGGAATCTTGTTGATGGGATCAGACAGGCTGAATCCATAACGCAAGGCTATTATTTCCAGTTGACGGTTGATCCATGTGTCCTTTGAATTGTTGTGCGGGGTCAAGCCGCCTTGCTTGATGGAAACCTTGTCGTCTGGAATGATTTTGGACATGTTGGCCCTATGCAGCATCCCAAGTCCATCGCAGGTTGAGCAGGCACCCTTAGGCGAATTGAATGAAAAATTATTAGGCTCCGGCTGCGCATAGGAAAGGCCCGTCGTGGGGCACATCAAATGTCTACTGAAATACCTTAATTCACCAGTTTCATTGGACAAAACCATCAGCGCATTGTCCCCTTGATGCATGGCAGTAATGATGGTTTCTTCCAAACGTTTTTTAAAATCCTCAGTTGGCTCGACGACCAGGCGGTCTATAACAATCTCAATGTCGTGAGTTTTATAACGGTCTACCTTCATGCCACGACCGATGTCTCTAATTTCTCCATCCACGCGCACTTTAATAAATCCTTGTCTTGCGATAGACTCAAACAATTCTCTGTAATGACCCTTTCTGGATTTAACGACGGGCGCCAGAACGGTTATTTTTTGACCATCAAATTGACTCATGATCAGTTCCAAAATCTGTTCGTCGGAATAACTGACCATTTTCTCGTTGGTGTTGTAACTGTAAGCATCCGCCGCGCGGGCGAATAAAAGTCTGAGAAAATCGTAAATTTCTGTAATAGTCCCAACAGTAGATCTTGGTGATCGGTTGGTGGTTTTTTGCTCTATGGCAATCACTGGAGAAAGCCCGTCAATTTTATCGACATCTGGTCGTTCAAGGCCTCCTAAAAACTGTCTGGCATAGGCAGAAAAAGTCTCGATATATCTCCGTTGCCCTTCGGCATAAATGGTGTCAAAAGCTAAAGAAGACTTACCGCTGCCCGAAAGCCCGGTAATGACCACCAGTTGATTTCTGGGAATGCTTACGTCGATATTTTTTAGGTTGTGAACACGAGCACCTAAAACTTCGATAAATTCCCCTTTCTGTTCCATATTTGGCAAACGGCGAAATTACAATTTTTAATTGCAAAGGGAAAACAAGTCGGTGTCTAAGTCAATAATAAAAACTGTTTATAATTTGCCTGACGTTTGTGTCCTCTCGGCCTATGCGCGGAGGATTTTTTCCAGAGCCTTACCCTGCGCCAATTCATCAATCAGCTTGTCTAAATATCGAATTTGCTGCATTAGTGGCTCTTTGATGTCTTCAACGCGATAACCACAGATGAGTCCTGTGATTTTGGAGACATTGGGATTCATGCGTGGAGCTTCTGCAAAAAAAGATTGGAAGTCAGTTCTGTTTTCCAAAATTCTGTCTAAAGCAGCTTCATCATAGCCTGTGAGCCAGAAAATAATTGCATTTACCTCTGCCTTGGTTCGCCCTTTCTTTTCGGCTTTGTTGATGTAATGAGGATAAACCCCTGCAAAAGACATTTTGTAAACTCTCGAGTGATCTAGTATCTTTGATGAAAATTTTCGTTCATGACACTCATTTCTTCAATCTCAGGAATTAGGGGCACCATTGGTGGTGCTTCAGGAGACAATCTTACACCAATTGAAGCAGTTTCCTTTGCCGCGGCTTACGGCACTTGGCTCAAATCGAGTAGCAATAAGAGTCACTATCGGGTGGTAATTGGTCGCGATGCCAGACCCTCTGGGCCTATGATTCAAGAATTGGTCATGCAGACTCTTGTTGGACAAGGCATTCATGTGGTCAACTTAGGATTGTCTACCACGCCAACCGTGGAAATGGCCGTAGTCATGGAACACGCCGATGGTGGCATTATTCTGACGGCCAGCCACAACCCGAAGGAATGGAACGCTCTGAAACTGCTCGATCATCATGGAGAATTTTTGGATGCCAAGGCGGGCGAAGCCATCTTAAACCATGTCAAAGCCAACGACAGTGTTTTTGCTACTGTTGACGATTTGGGTAAAATCACCAAAAATGATGCTTATATCGACTTGCACATTGAAGCTATTTTAGCATTGGATTTGGTCGATGTCAAGGCTATTGAGAAAGCAAAATTCAAGGTGGTTGTGGATGGTGTTAATTCCTCAGGTGGGATTGCCGTTCCCCGCTTATTGGATGCCTTAGGCGTTCAAACTATCCCATTATTTTGTGAGCCCAACGGGCAGTTTCCTCACAACCCAGAACCTCTAAAAGCCCATTTGACTGATTTGTCAGAAACTGTGGTAAAGCATCGTGCTGACTTTGGTATTGCCGTTGATCCAGATGTGGATCGTTTGGCCTTTGTTTGTGAAGACGGAGAAATGTTTGGTGAGGAATACACTTTGGTGGCATGTGCAGATTTTGTTTTGTCTCACACTCCCGGAGCAACCGTCAGCAACATGAGTTCGTCTCGTGCCTTGCAGGATGTGACCGTTAAATATGGTCAAACTTACAGTGCTAGTGCCGTTGGCGAAGTCAACGTGGTTAGCATGATGAAGGCTACTAATGCAGTTATTGGTGGAGAAGGAAATGGAGGGGTCATTTTGCCTGAATTGCACTATGGCAGAGATGCTTTGGCGGGAATTGCTTTATTTTTAAGTTTACTGGCTAAGAACCCAATGAAAGTTTCAGACTTGAGAAAATCTTATCCGGATTATTTCATGAGCAAACAAAAAGTGGAGCTTACGCCAGATTTAGATATTGATGCCCTTTTGGCTCAAATGTCGGAACGCTATAAGCACGAAAAAGTGACCACTATTGACGGTGTTAAAATAGATTTTTCCGACTACTGGGTGCATCTTCGCAAAAGTAACACTGAACCAATTATTCGAATATACGTGGAAGCCCCTTCGCAGTCTAGAGCCGATGAGGTCGCTCAAGAATTTATAACCGAATTGAAATCCCTTTAGACGTAATTTTCACGGCGGTGTTTCCACCTGCGATGTGACCATAAATAATAGGCTGGGTCTCCCTTGATTTGTTGTTCTAATTTTTCGACGAAAATATCGGTGATGTCATAGTCGGCAAAATCAGTGGGCTTATCGGTAATCAATTCAAAACGGGCTTCATAATAGCCACGTTTCAATTTTTGAATATCGAGAAAGATCACTGCCATATTGTATTTTTTGGCGAGCATTTCTGCACTGGTGTGTACAGGAGTGTCAACGCCCATAAAGGACCTCCAATGCCGTGCTTTGTTGGGATTGGGAGATTGGTCCGCATTAAAGGCACAAAAAGTCAATTGATTGTTCTCAACTCTCTCGGCGATGACAGCCAGCGCCTCGTTAGTAGGGACTAGTAAGGTATTGTATCTAGCACGTATGCGTTTGACCATACGGTCGAAGTATTTGTTGTTCAACTTCTTGTAGATAGCAATACTGTCATGAGGAATAAATTGATCCAAGACAAACATCCACTCCCAACCTCCATAGTGTCCGCAAACCAAATTAACATGTTGTCCTTGGTCGTAGGCCTTATGAATGACCTCCAGGTTTTTGAAAGTCATTCGTCGCTTCATTTGGCGGTTACTTATGGTCAATGATTTGACAAATTCAAACAGCAAGTCGGTCAAATGATGAAAAAAACGCTTTTCGATGATCAAACGTTCATCTTCCGACTTTTGAGGGAAAGCCAATTTAAGATTCGCCGCTACAACTTTCTTTCTGTAACCAAAGACCTTATAAACCAAGAGATAAGAGGCATCTGACAATACATACAAAACCCACATGGGCAGCAAAGACAGCAGCCACAGTAAAGGGTAAATGAGCAGAAAGGAGAGTAGCTGCATAGCTTATTGCTGGCCAGCTCCAGTTTTAGTTTTCTCCATCAAGTCAATGGCTGCCTTGATGCGCTGACCTCGTCTTTGGTTGATTTCGTTCTTTTTGATGGTTGCCGCCAAAGCGTCATAGCTTGACTTCACTCTATCCAAAAAATTTGGATTTATTCTGCCTTGAACCATTTCGTCTAACATCAACAAACACATGTCAGAATCAGGGTTTTGCTCAATAAAATTGTAAGGAAAGAAGCGAAAGGTTTCAATGGTTTCTTGGTAAAGAGGTTGCAAGGAATCGAGCGCTATACTGTCATTAGCAGTTTTTGCAGCTCTGAGCGCTAACGAAATGTCTTTCATCTTCATGTTGTTGGCCTTACCTCCTTCTTTGTAGCGCATGAAGTCTTCGTTGGGCATGTTACCACTGGCCACGGATAAATTAATGGTATCCCTGTTCAACACAACTCGAGTTTCACCTGGTGCAAGAATCAGAGGAAATCGGCCTGTAATTCCTTCAATTTCTAAAGCGACGAGTTCAAGAGAATCGCATTGTCCTTTGAAAACAATTTTATTTTTAGAAACTATTGAAGAATCTTTCAATAATTCATTTCCATTTTTGCGAATCGTCATGTAACTGCGAACGCCGTCTAAGAGGTCGTTTCCTTCGATTGTCACTGTATACAGACCAAATCCGCGATCTAAGTCAGACTCACAAGAATGAAGTCCTGTCAACAATAGAGCAAATGTGGCGAGGGTAAAAAGGTTTTTAGTTTTTAGATATGGTGTGAAATTCATGGCAAAAAGTTTTGGTTTAAGAAAGGCCAAATATACGATAGTTGATCAAATGCGTCAAGTCTCTTTCAATTTGCTAATTTTGCCCAAAATTAATCCATGACATCAGCATACCATCCAGATACCATTGTCGCCATTTCTACCGCTCAAGGGATCGGAGCCATTGCTGTCATCAGACTTTCAGGCCACGAGGCGATCTCGATTGCCGACAAGGTGTTTAAAAAGCCAACTGGTGAATCATTGGCTTCTCAACATTCTCATTCCGTGCATTTTGGCGCCATTTATCATGGCGAAAGATTGCTAGACGAGGTCGTGGTAGGTTTGTTTAAAAACCCCAAGTCTTACACTGGTGAAGACGTCATTGAAATATCCTGTCACGGTTCGGTTTACATTCAACAAGAAATTTTAAAGTTATTGCTTCAAAATGGCGCCAGATTGGCCAATCCAGGGGAGTTTACCCTACGGGCATTTCTCAATGGAAAATTGGATTTGTCTCAAGCTGAAGCAGTTGCCGATGTGATCGCCTCAGAATCTCAAGCGGCTCATGAAGTGGCCATTCAACAAATGCGAGGTGGTTTTTCTACTGAAATTGAAGATTTACGTCAACAACTGATCAATTTCACTGCTTTAATTGAGTTGGAACTCGATTTTTCGGAAGAAGATGTGGAATTTGCCAACCGATCTGAATTGGAAAAACTGCTCATAACTATACAATCTAAACTCAAATCTTTGGCCGACTCTTTCGCCTATGGCAATGTGCTCAAAGAGGGCATTCCTGTAGCTATTGCTGGAAAACCTAATGCTGGCAAATCGTCCTTACTCAATGCCTTGTTTAAAGAGGAAAAGGCTATTGTTTCCGACATCGCTGGAACCACGAGAGATGCCATTGAAGATACCCTGATATTAAAGGGTATCAAATACCGATTCATTGACACTGCTGGTCTTCGCGAAACTTCCGATCAAATTGAGTCCATGGGAATTGAACGAGCCAAAGAGAAAATTGCCAAAGCCAAAATCTTGTTGTACTTGTACGACCGCATGGACAGTGCACCAGAAGAGGTAATTCGAGATATCAAGACGCTGAATCACGACAAGTTGATTGTCATTTTAGTCGAAAATAAAATTGATCAATACGGTGGATTTTTCGAAAATGATTTTAATACTCAAGTCATGACTGAGCTCAGTGGAAAGTATACCAATACCTTGACGGGAATTAGTTGCTTTGATGAGGCGACCATTAATGCCCTAAAGGGATTGCTGGAATGGGAAGTCAGCGAGATGAAAAGCTCTAGCGAGGTGGTCGTGGCCAACGTCAGGCATTACAATGCCATGATCAAAACTTTGGAAGCCATTGGGTCCGTGCAACAAGGTTTAGAGGAGGGACTGTCGGGAGATTTGCTTGCGGTAGATTTGAAAGAAGCCCTGTACGCCTTGTCAGAAATAACCGGTGCTATCGACGTGGATAAAGACATCCTTGGAACCATTTTTGGGAAATTCTGTATCGGAAAGTGAAGTATTTGACTTTACTTGATTTTAACCCTCTTTGAAGAAATAAGTCAATGTAGCTGCTCTTATTTGCTCCAGTAAATAGGTTGTACATTTTCCAGAGGTCAATATCACCATTAGCGTTTCTTGCAAAGCTTTCATGTAGGAAATAATCCTTTAGCTCATCGGTAAGTTGTATGTCGTTGAAAATAAGAGCAGGGATATTGCGTTTTTAAGTAAGTTTTTATACATTTAGCTCAACTGATAAAGAACCACTAAACATTTAATCGTTAACTCAAACCCATGAAAACTTACCTATCACTTCTTGCACTGCTACTTCTTCCGCTTCTCACCATTGCTCAAGAACCTATCAAAATAGCCTTTGTAGGCAACAGCATCACCCAAGGTCCTGGAAGAGAAAATCCTGGATCTTTTCCCCTACAAGTAGGTCAAATCCTAGGAAGTGCCTATGAGGTAAAGAATTTTGGGGTGAGCGGTAGAACACTTTTGAAGAAAGGGGATTTTCCCTATTGGAACGAACCTCAGTTTCAACAGGTCAAAGATTTTCATCCTGACGTGGTCCTAATTAAGTTAGGAACCAATGATTCCAAACCTCAAAACTGGGCACATAAGGATGATTTTATCTCAGATTACCTAGATATGATTGCTGAATTCCGTGACTACATGCCCAAAGACGGTAAAGTATACGTCATACTTCCGGTGCCTGTCACCCGAGTCAATTTTGGGATTACCCCTGAAATCATGAACAACGAGCAACGTTTGATGCTATTTGAAATCATCCAAAAGTCAGGGGCGGAAGTGATTGACTTGTACACCCCCTTGATGGATCGGCCTGAGCTCTTGCCCGATGGCGTGCATCCCAATGCCGAGGGACTTGGAATCATGTCCCAAGTGATCAGTAGAAGGATTCGAATGTAAATCTCTGACCTAAACTACTTCTTTAAGACTAACAATCTGGCGGTATAACCCGTCGTGAGCAACCATTGGTGGGAGGCAATCATGAGTTCATTCTCGTCAAAGACTTTCATTTCGGCGGTATTGGGTCTAGAACTCCCTTCGTTAAGAGCAAAAAATTCGAGCGCATTGAATCCGTCGGTCAAGGTGATTTCAATGTAAACCACCGCATTCCTTAAGGTCAAATTGGGATGAACCACCTTCCCGTTGTGAATCAAACGAACACGGTCACCGTCTTCATACTCGTGATCACGACAAGCTATTTTGATGACTCTTGAGGTCGTCGAAATATCTCCCATATCATAGTCGCGACTGAACTGCTCCAAGTTACTTTTGCCTTCTTGAAATTGCGGTTTCATGGTCCATTTGGGAGAAGGTAGTGGATTGGGGTCAATCATGGCAATGCCCTTTTCCTTTTTGTCAATGTCAGAAAGTGGTTGGGTCATGAATTTGGGAGAAACGTTGATGTTAGTCAAACTAGGCCTATTGGTCAGCCGTTTGAGTTGAAAATTGGTGGTAGCATCGATGTTAGGCTGCTTGATTTCAAAAGAAAAAAGGCCTCCTGTGTCTAACTGTCCAAAGACCGTAAGGCTAGTTGCAAATACGCCAAATAACATGCAATTTCGAATCATCCAACAAATATAGGCGTTTGTTGGTGGATTAAAATTCACTTTAACAGCCATTTTAGAACTTTTATAACATCAACGCTGAAACTGATTTTATGTTTTATAAACCAATAAATTCTCATATCTTCAAACCATGGATTCGTCGCATAGAAATAAATTAGAATTCCAATTTCAAGAATTGTCCCATCGTTTGTCTGGGGAGTTGAAATGGGATCCACTGCATACGGCTTTGTACGCCACCGATGCTAGCGTTTACAAGGAAAAGCCTGCTGCAGTTGCGCTGCCAAAGTCTGCGCAAGATTTGCAAGAATTGGTTCTTTTTTCTGCGAAAACTGGCATTGCTTTGATACCGAGGGCTGCGGGAACCTCTTTGGCAGGTCAGGTGGTGGGAAGCGGATTGGTGGTTGACGTATCCAAGTACATGGATCAAATTATAGAATTGAATGCCGATCAATCCTATGTATGGGTTCAGCCAGGTGTGGTGAGAGATGCACTAAATCTGTATTTAAAACCTTTCGGCTTATTTTTTGGACCAAACACTTCAACGGCCAATAGAGCCACCATTGGGGGTATGGTGGGCAACAATTCTTGTGGCTCAACTTCCATTGTTTACGGCGGTACCAGAGACCACGTTTTGGCCTTGAAAACGATTTTGAGTGATGGCAGCGAAGCTGTCTTTGAAAATCAGGATGAGGCTACATTGTCTGAAAAAATTAGACAAGATCATTTTGAAGGCCGATTGTATCAGGCTACTTTAGATTTGCTCAGTCAAAAGGAAATCCAAGAAAACATTCGAAAAGAATACCCAAAACCAGAGATCAAAAGACGAAACACGGGCTATGCGATTGACGCTTTAATTGAGATGAGTCCAATAGACCCAAATGGTCGCTTGTTCAATTTTTGTGAACTGCTTTGTGGCTCGGAGGGAACGCTCGCGATGACCACGGCCATAAAATTGAATTTAGTTCCGCTACCCGACCCCGAAAGTGTGCTATTGGCGGTTCATTTTAATGAATTGATCGAAAGTTTGGAAGCCACGGTAATGATGATGACCCATCAGCCCTCGGCTTGCGAACTCATGGATAAAACAGTGTTGGATTGCACTAAAAACAGTCCTGAATATAGCAACCATCGATTTTTTATTGAAGGAGACCCAGCTGCTGTAATTTTGTTGGAATTCAGGGATACTCATATCCAAGGAGCAAAAAACAAGGCTGAAAAATTAAAGGTCGAACTCCAGACAAAGGGTATGGGCTACGCCTATCCCATTTTGACAGATAAAAATGCCGAATCAATTTGGGAATTGAGAAGAGCAGGGTTGGGATTACTGGCGCTATTGCCTGGAGATGAAAAGGCAGTGGCGTGCATTGAAGATACCGCCGTTGCTTTATCCGATTTGCCCGAGTACATCACCCAGTTTTCCAGATTGATGGCTGAATATGGACAACAAGCGGTTTATTACGCCCATGCTGGGGCAGGTGAATTGCATTTGCGTCCTATTTTGAACTTGAAAACAGAATTAGGAAAACAGCAATTCAGGGCCATCAGTTCTTCCTCCGCCGATTTGGTCAAGTCATTCAAGGGTTCTCTCAGTGGTGAACACGGTGATGGCAGAGTCAGAAGCGAGTTTATTCCTAAGGTTTTGGGCGAAAGTAACTATCGAACCCTTGAAAAGATTAAGGCCATTTGGGATCCTATCGGCATCTTTAATCCAGGTAAGATTGTCAATCCTGTCAAAATGGACGAGCATCTCAGGACGGATCCGAATTATGCAGTTCCTTTGAAATCGGTAATCGATTTTGGAGGATCAAATGGCTTGCTCAGGGCATCAGAGGCTTGCAACGGATCGGGAGACTGTAGGAAGTTGCAGTTCGCCGGCGGCAGCATGTGTCCAAGTTATAGGGTGACGAGAAATGAAAAAGACAGCACTCGCGGTAGAGCCAATGTGCTAAGAGAGTTTTTAACCACCAGTTCCAAAGCAAATCCGCTAGATCATCCAGAGATTAATGAGGCAATGGATCTTTGCGTAGGTTGCAAGGCTTGCGTCAAAGAATGCCCATCTGCGGTTGACATGACTGCCCTGAAGTCTGAATTTCTGTTTCATTACCACAAGAGTAATAAAAGGTCAAAACGCGATTTGATGATCGCCAGCTCGCATGGATTGAACAATAAAATTAGACCCTTTGCACCAGTATTAAATGTTCTTCAAAATACTCCAATTCTGAACACACTTTTCAAGAGACTTTTGGGCTTCCATTCTGATAGAAGTTTGCCAAAATTGCAACGAATTAAATTTTCGGATTGGCTTAAAACCTACAGTCAACCGAAAGGACAAAGGCAGGTCTATTTATTTGTCGACGAATTTTTGGAAGATTATGACAGTGAAATTGGCAAGGCAACGGTGGAGCTGTTGAATGTCATTGGTTTTGAAGTCTTGTATCATCCTCATGGGCCAAGCGGTCGGGCGCAATTGTCAAAAGGTTTTTTGGAAGAAGCTAAGAAAATGGCAGAGGCCAATGTGGCGATTTTTTCAGAAATAGTGAACGCTAATTGTCCATTGATTGGTATTGAACCTTCAGCCATACTTGGTTTTAGAGATGAATATCCGAAATTGGTTGGAGGACCTCTTAATACTAAGGCGAAACAATTGTCCTCCAACGTTTTTACAGTTGACGAATTTTTGGGAAGTGCTCTGAAAGACGGTTCACTTCACTCAGGGTTATTTAGGCCGAGCCACCAAAGCATTGTTCTGCATGGACATTGCCATCAAAAGGCCTTGTCAAAAATTGACATTACCAAACAGATTTTAGAGGTGCCTTTTGGGAATAAGGTGAGTATGGCACCTTCGGGCTGTTGCGGAATGGCGGGAGTATTTGGTTATGAAAAGGAACATTATGAAACCAGCATGAAAATGGGTGAATTGGCTATTTTACCTCATTTGCGTCAACTCAATCCCAGCGTTGTGGTATCGGCAACCGGAACAAGTTGCAGACACCAAATTAAAGATGCTATGGGCCGAAGGGCTTTGCATCCAGTAATGATACTAAGAGACGCGTTGATTTAGGTATTGAGCATTACTGGCATGACCAACATGGTGATCGATTCACCAACTTCTAGTCCGTCAGAAGGGGTTAGGATTCCTGCACGGTTTGGAAGACTCATGGAGAGCAAAACCTCTGACGAAGTCAAATTGGTCAACATTTCGGACAAAAACCTAGAGTTGAAACCTATTTGAATGTCATCGCCTTGATAATCGCAAGTAAGTCTTTCTTCGGCTTTGTTGCTGAAATCGATGTCCTCTGCGGAAATGTTCAATTCGGCACCTGCTATTTTGAGCCTAATTTGGTGCGTCGTTTTATTGGAAAAAATTGAAACTCGTTTAACAGAACTCAAAAACTGGGATCTGGTAATGTACAACCGATTGGGGTTTTCTTTCGGGATAACCGCTTCGTAGTTGGGATATTTGCCATCAATCAATCGACAGATTAAGGTTTTGTTGTCGAAAGTGAACTTGGCATTCGATTCGTTGTAAGTTACTGTTACTTCGGCGTCATACCCAGTCAAAAGACCTTTAAGAAGATTTAAAGGTTTTTTAGGCATGATGAATTCGGCAGTTTGAGCTGATTTTACATCTTTACGCTCATATTTAACCAATTTATGAGCGTCTGTCGCAACAAAGGTCAAGCCTTCGGTAGAAAACTGAAAAAACACACCACTCATGACAGGTCTCAAATCGTCGTTACCTGCTGCGAAAATGGTTTTAGAAATCGCAGTAGCGAGCAAGTCACCAGGCAGATTGGTAGAACTTGGGTTGTCCAATTCGACGGTCTTTGGGAATTCTGCACCGTCGGCATAGGCCAGGGCGTATTTTCCTTGACTTGAGCTGATTTCGATGGTGTGATTGTCTTCCACAACAAAGGTCAAGGGCTGTTCGGGAAAAGTTTTTAATATGTCTAAAAGCAATCGAGCTGGAATAGCCACCAGTCCTACAACGTCGCTTTCAACAGTTAGAGAAGCCGACATGGTTGTTTCAAGATCACAGGAAGAAACCACCAAAGAACTTTTGTCCAAATCGAATAAAAAGTTATCTAAAATTGGAAGGGTATTCGAGCTGCTTATCACTCCTCCTAACTCTTGCAGTTGACGTAACAATTCTCCGCTGGATACAATAAATTTCATAAAATCGTAAATTAAAACACTGTCTCATTATTGAGCAGCGCTATCTCGAATACAAATATATTTTTTATTGGTTGTTTTTGGAAACAAACTTATCAACAGTTTGACCGTATTTCCTTTCCCTGCGCACCCGATTCATGTATGCCAATGCCAGAAGAATGACCACAGGAATGCCAATGTTGATAGATTGCCACTGCTTTTTGTGTTCTAATATTTTTTGAGGGTCAAGAAAGGCCAATTCCACAGTTTTCTGTTTGAGTGGAATTAACTCGAAATCATTAAGCAAATAGGAGACTGCATTGAGAAAAAGTTCTTTATTACCAAAGCGCTGTCCAGTCCATTGATCATACCCCAATTCCATTGGTCCATTACGACTTACGTCATTGGCGATCAATTGTCCATCGGAAAAGACAATCATTTTACTCGAATCGCTTTGCTCTTTCCCGTTGGTGATATCAAATGGTGCTAAGCGCAATTTGAAGGCAGATGAAATGGTTCCCTCCAATAACACGCCAAGGACATATTTGTTCTCCTTATTTGGGATACTGTCCAATTGTGAAATCATATCCAAGTCTATAACTCTGGGCAATCCGAGCGCCGCAGAGCGGGATGATGTTTCCAAAAGAATGGTTTTTTTGACACCATTGTTTAACAGTTCAATTGGATTGGCAAAATCAAATCTGACTTCAGCAAGACGAGCAGTGATCAGATTGTTAGAGTTTGATGCCAGTGGGCTAAATGGCCACGGAAATGTTTGAAATTCGGTTTCGCTACCTTCGCCAAGGGCAAGTGTCAAAGGAGCTGAATTTTGATCCACCAAGAGTTGAGGGTTCAGACGGATGCCATAGCTGAAGAAAAAATCAGTTAAATTGTAATCGTCATACATGGCAGTTGCTTCTCCCTGATCATTCAACAAACTTTCGATTGAAATATCCGAATTGTCAATCATCCACAACATGTTGCCTCCCGACATGAGATATTGATCAAGAGTAAATTTCTCTTCCTCCGAGAATCGTTCTCTCGGATCGGCAGAAATGACCAAATCATAGTTCTTTATCGCTTTCAGAGTTTCTTGAGGATTAGTAGCGACGCTGTCTAACGTAAATGGAGCAAGGTTGTAATAATACTTCAAACCAGAAAGTGCATCGGCTAACTTCAGATCGGGCAGTTGACCGTTGCCTTTGAGAACGGCTATTTTTTTTGTCTTTTCGGCAGTCAATTTGTGTAGACCGTCCACAATGGCCCATTCCAATTGGGCAATGGATTCCGAGGCCAAAGCAGTTTGATCTTTGTTCAAATCATTTGCCATCAATTTAATTTTGACAGTTTCGTTATTGAGACTGGCCAAGGCCCAAGGGAAAATAAGCTGACGTTTTAACTGTCCGTTTTCTTGAAGTTCCATTTGCATAGGACTCATCCCGCGCTGGGTCAATGCCTCAATATTTTGGGCAGACGCTTGAGGATCCTCCAAGGGATCGATGAGCTGAAATGAAATCAGGTCATTAATAGCTGTAATTTCTTCCAACAAGGCTATGGTCTCGTCTCTGAGTCTTTGAAATTCTCTAGGAAAATTGTCGCTCTCCAAAAAGACATCAATCACAGCAACTTGATCAACAGACTCTATGACTCGTACACTGGCTTCGTTAAGAGTGTACCTGTGATCGTCGGTTAGGTCCAATCGACCTCCCGCTAAAGTCGATAAGTAGATCAAAATCAGATAAATGGATGCGGTCATCAGCATCGGTTTCAAAGACAATCTCATTACTTTGAACTGCTGTATTCGCATCAAAGTCAAAGATGTAAAAAGGGCTGAGGCCAACAGAAAATATGCAATGGCGCTGCAGGGTATAACACCTTTATTGAGAATGTCCAAAGCGTGGTTAAACTGGAAATCACCTAGCCCCAAGATTGACAACCCTTGATAACAAAAACTACAAATAGCAACCCCGAGGATAAAAGCTACAATTGGTTTGTTCGTCGTGCTAGAAGCGAACAGGCCTAAAGCAGAAAATGTCATGGTTAAAAACACCAGACCTATGTAACCGCTCATCATACTACCAGTATCTACATAATCAGGAACTGTGCTGGTTTGGTATATCGTTAGAATGTAGATCAAACTGGGTAACAAAGCCGCAAGAATGAGTAAGACAATACTGAGGTACTTCCCGAGCACCAATTGCCAATCTGAAATAGGTGTGCAGCGCAATAGATCAATAGTGCCTTGTTGTCTTTCTTGGGCGATGCTTCTCATAGCAATCGCAGGAATCAGCACGACCAGCAGCCAAGGAGTCAATTCAAAATAGGGTTGTAAGTGTCCAAATCCAAACTTGAACACGTTAAAAGGAGAGTCGATGACCCACAACATCAAGCCCGAGACGACCAAATAGGTGCCAACAATCAACCAACCCATGGTAGAAGAGAAAAAACTGCGCCATTCTTTTTGAATGAGCCTGTAGATCAATTTCATTTATTGAAAATTTATAGTAATCACATCACGTTCATGAAGCCCCATCAGCGTAGAGGCACCTCCTACATGACCTGTATTTCCTTTGTAGAGGGCGATTTCGAGAAAGTCTGAACTGTTGAACAAGGCCAATTTTTTGCCCTCATCATGTCGTTGAGCAGCTGGTATGTTGAAGTTCACAATGTCCGTGTATCTTTCAAAAATGGTGTCAAATTTATAGTTGCGGGCACTGACTTCAAAACGTCGACCTTTTCGAGTTATTTCAAACAATTCTTTAGAGATGTTGGTCACAACATTACCGTAGTTGTCGACGTAAATAACATAACCTGTAATTTTTCTTTGGTCTTCGGAAACGTTGGGAACGAGTTCTCTGATGGGTTTAATTTGTTCAATTGATTTGCCAATGACATCGAGCTCACCACCACGAGCAATGTGACAGGCCACGTGGACAAAAACATCGAGCACAGGAAAGCTCGTATGAAGCTGTTGGTGAATATTGATTTCAACAATTTTACGAGGAGCAATGTGGTTGGAGAGCATGCTCATGATGCCATTGTTGGCACAGACAAAAAAATGACCGTCCAGGGACAGAGCAATGTGCTTGTTTTCTGGACTCAATTCCGAGTCAACCCCTATGATATGAACCGTGCCTTGAGGAAAACTCTTGTAAGCCCCTTTAATGACATAGGCTGCTTCGGGAATGTTGAAGGGTGAAATGGAGTGCGTGATATCGACCACATTGACTTCTGGCATCAATCCCAAAATGGCACCCTTGACACTACCCACAGAGGGATCTTTCAAGCCGAAATCAGTAGTCAAGGTTATGACAGCCATATTGAATTATTGCAATTGTCCGAATCAAACATCGAGTCAAAAATTACCAACAAAAATCGGTGAAAAAAAAACATCCTCCGATTAATTTTGAACCTAATTTTTCTTTAAGTTCGTAGGGTACTTGATGAAATCTTGACGGATTTTATCTGACATTACAAATCTAAGAAATCAATAGGGATTTATATTAACTTTTAAGCTTTTGAACGAACTTACGATTGAGTTAGAAGAGGTCAATCCAAAATATTTTTTTGGAACTCAAGAAGCCAATGTTGACTTACTCAGACGTTATTTTCCTAAACTCAAAATTGTGGCAAGGGGAAATAAGCTCATGGCCTATGGAGATGAGGCGCTTTTGGACGAGTTTGACCAACGCATGGCGGAGTTGTTAGAGCATTTTCTCAAATACAATATTTTAGAGGCCGAAGCAGTAGAAAACATTTTGATCAATGCAGGTCAACCAACCTTCGATGAAAGTTTGGGTAATGACGTTTTGGTTCATGGCGTTGGAGGCAGAGCCATCAAAGCGCAAACGGCCAATCAACGCAAGTTGGTTGATTTGATGGACAATAACGACATGGTATTTGCCATTGGACCCGCTGGAACCGGTAAAACCTACACCTGTGTCGCCTTGGCAGTGAGAGCCTTGAAACGCAAAGAAGTTCAGCGGATAGTTTTGACTAGACCAGCAGTAGAAGCAGGGGAGAATCTCGGTTTTTTGCCCGGGGACATGAAAGAAAAACTCGATCCTTACATGCAACCCCTGTACGACGCGTTACGCGATATGATACCCTATGAAAAATTAGACAACTTCATCGAAAAAGGCGTGATTCAAATTGCACCTTTGGCATTTATGAGAGGGCGCACACTTGATAGAGCATTTGTCATTCTCGATGAGGCTCAGAATACCACCCACGGTCAAATGAAAATGTTTTTGACCAGAATGGGTAAAAGTGCAAAGTTTATGATAACTGGAGATCCAGGCCAAATCGATCTTCCAAGAAGAACTACGTCTGGTCTCAAAGAAGCCTTGTTGATACTCAATGACGTGCCAGGTATTGGAATTATAAAACTGGACGATCGCGATGTCATCAGACACCGATTGGTCAAGAAAATCTTATCGGCATACAAAGACATAGAAAATCTCAACGAATGAGCAAAGCATTGATGCATACCAATTTCGATTTACCTGGGTTAATAAACATTTACAGAGGTAAAGTCAGGGAGGTTTATCGCCTCGAAGGGGACGTGATGGTCATGGTGGCCACCGACCGTATTTCAGCCTTTGATGTGGTCTTGCCTAAAGGCATTCCCTATAAGGGTCAAATTTTAAATCAAATTGCCACCCATATGATGTCAGCGACTGAAGACATTGTTCCCAATTGGCTTATGGGCACTCCTGATCCCAATGTGGCCATAGGACAGGCTTGCGAACCCTTTATGGTTGAAATGGTCATCAGAGGCTATTTGTCCGGTCACGCAGCCCGCGAGTACAAGCTTGGTAAAAGAGTATTGTGTGGCGTCTCAATGCCCGAAGAAATGGTAGAAAATGATGCCTTCCCAGAACCAATCATCACGCCGGCCACAAAAGCTGAAAAAGGGTCTCATGATGAGGACATTTCAAAGGAGAATTTATTGGCACGATCTATTGTAAGTCCTGAAGATTATGCTGTCCTCGAAGACTACACCCGCAAACTATTTGCTCGAGGAACAGCTTTGGCAGCAGAGCGAGGATTGATTTTGGTGGATACTAAATACGAGTTTGGAAAAACAAAGGATGGAAAAATTGTTTTGATTGATGAAATTCACACTCCCGATTCTTCGCGCTATTTCTATGCCGACGGTTATGAAGAAAGACAACGATCTGGAGTTCCTCAGAAACAACTGTCTAAGGAGTTTGTGAGACAATGGCTTATTGAAAATAATTTCCAAGGCTTGGCTGGGCAGACCGTTCCCGCAATGAGCGATGAGTTCGTTCAATCTGTCAGTGAGCGTTATATTGAATTGTACGAACACATTACCGGGGAAACTTTTTACAAAGCCTATACTGCCACAGTTGAAGCCCGGATAGAGTCAAATGTATTGGCTTATCTGAGTCAAATGTAAACTTAACGATTTTGAATTATCACATTCAGTCTTACCAACAGTATGAAAAGGCTCGGCAAGAGGCCCAGTTAAACCCTGAACTGTTTTGGGACAAAATTGCTCAAGACAATTTCATATGGAAGAAGCCTTGGCATACGACTTTGAATTACGATTTTTCGAAGCCCGAGGTGAAATGGTTTGAGGGAGGTCAATTGAACATAACCGAGAATTGCTTGGACCGCCATCTCAAAGATCGGGCCCAGCAAACCGCTATTATTTTTGAACCCAATGACCCTCATTCTAAGACAGAACATCTGAGTTATCAAGATTTACACCAAAGGGTTTGCAAGTTTGCCAATGTTCTGCAATCCAATGGCATCGAAAAAGGCGATAGAGTGTGCCTATATTTACCCATGATACCCGAATTGGCCGTTGCTGTTTTGGCCTGTGCCCGAATTGGTGCTATTCATTCCGTGGTTTTTGCTGGCTTTTCGGCAGCGGCCTTGGCCACTAGAATCATCGATTGTGATGCCAAATTGGTCATTACCTCCGACGGTGGATTTCGCGGCGATAAGATTCTGGATTTAAAAACCATTGTAGATAGGGCATTGGAAGATTGTGCCATGGTTAAAACTGTTTTATTGGTCAAAAGAACAGGAAACAGGGTTGTTTTAAAACCAAACAGAGATGCCTGGATTCAACCTCAATTAGATAGTGCTTCTGTCGATTGTCCAGCAGTAGTGATGGAGTCGGAAGATCCTTTATTTATTCTCTATACTTCTGGTTCAACTGGCCAACCCAAAGGCATGATGCACACCACAGGAGGATACATGGTCTATTCGGCCTATACCTTCAAGAATTACTTTCAATATACCGAAGGGGATGTGTACTGGTGTACTGCGGATATAGGTTGGATTACGGGTCATAGTTATATTGTTTATGGGCCCCTGTTGAATGGAGCTACAACTGTCATGTTTGAGGGTGTTCCAAGTTATCCCGATTTCGGTCGATTTTGGGACATTGTCCAAAAACACAGAGTGACCCAGTTTTACACTGCTCCTACGGCTATAAGAACATTAGCGAAACAACCGCTCTCTTTGGTGACTTCACGCGATTTGAGCAGTCTCAAAGTGTTAGGAACAGTAGGCGAGCCGATTAATGAAGATGCCTGGCATTGGTATCATGAACACATAGGTGGAGGGAAAATACCCGTCATTGACACGTGGTGGCAGACGGAAACAGGAGGAATAATGATTGCGAATCTGCCTGGAATTATCGAAGCGAAGCCAACCTTCGCCACCAAACCAATGCCCGGAATTCAGGTTGTCTTGAAGTCTGAAGACGGACAGACTTTGGAAGGGTCAGCAGCAGGAAGTCTGTGTATTGATTTTCCATGGCCTTCTATGGCAAGAACCATTTGGGGCAATCACAATAGGTTTCGGGATACTTATTTTTCGACTTTCCAAGGTTGTTATTTCACGGGAGATGGCGCCATACGAGATGACCATGGAAACTATCGAATTACCGGCAGGGTAGATGATGTGATTATTGTTTCTGGGCACAATCTAGGTACTGCCCCTATCGAAGACGCCATCAATGAGCATCCCCAAATTGCGGAATCGGCAGTGGTAGGAAAACCTCACGACATCAAGGGTCAATCCCTTTGTGGGTTTGTTATTCCAAAAAATCAAAGTATAGACGCTTCTGATTTGTTATCGAGCGTCAACCGGCTGATATCGGAAGAAATTGGGCCTATCGCCAAGTTGGATCAAATATTGGTCGTAAGCGGTTTGCCAAAAACGCGTTCAGGAAAAATTATGAGACGTATTTTAAGAAAAATTGCAGGAGGTGAAACTTCAAACCTCGGTGATATTTCTACCTTACTTAATCCAGAAGTTGTGGATGAAATTATCCAACAGTTTCATCAATCGAAATAGCTGAAAGATTCGTTGTTTTCAATTTTTAATAGAGTGTGATAAATCATCAATATCACGTTTTCAACGTCTTCTTTTCTTACCATTTCTACGGTAGTGTGCATGTACCGCAAAGGCAATGAGATCAATGCCGATGGCACTCCGCCATTGCTGTAGGCAAAAGCATCAGTGTCTGTCCCTGTGGCTCTTGAAAGGGCGTTTCTTTGGAAAGGAATCTTGTTTTCAACGGCTGCAGCAATAATTTTCTCTCTGAGTTTATGCTGAACTGCTGGGGCGTAGGCAATAACTGGGCCTTTGCCAATTTCACAGTGACCTTCCTTTTTCTTCTCAATCATTGGGGTGGTGGTATCGTGAGTGACGTCGGTAATAATTGCCACATTAGGTTTGATGGTATTGGTAATCATTTCGGCACCTCTTAGGCCAATTTCCTCTTGGACAGAATTAGTGATGTATAATCCAAAAGGAAGCTTTTTTTTGTTTTCATGAAGCAATCTTGCCACTTCGGCAATCATAAAACCACCCATGCGGTTATCCAGTGCGCGACAAACAAAATTGTCTTTGTTCAAAATATGAAAAGTATCGGGGTAAGTAATTACGCATCCCACGTGAACTCCAAGCTTTTCGACTTCTTCCTTTTTAGTGCATCCAACGTCAATAAAGATGTTCTCAAGACTTGGTGCTTGTTCTTTACCGTCGCGACGGGTATGGATGGCTGGCCATCCAAAAACTCCTTTGACAATTCCTTTATCCGTGTGGATGTTTACAATCTTACTCGGGGCAATTTGGTGATCGCTGCCGCCGTTGCGAATGACATAAATCAGCCCATCGTCGGTAATGAAATTGACATACCATGAAATTTCATCGGCATGACCTTCAATGACCACCCTGTATTTGGCCTTGGGATTGATCACACCTACAGCCGAACCATAGTTGTCAGTAATGAACTCATCGACATACGGTTTCAAATAATCCATCCACAATTTTTGGCCCGTCCACTCGTAGCCCGTTGGTGCGGAATTGTTGAGGTATTTTTCGAGAAAATTGATCGACGACTTATTGAGAATGGATTTTTTCATATTAAATTTTTTACTGGCACTAAAATAGTAATAATAATGAACTATTGAGCGTTCAAATTGTAGCGAATTGCTAAATTTGTAAGATGATTTTACAAACGATGTTGCGTTGTTTTTGTTTGTCATTCATGCTCTCGGTGGGATTTGTGAAAGCTCAAGTTCCAGAGGTTGAGAATGACAGCATTGATTACGGTTTTGTTATCGTTGAAGGGGACACGCTCTATGGCCCGACCATTAATTTAGACCCAATTACTCTTTTTCCAAAACTGAAATATGATTCGGAAGCTGCCAGACGCAGATACCTCACCCTGAAAAGAAAGACTTACAAAGTTTATCCTTATGCCAAATTGGCCTCAGAAAACTTGACCAAACTCAACTATAGATTAAGCCAACTCAAAAGAAAAAGTCAACAGAAAAAATATGCCAAAACCATTGAAAAATATTTGGAAGGCGAATTCAAGGAGGAGTTGCAGAAGTTTACCATTACTGAAGGACAAATATTGATAACCCTCATTCATAGGCAAACGGGAATTACTGCCTACGATTTGATCAAAAGTTTGAGGAGTGGTTGGAAGGCCTATTGGTATAACAATACAGCGAAACTGTTCAACATGTCTTTAAAGGTCAAATATGACCCTGCAAACAATTTTGAACATTATTGCGTCGAAGACATCCTTCAAAGGGCCTTTGAAAATGGCGATTTAGAAGCACAGGACCCTGCAATGAAAATTGACTTCCTCAAACTGAGGTCCCAATGGATCAAAAAAGGGCTCAATCCTGGCTCTACCAAACAGTAACAATGGAGGCCTAAATCTTTTCTTAGTTTTTTAAGCTTACCTTTGCCGCAACATGAATAGACAAAATTTTACCATGATTGCCAAGACCCTTTTTGGGTTCGAAGAAATATTGGCTCAAGAATTAAAACGGTTAGGCGCTCAGTCGGTCAAAATTGGTGTTCGGAACGTCAGCTTTGTTGGAGACTTGGGTTTTATGTACAAGGCCAATTTGGGACTGCGTATGGCCATAAAAATACTCAAACCTATCGACAGTTTTATTATTGCGAATGAAACAGATTTGTACAATAAGATAAAAAAACTTCCATGGGAAAACTATTTGTCTGAGACCGGTACTTTGGCTGTAGATTCTACAGTTCATTCAACCGTGTTCAATCACTCTCAATACATTGCTTTAAAAACCAAGGATGCAATTGTCGATAGATTTCGGGAAAGGACGCAGAGTCGTCCTAGTGTTGATCTAAAATATCCAGATTTGAGAATCAACATTCACATCGATCGAGAACGCTGTAGTGTTTCTTTAGACAGTTCGGGCATGTCTTTGCACAAAAGAGGTTACCGCTCAGCCACCAATATTGCGCCAATAAACGAAGTTCTGGCAGCAGGATTGGTGCTTCAGTCGGGTTGGAATGGTCAATGTGATTTCTTTGACCCAATGTGCGGCAGCGGTACAATTTTGATTGAAGCGGCAATGATTGCAGCCAATATCCCACCGAACATCAACAGAAAAGAATTTGCTTTCGAACGTTGGAACGATTGGGATCCAGATTTGTATCAATCGATTCAGGAATCTTTGTTAAAAAAGGTTCGAGAAGTACCTGTGAAAATATACGGTTGTGACAAGGCGCCATCAGCAATACGAAAGGCAGTTGAAAACATCAAAGACGCAAATTTGGAAGAGTTTATTACTGTGACAGAAGATAACTTTTTTAAGTCCGAAAAAACTACTGAAGGCCATTTGCATTTGCTGTTTAACCCGCCCTATGGCGAACGGTTAGATATTGATGCTGAGGTGTTTTACAAGCAAATTGGAGACACACTAAAAACCTCTTATCCCGATTCAGAGGCTTGGTTTATCACCTCAAACCTTGAAGCGATTAAGTCCGTAGGTCTTAGGCCGTCTCGAAAAATAAAAGTGTTTAACGCCAAACTCGAAGCACGACTGCTGAAATATGAAATTTATGCTGGCAGCAAGAAAGCCAAGCATCAAGGGTTTGAAAACTAGCTATTTTTTGTAAAATGGAATGCGGTAAGCAAGTCCGTAACTTAAGCCTGCTCCAATTACTCCGTCTTCATAGGTCCGATTGAATCCTGGGATATACAGGTTGTCAACCTTTCCATCCGACTTGTTGGAGATCAGTCGCTTGAGTTGCAAATTGAAATAACCAAACAAATTGGGCAACAACTCAACTTTAATTCCAAACTGTAGCTCTAACCACATTGCCGACAATCCGTCGTAGGTGCTGTTGACTTCATTGGTTGGTGACGGCCAAGTTTGGTTGGTGGTGTAGGTGGTATAACTGTGTATGGTTTGTGAAAACTTGGAAATTCCCAATCTCAATCCACTGTAAATCATGTTGTCCATTCCTTCCCAATTTCTATAGAGGTTGAAATCTCCGCCAACTTTGAGGTATTGCCCTGAACTGCTAAAATTAATATTGGGCTCATCGATTGTCTTTTCGGCACTTCCAAGTTCCCCCGCTGCATAAAGTCTTTCCGTTAAGCGGTAATCTCCCAATATTTCGAAACCTTTAAAGTCATTGCTGAAAGTCGTTCTGCCAAGACTGGTCAAATCGGCACCCAAACGAAGGCCAAATTTAACAGGGACTTTGAGACTGTCGACCGACGTTTCGGTTTGAGCCGATCCATTCAAGACGAGCAGGCAAAACAAAAATCCACTAATGATATATTTTGACATGCGCATGTATGGTATTGTTAATTTCTGTTTGAACCACTTCGGTATTCAAAATCCAATTGTCCGAATCTGGAATTGATTCGGCGAGCAATTCCGAATAGAAGGTTTTGTAACCGCAGGCTCTTGAAACAAAAATATCTTGGGTTTGAAATCCAGTCATAAAACCATCGCCATTTCCTGTGGCTTCTTCGCTCTCATAGTTGATAAAAAGTTGGAATGTTGCTGCGTTGAGATGAGTGGGAAGTGGCAAAACCAAAGAGTCTGTTGTGATGACATTCAATCCAAGAACATCAAAGCTGCTTCCAGAGTCGTCTAAACCAAATACTTTGAGATTCTCAACAGCCTTCAGTTCATTGGGATTGTTGAAGTCATAGAAGCGGATAATGAGAGAAGGCGTTGTTGGCGTGGATGCCGAGCAGATGTCGTCTTTTTCGCATTGCAAAAAAGTCAAAAACAGACAACATAAACCAAATGATCTCCAAAAATTCATAGGACTAAACTCGTTTTTCCAAAAGTACAACATTTTCGCAATGGTGTGTTTGAGGAAACATATCGACTGCTTGGGATTTAGACACAGTGTAAGCCTCTTTCATCAATGCCAAATCTCGAGCCTGAGTGGCGCTGTTACAGCTGACGTAAATAATTTTTTGTGGCATGACCTTGAGTAACTGAGCCACCACATCGGGATGCATGCCGTCTCTTGGAGGGTCGGTGATAATGACTTCTGGCATGCCATGATCCTTTAAAAATTTGTCATTAAACAGGGTTTTCATGTCTCCGGTGTAAAATTCTGCATTCGAAATGCCATTCAACACAGCATTAGATTTAGCGGCAATAATTGCTTCTGGAACAGACTCAATTCCAACAACTTTTTTAGCGTTTTTCGCGATGAATTGTGCAATGGTGCCAATGCCTGTATAAAGATCATAAACCAGTTCATTTCCTTTTAATCCTGCAAATTCGCGAACGACTTTATACAGTTCGTACGCTTGATCAGAGTTGGTTTGGTAAAACGACTTGGCGTCAATTTTAAATCGCAGACCCTCCATTTCTTCAAAAATGTGATCGCGACCAGAATGGCATCTAACCTCTTGATCGTATATGGTATCATTGGCCTTATTGTTGAACACATAAAGTAATGCGGTAATTTCGGGAAAAGAGGCTCTCAAGTAATCGAGTAAAAGTTGATTTTTTACTAAATCCTCCTCATAAAATTGAATTAAAACCATCAACTCTCCAATACTAGAATTACGAATCATTAAAGTTCTGAGCAATCCAGACTGTTGTCTTGGGTTAAAAAACGAAAGCTCATTGGAGTTGGCAAAGACTTTTATGGCATTTCGGATGGCGTTACTGGGATCTTCTTGAAGATAACATTGATCGATATCCAATACTTTGTCCCAAGCACCAGGGATGTGAAACCCAAGTCCGTTCCGAGAGGAAATTTCTTGACCACTGGCAATTTCCTCTGGGGTTAACCATCTGCTGCTGCTAAATGAAAATTCCATTTTGTTCCGATACAGATAGGATTTTTTACAGGATATAATGGGTAAAAAATGATCTACCGTCAGGCCGCCAATTCGTTGAAGGTGGTTTTTGACTTCATTGTTTTTGAAATGCAGTTGATCTGGGTAATTCATGCTTTGCCATTTACACCCGCCACAAGTGCCGAAATGAACGCATATGGGCTCAACACGTCTTTCAGAATATTGATGAATGAATACAGCCTTTCCTTGATAAAATTGTTTGCGTTTTTTGAGGACTTGCACGTCAACTACGTCACCGGGAACCGCGTCGCTCATGAATACCATGCGCCCATCGGCTGCTTTTCCTACCGCAAGTCCTTTCGAACCAATATCAAATACCTGAACCCTCTCCAACCTTGGCAGCTTTCTTCCTCTTGTCATGACGCAAAAATAGAATAATTGAGTTATCCATTGGCGCTTTGGGCGTTCTTTTGTAATTTCGAAGCAAATCTCGACTTTAACCTAAACATGACGTCATGATTGCATCCACTACAATGTCCAAATCAGAACAATTTATCGCACTTGAAGATCAGTTTGGCGCGCATAATTACCACCCTCTACCTGTAGTTTTAGAGCGGGGTGAAGGGGTATTCGTTTTTGATGTTGATGGAAAGAAATATTATGATTTTTTGTCTGCTTATTCAGCGGTAAACCAAGGACATTGTCACCCTCACATTATCGGCGCCTTAATTGAACAATCAAAAAAACTGACTCTTACTTCACGAGCTTTTCATAACAATCGTTTGGGAAAATTCGAGCAGTTCGCCACTTCTTTCTTTGGTTATGATAAGTTATTACCGATGAATACTGGAGCTGAGGCGGTTGAAACCTCTATAAAGATTGCCCGTAAATGGGGGTATGAAGTCAAAGAAATAGAAGAAAATAGTGCCCAAATAGTCGTTTGTGAGAATAATTTCCACGGCCGAACCACAACAATCATATCATTTTCAAACGATCCTGTTGCACGCAAAAACTTTGGACCATTTACTGGCGGATTTTTGAAAATACCTTATGATAACGCAGACGCCTTAGAGGACGTTTTGAAATCCAATCCAAATATAGCGGCTTTCTTGGTAGAGCCAATTCAAGGAGAAGCTGGGGTCTATGTGCCAAGCGATGACTATTTATTGAAATGTAAGGCTTTGTGCGAGAAATACAACGTTCTGCTTATGGTCGACGAGATTCAGACGGGCATAGGTCGTACAGGGAGACTTTTGGCGAGCTGTGGAAATTGCTCTTGTGCCGAAAAAAATTGCTCTCAAACTCCCGCTGTCAAAGCTGATATTCTGATTTTAGGCAAGGCATTGAGCGGGGGAGTCTATCCAGTATCCGCAGTGCTAGCGGATGACCACATCATGTCAGTCATTGGCCCTGGTAATCACGGCAGTACTTTTGGAGGAAATCCAGTAGCTGCAGCTGTTGCCATTGCCGCTTTAGAGGTGGTCAGGGACGAGCGATTGGCTGAAAATGCCGATAGATTGGGTCAGCTGTTCCGAAAAAAAATGAAGGAATATATAGCGACAAGTCAAATTGTTAAACTCGTGAGAGGAAAGGGTCTGCTCAATGCTATTGTCATCAACGAAGACAAAAGCAGTAATGCGGCTTGGGAAATTTGCTTGGGCTTGAGAGATCGTGGACTTCTAGCCAAACCAACTCATGGCAACATCATCAGATTTGCTCCACCATTAGTGATGACAGAAGCACAGTTGCTTGATTGTTTGCGTATCATTACAGCAACCTTAACTGATTTCGAGCCAGTTTAGATCAAATACTTTGGTTAATGAGCCATTCATTTTGCATTTCTTCGAGTCCTGACAGACCGATAGTAGCAAAGAGGAAAACAAGGTAAATGATGTATAAGAAGCAAAGAACAATGCCGATAATCGCCAAAATACGTCCGACATTGACATTGTTATATTCGGTATAGCCTTCAGGATTTTCGTAATACAATTTTCTAGATTTGTTAGCCAAAACAAGGGCTACTATTCCGAAAACAAGTCCAAAGACTCCATAGCAGCAACACGTTAAAATAGAGAGAATGCCAAAGACTAAGATTAAGGTAGCATGAGGTAAAGGTTGTTTGTTTTCCATGGTTAGAAGAATTGATTCATTTTTACGATATAACTAATTATTATTGTCAAGACATTAACGCCAATGAGCACATGAATGAGTCTTGCCTTTATAGGGTAAAATCTCGATGCAATTAGTACGATTCCCAGCAATATTAAACTGTAGATGGCTGGATATAAATAGAAAGCCGATTTGAAGTCTCCTTGAAGTACCATAATAAAGGCTCTTTGAGCACCACATCCGGGACAATCAATTCCAAACAGGGCTTTGTTTAGACAGGGCAGCATGAGTCGATCAAAGGTCATTTTTTAAATAGGGATGCTTCAAAAGTAGTATAAAATTACTACTTTTCTACCTCCTAAACTTGCTCAATGAAAACTTACTTAAAAAAAGCCAGAATAGTAATCGCATTGGTTGGCGTTATGCTGCTTTGGTTTTCGGACCATTCTATTGATTGGCAGTTGCACATGTCAATTGTTGGAATAGTGTTGCTGATGCTTGGATTGTATTTGATGCAACCTGAGCACAATGCCGAACAACAAGAAAAAAATGAATAAAGTATTCAAAACAGGAGATCATGTCGCTTTAAAAGATGACGTCATCTCTGGTATTGTGGTCGACGTCTTAACTAATGATGTGGTTGTTAGAACTAGAGACGGTTTTGACATGACGTTTCCAAGCCATCTGTTGGTCATCGAAAACCAAGATTCTTTTCTAAAAAGTATGTCTAACATGTCTTCTCTAGACTCTGGGGAATGGGAAGAAAAACATGCGTCAAAACGTAAAGCAACAACTCAAAAGTCAAAAAATAGGGCCATTCTTCCCATGGAGGTCGATTTGCACATCAATCAATTGACCAATTCAACCAGAGGCATGACGAATTTCGATATGCTCACACTACAAATCAACTCTGCCAAACTTAAGCTTGAATTTGCCATCCAAAATAAAATTGGGGCTGTAGTTTTTATTCACGGTGTAGGTGAGGGAGTATTGAAAGAAGAATTGATGTTTTTGTTTGGACGATACAGCGGATTGGAATACTTTGACGCACCTTACGCCAAATATGGCGTAGGGGCAACTCAGGTAGAAATCAGTCAAAACGCGAAGCTTATTTAAATCAGGCATTCTAAACAAAATCCGTTGGTATTTCAGTTATAATCAGTTAAATTTGGTCGGGATTTTTTAAGAATAAAAATTGGAAACATTTTACTTTGACAATGCTGCGACAACTTGCCTGAGACCAGAAGTGGTATCGGTCATGTCCGACGTGTTGAACAACTGCTACGGAAATCCTTCCTCTACTCACAGTTTTGGACGCCACGCCAAGACCCAAATTGAAAACTCAAGAAAGCAAATTGCGGAGTCACTTGGTGCTTTACCAGCTGAAATTGTTTTTACTTCTGGAGGTACCGAAGCAGATAACCAAATACTGAGAGGGGTGATAAGAGATTTAGGCGTAACTCGAATTATTTCTTCAACGATTGAACATCGTGCTGTAACCCATTCTATTGACCAACTGGTTATCGAATATGGAATAAAGGCTGATTTTGTCAATCTTTTGGAAAATGGAGCAGTGGATTTGAACCACCTCCAAAAACTTCTTGAAGATAGTCAAGATTTGACTTTGGTGAGTTTAATGCACATCAACAACGAAATTGGTGTAAAGATTGACCTGGACATGGTTGCCAATCTTTGTAAGTCTCACGGAGCGTTTTTTCATAGTGATACCGTCCAGACCATAGGTCATTACAGCATCAATTTGTCTCAAACTCCGGTAGATTTTTTGGTCGCTAGCGCCCATAAATTCCATGGTCCGAAAGGAGTAGGTTTTGCATTTATTCGAAAAAATTCGAATTTAAAACCTCTGATTTTCGGAGGTTCTCAAGAAAGAGGCCATCGAGCTGGAACCGAAAGCGTGCACAACATTGTTGGAATGGCCAAGGCTTTAGAGATTTCATTGGATAAACTCGATGAAGAAAAGGCATACATTGCATCTCTAAAAAATCAATTTGTTACGCGGCTAAAAAATGAAATACCAGAGGTAAAATTCAATGGTAATTCGGATCGTGTAGAGGAGACGACTTACACTTTAGTCAATGTTCGGTTACCACTCTCTGCGCAGAAAGCACCTTTGTTGTTGTTTCAACTGGATTTGAAAGGGATAGCCTGTTCAAAGGGCAGTGCTTGTCAAAGTGGGAGTGATTCTGGCTCTCATGTACTATCTGCTATTTTATCGCCAGATGAGTTGTCCAAACCATCCATTCGATTTTCGTTCAGCGCCATGAACACACCAAAGGAAATTGACTTTTTGGTTGAGGTCTTGAAGGAATTGATCGCTTCAGCGGCTTAGAAAGATACTCCAGCCCTAAAATTTATGATTCTCGATGTCAGGTAATTGGGGATGGCATATTGTAACTTGGAATATGAATCCCGAACCCAGGTGTTGGTAATTGAATTTTGCACATTGAAAATATTGAACAATTCCAGCCCGAATTCAAGCGATTCGATGATTTTTCCTTTGCTGCTGCCATCAGGTTGAATCATGTGGTAGGTGAGTCCTAAATCGGCACGTTTGTAATCTGGAAGCCGATTTTGATATTGATACAGGTCTGCATAACTAGGTGACCCTCCCGGAACACCCGTGTTGTAAACCAAATTGAGATACATTTTTAGGTTGGGCATATTCGGCACATAGTCTTGGAACAAGATGCCAAACTTCAACCTCTGATCAGTTGGTCGAGCGATATAACCTCGGTTATCGATATTTTCTTCAGTTTTAAGATAGCCAAAACTAAACCAAGACTCTGTTCCAGGAACAAATTCTCCATTCATGCGCAAGTCCAAGCCATAGGCGTAACCTTGAGAGTTGTTGTCAGCGGAATAGCGGATCCTGACATTTTCTACGGTGTAAGGATTGAGGTCACTCAATCTTTTATAGTACAGCTCTGAGTTCAATTTAAACGGTCGGTCCCATAGATCAAAACTATAGGTATTTCCAAGTACAGCATGAATCGATTTTTGTGCTTTTACATCAGTAATTATCGACCCACTGGCATTCCTCAATTCACGATAGAAAGGAGGTTGATGATATAGGCCTCCACTGAGCCTCCAAAGCATATTTGGATTGTCTTTTGGTTTAATGGCCAATTGAGCTCTAAGACTCCAAACCGATTGAGACGATTTGTTGCTATCATTAACCCCAACTTGCCACGCATTTAATCTTGCTCCCAAATTGGCAAAGACTTCGTGGCCTTTGTAGTCTCCTTTAAAGCTATACTGGGCATAGGCTTGAAGACGATTGATTGAAGCGTGTTGAGTTACCCTGACGTTGCTGTAGGGTAGTAGGGGGCCAACGTAGGGTTCGTAGGGTTGATTTTGAAAAATACCAAGATCAGGAGGGTCAATGGAAAATCCTGCTGAGTCAATGACTTCCCATTCCACCAATCTGTCTCGAATATCTTCTTTATTGTATTTGGTTGACCATGAAACAAGGTGTTCATTACGCTTGTATTCTCCTTTAATTTCTATGGATGTAATAAGGGCGTCAAGATCATTCCTCCCATGGTTCAATTGGCTTCCAATGGCTTGAACAAAGCTGACATCGCCAAAGTCCTCGTCTCCAATATTGCTGTTGACTTCGCCCAAACTGTATTGTGCCAATATGTCAAAATGTTCTTGTTCGATGGTGTGAAAAATGGAGCCAATAAAGCTAAAATGTAGCTGAGCACTGGGCTTATAATGAGCAGTAAAAGCGGTGTTCAAGGTTTGATAACGATCCTTCTCTTGTCCTTCGTACACAACTCTAAGAGCGATGGGCTGGTCAATGGTTCCAAAATTGGTTTGTCTGGTTTTGGGCTGGTAATTGTAGGAGTTGATGCTAGCATTGCCCAAAAAGTGATAACTCCATTGTCTATTGGCGCTATAGGTCAGCAATAGCTGGAGGTCTGCAAAGGCAGGTTTGAAATTCGACTCAGTTTCTTGTGAATTGACTAGCAAGCTATTGTTTCTATAACGAAACCCCGCTAGGGCGCTCCATTTGTT
The DNA here is from genome assembly GCA_027592025.1 of Bacteroidota bacterium. GTDB lineage: Bacteria > Bacteroidota > Bacteroidia > Flavobacteriales > Flavobacteriaceae > JALRKI01. The sequence continues at coordinate 90,074 of JAQCIQ010000003.1, forward strand.
ATTTTTAGAAACTCCTTCAAGGGTGGCAGAGAGCCCGAGAAGACTCATTTCTAAGCTGGCTCTATTGTCAATTGGAGTTCTGTATTCAATATCTAAAACACTTGAAAGCTTATCACCGTATTTGGCTTGGAATCCCCCGGCTGAAAAATTCAGATCTTTGATCAGACTGCTGTTGACAAAGCTCAGACCTTCTTGTTGACCTGACCTGATCAAGAAGGGGCGGTAAATTTCTATGCCATTGACATAAACTAAGTTTTCGTCAAAATTTCCCCCACGAACGTTGTATTGGGTGCTCAGTTCGTTGGAAATAGAAACCCCAGGCAGTGTTTTTAAAATATTCTCTACTCCAGGTTGAGCACCTCTAATTGTTCGCAAAAGCTGAGGGGATATGTTGGTAATACCTTCAATCTGGTCTCTGTTGCTATTGCTTATCACAATGGGTGCAATCTGTTCCATTTCCAACTGCAAAACAGGATTGAATTCAAAAGTTGCGTTGGACTCCAAATTAAAGGAAGCTAAAAGTTTTTTGTAGCTCAAGTGGGAGAATTCAACACTAGTATTTTGCCCAGAAGGGATTTCAAGCCAGTAAAAACCGTTGTTGTTAGAAACAGTGCCAGAGGTGTTGCAACTGATATTGACATCAACTATTGGATTGTTGTTCATATCCAAAATGACTCCTGTTAAAACCGCATTTTGAGCCACTAAGTCCAAGCTGGAAATACAGCAGTAAATTGCAATGCAAAAAATACGGAGGCTCTGAAACCCTTTATTGACGGTAGAAGACACTTTCAAATGTAGTACTATTTCCAATATTATCGGTTACAACAACTTTTAAATTGTTCTCTTCTTTGTCGCTGACCCCATCGTTGAAGTCGTAGGTCAAAGTGCCCGTTTTGTATTCGTACTCCATCAAAATCCATTTTCCGTTAATTGTGGCGCGATAGGAGCTTATGCCAGAGAAATCATCGCTAATTTTTAACTTGAGATAGCGGTATTTAGACATCCATTGACCGGATTTAAAATTATCAGGACTTACAACTGGAGGAGTGCGATCTTCGGCAATGGTATAATTGGCGAAAGATTTGGTTGAAGCGCTAAGTTGATCTCCTTTTCTGCTCGTTTTTAAAGGGTACATTTTTCGATTTTTGCCCCATACGCTGGCAATGAGTAAGTATTTTCTATCTTGTAATGTGTACTTGCTCACGTCGAAACTGATGAGAAAGGACTTTTGTGCAGCAGATGTTGGGCCTTTGATTCGAAGTGTGTCGTTATCGTTTGAAACAGAAACAGGCACATCCTCATAAAAACAATTTTTCGGAAAATACACGCTGCTATTTCCTTCTGAAAAGGTAATATCTTCATGGAAAGGAACAACAACAGCACTAGAGGTTGTGACTGGCAGAGGTGTTGAGATTGGGGCGGAGTAGGAAATGGGAACCATTACAGTTGATGTATTTCCTGCAAAATCGGTAACCAATATTTCATACATCACATTTTGCGTTGGCGCTATTTTTACCACACCGTTTTGAACGACATTTTTGTACAGACTAAGCGGATTGTTAGGTTTTTTATACAACAGTTGAAGTTGTTTTTTGTTGTTTTCTAAATAGTCGAAATCAATAAAACGAACGATATGCTTGCTTTCATCAAAAGAAAATTTATTGAACTCAACCAAAAAGTTTTGTTGACCGTTGATCTTAGTCTCAATACAAGCCACTCCATTTTTATTGGCAGCTTGATCGAGTCGGTCATAAGTGTCAATAGAAAATCCAATTTCTCCATCAGCCATAACGGATTCAGCGGTATAGCTTCCATTTTCGTTTTTTGTTAGCTTGAGTTTGATGCGTTCTCTTGCTTGATTCACATGAGAAGAATCAGTAAGAGGGTAGGCATAGAGTCCGTCCACTTCTGGGTACTGACTGTCTTCAACCACCAAGCCAAACAGCATCGGATTCATCGGTCGCTGACTGTTGTCGCGTATTTCAAAGTGCAAATGAGGGCCACCTGAACCACCGGTATTTCCACTGTAAGCGACCACTTGACCTCCAACAACTCTCAGTTGGTTTTTGGCGGGAAAACGCTCAATTTCATAGCTTTCGCTTTTGTATTGTTCAGACTTAATATAATCTTCTATTTCGGAGCCAAATTTTTGTAAATGACCATATACGGTAGTGTAACCATTGGGATCAGAAATATACAAGGCTTTGCCATAACCTCCTTCTTGAATGCTAATTCTACTGACATATCCGTCAGCAGCAGCATATACTTTTAACCCTTCTTGTTGTTGTGTTTTGATGTCCATTCCTGAATGAAAATGACTGGACCTCAATTCGCCAAAAGTTCCAGACAATATCAAGGGAATGTCTAATGGCTTTTGGAAATAAGTTTGTGGATAGGGGTTCTCTACCTGAGCTCGAGACCAAAAGGACAGAAGTGAAATGGCAAGAAACGCAAAAATCTTGTTCATAGTGTTCGAAGGTAAATAATCGAATTCTTCCTTGCAAATATGGAACCACACAATTTGCAGAAAAGCGCATTGAATTAAATATCCAATTTGTATTGTAAATTGTCCTTTGGAATCTTATCTTTGGAATTGGTAAAAGCCTGTTGATATGCACGATGCATTACAAACCTTAAAGTCAATTGAAAAGAGTTCTGCTCTCCTGATGGAGCGCTATGACGCTCTAAAAGAAAGTCATAAGGTATTGCAGCAGGAATTGAATTTGACCAAATCTAAACTGATTGCTCAAGAGCAAGAGTTGGAGGAATGTCAAAATAAATTTCAGTCATTAAAACACGCTAATACCTTGTTAGGTAGTGATAACGACAAACGAGACACGAAGCTCAAAATCAATACACTCATAAGAGAAATAGACACTTGTATAGCCCAATTATCGCAATAATATATCATGGCAGATCAACTAAAAATAAAATTATCAATTGCCAATAGAATATACCCTTTGAACATTCTTATAGACCAAGAGGAGGGTTTGCGCCGCGCTGCACAAAAAATTGATCAAATGATAAAACAATTTGAGCAAAGCTATTCAGTAAGAGATAAGCAAGATGTTTTGGCCATGTGTGCCTTGCAGTTTGCGTCTCAAATTGAACAGCAAAACATTGATAAATCGGATTTGGATGTCAGCTTGAAAGATCGATTGATTGAAATTGATCAGCAGTTGAAAGCACATTTAGATTCGAACGTTCTTTAAAATAAACAGTTATTACTGCCTGTACCAGTGATTATCTTTGATAAACTCAACGAATAATTCTTATAAAAGGGGTGTATAAAGATTGTAAAAGCGAGCTGCCATTGAGCAGATACTTGATCAGTTTTTGAGCCCTTAAGCCTATTTATAGGAGTTTAGCAAATCACATCTGGTGCAGGCTTTTTAATTTATTACAACTAAAGAAATGGACATAGTTTTTATAGTATGCGGAATCTTGGGTGGTACAGGTCTAGGTATGGTGATTTCTCGCTTTTCTGAAAAATCAAGAGCCTCGAGACTTTTGACCCAAGCCAAAATTGAGGCCGACCAAATGGTCAAAGAAGCTAGAATTAGTTCTGAAAATTTAAAAAGAGATAAAATGCTCCAAGCCAAGGAGAGATTCTTGGAACTTAAATCAGAACACGAAAAGGTTATTCTAGATCGAGATCGAAAAATTTCGGAGGTAGAAAAACGGCTGAGAGATAAAGAATCTCAGTTGAACAGCGAATTAGCGAAGAATAAAAATGCCAGTGCCAGCCTAGAACAAACCAAACAAGAATATGTGAGAAGATTGGAATTGTTGGATAAACGTCAAGACGATCTCGAAAGGGCGAAAAATCAACAAATCAGTCAGCTCGAGGTTATTGCTGGTATGACAGCTAACGAAGCCAAAGCACAGTTGTTGGAATCGCTCAAGGCTAAAGCCGAAAGTGAAGCAATGGCTTTTGCTCAATCAAAATTTGACGAAGCACAATTAACCTCCGAACAAGAGGCTAAACGTATCATCATCAATACCATTCAGCGCATTGGCACTGAGGAAGCCGTAGAAAATTGCGTTTCAGTTTTTAACATTGAATCTGATGATGTCAAAGGGCGCATCATTGGACGTGAGGGTAGAAATATAAGAGCTTTGGAAGCCGCAACGGGTGTCGAAATCATCGTAGATGATACACCAGAGGCCATTATTCTGTCTTGCTTTGATCCCGTGAGAAGAGAAATTGCCCGAATGTCGTTGCACAAGTTGGTAAGTGACGGCCGCATACATCCTGCTCGAATTGAGGAGGTAGTTGAAAAGACGGCAAGTCAAATCAATCAAGAAATAATCGAGGTCGGGAAACGAACTGTTGTAGATTTGGGAGTTCATGGTTTGCATCCCGAGTTGATCAAACTGGTTGGAAGAATGAAATACCGTTCTTCATATGGACAAAATCTTCTGCAGCATTCGAGAGAGGTGGCCAAGTTGTGCGGCGTAATGGCTGCTGAATTGGGTCTCAACGCCAAAATGGCAAAAAGAGCAGGTTTGTTGCACGATATTGGTAAAGTTCCTGAAGCAGAGACGGATATGGAAACGCCTCATGCAATCTTGGGTATGCAATGGGCTGAAAAATATGGTGAAAAACCCGAAATCTGCAATGCCATAGGTGCGCATCATGACGAGATTGAAATGAAATATTTGATTTCACCCATAATTCAAGTTTGCGACGCCATATCTGGAGCACGTCCAGGCGCCAGAAGACAAGTGATGGATTCTTATATTCAACGATTGAAGGATTTGGAAGCTACCGCTTACAGTTTTCAAGGCGTAGAAAAGGCTTTCGCGATTCAAGCGGGTCGAGAACTTCGGGTAATTGTTGAAAGTGACAAGGTCAGCGATGAAAAAGCAGCAACACTTTCGTTTGAGATAAGTCAAAAAATTCAAACAGAAATGACCTACCCAGGACAGGTGAGAGTTACAGTTATTCGTGAAACAAGAGCGGTCAATATAGCTACCTAGTTTTATGCTCTTGGGTGGTGTTTGATCAATTGTTCTCTGAGGTGTGTCTTGTCCAAATGCATGTATATTTCGGTAGTAGTAATGCTCTCGTGACCCAACATCATTTGGATAGATCTCAAATCGGCACCGTTTTCAAGAAGATGTGTGGCGAAAGAATGACGAAAAATGTGAGGCGAGACCTTTTGTTTTATATTGGCTTTCATTGCTAATACCTTAACGACCTGAAATACCATCGCCCTTGTCAGTGCTGATCCTCTATTGTTTAAAAACAAAACATCCTCAAACCCTTTTTTAATCGTTTGAAGTCCTCGAGCATCTTTAATATAATTATTAATTTGCTCTTGAGTATATTCTGGAATTGGAACTAAACGTTCTTTGTTGCCTTTCCCAAGAATTTTTATGAAATCTTCCTTAAAAAACAAATCCGATAACCTGAGTGCAATGAGCTCGCTTACCCTTAGACCGCAACTGTAAAGCAATTCTATCATGGCGTTGTTTCTCAAACCACCATATTCATTCAAATCGATTGCCTTGAGCATGGCATCAATCTGAGATGTACTAAGAGTGGAGGGCAGCTTTCTTCCTAACCGAGGCGATTCGATCAAATCAAGAGGATTGTCTGATCGCTGGCCGTTTAAAATAATAAACTGAAAAAAATGCCGTAAGCCAGAAATCATTCTAGCTTGAGTTCGTGGACTGTGGGTTTTGGAAATTTCGTAAAGACAGCTTTGAACAGCCGAAGCGTCGATTAAACTTGGATTGGGAGCGGGGGGATCCAGGGTTTCGATCAGTCTTTGAATATCAAAAGAATAACTGGTTATAGAGTGTTTCGAAAAACCTCTTTCCAGTTTGAGGTATTGCTTGAACTCATCGAGCGCATCGTTCCATTCCATAGGTTAAAGATAAGCCTTATTTGATTTTGGGAATTGATAAATTGAAATATTTCATGACCTGATTTAATTGATTTTATATAGAAATAAACATTTTTTTGTTAATAACATTTATTTTTTGTTAATTTGTACCGTTAACTTAAAATAATAACAAAATGAAAAAGTCAATTTTTTCAATTGCTTTCCTTGCTGTAACTGCAATGGCGAGCGCTCAGATCACAACAAATGCTGGTACTTTTACTAAGCCTAGTGCTGGTGATACCATGGTTGAAATTCAATTTATGCCAAACTTTACAGGTTCTGGTATGTTCGCACAGTCAGAAGTTGCCAATGGCGCATTCATGATGCGAAAATTTGACTCAGACACCAAAGCAAAACGTTATATGGCTTCTTTGGAAGTTGCAGATAGCGGTATTGACGGAGAGGATACCTCTTTTGGTCTTTTAGTTGGATACGGTATTGAGAACCACTTTGCTGGAGCAGAGCGTTTGTCAACCTATTGGGGTTACCAAGGAGGATTGGCCTATGCTAACACAGCAGATGGCGACAAAGGATCAACACTTGGCATTCTTGCAGGGTTGTTTGTGGGTGCCGACTATTATGTTATTCCTAATGTCTACATCGGTACTGAAGTAGGATATAACCTTGGAATTCTTTCCGTAAGTCCAGATGGTGGCGACAATCTCACCTCTTGGGGACTAGGTTCAGGTATTACTGGATTTTTAAGATTGGGTTTCAAATTGTAAATCAATCTTTACTTATATTAAAAACCCCGCTTTTGCGGGGTTTTTTTTATTGGTATTACTTCAGCCAATTAACTATTTCAGGACTGTTTGGTTCAGTTCTAGGCGAAACGACCTTGACCAATATTCCGTTTTCATCAATCAGAAATTTCTGGAAATTCCAAGACACTCCCTCGTCCGATAATCCGTTGTCCGATTTAGTGGTTAAAAATTTATATAAAGGATGTTTGTCTTTGCCTTTGACTGAGATTTTGCCCATCATAGGAAAAGTTACATTGTACTTCGTACTGCAAAAAGACATGATTTCTTCATTAGTACCCGGTTCTTGCCAAAGAAAGTTATTGGCAGGAAATCCAACGATTACAAACTTGTCAGGCCCGTAAGTTTCATAAAGGGATTGAAGTTGTTCGTATTGGGGTGTTAAGCCACACTTACTGGCCACATTGACTATCATTACTTTTTTTCCTTTCAATTTTGACAACTTAAAATCTTTGCCATTGATGTCAGTAACGGTGAATTGATGAATAGACTTAGATTCTGAAGGTGGAGCCGATTGATTTGCTGTTAGTGTCATAAACAAAAGTGTAAGGAGTTTCATGATTATAATTTTGAACAAATTTACATTTGAAAAGGCTCAAAATTGCAATTCGCAGTTTTATTTATGGTTTTTTTAATAGTTTTGAGCATGAATCCAAGAATCATCATAGTCAACGGTCCAAATCTCAACCTATTGGGCAAGCGTGAACCCGATATTTATGGCAATCAAACCTTTGAAAGCTATTTCGAGCGACTTCAATCACTTTTTCCCGATGTTGAGCTGTCTTGTTTTCAGTCCAATATTGAAGGTGAAATCATCGATCAACTTCAAGCTGTGGGATTCACCTATAATGGTATCATTTTGAACGCTGCAGCATACACTCATACCTCTGTAGGAATTGGAGACGCAGTTAAGGCCATAGAAACGCCTGTTGTAGAAGTTCATTTGTCCAACACCTTGTCAAGAGAGGAATTTCGCCACCATTCATTTATTGCTCCTCACGCTAAAGGTGTCATACTGGGCTTTGGACTGCAAAGTTATGAGTTGGCTTTGCGAAGTTTTATAAGTGAATAACTTCACCGTAAGCATCAGCGACAGCTTCCATTACCGCTTCACTCATTGTTGGGTGAGGGTGGATTGTTTTAAGCACATCATGCCCAGTGGTTTCTAATTTGCGGCCTAATACCGCTTCAGCAATCATATCAGTTACTCCGGCTCCAATCATATGACAACCCAGCCATTCGCCATATTTGGCGTCAAAAATAACTTTTACAAAACCATCTTTAGTCCCAGAGGTGCTCGCTTTACCAGAAGCTGAAAACGGAAATTTACCCACTTTAATGTCATAACCTTGTTCTTTTGCTTGGGCCTCGGTAAGTCCAACACTAGCTATTTCGGGAGAACAATAAGTACATCCTGGAATATTGCCGTAATCTATGGGTTCTACATCATGTCCAGCAATTTTTTCTACGCATAGGATTCCTTCGGCAGAAGCCACGTGAGCCAAAGCAGGGCCTTTTGTGACATCACCGATGGCGTAATAACCTGGCATGTTGGTTTGATAAAAGTCATTCACCAAAATCTTGTCTTTGTCTACTGCAATACCTACGTCTTCAAGTCCTATATTTTCAATATTGGTCTTGATGCCTACCGCAGATAACACAATGTCAGCCTCAAGAACTTCTTCTCCGCTTTTGGTTTTTACGGTAGCCTTTACTCCTTTTCCTGAGGTATTCACTGAGATTACTTCTGAGGAAGTCATGATGTTAACGCCATTTTTCTTAAAAGTGCGCTCCAATTGCTTTGAAATATCCTCGTCTTCTATAGGTACAATTCTTGGCATGTATTCTACGACTGTCACCTTAGTTCCCATAGCATTGTAGAAATAGGCGAATTCAATTCCTATAGCACCTGACCCAACTACAATCATCGATTTTGGTTGACTTTCTAAGGTCATCGCTTGGCGGTAACCAATAATTTTTTTTCCGTCTTGTGGAAGGTTAGGATGTTCACGTGATCGAGCTCCTGTTGCTATAATGATATTTTTAGCGCTATAAAGCTTCCCGTCGACCTCGACTTGTTTGTTGGGTTTTAGTTTTCCAAATCCCTCAATGACATCAATATTGTTTTTCTTCATTAAGAATTGAACACCCTTGCTCATGCCTGACGCCACATCACGACTGCGCTTGACTACGGCAGTAAAATCTTTTTCTGCTCCAGTCACACTGAGACCGTAATCGGAAGCGTGATTGAGGTATTCAAAAACTTGAGCCGATTTAATCAGTGCTTTAGTAGGAATGCAACCCCAATTGAGACAGACACCACCTAGGCTTTCCTTTTCAACTACTGCAGTTTTAAGTCCGAGTTGCGAAGCTCTGATGGCTGTAACATATCCTCCTGGACCACTTCCTAAAATAATGACGTCGTATGTGCTCATGTTGTTCAGATTTTGAGCCACGAAATTACAAAATGAAACCGAAAACGATACATTTAATACAATTGAAATTCATTCAGTTAGTTGAGTCCAAAGCTCAAGGCTTTTCAAATTCTAAGCTGAGCGAGTTGACACAATATCTTTTTCCAGTCGGAGTAGGACCATCGTCGAACAAATGACCCAGGTGTCCGCCACAAGAGGCACAGACTATTTCAGTGCGAATCATGCCATAGGAAAGGTCCTTTTTATACAGTATTTTTCCGGGCAGGGAATCATCAAAGCTCGGCCATCCACAGTGTGCGTCAAATTTAGTGTCGCTTTCAAATAGGGGAGTACTGCAACCGGCGCAACAATAGGTGCCTTTTTCAAAATGCAAATTGAATTCACCAGTATGAGGACGTTCCGTGCCCTTTTTTCGGAGCACATAAAATTGTTCGGGAGTCAATACATTCTCCCATTCTTCATCCGATTTTTGAACTGGAAAATCGGCCATTAATTATTGGGTATGAAATCTAAAGCAACGCCATTGATACAATGTCTTTTGCCGGTTGTTTTACTTGGACCATCATTAAAAACGTGTCCCAAATGACCACCGCAATTGGCGCAATGTTCTTCTGTTCTGGCGTAACCTAAATTGTAGTCCACTGAAAAAGCCACATTTCCTTTGATTTCTCGATCAAAACTGGGCCAGCCTGAACCCGAGTCAAATTTATTCTCACTTTTGAAAAGGGGAGTGCCACACGCAGCACAAACATACATACCATCCTTATGATTGTTGTTGAACTCACTACTAAAAGCTCTCTCCGTTCCTGCTTTTCTTAAAACATAGTATTCCATTTCGCTGAGCTCACTTTTCCACTCTGACTCGGTTTTTTGAACGGGAAATTGTTCTTTTTCGGTTTTTTTTGTCTGGCCTTGACAGTTCACAAAGACCAAAATACTGCACAATAAGATGCTTTTTTTCATGTTGTAAATTTACGGTTTAAAGTGGTTGCACAAAAACCGTGCTATCAAATATATTTAAATATTGTTAATATGGTTTTAACGTATTGTTCATTAATTTTGACTCCTAAACCTATTTTGTCATGAAGCTCATTTCTATTTTAAAATCTACTGTCATTTTGCTCCTCTTGGGCTCTTGTGCTACGAATCCATTTACTCAGCAAAAAACTATTGCCTTAGTCCCTAATTCCCAGCTGTTTCCTATGGCTTTTCAGCAATACGACCAGTTTTTGTCGGAACATCAGACCATCAAAACAGGCTCAGATGCCGAAATGATATCGAGAGTAGGGCGACGCATTGCCATGGCGGCAGAGCGCTATTTGAATGCCAACGGTTCTGTTGGTTACCTTAATGATTACCGTTGGGATTACAATTTGGTCAAAGATACTTTAGTCAATGCTTGGTGTATGCCTGGTGGAAAAATTGTTTTCTACACTGGGATATTACCAATCGCTAAATCAGAGTCAGGAATTGCTGCAATTATGGGGCACGAAGTCGCACACGCCCTTGCAAATCACGGTCAACAAAGAATGAGTTATGCGGGCATTCAACAAGTTGGTGCTTTGGCTGTCGGTGCTGCAACTCAAAACAAATCTCAAGAGGATAGAGACAAGTTTATGATGGCCTATGGCGTTGGCAGTAATGTTTTAGGAATATTGCCCTACAGTCGAAAACACGAAAGTGAAGCCGATAAAATTGGAATATATCTGATGGCCATTGCTGGATACAATCCAGAATTGGCTCCTGAGTTGTGGGTTCGCATGAAGCAAAATGCCAACGGAGCTGCACCTCCGGAATTTTTGAGTACCCATCCCTCTCACGAAACTCGAATTGAACAGCTTAAATCCTTAGTTCAGAGTGCCAAAGATGAAGCCGCCAAGTTTGGTGTGACGACCTTTCGACCAGAATAAGCTCCTCTTAATTTATTTTGGCTACATTTGAATTGACCTAGTAAAAACATGTTGCTTAACCTGCTGCATAAAAACAATTTAATGGCTGAATTAAAAAAGGGAAGTAAAAAACTAGTAAATGCTTGGGCGTTTTACGATTGGGCGAATTCAGTCTATCCATTGGTTGTAACCTCTGCAGTTTTTCCGCTGTTTTACGGTGCAATAACCGTAATTAAGGATCCGGACGGCAACAAAATCAGTGATACGGTCGAGTTTTTAGGACGATCAATGAATAACGATTCTTTAATTGGGTACGTCACTGCATTTAGTTTCTTAATCATATCAATTATGTCGCCAATTCTGTCAGGAATTTCAGATTATGTTGGAAACAAAGTATCTTTTCTCAAGTTTTTCTGCTATTTAGGCGGACTGTCATGTATAGGTTTGTTCTGGTTTTCATTGGATAACCTTTTGCTTGGTGTGTTATGTTACATGCTTGCTTTGATTGGTTTTTGGGGCAGTTTGGTGTTTTACAATTCTTACCTGCCCGACATTGCATATCCAGAGCAGCAGGATAAAGTCAGCGCAAGGGGCTTTAGCATGGGTTATGTCGGTAGTGTGTTCCTATTGCTACTCAATTTATTCATGATTCTCAATTATGAAGTTTTTGGTTTTGAAAGTGAAGCATTGCCTACTCGCATTTCTTTTGTCTTGGTTGGAATTTGGTGGATGTCATTTGCTCAATACACCTTTAAGCACTTGCCAAAAGGCACCCATGATCCTCGAAAAGTCACTAAGGAAGTTATGATGAATGGTTTTAACGAGCTCAATAGTATTTGGGTTGCATTGGGAGATAATCTAACCTTAAAACGCTTTTTAAGAGCTTTTTTTGTCTACAGTATGGCCGTCCAAACCATTATGCTCGCAGCGACTTATTTTGCTGTTGAGGAATTGCAATGGGGCAATCAAGACCCTACAACTGGGCTTATCGTTAGTATTTTGTTAATTCAGCTGGTAGCCATGGTCGGTGCTTTGGCAACCGCGCGATTGTCTGAGCGATTTGGAAATATTCCCGTCCTGATGTCGATATTGTCCATGTGGACTTTGATTTGCGTTTATGCCTATTTTGTCGAAACTCCGAACCAGTTTTATTTCACTGCCGCTTGCGTTGGGCTTGTAATGGGAGGAATTCAGTCTTTGTCTCGATCAACCTACAGCAAATTATTGCCTTTGAATACGGAGGATTCGGCTTCTTATTTCAGTTTTTATGATGTGGCGGAAAAAATAGGAATCGTACTGGGTATGTCCATGTATGGTTATGTTGCCGATGTGACAGGAAGTATGAGGGGTTCCATTTTGTTTTTCATAGCCTTTTTTCTTGTAGGGTTATTTCTATTGAATAAAGTAAGGCTTAAAAAACTTTCTGACGAAGCTATCATTTAAAGTTCTGGCATGGCTATTGAACTTTAGAAATTGAAATGAGACTTAAATGTCTTGTAAAAATTTGATTTTAAGCTGTTTAGTATTTTTTTGAATTTATTAACCTAAAGGAACTTTGTCTCTAAGGTGACAAAATGTCCGCTTTAACCTATGGCTAAATCCAGTTTCTTAAGTATAGACAACCTGTCAGCAAGTGATTTTGACGAAAACTCCGAATTGATTCCTTTAATGACGTCTGAGGATGAAGATGAAATTAATGCCGAAACCCTGCCAGATTCACTTCCCATTTTGCCTCTCCGAAATACGGTGCTTTTCCCAGGAGTTGTAATTCCAATAACAGCGGGCCGAGATTCGGCCATAGAACTCTTGAAGGACGCAAATAGTGGGGACAAAATTATTGGGGTAGTTGCCCAAAAAGACTCTGCCATAGAAGAGCCAGGTGTAAACGATATTTATTTGCAAGGTACGGTGGCTAAAATACTTAGGGTTTTAAAAATGCCAGATGGCAACACCACCGTCATCATTCAAGGCAAAAAACGCTTTCAGATTGACTCCATTACTAGGGAATCGCCTTACATGACTGCCAAAATAAAGGATATTGGAGATGTCAAACCCTACTACAGTGATGATGAATTCTCTGCTATTGTAGACTCCATCAAAGAAATTGCTTTACAGATAATTAAGCACAGCCCAAACATCCCTTCGGAGGCATCATTTGCTATCAAAAATATTGAGAGCAGTTCTTTTTTGATCAACTTCGTTTCATCAAACATGAATCTTAAAGTAGGGGAAAAGCAAGCTTTGTTAGAAACCCACGATTTAAAAGAAAGAGCTCTGGCTACCTTGCGTTTTATGAATTTAGAGTTTCAAAAGCTTGAACTCAAAAACGATATTCAATCTAAGGTACAAAATGACCTCAGTCAACAGCAGAGGGAGTATTTCTTGCACCAACAGATGAAAACCATTCAAGAAGAATTGGGTGGATTGAGTTATGAGGAAGAAGTGGACGAAATGAAAATTAGGTCCAAATCAAAAAAATGGTCTGAAGCTGTTTCTAAACATTTTGAGAAGGAATTGGGCAAACTTCAGCGCATGAATCCTCAAGTAGCAGAATATTCAGTACAACGTAATTATTTGGACTTGTTCCTTGATTTGCCTTGGGAGGAGTATAGCGATGATATTTTTGATTTGGTTAGGGCCAGAAAGATTCTCGATCGAGATCATTTTGGACTTGAAGATGTTAAAGACAGAATAATTGAGTATTTGGCTGTATTGAAACTCAGAAATGACATGAAGTCGCCGATACTCTGTTTGTATGGCCCACCAGGCGTGGGAAAAACTTCCTTGGGTAAGTCCATCGCAGAATCATTGGGAAGAGAGTATGTAAGAATGTCACTAGGAGGACTAAGGGACGAGGCAGAGATTCGCGGTCATAGAAAAACCTATATTGGAGCTATGCCAGGTCGTGTACTCCAAAGTATTAAGAAGGCAGGAACTTCCAATCCCGTCTTCGTCTTAGACGAAATTGACAAACTCACCCAATCCCATCAAGGTGACCCTTCTTCAGCAATGCTCGAGGTCTTAGATCCTGAACAGAATACTGAATTTTATGACAACTTTCTCGAAATGGGCTATGACCTTTCCAAGGTGTTGTTTATTGCCACCGCCAATTCTTTAAACTCTATTCATCTCGCCTTGCTCGACAGAATGGAACTCATTGCAGTCAATGGTTATACCATTGAAGAGAAAATTGAAATCGCTAAAAACCACTTGTTGCCCAAGCAACTCAGAGAACATGGTTTGGCTAATAAAGACTTAAAAATCAATAAAAAACAACTCGAACAGATTGTTGAGGGATACACTCGCGAATCGGGTGTTAGGGGGTTAGACAAGCAATTGGCCAAAATGGTTCGAAATGCAGCTAAAAATATTGTAATGGAAACCCCTTATAATGTTGTGACTTCAACTCAAGACGTCGAGGACATCCTTGGTCCTCCTAAAATGCTCCGGGATTTGTCCGAATCCAATGAAGTAGCTGGTATTGTCACTGGGTTGGCTTGGACCAGTGTTGGAGGTGACATCCTGTTCATAGAATCCATATTGTCAAAAGGTAAAGGCAACTTGAGTATTACGGGTAACTTGGGAACTGTAATGAAAGAATCAGCTACCATTGCTATGGAATTCATCAAAGGCAACGCATCTCATTTGAATATTGATCCGACAGTTTTCCAAAATTATAATGTCCATATACACGTACCAGAAGGAGCAACTCCAAAAGATGGCCCTAGCGCAGGGATCACTATGTTGACCTCTTTGGTGTCATCCTTTACGCAAAGACGAGTAAAAAAAGGATTGGCCATGTCCGGAGAAATAACACTGCGCGGCAAAGTTTTGCCCGTTGGAGGAATAAAGGAAAAGATATTGGCGGCCAAAAGATCCAAAGTCAAGGAAGTCATTTTGTGTGAGGAAAACAGAAAGGATGTTGAAAAAATCAATCAAGACTATCTCAAAGGTTTGTCCTTCCATTATGTTAGTACGATGCAGGAAGTCATCGATTATGCCATTACTCCTCAAAAGGTGGTGCGCGCTAAGGTCTTATAAATCAATAAGCTTAGAATAATTCTATTAGTTTATCGTTTTGAGTATGAATTGATAAAGGTGTTTTATGGTCCGTTGTAGGGTGGTAATTTTGGCGTTGTTTGGCTGTTTGTCTTCTTATGGTCAAATTGGAGGCAATGCAACCTATCAATTTTTGAATCTCATGTCTTCTCCGAGACAGGCCAGTCTGGGAGGAAAAACCATTACCAACATCGACTATGATGTCAGTCAAGGCTTGTACAATCCGGCTGCCATTAATCCCGAAATGGATCATCAATTGGCCTTAAATTTCGCGAATTACTTAGGAGATATTTCTTATGGAACGGCGGCCTATGCTTTTACTATTGACCGCCGCGTGCAAACTTTTCATATTGGAGTGCAATTTGTTAACTATGGTAAATTTGACGGATATGACAATGCAGGAATCCCTACCAATGAATTTTCGGCTTCGGAGTCGGCCTTGTCTTTAGGATATGCTCGACGATTAGGACGTTCAGATTTTTATGGCGGTGCTGCTGTTAAGATCATTACCTCAAAACTTGAGCAATACAATTCTATAGGACTGGCATCAGATGTTGGGCTGGTATACATCAATGAAGATTTGGATTTTAATTTGGCAATAGCGTTCAGAAACCTTGGAGTTCAGCTCAAAACCTATGCCGGCCTTCAGGAACATTTGCCATTTGAAATTACGCTTGGATTGTCTCAGAAATTGGAAAACGTTCCAATTCGTTGGCATTTGACATTCGAAAACCTCCAGCAATGGCCGTTGGGTGCTCCAAGCCCCGCGAGAGTGGAAACAGATTTGGAAGGAAATCAAACTGATGAACAGGTGAGTTTTGCCAATAAAGCCCTCCGCCATGTCATTTTTGGAGCCGAACTGTTTCCAGATAGAGGATTCAACCTTCGTATTGGTTACAGTTTCCGACGGGCAGAGGAATTGAGAATTTTGGAACAGCGGAATTTTTCAGGATTGTCGTTTGGATTTGGGATAAAACTCAATAACTTGCGCCTCAGTTTTACACATGCTCGATTTGCGGCGGCGTCTAACACCAGTTTTTTTGGAATGCAACTCCAATTATGACCATGAAAAAAATTACAATTGCCATTGATGGCTATTCTTCTACTGGTAAGAGCACACTAGCCAAGGCGCTGGCTAAAAAAATGGGCTACCTCTATGTAGATTCTGGAGCCATGTACCGAGCAGTTACCCTGTATGCTTTGGATAATGGTTTGATTGCCAGTGAATTGAATCAAAATCAATTAATATCGCTATTGCCTCAGATTCAAATTGAATTCAAAATGAATCCAGAAACCGGAATCGGAGAAGTGTTTTTAAACGGCAAAAATGTGGAACAAGAAATTCGCAGTATGCGGGTTTCTGAATGGGTAAGTCCTGTTTCTGCTATTTCTGAAGTGAGAACAAAACTAGTTTCTCAACAACAGTCCATGGGCTTGAAAAAGGGAGTTGTTATGGACGGACGAGATATTGGAAGTGTCGTTTTTCCAAATGCTGAACTCAAGCTTTTTTTGACCGCTGATGACGATGTGCGTGCCAAGCGTCGATTTGACGAATTGATGCAAAAGCCCCATAATGTTTCATTAGAATCTGTCAAAGCCAACTTGATTGCAAGAGATCAGCAAGATTCTTCCAGAGAAGATTCTCCGTTGATTCAAACTCAAGAATCCGTTGTCATTGACAATTCAAAACTTACTATTCAAGATCAATTGGATTTGGTACTGAATCTGATAGCTGGTATCAACTAAAAGGTGTAACCTAAAGTAATTCCGATTCTTGGCGACAAAGCTGGGGTATCTTCTGTGTCTAAAAAGTTTCTCCCAACTCCTAAATAAATTGACCCTGCAAAACCGAGTTTCGAACGGTACTTGGCTCCGACTGAAAGACCAAATGCAAATTGAGAAAAGTCCTTATAAAAAACTTGATTTTCGAATGTCGATTCGTTATAATAATAATCAACGTCATATGATCCGTTGCTGTACATTGTGAACAATTCAGCAAAAAAGCCCGAGTTGGGTCTGCGACCAAAATAGAATTTGTAGAAACCAGTGAGAGCAGATGACTCATAATAAAAGGGACCATCATTATTAAACCTCTTATCTCCATCTAAACTTAGAAGTACAGACCCTCCCACTCCGGATTCTTCATTCAAATAGTATTCATAACTAACATCTAAAGCTTTAAAAATAAGGAGATTAAAAACATTAATGGAAGCTTCGTTGTTTTTTACAATCTCTTCTGAAGGTTCGTTTTGACTGAATACAGCCGAGCTGCAAATTAAAAATGAAATAACTAGTACTCTCATAGGTTTTGTTTTTGGTTAAACATTGGGTATTATAATTTTCAGGTTGGATAACATCTCGTCAGGGTGGCTAATTTGATCTCGGTTAGCATCATAAATGTCGATGTATTTCCGGGAATCAAGATAATATTTTTTAGGAATAATGCTTAATGTTTCTCCTTTTTTAACGCGGTGCAAGTGGTAGTAGTCTTTGTTGATTACCGTAATGTCAACCACGAAATCATTTGGTTTCTCTCCCCCAATACTTTTGATCTTTTTGCACAATTGTTTTTGTTCAAATAGGATATTTACTACCCCCTGCAAATTAATTTTGCCATCGACTATTGCAATTTTGCCGTTTTTAATCTTGAACTTTTCGCCAAGCTGAAAGACGCTGGCGTACTTAGAAAGCAGGTCCATAAGTAGCTTGTTTAGATATTGGGTTAACGAATATAAAGAAAACAAAGGGTATAGATGTAAAAAAACGCAGATTATTAGCTTATTTTTCAGGTATAATTGTATTTTTGCCCGCCTTTGAACGCGATTTGGTGGATGTCAAGGGTAGAAAGGAACAATCAGCTTCTGATTTGAATCGCTTTATCCACTTAAGGTCAGAATACAAAACCAAACCATCAGCAATGGCTGAAAACGAAACACAAGACGAATTATTGAACAACGAGAATTTGTCACAAGAAGCCCCACAAACAGAGACTGTTGCATCTGAAACAGTTTTAAAAGAAGAGCCAAAACAATACAATCAAGTTGATCAAGCTCAATTCCTAAAAGACTTCAACTGGGAAAATTATAAAGAAGGTATCGATGCTTTGGAAGACAAGCAATTGGCCGAATTTGAAAAATTGGTCGCGGCCAATTTTGTGGACACTTTGACCGATGAGGTCGTAAAAGCCACTGTAACTCACATTTCGGATAGAGACGTTATTGTAGATATCAATGCCAAATCAGAAGGCGTTATTTCCCTAAATGAATTCCGTTACAATCCAGGATTAAAAGTTGGTGACACGGTAGAAGTGATGGTAGATGTCCGAGAGGATGCTACAGGTCAATTGGTGTTGTCTCACCGCAAGGCTCGCGCTGTTATGGCATGGGATCGCGTAAATGCGGCTCATGAGTCTGGAGAAATTGTGAATGGATTTGTGAAATGTCGCACCAAAGGTGGAATGATTGTCGATGTCTTCGGCATTGAGGCTTTCCTGCCAGGTTCACAAATCGACGTCAAGCCAATTAGAGATTACGATCAATACGTGAATAAAACAATGGAATTCAAAGTGGTTAAAATTAACCATGAATTCAAAAACGTCGTTGTTTCTCACAAAGCATTGATCGAGGCCGATATCGAAGAACAGAAAAAAGAAATTATTTCTCAACTTGAAAAAGGTCAAGTTCTGGAGGGTGTGGTCAAAAACATTACTTCATACGGGGTCTTCATGGATCTTGGAGGAGTTGATGGATTGGTTCACATTACTGATCTTTCTTGGTCTCGAATTTCGCACCCAAGTGAAATAGTAGAATTGGATCAAAAATTGAATGTAGTAATCTTAGACTTCGATGAAGATAAGTCCAGGATTCAACTAGGTCTAAAACAGCTGAGCAAACATCCATGGGAAGCTGTTGGTGAAGGCATGAAAGTTGGCGACAAGGTAAAAGGGAAGGTAGCTGTAATAGCCGATTACGGAGCTTTTGTAGAAATCGCAGACGGTGTCGAAGGATTAGTTCACGTTTCTGAAATGTCTTGGTCAACGCATCTGCGTTCGGCTCAAGATTTCGTTAAGGTTGGACAGGAAATCGATGTTGAAATTTTAAGCATTGATCAAGAGGAACGCAAGATTTCATTGGGAATCAAGCAATTGTCCTCTGATCCTTGGACCGACATTACCTCAAAATACCCTGTAGGATCCAGACACAAAGGAGTAGTGCGTAACTTCACAAACTTCGGTGTTTTCTTGGAACTTGAAGAAGGAATCGATGGGTTGATTTATATATCAGACTTGTCTTGGACCAAGAAGGTCAAGCATCCAAGTGAATTTTGTGCCGTTGGCGATGTGCTAGAAGTAGAAGTTTTAGAATTGGATGTTGAAGGACGTAAACTGAGTTTAAGTCACAAACACACCATGGACAATCCATGGGACAAATACGAGGCTGAATTTGCCTTGGGAACTGTTCATTCCGCTCAAATCACTGAGATGGTAGATAAGGGTGCGACGGTGGAATTCAACGACCATATCGTAGCATTTGTTCCAACACGTCATCTTGAAAAGGAAGACGGTTCTAAATTGACAAAAGGAGAAACAGCGGAATTTAAAGTTATTGAATTTAACAAAGAATTCAGACGAGTAGTAGCGTCGCACATGGCAATTTTCAAAGAGTCTGAGGCTCAAAATGTCAAAAGTGCCAGCAAACAGTCGAAACAATCTTCTTCTGAAGACGAATCCAAACCAACTTTTGGAGATGCCAATGAAACGTTGCAGAGGCTGAAAGATGAAATGGAAGGCAATGCCTAACCACAATTTTAAAACCCTCCTTTATGGAGGGTTTTTTTATGAGGAATAAACTCGAATTGAAATACATAAAAATGGCGTAACTTTGCCAAGTTAGTGACACAAGATGAGTCAGAAAGAGCTACTTAGCGCACGTGAACTGCAGATCACAATTCGAAGATTGGCCTATCAATTGATTGAAAACCACGGAGATTTTATAGATACTATTCTAATTGGCATTCAGCCACGTGGAAAAATGTTAGCCAAACGATTGGCCCATATTCTTCAAAATGACTACCACATTCCAAAAATTACCATAGGATATTTAGACATTACTTTTTACCGAGATGATTTCCGACGCAGTGCTAAACCAATAGAAGCTAACTCCACTGAAATAGACTTTGTGGTAGAGAACAAAAAGGTTGTATTTATTGATGATGTTCTCTATACTGGCCGAAGCATTAGAGCTGCTCTGACTGCCGTTCAAGACTTTGGTCGTCCCGCTCAAATTGAATTACTGATATTAATCGACCGACGTTTCAGCAGACATTTGCCAATTCAGCCCGATTATTGTGGCCGACAAGTCGATGCCATTAATGAAGAGCACGTTGTCGTCAGTTGGAGTGAAATTGAAGGTCAAGACGCAGTGTTTTTAGAAAACCAATGATCTGATGAGTGAACTAAGTGTTAACCATTTACTAGGAATCAAGTACCTCAAGGAAGACGATGTACAATTGATATTTCAAACGGCCGATCAATTCAAAGAGGTGATCAACAGGCCCATCAAAAAGGTACCTTCGCTAAGAGACATTACCATCGCCAATTTGTTTTTTGAGAATTCAACCAGAACGAAATTGTCCTTTGAACTGGCGGAGAAAAGGCTGTCTGCCGATGTTGTGAATTTTTCTGAATCTCAATCCTCGGTCAAAAAAGGCGAAACCCTGATCGACACTGTTCAGAATATTTTATCCATGAAAGTCGACATGGTCGTTATGCGCCACCCCAGTCCGGGAGCGCCAATTTTTCTTTCAAAGCATATCGATGCGTCTGTAGTCAATGCAGGTGACGGTACCCATGAACATCCAACTCAAGCTCTTTTGGATTGTTACTCCATTCGCGAGAGATTGGGAGACGTTGCTGGAAAAAAGGTTGTTATAGTTGGCGATGTACTTCACAGCCGTGTAGCCTTGTCGAATATTTTTGCTCTAAAATTACTAGGGGCCGAGGTAAAGGTCTGCGGACCAAAAACCTTGTTGCCAAAACACATTGAAAGCTTGGGAGTAGGTGTTGAATCCAACCTCAAGAAGGCACTCGAATGGTGTGATGTTGCCAATATGCTTCGCGTTCAGAATGAGCGCATGGTCACGAGTTATTTTCCTTCTACTCGTGAGTATGCCATGCAATATGGCCTGACCATGGACATCTTGAGAGACCTGAGTAAAGAAATTGTAATTATGCATCCTGGCCCGATAAACCGCGGGGTAGAAATCACTTCGGAGGTAGCGGATTCTAACTACGCCATTATTCTAGATCAGGTTGAAAATGGTGTTGCAGTGCGCATGGCGGTAATGTACCTGTTAGCATCTAAAATCAAAAGGTAAACGACAATCATGAGAGACGATTGCATTGTTGTGACAGCAAACGAGGAAGAGATGGTCCTGGAACGATTCAACCAATTGGATTCGATTTCTAAGCACCTTATTCTCGACATGCATGATCTTGACTCTGTCTCAGAGTATTGTGCCTCAAAATGTATTGAGGCCAAGGCTCACCTCAAACGAAAATCACTGTCTTTAGTCCTAGTTTTATCCGAACAATCCATCCAAGAACTGCCCGAAATACTCTCTGCTGCGCCAACTCTTCGAGAAGCTTATGATGTGGTGGAATTGGAGGAAATGGAGCGAGATTTAGGATTTTAAACTTACCGATTTGAAACTGACCATTTTAGGATACCACTCAGCAACTCCCAGAGCAAATGCGAACCCAACATCGCAAATTCTTGAAATAAGAAATCACCTTTTTTTGATTGATTGTGGAGAAGGTACCCAAGTTCAATTGAGGAAATTTAAAATCAGTTTCTCTAAGATCAAACACATTTTTATTTCTCACCTCCATGGCGACCATGTTTTTGGCCTTATTGGGCTTATCTCTACCTTTAGATTGCTAGGCAGGACTTCAGACCTCCACGTTCATGGTCCTAAAGGTATTAAGGAATTGATAGAAGTCCAACTGAAACTCTCGCAGTCAAGAATAGATTATCAATTGATTTTTAACGAATTAACGGGGGACAAAACTCAAGTAGTTTTTGAAGACAACAATGTAATAGTCTCATCCATTCCTCTGAATCATAGGATCTACACCAATGGATTTTTGTTTTCAGAAAAACCTTCTGAAAGAAGACTGAACGCACCAGCTGCTCGAGATACTCAAATAGACAAAGCCTATTTTTCAAAACTGAAACAGGGATTTGATGTCATGAATGAAACTGGGCAATTGATCAAGAACGAAGAGGTCACCTTTGATGCACCAAAAACTAAATCGTACGCCTACTGCAGCGACACAGCGTTTTCTCCTGCCATTGTTCCGCTGATTCAAGGTGTGGATTGTCTGTACCACGAGTCAACTTTTTTGAACGTGGATGAAGGATTGGCAATCAAAACTTTGCACAGCACGGCTAGACAAGCTGCGGAAATTGCAAAATTGGCCAATGTGAGCCAATTGATTTTAGGCCATTTTTCGTCGCGTTACGAAGTGGAGGACCATTTTTTACTGGAGGCCAATGAGGTATTTGAAAAGACTTTTTTAGCCGAAAATGGCAAAGAATTTGTATGGTAACATTCTCATAATCACCTTTTTTAGCAAAGGAATTTCTTGTAAATTGCACCCATGCAGCACAATCTGAGTGACTTTAGAAAATCTTACCAAAAGGGAGAATTGATTGAATCTCAAATCCCTTTGAATCCGCTCGATTTTTTTAATCAATGGTTTGGTGAAGCAGCCAATCACAAGGGTGTCGAGGAAGTCAACGCCATGACCGTTGCCACTATTGACGCCGACGGTTTTCCTGGTTCACGTGTTGTTTTGCTGAAAGGTTATAGCGTCGAGGGGTTTGTCTTCTACACCAATTTTGAAAGCAACAAAGGCAAAGCCATTATTCAAAACCCAAAGGTATGTTTGTCTTTTTTTTGGCCAGCTCTAGAACGTCAAATTATCATTAAGGGAGAAGTCGAAAAAGTGAGCGAGGAGGAAAGCACGATTTACTTTAACAGCCGCCCAAGAGGCAGTCAAATTGGCGCTCATGCTTCATCACAGAGCAGCATAGTGCCTAGTCGAGAGTTTTTGGAAGAACAATTGACTTATTTCGAACAGAAATTCGAAGGAGTTTCAGTGCCTAAACCAACCCATTGGGGTGGGTTTTTGGTCAGACCCAAATCGATGGAGTTTTGGCAAGGTAGAGCCAACCGATTGCACGACCGTATTCTTTTTACAAAAGATGCGGACCAATGGCAGCGAGTTAGATTGGCACCCTAAATAGAATTACAGCGATGAAAACATTGATACTAATGCGACATGGAAAATCGTCATGGGAACATCCCGTGAGTGATCGTGAGAGACCATTGCTGAGAAGAGGCTTGGATGACGCTGCTAAAGTGGCGTCTTTTTTTGCTGAACAGTCCTATGAAATTGATGCTATTTTGAGCAGTCCAGCTGAAAGGGCATCAATGACTTGCTCCGTTTTTACCTCTGTATTGAATTTTCCTATTAATAAGGTAGTGTACAAGGAAGGATTGTATGACTTTTCAGGAAATTCATTAGCCGAAGTAGTCTATGGTTTAGATGATTCATTAAATACGGTCATGTTGTTTGGTCACAATTTTGCGCTGACTAATTTGGCCAACTCTTGGGGAGACAAGAGTATTGAAAACGTCCCGACTGCTGGCTTAGTCGTGCTTTCCTTTTCATCAGACTCATGGAGAGACGTGTCACGAGGCGGCCAAACCGAATTGTTTGTTAAACCAAAACAAATTACCATTTGAGAGATATCGTTAACACATATGTAAATCGCGACTTAAGTTGGCTCGATTTTAATGCTCGCGTTTTACAAGAGGCAGCTGATCAAAGAGTACCAATCATTGACAGACTCCATTTTTTAGGGATTTTTTCCAATAATTTGGATGAATTTTTCAGAGTTCGATATGCCACTATCAAGCGGATACAAATTTCAGGTAAGGATGCTTCCAGCCAATTGGGCGGGATGCAGGCAAGTCCTTTAATGGAGATGATTACAAAAACAGTGATTGATCAGCAATCGGAGAGTTTGAAAATATTAGACACCATTAGCGCAGAACTTAGGTTGCACAATATTTTCATAATCAACGAGGAAGATATCACTGAAAGCCAAGCTGTATTTTTGAAGCAGTACTATGAACAAGTGGTGTTTCCAGACTTGGCGATTATCATGCTTGAGGAAAATCACTCTATGCCCATTTTGAGGAATGATGCGGCCTATATGGCTGTTCGCATGCTGAAGGCCTCCAAATTGACCCAGTATGCCTTAATTGAAATCCAAAAGTCTATTGACAGATTTGTGGTATTGCCCAAAGTCGGTGACAAAGAATATGTCATCTTGATTGACGATATTTTGAGGTACTTTCTTAAAGACATTTTTAAAATTTTCAATTTCAAATCGATCGAAGCTCATATGATCAAGATCACGAGAGATGGGGAATTGGACATCGACAGCGACCTGAGTAAAGGGTTTGTAAGAAAATTGAAAGACAGCTTAAAGGACAGAGAATTGGGTGATCCGGTACGTTTTGTTTACGACAAGTCGATTAGTGAAGATACACTGAAATTCTTGATGGAAAAGATGGGAATAGATCAAATGGACAGCATTATTCCTGGAGGACGATACCATAACCGCCGTGATTATACTCGTTTTCCTGGTTTGGGCAGAAAGGAATTGAGATACCCTAAGATTAATCCCCTTCCTATTCAAGCTTTTGAGCAAGGGAATAGCATGTTTGACGTTATCAAAACCCAGGACAAACTGATCTATTCCCCCTATCACTCGTTTTCTTATATTGTTAAATTCTTACGAGAGGCAGCAATAGATCCTAAAGTCAAATACATCAAAATCACAATTTATCGTTTGGCCAAGAACTCTCAGATTGCCAGTGCGTTAATTAATGCAGCAAAAAATGGTAAAGAGGTAACGGCGTGTATAGAACTACAAGCGAGATTTGACGAGCAAGCCAACATTAAGGCCGCTGAGCAAATGGAAGCCAATGGAGTAAATGTTATTTTTGGGGTTCAAGGTTTGAAAGTACACAGCAAATTGTGTGTAATTGGTCGATTGGAAAAAAACAAAATCAAACGATACGGTTTCGTAAGTACGGGTAATTTTAATGAGTTCACGGCACTCTACTATACAGATTTCACCTTACTGACCGCGCATCGGGACATATTGAAGGATTTTGAAAAGGTCTTTAATTTTTTCGAAACGTCTTACAAAATTTACCGTTACAAGCACATCATCACTTCTCCAAATCACACCCAATCAAAACTTTATAAGTTGATTGACCACGAAATTGAAAAATCAAGGGCAGGTAAAAATGCTTTGATCAAACTTAAAATGAATAGTTTTTCTAACCACAAGTTGGTTGATAAACTCTATGAAGCCAGTAGAGCAGGAGTAAAGATTCAAATGATTGTTCGCGGTATTTGCTGTTTGGTTCCTGGGGTGAAAGGTATGAGTGAAAATATCGAAGTAATTAGTATTGTCGACAGGTTCCTCGAACACACCAGATTGTTTATTTTTGGCGAAGGAGATGATGAACTCATGTACATTTCGTCGGCGGACTGGATGACTCGAAATTTGGAAAATCGAATTGAGGTCAGTTGTCCAATTTATGATCCTGAAGTTAAGCGAAGACTCAATGCCGTTTTTAATCTTTGTTGGACTGATAATCAGAAGGCACGAGTAATCAATAATGGGGAACCCAATGCGTACAAGTTAAGTGGAAATGCGCCAATCCGTTCTCAAATGGAGGCGTTTGAATTAATTGAAAATTATTTATAGTTTGAATTTAAAAATTGATGTTTTTGGAGGTATAGATATTGGATCCAACGCTGTTCGTCTGTTAATTGCTCACGTGGTATCGGCCAACGACAAACTCGTTGCCATCCGTAAAGTGTCCCTAGTGCGTGTGCCAATTCGATTGGGTTCAGACGTATTTCATGATCAAATCATATCTGACAATAACAAATCCCGGTTGATTGAAGCCATGAAGTCCTACGCCTTGTTAATGCGTCTGCACAAAGTCAGTCTTTACCGCGCTGCTGCTACTTCTGCCATGAGAGAATCGAAAAACGGAGGCACTATAGTAGATGAAATCTATCAAACTTCTGGAATTCAAGTCAATATCATTGACGGTATGGTTGAGGCTGATATTCTAGCCAGTATGGAAATTTCTGTTGCTGTCAGCCCTTTGAAGACTTACTTGTATATTGATGTAGGTGGAGGTAGTACTGAACTTTCCGTGATTAAACGAGGAGTAAAACTAGCTTCACAATCCTTCAGATTGGGTACACTCAGGTTAGGTAAGTCGCAAGAAGGTGAAAAGGAATGGTTGAAAGTTAAAAAATGGGTTACAGAAAACACCAAAAACTTGACTAGGGTTCATGCTATGGGATCAGGAGGAAGTATCAACACTGTTTTTAGTCAATCTCGAAAAAAGGAAGGGAAGCCATTGACTTATAAACACTTAAAAAATTATTACGATAAGATTACAGACATGTCTTATGAAGATCGCGTAGTTCAATTGGGTTTGAAACCGGACCGTGCGGATGTTATAGAGCCTGCTCTAAAGATTTATTTGAATGCCATGAAATGGGGTCGAGCAGTGGATATTTTTGTTCCAAAAATCGGATTGGCCGATGGGATTGTAAAAAGTATTCATTTGGGAACATTGGAGGGTTATCCTGTTCCTCAGCCGTGAATTGTTTCTTCTTTTCCAAGTCCCTCCATGACTTGAGCTTCATATTTTAATAGTGCTTCCCATTTTGCATCAACGCATTCTCGGCCACCGTAGTCTCTTGCAAACTTCAAAAAAAGTGTATAATGATTGGCTTCACTGATCATCAGTTTTTTGTAAAACACAGCCAATTCTTTGTCCTTTAAATTTTCTGACAATAGTCTAAATCGCTCACAACTCCTCGCTTCAATCAAAGCAGCCACCAAAAGACGGTGGACCAGTTGAGTCAATCGACTACCGCCTTTAGGAAAAAAAGATCTCAGCTTTATCACATAGTCGTCTTTTCGGTCTTGGCCCAATACCCAACCTCTGGCAATAAGCAAGTCGTGAACCATCTTGAAGTGACTCATTTCTTCGGTTGCCAACGCAGTCATCTCTTGAACTAACTCGGTATATTCAGGATAAGTCACTATAAACGAAATGGCAGTGCTAGCGGCCTTTTGCTCACAAAATGCATGATCAACCAAGATATCTTCAATATTCTTTTCTGCTATGTTCACCCATCGCGGGTCGGTAGGAAGTTTAAGGCCAAGCATGGTTTTCATAGGTCTAATTGAAAAGTTTGTCTGAGTTGTTCTAGGGCAGGATTTTTTTCTTTGAGTTTTTCAAATTTTTCGGCATCGGTATAAACAAAACTTTTGACGGTTTCCTCATTGATCTCGATAGCCAACTCTATGGTATAATTCTGAAGAGCCTGGTGAAGATATTTTAGCAGTGAACCTTGTTCACGCATTAGTTCTCTTTTGTTAGTGGTGTTAGGTAAACTCAAATGAATGGTGCAATTTTCTAGCTTGGGTTCACTAATTCCCAGAATAGATGCCAAATTATGCTGTCCACTTTCTTCTAGTTTCAAGCGGTATTTATTCCAATGTTCGAAAAGATCTTCCTCTTTAAAAGCCATTGCTGGTAGGCTCTCTGTTTGCACTTCATTGACTTCAATTCGTTTGAGTTCATGAGCCTTTTTTTTCTCAATACTCTTAATCGATAATCCAGATGGTGGTCTATTTGGATTTTTGAGGATGATTTCGGGAAGCTGTGGCACCTGTTCTTCTTTTTCGTCAGTTGTGGGCTCGGCAACGGCATCTATTTTGGCTTCCTCAATGTAAATCGGGGGTTCAGTGGAACTTGAAGAAGCTCTTACTGCGCTAGCAGGAATTATTTCAGGAGTGCTGTTTTTTTTTTCATCACTGAAAGTGATGGAGGCAAGTTGCATGAGACAGAGTTCAACCAGAAGCCTTTGACTTTGACTGCTTTTGTATTTCAAATCACAACTGTTAGCCAAATCTATTCCTTGAAGCAATAAATCTTGATCCACCGCCTTTGACTGAGACAAATATTTTTGTTTGGTTTGTTCTCCGGCTTCAAGTAAGGTCCGAGTGGCTGTAGATTGGCAAATCAATAAGTCTCTGAAATGAGAGGCCAGTCCTCGTATAAAATGTTGTCCATCAAAACCTTGATCAAGGACCGCGTCGAAGGTCATCAAAAGGCTTGGGATGTCATGGTTGATGATGGCGTCTGTTGTTTTGAAATATACGTCATAATCCAAGACATTGAGGTTTTCTGTCACCGCCTGAAGCGTCAGTTCTTTTCCCGAAAAACTCACGACACGATCAAAGATAGAAAGCGCATCGCGCATGGCGCCATCGGCCTTTTGAGCGATAATATGAAGGGCATCGTCACTAGCATTTATCCCTTGATCATCCGCAACTTTTTTTAAATAATTTTTCACATCACCAACGGTGATTCGTTTGAAATCAAAGATTTGACAACGCGACAAAATGGTTGGAATAATCTTGTGCTTTTCGGTAGTGGCCAAAATGAAAATGCAATGCTTCGGAGGTTCTTCTAAGGTTTTTAGAAAGGCATTGAAAGCGGCTTGAGAAAGCATGTGTACCTCATCAATGATATAGACTTTGTATTCACCAACTTGGGGTGGAATTCTAATTTGGTCAGTCAAATTTCTGATGTCGTCGACCGAGTTATTGGATGCAGCATCCAGTTCAAAAATATTAAATGCAAAATCTTCGTTCTCGTTGAATTCAGAAGGATCGTTTTTTCTGTTGATCATTTTGGCCAAAATGCGGGCGCAAGTTGTTTTTCCTACTCCTCTTGGACCACAAAAAAGCAGGGCCTGTGCAAGGTGATTTTGATCGATAGCATTTTTCAGCGTGCTAGTAATTGCCGATTGGCCCACCACGTCCTCGAACACTTGAGGGCGGTATTTTAAGGCAGAAACAACAAATCGGGTAGATTGATCACTCATAGCATTACTAGACAGACTTAAAAACAAATTTAGCCAAACGGATTTGATTAGGAAAGGCACTACCGAGCAATTGTGAGTACTTATTAACATTTTGACTACTTTTGCGCTAAAGCAGACCGCCTTATCGCTGCTCAGTGATGAGTAGAGGAAAGTCCGAACACCATAGTGCAGCATAGTGGCTAACGGCCACCGATCGCGAGGTCAGGAAAAGTGCAACAGAAAGGATGTACAGGTAATGCTGTAGTGAAATCAGGTAAACTCTATGCGGTGCAATGCCATGTATACCGGTGTTTGAGTGCTGCACGCACGATATCGGAGGGTAGGCAGCTAAAGTGTCATGGCAACATGACACTCAGATAAATGATAAGGGTTTCATGAATTTGAAATACAGAATTCGGCTTACAGGTCTGCTTTTTTTTATTGCCCAAAAAAACTAAACACAGAATTGCCGTACGAGCGTTTGTTTTCAAAACAGCTGTGTTGGCTCAAGTCGGTATGCTTACTGTGTTCTATTACCAAAACGCCATCAGACTTTAACAAACTTCGTTTCATCACTACATCGGCAATGGTCAATAGTTGATCGACTGTGAAGTCATAGGGCGGGTCTGCAAAAATCAGATCAAAAGTACGCGTTTCGCGTTCCAAAAATCTTTGTACTTCCGAGGTTTTGACAGCAATATCGAAGCCAAAGGCTTCGGCTGTTCTGGCAATAAATGCTACGCATGCCGGCGTATGGTCAATAGCTACAACTTCCTCAACACCTCTTGATGCCAGTTCGAAACTGATATTGCCAGTGCCAGAAAACAAGTCTAAAGCATTGATGCTGTCAAAATCAAAACGGTTGGCGAGAATATTGAACAGGCCTTCTTTGGCTATATCTGTGGTGGGGCGGACGGGCAATTTTTTTGGTGCTTGAATCCTTCGACCCTTATGACTTCCTGAGATGATCCGCATTAGAAACTATTCAATGCTACAAAGTTTTTTTTGAGATTGATTAAATTGGTCTCAACCTTAGGTTTAAGCAAATTGGTGTGTCTGATGTACTTGTAGGCTTCCTTGTAACAGGGACTCATTTCGTCTACCTTGCCGAACAGTTCGCAGGTCACTTTTTCTGGATCTAGGCCCAATTGCTCAACCAAAAATAACAAGTAGAACAGGAAATCGTGAGGTGTTTGATGATTGAATCTGTTGTAGCAAATTAACTGATCTCCTTTAAAACAAATTGCATCAAAATATTTCTCTTGGATGTGCAGTCTCAATACTTTTTCATCATCGTTAGCGGAGAGGGATTGTAATCGCTGCAACAATATCGAAGATTGGTGATGATACTCAAAACTGCCAAAATGCTCATAGACATAGTTATTGATGTTTACAAAAGGCACAAAAACAACTGCACAATTGAGATTATTAAGCTCGTCGTAGGCCACAAAGTCATCTGGTAAGAGCGCCACATTGAATTTTAAATAATCGCCCAATTTTTCTGGGTCTAATATTTCTAAAGGGACAATACTTGACAACGCATTGTCATGAATGACACGAACCGAATCGAATTCGGTTTGCAAGGCTGGATTAGATTCGAAGGCGTTTATCAAGTCCTTGAGTAAACTCTCAGGACTATTATTGTCCAAAGTAGGGTGTTCGATGTAGTGCTCAAAGGAGTTGCTCGCTGTGTCTTTGACACAAAAAGAAAGTCCACTCAAACCCGTTTGAATGGACAATGCTAAATTTGTAATATTTGGGTTTGAATTACTCGTTGGAATAGTTTTTTGGCCAGTTGCCGTTAGTATTTACTTCTTCCATAGATCCTACTCGGAGGGCATCGCCATTGACACCATCAACAGAAACTACATTCTCCTCCATTTTAATCAAGTTCGGATCTTCTCCGAAAAGAATGTATTTCTTTAACACCTTAGCTTCAAAAACTGGAATATTAACGCCGTTTTGATCGATTGTGCCTGCTGTCATTTCGAACAAAGTGACTGGTTTTCCGACTGGAACGTTCATCATAGTTTTATAACGAGTGTCTGTTCCGAAAAGCGAGTCGCGCACAGAAACATAACCAAGCGTATCTACAACCACAATTTCCTTGGTAGTTTCGACGCCACCAAAACGTCTTGTCATTTCTTGATCTATTACTGTTACAGTTCTGCGTTGGGTTATGGTGAATCTTTCGGTTTCTACAAACTCTATCAGCTTAGCAAAGTCCTTTTGAAAAGTTCCTTTAACAGATCTGTGAGCCAATTGCGCATCCCGTATATCAATCAAACTATTGATTACCTTTTTATAGGCAATTTGTTTTCTCTGATTGAATTGGATTTCACCGTAAACCGACATAAACGTCTGATAGGCCAAAAATCCAATCAAGGCGTAAAGAACGATGAGAATGTATTTTCTAAAAGCATCAGGTACAAACTTGTCGATTAACCACACCACACCAACAGTTACGGCAACTAGAGCGAAAACGACTAATAAAAGATTCAGCATAATTTGTTTTTAAATTATTTATTCAGGACCGAAAACAAATCTACAATTTTTTTTTAATCGTAAAAGACTGTGCGCCGAAAATTCCTATATATCTTTGAACAGAATCTCAATATGGCTCCCATAACTACATCTAAAGCTTTTTATCAGATACTCTCTGAGAAATTTCCTCATGATTTGACTGAAGAACAATCATTGGTTATGAGTCAATTGACAGACTTTATCATGTTGCCTTCAGGTTCTGAAATTTTCATTTTACGTGGGCACGCAGGAACTGGTAAAACCTCAATAATCAGCACTTTGGTTTCGAATATATGGCATGTTCAGAAAAAAGCTATCCTTTTGGCACCAACCGGACGAGCAGCTAAAGTCATTTCTAATTACTCGGGAATGGAGGCTTCTACCATTCATCGATTCATTTATTTCCCTAGAACCGATAAAGGAGGTGGGATTAAGTTCGTTTTGCAACCCAATAAAAACAGAAAAACCATATTTTTTGTTGACGAATCTTCCATGATATCGGATGGTTCCAATGAATTTACTGGAGATGGCAGTTCTTTGCTCGACGATTTGATACAATTTGTTTTTAGCGGACATCAATGCAAATTGGTTTTCATTGGAGACACCGCCCAACTGCCTCCTGTTAAACTGGATCTTAGCCCTGCCCTTGAGTCCTTGTATTTTGAGACAAATTACGATAAACAAGTTCGTTCGGTCGATTTGACCCAGGTGATGCGACAGCAATTAGAATCAGGTATTTTGTACAATGCCACCGAAGTGAGAAGGGAAATCCAAAACGATGGATCGGGACAAATTAAAATGTTGCTCAAGGGATTCAAAGACATCATCAGACTAGAAGACGGCAATGATGTTTTGGATGCCCTCAACGATTCTTACAGTAACGTTGGCAATGAAAACACTGCAATTATTGTGAGGTCAAATAAGAGAGCAAATCTCTACAACCAACAAATTAGAACAAGGATATTGTTTAACGAGGCGCAGTTGTCGGTCGGCGACTATTTGATGGTGGTAAAAAACAACTATTTTTGGGTAAAGCCCGAAACTGAAGCAGCTTTCATTGCAAATGGAGATACCATTGAGGTTTTGGAAATTTACAAGTTTGAATCGTTTTATGGTTTTGATTTTGCCCGTGTCAAGGTGCGTTTGGTCGATTACCCAAAAATGAAACCTTTCGAAACAGTGCTGCTTCTCAATACCATATCCTCAGAAACGCCAGCCTTGACTTATGAAGAGAATAACCAACTCTACAATGCTGTTAAGGAAGATTACGTTGGAGAATCGTCTAATTACAAGCGATTTTTGAAAATCAAGCAAAACCCCCACTTCAACGCACTTCAGGTTAAGTTTTCTTATGCCATGACTTGCCACAAGTCTCAAGGAGGGCAATGGCATACAGTTTTCATAGAACAGCCCTACTTACCCGAAGGGCCAGATTTGAATTATTACCGTTGGTTGTATACCGCCATGACTAGGGCGCAAAATCGTCTGTATCTCTTGGGTTTTGACTCTAATTATTTCGATGATGAAGTTGGTCTAGAAAAACGAAATTATTAGCTTATTTTTGATTTTTAACGCTACGATGAAAATAATTGCAATGATTCCAGCCCGATACGAGGCATCTCGTTTTCCGGGAAAATTAATGAAGACTTTAGGCGACGCTCCAGTGATTGTTCAAACTTACAGGGCAACACTTCAAACCCAACTTTTCGACGACGTTTTTGTGGTAACGGACAGTGAACTTATTTTTGACACTATTGTCGCTGCGGGTGGCAAGGCTTTGATGAGTAGATTGGACCACCAATCAGGAAGCGACCGTATTGCCGAGGCCGTTCATGATATGGATGTCGATTTGATTGTCAATGTCCAAGGAGACGAGCCTTTTGCCGAGAAAAGGAGTTTAGAAAAATTGATAGCCTCATTCAATACAGATTTTAAAAAGGAAATTGATTTGGCTTCATTAATGGTAAAAATAACCGATCCTAAAGAAATTCAAAATCCAAATACGGTTAAAGTAATTACTGATCAAAGAGGCTTAGCGATTTATTTCTCTAGGCATGCCATTCCGTTTTCACGAGATAATTCTGATGAAACTCAATTTTTTAAACATAAAGGCGTTTATGCCTTTAGGAAACAAGCTCTACTGGATTTTCAAAAACTAGAGCCGCAAATGTTAGAATTGTCTGAGAAAATTGAATGTTTGAGATTTTTAGAACACGGTAGAAAAATCCAAATGGTAGAGACTGATGTACTAGGGATTGAAATTGATACCCCCGAAGATCTTGAAGAAGCTCAGAAGGTTTGGAATTCAAATAAACTGTCTTGATGCCTGCGTCTTTCAGAAACATGTCATTAGTGCCAAGAGTTCTGTTCGGGATTGGCACTTTCGATCAATTGAATTCCGTATTACTATCTCACCGTCGAAACGCCAGAGCACCTTTTGTTTTTTTGGTGGATGACGTATTTACTCAGAGACATGATATCGTCCAAAAAATTCCATGTTCCTACGATGACCAAATTATTTTCGTGTCCACCATAGAAGAACCAACGACCATTCAGGTGGACGATTTGGTTCAACAAATTATCCTCAATTACCAAGAACTTCCCTCTGGAGTGATAGGAATAGGAGGTGGGTCTGTTATGGATTTGGCCAAGGCTGTTGCCCTATTGCTGACCAACAAAGGTGGCGCTTCTGATTATCAAGGTTGGGATTTGGTTCAAAGCCCAGGAGTCTATAGTTTAGGTATTCCTACCATTTCAGGGACTGGAGCCGAGGTGTCAAGAACGGCCGTTTTGAAAGGTCCAGAAATGAAATTAGGCATTAATAGCGACTTCACACCTTTTGATCAGGTCATTCTTGACCCTGAATTGACCTTGGATGTTCCCAAGAATCAGTGGTTTTACACTGGAATGGACTGTTTTATCCATTGTGTGGAATCCTTAAATGGGACTTTCTTAAATGCCTTTAGCCAAGTTCATGGTGAAAAAGCTATGGCACTATGCGAGAATGTTTTTTTAAATTCTAAGTTGACCACTCTTGAAAAAAGCGAGCAATTAATGATGGCCTCTTGGTTAGGAGGTGTGAGTATTGCCAATTCCCAAGTTGGAATAGTCCATGCCTTGAGCTATGGATTGTCTTTTGTTAAGGGCATTAAACATGGGCTTGGCAATTGTATGGCAATTGAGCATCTCGAAACCTATTACCCAGAGGGCACCAAGATGTATAGAAAAATGAAAGACTCACATCAAATAGACATTCCATCTGGGGTATGCGAACATTTGTCTGAAAGGGAATACCAGCAGATGACCAAAATTGCTCTCAGTTTAAATCCTTTATGGGAAAATGCCTTAGGGAGAAATTGGAAGTCTGTTGTCAACGAAAAAGTAGTGCGAGAACTCTACGAAAAAATGTAGCTAGTCCTCAGTTTCTTCCATGGTGTGATAAACTGATTGAACATCGTCGTCTTCCTCAATTTTATCCAGCAGTTTTTCGATGTCTGCGGACTGTTCTTTATTGAGGGTCTTGGTGATTTTAGGAATGCGCTCAAATCCAGACGAAAGAATTTCTATACCTCTTGATTCTAATTCAGATTGAAGCGCTCCAAAAGACTCAAAAGGGCCATAAATCATGATTCCATCATCATCTTCAAAAACTTCTTCGGCACCAAAATCAATCAAGTCGAAGGTCAATTCTTCAACATCCAAACCTTCTGCGTTGACGCGAAAATTGCAGGTGTGATCAAACATAAAAACCACAGAGCCTGAGGTTCCAAGAGAACCGTCACATTTGTTGAAATAACTTCTGATGTTGGCCACGGTTCTGGTATTGTTATCAGTGGCTGTTTCAACCAAAATAGCTATGCCATGAGGACCATAACCTTCGAACAACACCTCTTTAAAGTCCCCTTGAGATTTGTCAGAGGCCTTTTTGATGGCTCTCTCAACATTGTCTTTGGGCATATTCACGGCCTTCGCATTCTGAATCACTGCTCTGAGTCGGGAGTTGGAAGATGGGTCAGGTCCATTCTCCTTAACAGCCATGACAATATCTTTGCCAATGCGAGTAAAGGCCTTACTCATGGCCGACCAACGCTTCATTTTTCGTGCTTTTCTGAATTCGAATGCTCTTCCCATGGAATTATTTTTCTTACAAAAGTAAGCGGACTAAATCAATATTACAATCCCAAATTTTATTGGGATAAATTCTGCTGCACTTCAATTTCTTCTAAAAACTGTTGTGTCTGAAATTGAAGGTGTTCGGGTAATTTGTTTTTTTTAGGCAACACAGCTAGGAATCGGTCGTCGTTGGTGGTGTATACGTACTTTATTTTTCCTTCTGGTTGCTGAAGCGCTTTGAGGATGTCTTTAAAAAAGTACTCGTGATGTACCATGTCAGTGCTTCCCAAATGGAAAATACCAGTTAAATTTTGATTGATGATGTAGTGAATTTGTTGGATGAGTTTTTGATCTGTGGTTATGTTTACAATCAGATTTGGAAAAACCTCAATAGGAACTTCATTGATCAAATGTTCTTTTATTTCGGTCAACCTCGGTGACTGGAGCCCAAAAACCATAGGCAGACGGGCAATGACCCATTGTTTTTCAGGCAGTCTCATCAAAATGTTTTCAATTTTTATTTTGAAGTGACCGTAGATGCTATTGCTTAAAGTTTTGTCATATTCATAACTGGGGTATTGGCTGTAAGCGTCAAACACATTGGCTGACGACAAAAAAACAATTCTGCATTTGCTCTCAAGGGAGTAGCTTGCGAGGCATTCATGCGTAAAAACTTGTTGGGCAAAGGGTCCTCTGAGGGCCGAAATTACAACTGTAGGCCGAATATCCTTGAGAATTGGAAGGAGATCGTCACAGGACATGTCGTATTGAAAAAAATGTTTGTTGCTTTCAAAACTTGCTCGTTCCGTGCAATAGGTGCCGAAAGTCTTGAAATATTGACACAACTCTTTATAAAGGGTGTCTCCCAGAAATCCACTGGCTCCAAGAATGAGAATACGATGTTTTGGGGCTGGGTTTGACAACTCTAATTTTTTAGGTTCGATTTATAAAATGGCAATTTAACAACGGTAGCAGGAATTTGATTTTTTCGAATTTGAATGTAAATGGTATTGCCAAATTCAGACTCTTCTGAGATGACGTAACCCATCCCAATACCTTTGTTAAGACTTGGAGCCATAGTTCCCGAAGTGACAATTCCTATTTCCTTTCCGGCGGCATTGACAATGATGTAATCGTGTCTTGGAACGCCGCGATCTTCAAGTTCAAAAGCTACGAGTTTGCGCTTTGGACCATTGGTCTTTTCTGCCAACAAGCTTTCACTATTGGTAAATGTTTTATTAAACTTTGTGATCCATCCAAGTCCAGCTTCGATGGGTGAAGTGTGGTCATTGAGGTCGTTACCATACAAGCAATAGCCCATTTCAAGTCTCAAGGTATCTCGAGCTGCCAAGCCAATTGGAGCAATACCATAAGGCGCTCCTGCTTCAAAAACAGCATCCCAAACTTGTTTTACTTCGGTATTCTTACAGTAAATTTCGAATCCACCAGATCCCGTATATCCAGTAGCGGAGATGATGACGTGCTCGATACCTGCAAAATCACCAACGACAAAATTGTAATACTTGATGCCAGCCAAATCCACACTGCTCAAAGGAGACATGGCTTCTACCGCTTTAGGACCTTGGATGGCTAATAGGGAATAATCATCAGAGAGGTTTTTGAGAGTTGCTCCAACAGTATTTCGCTCACTGATCCAGTTCCAATCTTTATCTATGTTACTGGCATTAACAACCAACAAATAAGTTTCTTCTTTGACCCGGTAAATGATCAGGTCATCCACAATCCCTGAAGTCTCATTAGGCATACAGCTGTATTGAGCCATACCTATTTCTAATTTGCTGGCATCGTTGGAACACAAGCTTTGAATAAGGTCTAGGGCATTAGGCCCTTCAGCCAGAAATTCTCCCATGTGAGAAACATCAAAAACGCCCACCGATTCACGAACCGTTTGATGCTCTTGATTGACGCCAGCATATTGGACAGGCATCATATAGCCAGCAAATGGAACCATTTTTGCTCCTAAGTCCAGGTGCGTTTGGTGTAAGCTTATTTGTTTCATGGACAGATTATTTGAAGGCAAAAGTAAGTATTTTGATGATTTTCAAATCATAAAACTTGGGTTATTGCCAGTTCCAAAAAAGCAAAAAAAACATTGCGACTAAACATCAAAGAGTCTAGTCGCAATGTCTAGAAGTGAAAGAACGGTTGCTCAGAGCAATTCGTCAAGCATTTTTCTAATGGTCGGGTCTGATGGTCTTGGAGCGTCAGCCGAAACAATTTTGTTTTGAGGGTCAAGAAGCATGAATCTGGGAATGCCGTCAATCATGTAAGCTTTGACGAATTCCGATTGCCAGGCATTGTCAGCAAAAACTTGATTTCCTCCAAGGTTTTTTTCCTTGATCATGTCGAGCCACTTTTGATAATCCTTTTCCTGATCAATGGAGACGCTCAAAAAGGTGATATTTTTGTCCTTATAGTGGCCTTGAAGTTCGTCAAGAGCTGGAATTTCTGCGATACAGGGGCCACACCAGGTTGCCCAAACATCAATATAAACATATTTTCCATGGAAATCAGTCAATGAAGATTGAGAGCCATTGGCGTTTCTATAATTGGTAAAAAGGGGAGATGGTGTACCTTGAGGTAGTTTGGCCATCAAATCCAATTTAGACTGGTGATAATTCTTGTAAGCCGTTTTCATCTCTTCAAATTGTTGGTCGAAATCAGCTAAAAAATTAGAATTGAGAGTAGGGAAAGCTAGTTTTAAAGAGTCGAAAGACTTTCGTAAATCTACAAATGCAGCGTCAAAATCTTCTGCGCTGCGCGAAAATATATCTTTGGGTAAGTTGGCCTCGGGGAGCAAGGTGTTGGCGATAATAAAATTATTTTTATCGGCAGCGTCTCCTTTGAATGTTAGCGTTTCGTCGAATTTTGAGTAATCCAACTCAAAATGGATCTGTTGCCCATTTTCCAAATACATTTGACCATATTCTTGTCCTACCTGAAACATATAGGTACCTGCGGCCACTTTTAGGGTGTCTTGAAAAGTTCCGTCTGGAGAGATTGGAATGACTTTTTCGTAACCTTCTCGGTTAAAAACTTTCAATTCGTTATTTGGGCTGGCGTTACTGATTTTGCCATTAAGACTTACGGCGTCTTTTGGAGCGGTCTCACAAGACAAGACTATTGAAGCGCAAGCGAGCAGGGTGATTAGGTTTTTCATGTTATTTAGGTTTTAGAAAACGAAATTAAACTAATTTCAAAAAATACTGTAGTTTTAAGGCATCAATTTTAATTGACCTTCAGTTTGAAAATGACCTTATCGCTTTCGACCAATTTGGATTTAAAGAAATTATTTGATCTTGCTTATCAACCATTTCAACTGGAATTGTCTGAAGAATCTGTACTCAAGATTAGGGCAAATCGAGCTTATTTGGACCAAAAATTAGTTAGTTCAGACAAGCTGCTCTATGGTATAAACACTGGATTTGGAGCGCTTCATAATCACGTCATATCCAAGTCGGATTTGAATCAGCTTCAAGAAAATTTAGTGCTTTCGCATGCCTGTGGTATGGGAAAGGAGGTGCCAAATGAAGTGGTGCAATGGATGTTGTTATTAAAAATTCAATCTTTGGGTCTGGGTTACAGTGGTGTTCACCTGCAAACTGTCCAACATTTGGTGGAACTTTATAATGCTGGGGTAAGTCCCATAATTTTTACTCAGGGCTCTTTGGGTGCATCTGGAGATCTTGCTCCTCTGGCTCATTTGAGTTTACCGCTTTTGGGTCGTGGTATGGCATTTTATAAAGGCAAAAGACAGGGGGCTTCCTCAGTTTTGGAGCAGCTCAATCTAAAGCCATTGACCTTGAGTGCCAAGGAGGGCTTGGCTTTATTGAACGGCACTCAGTTCATGACCGCTTATGGCGTTCAAGTTCTCATGAAATCCATTCGGTTGTCTTATTTAGCCGACCTTATAGCGGCCC
This sequence comes from Bacteroidota bacterium, assembly GCA_027592025.1. Lineage (GTDB taxonomy): Bacteria > Bacteroidota > Bacteroidia > Flavobacteriales > Flavobacteriaceae > JALRKI01. Next base: position 129,742 of record JAQCIQ010000003.1, read on the forward strand.
TGTCTATAGAGGGATTCATGGCGCATCAATCGCCTTTTCATCAAGCGCTGCACCTGATCAGACCTCACAATGGACAGATCAAAACAGCAGCTAGAATCAGAGAATTTCTCGAAGACAGTCCCCTGATGACGCTGCCTAGAGAGGGAGTTCAAGACCCATATTCATTTCGATGTGTGCCTCAAGTTCACGGCGCAACAAAAGATGCCTTGGATTATGTTTCAAAAGTGATCATTACTGAAATTAATTCCGTAACAGACAATCCGACAGTTTTCGAAAACTTAGATGAAGTTCTTTCTGGAGGTAATTTCCATGGTCAACCTTTGGCCCTAACTTTAGACCATTTAAAGATAGCCATGGCTGAATTAGGCAATATCTCAGAACGGCGTACTTTTCAGTTGCTATCAGGGGCCCGAGGATTGCCTTTGTTCCTTGTTAACCAACCTGGATTGAATTCAGGATTGATGATTACCCAGTACACCGCGGCAAGTATTGTTTCGTCAAACAAACAATTGGCATCACCAGCCAGTATAGATTCAATCACCTCTTCCAATGGGCAAGAAGATCATGTCAGTATGGGAGCCAATGCTGCTGTCCAAGCTTATGACTTGGTCAATAATGTCGAAACGATTTTGGCCATTGAATTGCTTTGCGCATCTCAAGCTTTGTATTTTAGGAACGAAAACTGCTCCGAGTTTGTTCAAAGCTTCTTGAACTCATTTAGAGATCACGTGGGCTTTATAGAACAAGACGCCTTGATGCACGACCACCTAGAAGAAGCAGTGAAATTTATTCAATCCGTTCAAATCGATACAGATTTACTGTTAGAATAAGTTTTATTCTTTGGGCGTCTTTGGAAGTTTCTTCTTTTTGATGTTCACAGCCAATCCAGTATTGTCTTCATTAATCGTTAAGTTAATGGTGTCGCCTTCTTGAAGTTTTGAATTAATGATTTCTTCTGCCAAGGCGTCTTCGACATATTTTTGAATTGATCGTTTCAATGGACGAGCACCAAATTCCTTGTCGAATCCTTTTTCAGCAATGAAATCCTTGGCTTCATCTGATAACTCAAGTTGATAGCCCAATTGATCAACACGACCAAAAAGTTTAGACAGTTCGATATCAATTATTTTATCAATATCAGCCCGTTCTAAATTGTTAAACATGACAACATCGTCAATACGGTTGAGAAACTCAGGAGCGAAACTCTTTTTTAAAGCATTTTCAATGACGCTTTTGGCATGAGATTTTTCTTGCGATTTTTGGGCCGAAGTTCCAAATCCAACTCCAGTCCCAAAATCCTTGAGACGCCTTGCCCCAATATTCGAAGTCATGATCAGCACAGTATTGCTAAAATTGATTTTTCTGCCTAAGCTATCGGTAAGATAACCATCGTCAAGTACCTGCAGGAGCATATTGAAGACATCGGGATGAGCTTTTTCAATCTCATCCAGAAGAACTACGGAATAGGGTTTCCGTCTTATTTTTTCAGACAATTGACCACCTTCTTCATACCCCACATAACCTGGAGGAGCTCCAATCAATCTCGAAATGGAAAACTTCTCCATGTACTCACTCATGTCAATGCGCACGAGAGCATCTTGACTGTCAAATAATTCAGAAGCCAATATTTTAGCCAACTGAGTTTTACCAACTCCAGTTTGTCCTAGAAATATGAACGATCCAATAGGTTTGTTAGGATCTTTCAAACCAGCGCGATTCCGCTGAATTGCGCGAACCACTTTCGAAACAGCCTCGTCTTGTCCAATGACTTTGCCTTTGATGCGCTCAGGAAGTTCGGCTAATTTACTCAATTCAGCTTGAGCTACTCGGGTCACAGGAATTCCGGTCATCATAGAAACGATATCGGCTACATGAGTTTCTGTAACAACTTCTCTATGAGTTTTAGATTCTAGTTCCCAAGCGATTTGAGCTTCGGACAGCAGCCTCTCTAATCTTTTTTCGTCATCACGTAACTTGGCTGCCTCTTCATATTTCTGCCGCTTTACTACGCTCGATTTAGATTCTCGGACATCTTCGAGTTGCTTTTCAAGCTCCACGATTTGCTCGGGAACATCAATATTGGTGATATGAACGTGAGAACCTGCTTCGTCCAAAGCGTCAATGGCCTTGTCAGGCAAAAAACGATCCGTCATATATCGGTGTGTCAATTTGACACAAGCCTCAATAGCTTCAGGCGTGTATTCGACATTGTGATGCTCCTCGTATCTCGATTTGATGTTATTGAGAATCTCGATGGTTTCATCCACTGTCGTTGGCTCAACAATCACCTTTTGAAATCTGCGCTCTAAGGCACCGTCCTTCTCAATATACTGTCGGTACTCGTCCAAAGTAGTGGCTCCTATGCATTGAATTTCACCCCTAGCCAAAGCAGGTTTAAACATGTTTGATGCATCCAAACTTCCTGTAGCACCTCCAGCGCCAACAATGGTGTGAATTTCATCGATAAACAAAATGATGTCATCATTTTTTTCTAACTCATTCATAACGGCCTTCATCCGTTCTTCGAATTGACCTCTATACTTGGTTCCAGCCACCAAACCCGCTAAATCGAGAGTAACAACACGCTTGTTAAATAGCACTCGAGATACATTTCTCTTAATGATGCGGATGGCCAATCCTTCGGCTATGGCCGACTTGCCAACTCCAGGTTCCCCGATTAATAGGGGGTTGTTTTTCTTTCTGCGGCTGAGAATTTGAGAAACGCGCAAAATCTCACTCTCTCTACCCACGACTGGATCGAGTTTATTTTCTTCTGCCATAGCAGTAAGATCTCTGCCAAAATTATCCAAAACAGGAGTTTTTGATTTCTTGGCTCCAGGTTTGGACTTGATGGGGGATGGATCGGACTCATCTGCAAATTGATCTTCATCGTCATTTTCAGAAAAGGCAGAATTTTTGGTTTCGTTGATCTCGTCTTCCTCGTCCTCAGATATGAGGAATTTGAACTGCTCTTTGACGCGGTCATAATCTACATTAAGCTTTAATAATAGCTTGGTCGTCGGATCGTTTTCATTTCTCAAAATACAAAGCAGGAGATGTGCTGTATTGATTGAGGAATTTTGAAACAATTTGGCTTCAAGAAAGGTAGTTTTGAGGGCCCTTTCGGCCTGTCTTGTCAAATGAAGATTTTTCTTTTCGGTTGCATTGACCGAGGAGTTTGGATTACTCGGGCTAAGAATTTCCACCTTGCGTCGCAAATGGGTTAAATCAACTTCGAGATTTCCGAGGATTTCAATGGCTTTACCGTTACCATCTCTTAATAGTCCGAGCATCAAATGTTCGGTTCCAATAAAGTCATGCCCCAAGCGCAAGGCTTCTTCCTTGCTGAAAGCTATTACATCTTTGACTCTAGGTGAAAAATTATCGTCCATAAGTTTTGAGTTGGTATAAAAATACGAATTTATCAGTCTCACAAAAATTATTCTAGAAAAATTGACTGACAAAATGTTCAATTGTGCTGAATTCAAAATGACTGCATAGTTTGCTCATTAATTTTATTAAAACTGTTAATAATTAGATTCAAAATGCCTCGAAAAACTAATGGCAAGCCCGCAAAGTATTACTAAATTAGCCCTACTATTTTTGAAACCAATTTTGTGAGAATTTGACTATGGATGCAACGGAAAAATTGATCCCCATTAATATTGAAGATGAAATGAAATCGGCGTACATCGATTATTCGATGTCCGTTATTGTTTCTAGAGCCTTGCCCGACGTTCGGGACGGATTGAAGCCAGTGCACCGCAGGGTGTTGTTTGGTATGCACGAACTTGGAGTTCGTGCCAATACGGCGCATAAGAAATCGGCCCGTATTGTGGGTGAAGTTCTTGGGAAATATCACCCTCACGGAGACACCTCTGTTTATGATGCCATGGTTCGAATGGCTCAGGAATGGAGTTTGCGCTATATGTTGGTCGATGGTCAGGGTAACTTTGGGTCAGTAGATGGCGACAGTCCAGCTGCAATGCGATATACTGAGGCCCGTATGCAGAAGATTTCGGAAGAAATGCTTGCCGACATTGATAAAGATACTGTAGATCACCAACTTAATTTTGACGACACTTTAAAGGAACCTACTGTGCTTCCTACAAAAATCCCAGGTCTGTTAGTCAATGGGGCATCTGGAATTGCTGTTGGTATGGCCACCAACATGCCCCCTCATAATTTATCCGAGGTTGTTAGTGGAATAGTAGCTTATATCGACAATTACGATATTACGATTGAAGAACTGATGGCCCACATTAAAGCACCTGACTTTCCAACCGGAGGAACCATCTATGGTTATGACGGCGTCAAAGAGGCCTTTTTGACAGGTCGTGGTCGTGTCATGATGAGAGGTAAAGCGGAAATCGAAGAAGTCAATGGTCGGGAATGCATCATTGTTACAGAGATTCCATATCAGGTCAATAAGGCGGACATGATCAAAAAGACTGCTGATTTGGTCAATGAAAAGAAATTGGAAGGCATTTCAAACATCCGCGATGAGTCGGATAGAAAGGGAATGAGAATCGTTTATGTTCTCAAAAAAGAGGCGGTGCCTAACATTGTCTTAAATAAATTGTTCAAATACACTGCACTTCAGTCTTCTTTTAGCGTTAACAACATTGCTTTGGTTGGGGGTCGTCCGATGTTGCTCAATTTGAAAGACATGATCCTGCATTTTGTCGAGCACCGCCACGAAGTTGTTACTCGAAGAACCCAGTTTGAGTTGAAAAAGGCAGAAGAACGCGCCCATATATTAGAAGGTTTAATTATTGCTTCCGACAATATTGATGCAGTAATTGCTTTGATCAGAGCATCGTCGAATGCCGATGAAGCCAAGGTTAAGTTGATGGATCAGTTTAAATTGACTGAAATTCAGGCGAAGGCCATTGTCGAAATGCGTTTACGCCAGTTGACAGGTCTTGAGCAAGATAAATTGCGCAGTGAATATGCCGATTTGATGAAGACCATCGAAGACTTGAAAGACATTCTCGACAAAAAAGAGCGTCGCATGGCTATTATCAAACAAGAGCTTCTCGATGTTCAAGCTAAATACGGCGATGAACGCCGCTCTGACATTGATTACAGTGGCAGCGAATTGTCTATTGAAGACATGATTCCTGACGAACAAGTGGTAATTACCATTTCTCATGCGGGATACATCAAAAGAACATCCTTGAGTGAATACCGCACTCAAAATAGAGGCGGTGTGGGTCAAAAGGCATCGACAACACGAAATGAGGATTTTCTAGAACATTTATTCGTTGGTACTAACCACCAATACATGTTGTTCTTTACTCAAAAGGGCAAGTGCTTTTGGATGAGGGTATATGAAATTCCAGAAGGCTCAAAAACAGCCAAAGGAAGAGCCTTGCAAAATCTTATTAATATTGAACAAGACGATAAAGTGAAAGCTTTTATCTGTACCGAAGACCTCAAAAATGAAGAGTACATCAATTCCCATTTTGTGATCATGGCTACCAAGCAAGGTCAAGTCAAAAAGACTGCATTGGAGCAGTATTCAAGACCTCGACTCAATGGAATAAACGCCATCACCATCCGCGAAGATGATGAATTGCTTGAGGCCAAACTGACCACTGGGGAAAGTCAAGTGATGCTGGCCCTGAGATCAGGTAAAGCCATTCGTTTTGAAGAAGGAAAAACACGTCCTATGGGACGAAGTGCATCTGGAGTCAGAGGAATAACCCTAGCCAATGCTAAGGACGAAGTGGTTGGCATGATTTCTGTTGACGATATGGACAGCGATGTATTAGTGGTCTCTGAAAATGGCTACGGCAAGCGCTCTAGTTTGGAAGACTATCGAATTACCAATCGAGGAGGAAAAGGTGTAAAAACCATTTCAATAACTGAAAAGACAGGCGATTTGGTGGCGATTAAAAATGTTTCTGACGAGGACGATTTGATGATTATTAACAAGTCTGGGATTGCGATTAGAATGGGGGTTGATGACTTGAGAGTCATGGGTCGAGCTACTCAGGGAGTCCGATTGATCAACATTAAAGGTGGAGATGCGATTGCAGCCGTTGCTAAGGTGTTCAAAGAAGAATCGGTCGAAGGCGACTTAGAAACGGAAAGCGATTCTGTTGCTGAGGAAGAAAGTGAGGCTTAAAATGTTTCATTTTCTTTGGAGATAAAAAAGAGTCAATTATATTTACCGTTGTTAAAATCTATACCCATGAATAAATATCTTATTACAATGATGGTTGTGTTACTGAGCACTGCCGCGATAGCCCAAAAAAAGGAATTAAAAAGTGCTCAATCTGCAATTGATGCGGGTGATTTTTCTTCAGCCAAAGGCTCTTTGACCCAAGCAGAAGCATTGAAATCGGCGATGGATGACAAAACCTTGGCAAAATACTATTTTCTCAATGGTTTGGCGCTGGCTTCCAACGGGACAGCAAGTAATGCCGACATGAAAGCTGCTTTAGCCAGTTTTGACGAAATGAAGACGGTAGAGTCACGCATTGGAAAAAGCACGTATTCTTCCCAAGTAATGGAATCCACCCAATCCATGAAAAGAAGTTTGGCAGATCGCGCTCAAGTAGCTTTAGAGAATGAAGATTATACGTCTTCTTCTGAAAATTTTGAGTTCATTTTTCGACTTCAACCCACCGACACTCTATACCTGTATAACGCAGCTGTTCTTGCAACTCAGGCTAAGGCTTATCCAAGAGCTTTAGGCCTGTATGACGAATTGACTAAACTGGGTTTTACTGGAGTTGCTACTGAATACTCAGCCGTTAATGCAGAAACAGGAGAAGAGGTGTTGTTCGAAAGTGAATTTATGAGAGATATTTCGGTGAAAGCTGGAACTCATACAGATCCTAAGGTCACTACCACAAAATCTAAAGTTGGTGATATTGCTAGAAATATTGCAGTTATTTATATTGAGTTGAACGACAATGAAAAAGCGATTCAAGCCATTGAAGAAGCCAAACGCATCTACCCGGACGATTTTAGTTTAATTGTGACTGAGGCGAACATCATGTATCAAATAGGGGATATGGCAGCATACGAGAAATTGATTTCAAAAGCATTAGAGCTGCAGCCTGACAATGTTGACCTCATATTTAATTTGGGAGTAGTGTCGTCTGATAATGGTCAGGATGAAAGAGCAATGGAGTTTTATCTTCAAGCGCTTAAGGTCGATCCTTCCTATAACAACGCCCGAATGAACATTTCTGCCCTTTATTTCGACAAGGTTGAAGCCATTGTTGAAACGATGAACAGTTTAGGCAATTCTAGAGCGGATAACGCCAAATATGACAAACTAAACCTCGAAAAGAACGAAATCTACAAGCAGATCATCCCATATCTTGAAGATTTTCTGACTTACGATTCAGACAACCTTGATGTCAATAAGACCTTGATGAACATTTACAGTGCCCTTGGGGACTACAATAAAGTAGATGCATTCAAGGCCAAGATTGAAAAATTGGAAGACAATTAGTAATACATCTAATAATAAAAAAAGCGCTTCTTTCGAAGCGCTTTTTTTATGCCATTTTTTTGAGCAATCGCAACTGATGGGAGTGTTGATTGGTGTCCACATTGTATATGCCAGATTGATCTAATCGATCGATGCGAACTTGACCATGGGCATGGATGATGTAGTTGTTGGGCATAACTATCCCAACATGAATGATTTTGCCTTCCGAATTGTCGAAAAAGGCGAGATCTCCAGGTTCAGTTTCTTCTATAAAACTCAGCACTTCGCCTTCTAGGGATTGATCAGAAGCGTCTCTAGGCAAGGCTATATTGTTGAGACGATAGACCATTTGAACAAATCCAGAACAGTCGATTCCAAAAGGTGTTTTTCCTCCCCACAAGTAGGGTGAGTTCAGATAGGTTTGTGCAGTTAATAGTAAATTATCTTTTCGAAATTCAGGTCCTGACAAATGTCCGTCGAAACTGTGATCTAACAAGTTTGCGTTGTGAATAGAGGCGCCAAGTGTAATAGGGATCAGTGATTTGTTACTGTCCCAAACGTATTCGACTAAATCGAGGTTATACCGTCTGATTCTTGTTTGGCATTGGAAAAAATCTTCATCCGAGATAGGTCTATACTGGTTGCTGCTGATCCAGCCTTCGTAACCGTCTTCTTCTAGCTTGACCCTTGACCACTTCCCAGATCGATCCAAAACGGTCAACAACTCTCCGTAGAGCATTTGTGAAACCATTTCACTCCTGTCCGCAGCCTCCTCCCTCAAAGGGACAACGCTCAAATGACAAATTCCGAATTCCTGCATGTGTTTATCGCTCGATCACCATGGCAGAGGCACCACCACCGCCATTACAAATGCCAGCTGCGCCATATCGACCCTGATTCCGTTTTAATACATGAATTAGAGTTACCAATATGCGAGCGCCTGAACATCCAAGAGGATGTCCAAGAGAAACAGCACCACCGTTTACGTTGACCCTATCGGGAGATAACTTTAATTCCTTCATGTTTGCTAAGGCCACCACTGAAAAAGCCTCATTTAATTCAACAAAATCTAGGTCACTTATCGATAGATTCCCTTTAGAAAGGGCTTTTGGCAGGGCTAATGAAGGGGCAATGGTAAAGTGTTTTGGATCGGTGGCCGCATCGGCAAAAGAAATGATTTTTGCTAGTGGGGTGAGATTCAACTCTTGAGCCTTAGATGCAGACATCAATATCAGTGCGGCAGCGCCATCGTTAATGGTTGAAGCATTGGCTGCTGTTACGGTTCCATTTGGAGTAAACGCAGGTCTTAAGCCTGGTAGTTTGGAAAAATCAACCCGTTCAAATTCTTCGTCTTGTTCGATTAAAACAGGTTCTCCTTTTTTCTGAGGAACAGAAACGGGAACGACTTCGTCCTTAAATTTTCCAGTGGCCCATGCCTTTGCCGATCGGCGATAGGATTGTTCGGCATAAGCGTCTTGATCCTCTCTTGTAAATTGATGTTCGGTAGCGCAAAGGTCTGCACAAACACCCATGGCCTCATGATCGAAAGAATCAGTCAATCCATCGGATTGCAATCCATCTACCAAATTAGTCGAGCCAAACTTAACACCCTGTCTCAGATGGGCATAATGTGGAATCAGACTCATGCTTTCCATGCCTCCAGCGACGGCAATTTCAATGTCTCCAAGGGCAATACTTTGGGCTGCCAACATGACTGATTTTAAGCCTGAAGAACAGACTTTGTTGATCGTAGTGCAAGGAATGTGTTGAGGAAGTCCAGCCAAAAGCGCCGCCTGTCGAGCAGGGCCTTGACCAGCCCCAGCCTGTACAACCTGACCCATAAAAACTTCGTCAACTAAATTTGGGTCTAGGCCGATTTTGTCAATAGCCCCTTTAATTGCTGCTGCACCCAAGGCAGTGGATGGGACAGTAGAAAGACTCCCCATAAAGGAACCGATTGGGGTTCTAACAGCCGATACGATAACTACTTGATTGTGCAATGACATAATTTTGTTAGGCATAAAATGAGTTGCTCACTTAGGATACGAAAGTACTAAATTTTGAGGAAAATTTTATGTCCAAGTGCAATTTCGTAGACTGGCTTGATGTTAATATTTTGTACTTTCGCTCTGTATCATGAGCCTGAACATTAATTATCTCTACAAAATCAATTCCCTATTTTACAAGGCTATCCTGTACGCCTCAACGGTTGCAGTGATAGTTTATGTATTTCCGAAGAAGGTTCAGTTTTTTTACGATTACGAGAACGGACAACCCTGGCAATCGGAGAACTTATATGCTCCTTTTGATTTTGCTATAAAGAAATCTGCTGAACAAATTCAGTTTGAACAAAACCAGGCGTTCAGTCAGACGCCAGTATATTTAGACAGAGACTCAGGAGTTTGGAGTCTGGTAGAAAATCAATTCAATGCAGCTTTCGAGACTTTTCTGGTAAAAAGCACCGATTCGGGAGTAGAAAACGCCTTGCGATTTACTAGAGTAAGAGAATTGTTGGTCAGCTTATATGACATAGGAGTGTTAGAATCCGATTTGGGTTTTTCAGCCGAAAAATTGGTTGTAGTTCTTGACCGTCAAAAACAAATTGCAGAATCGACGGTATCTCAATTGGTGACTTTGGACCGATTGTCCGAATGGGTCGATCAAGAGGTTGATAAGCGGGGACTTACTGAACATAAGGCTTCGATACAGGTGTTGTTGAGGTCTGTAATAAGGCCTAATCTTAGTCTCAACGCTACATTAACTCAACAAGCGAACAAAGAATCCGCCAAGATGATTTCTGAAGTCAGGGGTAGAGTTGGTAAGGGGACAATTATTATTGCCAAGGGAGAACTCGCGACAACGGAAAAAATTAATATTTTAAATTCCTTAAAGTCCGAATTCGAAAGCCAAGTAGGTTCTGTTTCGAGTAACAACTGGATTTTGTTCGCCTACACCATATTGACAGCAATTGCTCTGTTGATGCTCTTGCTATTTATTCGAAAATACAGATCCGAAATCTACGAAAACAACACCAAAGTAACCTTTATACTGTTTAATGTGGTGGTGGTAGTCCTATTGACTGCTTGGGCTGTTCAATATGGTTCCACTTTTGTTTATTTGGTTCCAATCTGTGTTCTGCCATTGATTTTAAAAACTTTCTTCGACGCGCGATTGGGTTTGTTTACTCATGTAATTACTGTACTTCTCCTCGGATTTGTAGTGGAACATGGTTTTGAATTTGTTTTCTTGCAGATTATCGCCGGCATAGTAACCATATTGACAGTTTCTGAATTGTACAAACGAGTCAACCTTTTCATCTCAGTCGGACAGATCACTTTGATTTATTTGGTTACTTACTTTGCATTTTTCATGATACAAAAGGGTAATATTGAAGAACTGGATTTGGAGCCTTTTGGATTCTTCGCGTTAAATGGCTTGGCAACTTTATTCGTCTTGCCTTTGATTTACGCCTATGAAAAAATGTTTGGATTGGTCTCCGATGTTTCACTGCTTGAACTTACCGACACCAATTCGTTGCTGCTTAAGGAGTTGTCTAATAAAGCTCCCGGAACTTTTCACCATTCTTTAAACGTTGCCAATTTGGCTGAGGCTGTAGCCAACGAAGTTCAAGCTAACGCCATGTTGGTGAGAGTAGGTGCCCTCTATCACGATATTGGAAAGATGAAAAATCCTACCTATTTTATTGAAAACCAATCCACAGGAATCAATCCCCACAATGAATTGGAGCCGAAGGACAGTGCACAGATCATCATCAATCACGTGATTGACGGCATTGAATTGGCTAAAAAACACAATCTACCTGATCGAATTATTGATTTTATCAGAACTCATCACGGTACAACAATGACTTATTATTTCTACAGTAAAGAAAAAGCCAAAAATCCAATGGTAAGAAAACAGGACTTTGTCTATCCCGGTCCAAAGCCTTTTTCAAAAGAAACTGCCATTCTCATGATGTGCGACAGTGTAGAGGCAGCGTCTAAAAGTATGCCTGTGATAACCGCTCACACCATAGATCAACTGGTTGAACGGATCATAGGAAAGCAGATTGAAACCGATCAATTTCTCAATGCCAACATTACCTTTAGAGAGATCATGCAGATCAAAAAGGTACTCAAGCACAAACTCGCAAATATCTATCATTTGCGAATTGAGTATCCAGAGTAGAAAAAAGAGTAGAAATGTTTGTTTGACAGTAATTGAAAAGTTACATTTGCCACCGCAAATTGCAGCACCGTGTTGTAATTTGGAGAGGTGCCAGAGTGGTAATGGAGCAGATTGCTAATCTGTCAACGCGAAAGTGTTGCCTGGGTTCGAGTCCCAGTCTCTCCGCACTCGGGGTGTAGCGTAGCCCGGTTATCGCGCCTGCTTTGGGAGCAGGAGGTCGCAGGTTCGAATCCTGCCACCCCGACAAGACCGGACTTAATTGTCCGGTTTTATTTTTTACAACTCAGACCATCAGTGCTTTGGTCACCTTTTTCTGGTCGCGTAGCTCAGCTGGATAGAGCATCTGCCTTCTAAGCAGACGGTCACAGGTTCGAATCCTGTCGCGATCACAAATAACCTTCTGATGTTCAGGGGGTTATTTTGTTTTAGGAGGGTTATGTTCTTTCTCTATAATAGTCAATTCTGACCAAAAGTTTGCACATAGTTTGCACATTTTATAACACTAAATTCTGGTTCTGTCGCATCTACCAAATTTAACCGTTTTCAACTGATAAAATTCAAATGTCACAAAATAAATTCAATTGAAAATCAGTATTTTAGTTATTTAACTGATTCCATTTTTCTTAAAGAAAAGCAAAAAAATAGACAGATGCGACAGAACCAATATTTGGAAATAACTTTTATTATTATTATTATTGTCATACAATTAGTAATAATCCTATATAAAAGACATGTTTACTGTTACAACTTTGCCAGATAAGATCGAAAGCGAAATCGTGAAATATATTAAACGC
>JAQCIQ010000014.1 GCA_027592025.1 Bacteroidota bacterium
TTGTAATAGGTCAGAATGAAAGGCTCAATTAAAGAGTAATATCCATAAATGTCCACCGGCATTTTCGCCCTCGCCAAATCCGCTAATTTTTCCGCTTTGTCAAATTGCTTCTCTCGGAGCAACTGCTCTGCCAATCGGGCTAGGTTACTGCGATAGCTGATGCTGTTGCGTCTGGTTTGAACGTCGTGATAGACCGAAGGTTCACCACTGTTGCCCCAGCTCCAATTCATGACCATATTGTACATGATGTCGGTGTCAATTCTACCCATTTCGTATGGATTTTTCGGATTGACGGGCGTATTGATGGGAACTAACTTGTAACACATGCCTTCCAATTGAAGGTAATCTTTCATCCAAATGTAATCGTCGTTGCCAAATGCTCCTCCAGAAAAATAAATCGGTCTTTCCCAATCGTTGTTGTTGATAATGTCCAACATGATCAGTCGATTTTTATAAACGGCTTGATCGTTGATTTTGATGTCGATGTAGGGAACAATCAAGCTAGAATCTTTTGCCTTGACCAATCCGCTTTGGAGTACATTTTCTTTATTAACTGGAATCCTGATATTTTCGGTTGGTAAAAAATTCATGCTCAAATCTTGACTTCTGTACTGCGATAAATCTCTCCCGCGTTGTTTCAGATAACTGCCGTATTTGGCCCGTTCTGTGTCATTAGTAATGAAATTCATGACTTCTGACAGTGCAAAGGTGTCTTTTGTTATGGGTTCTTTGATGACGTAGTCTCTTGTGCCGTAGCGGTACTTGTTGTGTTCAATGCTCGAAGGAATTGGCGCACTTTCGTAGGATTGGCGTTTCATTTGATCGATATACCAATCGGTTTGCAATAAGGAGGTGTTGACCACTCTCACATCGGTGCGTATGCCTTCAATTTCTTGGGCATACCACAGCGGGAAGGAATCGTTGTCTCCAATGGTAAAGAGGATGGCGTTAGGAGCACAAGACTCCAAATATTTGACGGCCATGGCGTGGGCTGTTTCCCGATCGGAACGGTCGTGATCGTCCCAATTTTGAGCGGCCAATAGCCCTGGAATAGCCAGTAATAGCAGTCCTGTTAGAGCAGGAACAACGTATCGATTGCTCCATTTTCTTTGCGCCAATTCGAGTAAGGCGTAGGCGCCAAATCCAATCCAAATGGCAAAAACATAAAAAGAACCCACCACCGAATAGTCGCGTTCTCGGGGTTCAAAAGGTCGCACGTTGGTGTAAAACTGTATGGCCAGGCCTGTAAACAAAAAGAAAACCAATAACACCCAAAACTGGGACTTGCTTTTTTGATAAAGGAAAAGCAATCCAATAATCCCTAAAAGGAAGGGCAAGAAATAGTAAGTGTTTCTGGCCTTATTGTTGAGTACATCCGACGGAAGATTGTCTTGCGACACCCCCAAATGCCATTCATCAATGGCATTGATGCCACTGATCCAATTGCCATGATTGTCAAATTGCCCCTGAATGTCGTCTTGTCGTCCGACGAAATTCCACATCAAATAACGCCAATACATGAATCCAAATTGAAAATCAACCATGAAATACAAGTTGTCTGCCAGACTTGGCTTTTCGATGATCAAGTAGGAACCGAACTGCTGCAAGAAACTTTCATAATCGTCATAGGACACGTTTCCAGCATTCATTTCCTTTCTAAACTCATCAACGATTTCGAGCAGTTGTTTTTCATTTGAGTATTCTGGTCTTACCGAAAAATCAAGAAGTCCAGTATAACGCATGTAGTTTTTTGCATGATCTGGGCTGTGCATTCTGGGCAGAAGCGCGGCCTGTTCGTGGTTGTAATTCTGAATGGCATTGGCATAGTCATTGACGACGTCGTAAGTGCCCGTTTCAAAATTGCGTTCGTATTTGGGTGCCGCATCGCGATACGGATTGAGTTCGTCCAATGGAGCAAAGCGGTCGGTGAACAACGGTCCGTAAAACAAATAAGTTTTTGGGTATTGTTCCAAATTGTAATAGGCCAAAAGCTCTCGAGCGTTGGATGGATCGTTTTCGTTGATGTTGACCTCGGCATTGGCTCGAATAGGAAGCATTAGCCAAGAGGAGAAACCGACAAAAATAAAGAGGAAGCACAAAAGACCCGTTTGGAGTTGGGGCTTGTTGTGGCGCATGGCATAACGAAGACCATAGAGGAAGGCGAAAAGCAGAATGAGTCCAGCCAAAATGGTTCCCGAGTGGAAAGGGAGACCTGTGGCGTTGACGATGGTCACTTCCATCCAACCGAACCACCACAAAGCCGTAGGCAACAACAATTTGAAAATGAACGCCAAAACGGCAACCACGGCCACATTAGCCAAAAGGAATGACTTGACAGTAACCGATTGGTAGCGTTTGTAAAAATAGACCAGCCCAATAGCCGGAATGGTCAACAACCCCATAAAATGTACTCCAAAAGACAGCCCAATGATAAATGAGATGAGCAGCAACCAACGATTGCCTCTGGGTTCATCCATATCGGCTTCCCAACGGAGTCCCAAATAAAACAAGGCCGACATGATCAAGGTGGCCATGGCATAGACTTCAGCCTCAGTGGCATTAAACCAAAAAGAATCGGTGAAGGCAAAGGCCAAACTCCCCACAAAGGCACTTCCCAAAATGGCCACTTGCTGGGACCTATGAGCCGTTTTCTCGGGACCTAAGACTTTGAACAACAAACGAACCAGGGTCCAAAACAGAAAGAGAATGGTCAAAGCGGCCGAAAAGCCACTCATCAAATTCAGTGTAAAACCAATGGACTCCGGGTTGGGAGAAAAATTGGACATCACAGCGCCAATCATCTGAAACAAGGGTGCTCCGGGAGGATGTCCCACTTGCAATTTGGCTGAGGTTAGCATGTACTCACCCACATCCCAAAAACTGACCGTAGGCTCAACAGTTAGAGCATAAGTGATGGAGGCAATGGCAAAAGCCGTCCAGCCTAAGACTAAGTTCCAAGTTTTGAATTTCTGAGGGGTCATGAGCGCGCTAACTTTTACTTCACGAAAATACACATAAAATTCAAAGTGATCCTAAACCCTTTTTGGCTTAACATTTTTTTGTATTTTAGAGTTGCCCAAGAACAAATCTTTTCTCTTGAATGACCCTTTCAATATTTAATCGTAATATTGCAATGAACAAAAAGAAGCTATGGGATTAGTCAAAACGGAATTGTTTCGCACTCAGGACAATGAAATTGCCTTAATCGCCAAGGCTTTGGGTCATCCGGCCCGAGTAGCCATTTTGCAGCACTTGTTCAAAATTGATTCCTGCGTTTGTGGGGATCTGGTCAACGAAATTGGTTTGGCGCAACCCACCATTTCACAGCATTTAAAGGAACTCAAACAATTGGGATTGATCAAGGGCAATGTGGAGGGCACTAGTGTCTGCTATTGCATCGACAAAGACAATTGGACCCAAATGAAAGCTCTCATGTCAGATTTCCTCAATCAAGATAGGCCAGAAAAAGACAGCTGTTGTTAGACAAATCATCAATCCAGTAAATAACTTTTAATCCATCAAACCGTGGCGGCCAAAAAACTGAGTTTTTTAGACAAGAATTTAACCCTTTGGATTTTTGTCGCCATGGCTTTGGGGGTAGGTCTGGGGTATTTTGTCCCCGATTTTCCTAATGTCATCAATCGTTTTAACAGTGGAACCACCAACATCCCTATTGCCATTGGGTTGATATTGATGATGTATCCGCCGCTTGCCAAGGTCAATTATGCCGTGTTGCCCAAGGTGTTTAAAAACACCAAAATCCTGTCGATTTCTTTGATTCTGAATTGGATTGTTGGACCGGTGTTGATGTTTGTATTGGCCATCACCTTTTTGCGGGACTACCCCGAATATATGGTAGGTCTTATTCTGATAGGTTTGGCCAGATGCATTGCTATGGTTCTGGTGTGGAATGATTTGGCAGAGGGGAGCAGCGAATACGGCGCCGGTTTGGTGGCGCTTAACAGCGTTTTCCAGGTCTTTGCCTATAGTTTTTACGCTTGGATTTTTATCACCGTTTTGCCGCCTTACTTCGGTTTTGATGGCGCTGTAGTGGACATTTCTATTGGGACCATAGCCGAGAGCGTCGCCATTTATTTGGGCATTCCTTTTTTGATGGGAATTTTGAGCCGATGGTTATTGGTTAAAAGGAAAGGAGCTGCATGGTATTCCAGTACTTTTATCCCAATTATTTCCCCCTTGACCTTGGTTGCTCTGTTGTTTACCATCGTCATTATGTTCTCCTTAAAGGGAGAAATGATTGTCGAAATCCCAAAGGATGTGCTGATAATTGCCCTGCCGTTGTTGATTTATTTTAGCCTGATGTTCGTCATCGGATTTTTTGTCACCAGAGCCACCGGCGCCGAATACGACAAAACTGCCTCAGTGGCATTTACGGCAGCAGGCAACAATTTTGAATTGGCTATCGCCGTTTCGATAGCTGTTTTTGGACTGAATTCTGGACAGGCATTTGCGGGAGTCATAGGGCCTTTGGTCGAGGTGCCAGCCTTGATATTACTGGTAAGGGTCTCCTTTTGGTTGAGGAATAAGTTTTATCAAAAAGCTTGATCGTAAGCTAGGTCAAATCCCCTCTGAACAATATCCCGTTCTTATTTGGGCAAAAAGTTTGTTCAAACAAAACTTTGTTCTAAATTTGCTCGCTCTAAAATTGGCCTATGGTGTAACTGGCAACACGTCTGATTTTGGTTCAGAAGAGTCTAGGTTCGAGCCCTAGTAGGCCAACTAAAAAATCCGCAATTGGTGCGGATTTTTTGTTCAAGTGCAATTGGAGATTTGTGAAATAGATTTGCGAAATATTTCAAAATCATTATCTTTGCACTCGAGAAACATATAAAGGATAGGCAGGGGGGACAAAAAGTCCCCCCCCTTCTTTTACCACTATGCTGAAGGAAACTGTACAAATATTGCTCAATGATGCTCTGCAGGAACGGCAAGATTTGTTTCTAGTCGAATTCGACGTTTCAAGCGCCAATCACATCAATGTGGTGTTGGATGGAGACGAAGGTGTAACCGTAAAAGATTGTGTATTCATCAGTAGAGCTATCGAGCACAATCTCGATCGTGAAACTGTAGATTTCTCGTTAGAAGTAGCCTCGGCTGGTGCCGCTTCTCCCATAGTGATGAAGCGACAATATGTCAAGAATGTTGGAAAAACCATGGAAATAACTACCAAAGATGGCGGAAAATATCAAGGTGTTTTACAATCGACTTCTCAAGAATATATTACTATTGCATGGAAGGCTAGGGAGCCCAAAGCAATAGGAAAAGGTAAAGTAAATGTTGAAAAAATGGCTGACCTCAATTACGACGATATTGCGGCAGCAAAGGTAAAATTGAAATTTAATTAGAGTCCTATGGAAAATATAGCTTTGATCGATTCTTTTTCCGAATTCAAAGACGACAAACTTATTGATAGAGTTACCCTCATGGCTATTTTGGAAGAAGTATTCCGAAATACCCTGACCCGAAAATTTGGTGACGACGATAACTTCGACATTATTATCAACCCTGATAAGGGTGATTTCGAAATTTGGAGAAATCGCGTGGTAGTTGCCGACGGAGAAGTTGAAAACGAAAATCAAGAAATTGAGCTATCGGCAGCACGTAAAATTGAGCCTGACTTTGAAGTTGGCGAAGATGTGTCCGAAGAAGTGAAATTGATTGACTTGGGCCGACGCTCAATTTTGTCACTGCGTCAAAATTTGATTGCAAAAATTCACGAACACGACAGTACCAACATCTACAAACACTTTGTGCAACTGGTCGGAGAAATATACACCGCAGAGGTGCATCATGTGCGTCAACGCGTCATTATTCTTGTTGACGATGATGGAAATGAAATCATCCTTCCGAGAGACAAACAAATTCCATCTGACTTTTTCAGAAAAGGAGACAGCGTTAGAGGCATCATAGAAAGTGTAGAATTGAAAGGTCACAAGCCAGCCATTGTGATGTCAAGAACAGCGCCAGCGTTCTTGGAAAAATTGTTCGAACAAGAAATCCCAGAAGTATTTGACGGTTTGATTACTGTTAAGAAAGTGGTTCGTATCCCAGGCGAAAAAGCTAAAGTGGCAGTGGATTCTTATGATGACCGCATCGATCCAGTTGGAGCTTGTGTTGGAATGAAAGGATCTAGAATCCACAGTATTGTTAGAGAATTGGGTAACGAAAATATTGATGTGATCAATTATACGAATAACTTGCAATTGTTCATCACCCGCGCACTGAGCCCAGCGAAGGTCACTTCCTTAAAAATTAACGAAGAAACCAAGCGCGTTGAGGTGATTCTGAAGCCAGAAGAGGTCAGCAAAGCCATTGGACGTGGGGGCCACAACATCAGATTGGCCGGTCAATTGACAGGTTACGAAATTGATGTATTCCGCGAAGGAGTAGAAGAAGATGTAGAATTAAAAGAATTTTCGGATGAAATCGAAGCTTGGATTATTGAAGAATTTTCTAAGGTTGGTTTAGATACGGCGAAGAGCGTTCTCGAACAAGATGTTCAGGATTTGGTCAAGCGTATCGATTTGGAAGAAGAAACTATTCTCGAAGTTATAAGAATTTTGAAATCAGAATTTGACGGAGAGCAGTAGACAATAGAAATAAATTTATGGCAGAGACTATCAGACTGAATAAGGTTTTAAGGGAGTTGAATATTTCAATTGACCGTGCTGTGGAATTCCTACAGACACACGGTATTGAAATTGAGAAACGACCAACCACAAAAATAACGTCGGAAATCTATGCCATGCTTTCGGATGAATTTCAATCCGATGCCAACAAAAAGGTCGCTTCCATTGAGGTTATTGAGGCCAAACAAAAGGAAAAGGAGGCCCTGCTCGGCGAGATGCCTTCGTCAACAGTAAAAGCCGAGCCTGCGAAACCAGCGGAAAACGTTGTTAAAGCCAGACAAAGTTTAGTTGGGCTTAAGCAGGTTGGTAAAATTGACCTCAATCCTCCGAAAAAAGAGGAGCCCGTAGCTCCAGTTTCAAAAGAACCTGTAAAAGAAAAGCCAGCGCCCGTTGTAGAGCAACCAACAGTAATCAAAACGGAAGAAAAGGCTCCTGAAGAAAAGAAAGCCCCGCCTGCAGTAGAAACTCCAGTTGCCGGTCAGTCTGCAGTAGAACCTGCTGCTGACACGCATACAACGTTGTATCAAAAATTGGTTCAGCCGAAAAAAACTGGGGAAACCATTGATTTGACGCAATTTGCGGAAAAGAAAAAAACTGAATCAGCAGCCGATGCGCGCAAAAAACGCAAGCGCATCAGTAAAGTTGGAGGAGGAGCACCTCGCACTGGAACCGATCCAAGGGCGAATAAACCAGGGCAAGCTAAAGCGCGTCAAGTGGTTAAAGAAGAACCAAGTGCTGAAGAAGTGCAGCGTCAAGTGCGTGAAACTTTAGAAAAGCTACAAGGCAAATCGTCCAAAGGAAAGGGCGCCAAATACCGTCGCGATAAAAGAGATCAGCACCGTCAAAAATCAGAAGACGAGCAAGCGGCCATGGATGCTGACAATAAGTTGTTGAAATTGACTGAATTTGTCACTGTCAGTGAGGTGGCTACAATGATGGATGTACCTGTTACGGAGATCATCTCGGCCTGTATGTCACTGGGATTGATGGTAACCATGAACCAGCGATTGGACGCCGAAACGCTTTCTATTGTGACCGAGGAATTTGGTTTTGAAATAGAGTTTACAACCGCGGGATTGGACGAAGCTTTGGAAGAACAAGAAGATCGTCCAGAAGATTTAGTAACCCGTGCGCCAATTGTAACCGTTATGGGTCACGTTGATCACGGTAAAACCTCACTTCTCGATTTTATTCGTGAAGAAAATGTTATTGCAGGAGAGTCAGGCGGAATCACACAACACATCGGTGCCTATAGTTTGACCCTTAAAACAGGCCAAAATATTACTTTCCTTGATACTCCAGGTCACGAGGCGTTTACCGCCATGCGTGCCAGGGGAACTCAAGTAACCGACTTGGCGATCATTGTTATTGCAGCCGATGACGACATCATGCCGCAAACCAAGGAGGCCATTGCCCACGCGCAGGCGGCCAGCATTCCAATTGTTTTTGCGATAAATAAAGTTGACCGTGAGGCAGCGAATCCAGAAAAAATTAAAGAAGGATTAGCCAATATGAATTTGTTGGTTGAAGATTGGGGTGGAAAAATTCAATCTCAAGATATATCAGCCAAAACAGGACAAGGGGTTGATCAGCTCCTCGAAAAAGTATTATTGGAAGCAGAGCTACTTGAACTTAAAGCTAACCCCAACAAACCAGCTGTCGGGACAGTAGTAGAGGCCTATTTAGACAAAGGACGGGGCTATATTTCAACAGTTTTGGTCAGTGCTGGAACTTTAAAAGTCGGAGACTTTGTCTTGGCAGGTAAGAACAGTGGGAAAGTTAAGGCCATGCACGACGAAAGAGGTGCGATTCTAAAAGAAGCTGGACCGTCAACTCCTGTGTCGTTATTGGGATTGGACGGAGCTCCTCAAGCTGGTGACAAATTTAATGTTTTCGCTGATGAGCGAGAAGCCAAACAAATAGCCGCCAAAAGAACACAGTTGAGACGCGAACAATCCGTCAGAACGCAACGTCACATCACTCTAGACGAGATTGGTCGACGAATTGCCTTAGGCGACTTTAAAGAGCTCAACATCATCTTGAAAGGAGATGTGGACGGTTCTGTTGAAGCTCTTACGGATTCTTTCCAAAAATTGTCAACTCAAGAAATTCAAGTGAATATCATTCATAAAGGGGTTGGTGCAATCACCGAAAGCGATGTGCTTTTGGCCACTGCCTCTGAAGCCATTATCATAGGGTTCAATGTCAGACCAACTGGCAATGCCAGAGCAATTGCTGATAAAGAGGAAATCGATATCAGAATGTACTCCATCATCTATGACGCCATCAACGAATTGAAGTACGCCATGGAAGGCATGTTGTCGCCTGTATTTAAGGAAGAAATAACTGGTAATGCCGAAGTACGCGAGACATTTAAAATTTCTAAAATTGGAACCATTGCAGGTTGTATGGTAACCACTGGGAAAATATTCCGAAACTCTGGAATACGTGTTATACGTGATGGTGTTGTTGTCCACTCTGGATTACTAACTTCTCTCAAACGTTTCAAAGACGACGTCAAAGAAGTCAGCAAAGGGTATGATTGCGGTATTCAAATTAAGAACTACAACGATCTGCAAATTGACGACGTTATAGAAGCATTCCAAGAGGTAGAAGTAAGGAAAAAACTATAGTTTTTATCGATTTATTGGCTTTAGCACAAAGGCGTTGGGATATGTTTTTTTGACTTCAATCAAGAATCGGTCTGCTGAGAGTCTATCTTGAAATTTTCCAATCCACACTTTGTAATTCGGGGTTTGATACTGCACAGTTACTTCGTGGCTCACGTATAGGGCACGAGCTTCAGCAATAACTGTAAAAGCACTTTCTCTGTTGCCGCTAAAAATTTGGATTTGGAAACCCATGTCTTCCTTAAGAATTTCTCCCTTGAGTTGTAATAAGGTGTCAATCCGAACATCGCGGTTAATGGTGATTTTTCCCTCTTGTCCAAACGAACAGATTGAACAAAAAATCAGCCCTGTAATCAATAGGTTTTTCAGGCGCATTAGAAAATAATTTTTCTGTTTCGACCCAAAGTTACACTTTATGTGCCAAACGGAAAAACACCACCTTATTTAGAATAAATATAAATTAAAAAGTATCATTATCAACCCATTTTCAAAATGGAGTTAATGGCTTACTTTTGTGTCAAATTTTTAGGCTGCTTAGGTTCTAAAAAAAATCAGAAATTTAGATAACCATTGATAGAAGTTATGACGCATAGCTTGAGACTAAATTCAATCCGCAATTCACGCCTTACTGGCTTTTTTTTCCTAACCCTTTTATTCTCAAACCTTTGGGCTCAGGATGGAGACCCTGCAAAAGGAAAATCTTTGTTCAATACCAATTGTGCCGCTTGCCATCAGCTTGATAAAAAAATGACTGGCCCTGCACTCCGCAATGTGGAAACACGATTGAGCGAAACTGCTGGTTTGGATCGTACTTGGCTCTACGCTTGGATTAGAAACAGTAATGCTGTTATCAAATCGGGTGACGCTTACGCCAACAAAATTTATGCGGAGTATAATAATTCCGCGATGACCGCCTTCCCTCAGCTTTCCGATGCTGAATTAAACGATATTTTGGCCTACACTGCCCAACCGAAGCAAGAGCCTGTGGTTCCTGCTGCTGACCCTGGTGCTGCTGGAGGTGGAACTGTGGCAGGACCTGATAGCAATAATATTGTTTTGGCAGGATTGGCGCTATTGTTTGCCTTGCTCGCCATTGGCTTATTGATGGTACGCCAAACGCTGCACAGGTTTGCTGTCGCCAATTCCGTTGAATTGCCTGCCGAAAAACCTAAAAGCACACCGATTTGGGTAGCTTTTGCTCAAAACCAATTTTTGGTTTTAGTTACCGCTATTTTCTTGCTTCTTGCTAGTGGGTATTTTGTATATGGTTATTTAATGCAAATAGGTGTTGACCAAGGTTACGAGCCAGTGCAGCCTATTCACTACTCTCACAAGATTCACGCAGGAGACAACAAAATTGATTGTAATTATTGTCACTCCTCAGCACGTGTGAGCAAGCATTCGGGAATTCCTTCCCTTAATATTTGCATGAACTGTCACAAGTCCATTTATGAGTACAAAGGGCCAACCACAGCCGAATATACCAAGGAATTTTATGACAACGAAATCAAAAAATTGTATAAGGCCGTTGGTTGGGACGATGCCAATCAAGTTTACACTGGAAAAACCCAACCAGTGAAATGGGTTCGTATTCACAATTTGCCTGATTTCGCCTATTTCAATCACTCGCAACACGTTACAGTTGCTGGTATTGAATGCCAAACCTGCCATGGGCCAGTGCAAGAAATGGAAATCATGTCTCAATTTGCGCCTCTCACTATGGGGTGGTGTATCAATTGTCACCGACAAACCAACGTGAAGGTAGCGGATAATGCCTATTACGAAAAGATTCACAATGAGTTGTCGAAAAAATACGGAGTAAAAGAATTGACAGCCGCTCAAATGGGTGGGTTGGAATGCGGAAAATGTCATTATTAAAAAGCAATAATCTTGTAGTCAATGTCAACAAGTAAAACATACTGGAAAAATATAGCCGACCTTAAGTCGAATCCTGAATTAGATCCAAATCGACACAACGAGTTTGTGGAGCACATTCCTGTGGATGAATTTTTGGGCGACAAAGGCACTTTAGAAAATTCTCAAACTTCCAGACGGGATTTCTTGAAATACGTCGGTTTTAGTACAGCAGCAGCAACGCTTGCGGCCTGTGAAGGACCAGTTATCAAGTCCATCCCATACGTGGTTCAACCTGAATCCATAGTGCCAGGAATTGCCAATTACTACGCAACAAGCATAGCCAATGGGTATGATTTTGCCAGTGTTTTGGTCAAGACCCGCGAAGGTCGTCCTATATTGATCAACAACAATAAGTTAGATCAATCTGGAGTTGGAGCCAATGCGAGAGTAAATGCTTCTGTTCTTGATTTGTACGACAGTCAAAGACTCAAAGCCCCTCAGATTAGCGGTACTCCAACTTCTTGGGTGACCTTCAACAGTGAGATAGGCCAAAAGCTTAATGATTTGACTGCCCAGTTGAAACCAATTGTTTTGTTAACGCAAACTTTTGCAAGTCCTTCGACTACAGCTTTGGTCAATGAGTTCCTATCCAAGTTTCCATCTGCCAAACATTTGACTTACGATACCATTTCCCAATCCGCTGCACTCGATGCTTTCGAGCAACGCTATGGTAAAAGAGCAATGGCGGATTACGATTTTTCTAAAGCGCTGTTGATTGTCAGTATAGGAGCCGATTTCTTAGGCGACTGGCAAGGAGGTGGTTTTGACGGCGGCTACTCTAAAAGCCGTATGCCTCAGAACGGAATGATGTCAAGACACGTGCAGTTTGAGTCGAACATGAGCCTTACAGGAGCCAACGCCGATAAGCGCATACCTCTAAAGCCGGCTCAACAAAAGCAAGTTTTGGCGGCTTTGTATGCCAAGCTAAAAGGAACTTCTGTTCAAACGAATCTTTCAGAAAGTGTCTTAAGCACCGTCAACCAAACGGCCAAGTCTTTGCAAAAGTCAGGCAGCAATGCTGTTGTGGTGACTGGACTTGACGATGTCGATGCTCAAGCTTTGGTGCTTGAGATCAATACGCTTTTGGGTAGCAAGGCTTTTAATCCAAATGCTCCCCTACTAGTGAGAAGTGGCAGCAATGCTGCTATGACGGAATTGGTAAAGGAGATGAACAGCGGTTTGATAGGTGCTGTAATCATGGCTGGAGTTAATCCATCTTACACGCTTCCAAACGCAACTGAATTTAATGACGCCTTAGCTAAAGTTGATCTTACGGTCTCATTTTCTTTAAAGGCTGACGAAACTGCTGCCAATGTAAAATATTTGGCAGCCGCACCTCACTATTTAGAATCATGGGGCGATGTAGAACGCAAAGCGGGTCATTTTGGGTTGATTCAACCTGCCATCAGACCTCTTTTTGATACCCTTCAATTTCAAGATGCGCTCTTGGCATGGATGGGCAGCGCAGTGACCTATTACAGTTATCTCAAGACATATTGGACAGAGAATGTTCTGAATGGTTCTGAGTGGAACCAAGCCTTGCACGATGGTTGTTTTACTAACGAAACCACGTCAACGGCACAAGAACAAACTTTAGACCTTAGCAACAGTGTTGCGGCATTGGCTTCTGCCCAAGATCAAGGCATGGCCTTGATTCTTTATCCTAAAATTGGAATGGGAGATGGTCAACAAGCTAACAACCCTTGGCTACAAGAATTCCCAGATCCACTCACCAGAGTAACTTGGGACAATTATCTTACCATGGCCATTTCTGATGCCAAAGAGTTAGGCTTATTTATGGAAACTGATGGCACCGACGCTACTGGCGGTCTTAACGGCCGTTATGCCGAAATTACTGTAAATGGTAAAACCCTTAAAGCACCTGTTATTATTCAGCCAGGTCAGGCCAAAGGAACTGTTGGCTTGTCGTTTGGATATGGTCGCTCCGCAGGGGTTAAAGAAGAATTGCAAACTGGGGTAAATGCTTATCCGTTATATGATGGATTCAATGCAACACAAACAGTCACTGTGAAGGCAGTGGAAGGTAAGCATGAATTTGCTTGTGTTCAGTTGCATAATACCTTGATGGGTCGTGGAGATATCATTAAAGAAACAACACTAGAAGTTTTCAATACCAAATCTGCTAAGGAATGGAATGCCATGACAATGGTATCATTGAATCACGTTGAAACTCCCGTAGATTCTCCAGATGTTGATCTGTGGGATGAATTCGATCGCTCGATTGGTCATCATTTCAATTTGTCTGTAGACCTCAATGCTTGTACTGGTTGTGGCGCTTGCGTCATTGCGTGCCACGCCGAGAACAATGTGCCTGTTGTTGGAAAAGAAGAAATTCGTCGCAGCCGCGATATGCACTGGTTGCGCATCGATAGGTATTACTCTTCAGAAGACACTTTTGGCGGGGATGATGAGCGCAAAGACAATATCAGTGGTTTGTCAGATTCGCTTTCTGTTTTTGGCAAAATGGAACTGCCATCGGAAAATCCTCAAGTGGCTTTCCAACCAATCATGTGCCAACATTGTAATCATGCACCCTGTGAGACTGTTTGTCCAGTTGCGGCTACCTCGCATAGCAAGCAAGGTCAAAACCACATGGCATATAACCGTTGCGTTGGAACGCGCTATTGTGCCAACAACTGCCCTTATAAGGTAAGACGATTCAACTGGTTCTTGTACAACAACAACGACCAATTTGATTATCACATGAATGATGATTTGGGTAGAATGGTGATCAATCCTGACGTAACAGTTCGTTCGCGTGGTGTGATGGAAAAATGCTCAATGTGTATTCAAATGACTCAGAAAACTATTCTTGATGCTAAACGCGATGGGAGAGTGGTTAAGACCGATGAATTCCAAACGGCTTGTTCGTCTGCCTGTAATAATGGAGCTCTAGTTTTTGGGGACATCAATGAAAAGACAAACCAGATTGTAGCGAAGAAAAATGATGAGCGTGCATATTATTTGTTAGATCACATCGGCACCAAGCCAAATGTGATGTATCAGGTGAAAGTTCGCAACACAAAAGAAGTTTAAGAAAGTAACGTAAATAAGAATTATGGCCTCGCATTACGAAGCACCAATCAGAAGACCGCTTGTTACTGGTGAGAAATCTTACCACGATGTGACTGTGGACGTTGCCCGTCCAGTTGAAGGCAAAGCCAATAAGCAATGGTGGATTGTTTTTTCCATTGCGTTAACCGCATTCATGTGGGGAGTTGGTTGCATCATATATACCATTGGAACTGGTGTCGGTGTTTGGGGATTGAACAAAACTGTTGGATGGGCATGGGACATCACCAATTTCGTTTGGTGGGTTGGTATTGGCCACGCCGGAACACTGATTTCTGCAGTACTTTTGCTTTTCCGTCAAAAATGGCGGATGGCGATCAACCGTTCAGCTGAGGCGATGACCATATTCTCGGTTATCCAAGCGGGATTGTTTCCTATCATTCACATGGGACGACCATGGTTGGCGTATTGGGTACTTCCTATTCCAAATCAATTTGGATCTCTTTGGGTAAACTTCAATTCACCTTTGTTGTGGGACGTTTTTGCGATCTCTACCTATCTGTCAGTCTCCTTAGTGTTCTGGTGGACTGGATTACTTCCTGACTTTGCAATGATTCGCGATAGAGCGGTTAAGCCATTTCAAAAAAAGATTTATAGTTTATTGAGTTTTGGTTGGTCTGGTCGTGCTAAAGATTGGCAGAGATTTGAAGAAGTTTCACTTGTTTTAGCAGGATTGGCAACGCCACTGGTATTGTCGGTACATACCATCGTATCATTTGATTTTGCCACCTCGGTTATCCCAGGCTGGCATACAACCATTTTTCCGCCATACTTTGTGGCTGGCGCTATTTTCTCAGGCTTTGCCATGGTAAATACCCTGCTCATCATCATGAGAAAGGTTTGTAATCTCGAAGACTATATTACGGTTCAGCACATTGAGTTGATGAATATCGTTATCATGATTACTGGATCTATTGTTGGTGTGGCCTATATTACGGAGTTATTCATTGCTTGGTACTCTGGAGTGGAATATGAACAATATGCCTTTTTGAATAGAGCAACAGGACCTTATGCTTGGGCCTATTGGTGCATGATGAGCTGCAACGTGTTTTCACCTCAATTCATGTGGTTTAAAAGATTGCGCACCAGCATCATGTTCTCTTTCTTCATCTCGATCATAGTAAACATTGGAATGTGGTTTGAGCGTTTTGTCATCATTGTGACATCTTTGCACAGAGATTATTTGCCATCGTCATGGACAATGTTTTCGCCAACCTTTGTGGACATTGGTATCTTTATCGGAACCATAGGATTTTTCTTTGTCTTGTTTTTACTGTACGCCAGAACGTTTCCAGTAATTGCGCAAGCCGAAGTCAAAACTATTCTGAAATCCTCTGGACAACGGTACAAGCGATTGAGAGAATCGGGAGAAAGTCTGGTTGGAGCGGGTTCAGTTGACGCGGTGACTGCTGATAAGGCAAAAAAGAAATCGAAAAAATAAAGAGGCGACTAATACCCTAACTTATGAAAAGTTCGAAAGTTATTCACGCACTGTACACCGACGACGATGTCCTCATGGGTGCTGTAAAGAAATTACGCGCTGAAAAATATGCGATTGAAGAGGTTTATACCCCTTTTCCAGTGCATGGTCTAGACAAGGCTATGGGTCTTGCACCCACTAGAATAGCCATCACCTCATTCATGTATGGATGTGTTGGTTTGATCGTGGCTATTTTGATGATGAATTTTATTATGATTCAAGATTGGCCTCAAGACATTGGTGGAAAGCCAAGTTTTAGTTATTTGGAAAACATGCCAGCCTTTGTGCCTATTATGTTTGAAATGACCGTATTTTTTGCTGCTCACCTTATGGTGATCACTTTCTATTTGAGAAGCAGAATGTGGCCGTTTAAGAATGCCGAAAATCCTGATCCACGAACCACAGACGATCACTTTTTGGTGGCCGTTTCCGTTGGAGACAATGAAAAGGAATTGAAAAAATTATTAACCGAAACAGGTGCAGTGGAAATGCACGTCGTTGAACAAGAAGCAAGTCACTAATCCCATGATTTACAAGACGCTCAATTTTAAAACCCGACTAAAAAGACCAACCAAGGTATTGGCCTTTTTCCTAGTGGCATTAAGCTTAGCCTCATGTCAAAAGAATTCTAGGCCGAATTACCAGTACATGCCTAACATGTACACTTCAGTGGGCTATGAGACCTATGGCGAATACGATATTTTTGCTGGAGGTCAGGAAGCCATGGCGCCTGCAGATAACACTATTGCTCGTGGACACAGTCTCTATGGCTATGAGAACACCAACGAAGGTTACGACTTGGCCAAAGCCAATCTAACTAATCCGTATTCTGAGACTGTGGATTTGGCCAGAGGCAAGGCCGTGTACGATATCTACTGTGCCATTTGCCACGGTACTCAAGGTAAAGGGGATGGATATTTGATGACCAATGAAAAGATTTTGGGTGTCCCAAGTTATGACGCTCGTGTGATCACCGAAGGTAGTGTTTACCACGTCATTTATTTTGGTAAAAATACCATGGGATCATACGCCAACCAGATGAATGAAGAAGAACGCTGGCAAGTCTCAGCCTATGTGATGAGTCTTCGCGATGCATTAACTCAAAACTAAAGACAAACAGGACCATGTATATTTTTACAAACCGTTTAAAACTGATAGCCATCTCTCTGGTATTTTTAGGTGCTTTAGGGTGGGGTTATAGCTATGTCAATTCAAAAAAATCTTTAGAAGAGATTAAAGTCATGCTGGCTGAAGAAGACAGCCATCACGAAACAGCTGCTGTCACCACTGAACACATGCCTGGCGAACACGCTGCCGTAGAATCCCATTCAGACGACCATGCCGAGCACGTCATGCATCAAACCCACAATCGCCCTTATGCTGCACTTTACGTTGCTGCATTCTTTTTTATGATGATTTCATTGGGGGCGCTAGCCTTTTACGCAGTGCAATATGCTGCTCAAGCGGGATGGTCTGTGGTCTTACACCGGGTGATGGAAGCCATTACAGCCTATTTGTTGCCAGGCGCATTAATAGTTTTGGCCATAGCACTCTATGCGGGTGATCATCTCTTCATTTGGATGGATCCAGAAGTTGTCGCTCATGATGCCTTGATTCAAGCGAAAACCTCATGGCTCAATAAAACGAGCTTTTTAATTCGCGGATTGATTTTCATTGGAGGATGGAGTGCTTACCGCTATCTGTCTCGCAAGTATTCTATTGCTCAAGATAGTGCTGACGATGCCAAAAACTTTAAAAGAAATTTCCGCCTATCGGCTGGGTTCTTAGTATTTTATCTTTACACAGAATCCATGATGTCTTGGGATTGGATCATGAGTGTTGATCCGCATTGGTTCAGTACTTTGTTCGGATGGTATGTGTTTGCTAGCATGTTTGTCAGTGGCATTACCGTAATCGCTTTGTTGACTTTATACCTCAAGTCCAAAGGTCATTTGGAATTGGTCAATGATAGTCACTTGCATGATTTGGCCAAATTCATGTTTGGTATTAGCATTTTCTGGACTTACCTGTGGTTTTCTCAATTCATGTTGATTTGGTACTCGAACATTCCTGAAGAAGTAACTTATTTTGTAACCCGTTTAGCAGACTACAAACTGCCCTTTCTAGGCATGGTAGTACTCAATTTCTTGTTCCCGTTGTTGTTATTGATGAACAGCGATTACAAACGAGTGCCATGGTTTGTTGTTATGACTGGAATTGTAATTTTGTTTGGTCACTACATTGATGTTTTCAATATGATCATGCCAGCAACCGTTGGAGACCGTTGGAGCATTGGATTGCCTGAAATCAGCGCAGTTCTATTGTTTCTCGGACTCTTCATGTTTATTGTTCAATTGGCCTTGTCCAAAGCACCATTGTTGGCAAAAGGAAACCCGTTTGTAAAAGAAAGTGAGAATTTTCACTATTAACATATAAAGCATACCAAAGGCAATGACTACCTTTTTAACCATCTTAGTTTTAATTTCGATATCCGTTGCAATTTGGCAAATGGTGAAGATTTTTGATCTGTCAAGACAACCAATTAAAGACGATTTTGAAATTGCCACCGATAAGGACAACAAAGTCAATGGCTATCTGATGATGGGCTTTTTGGTCTTCATCTACGTCATAACCATCATTAGTTTTGTACTGTGGGGAGATCTGCCTCTATTGTCCGATGCGGCTTCTGAGCACGGCCCTGGAGTAGACTCTCTCTTTATTGTTTCGCTGGTCATTATTTTTATTGTTCAAACGATTACGCAGTTTTTGCTTTATTACTTTTCTTTCAAATACCGAGGAGAGAAGGGGAAAAAGGCGCTCTACTTTGCAGACAATGATAGACTTGAATTTATATGGACTATCATCCCTGTAGTCGTCTTGGCTGGATTGATCATCTCTGGACTATTCACATGGACAGAAATCATGACTACGGATGAAAACGACGATCCACTTGTTGTTGAATTGTATGCCCAACAATTTAACTGGAAAGCCCGTTATGGTGGCGAAGACAATGCCTTGGGCAAAGCCAACGTTCGTCTGATTGATCTGAATTCTGGTAATATTTTAGGACTAGACACTTCAGACCCCAATGCTCAAGATGACGTCATTGTGACAGAACTGCATTTGCCTGTCAACCGTCCCATTCTTTTCAAAATGAGATCTCAAGATGTTTTGCATTCGGCCTACATGCCTCATTTCAGAGCGCAGATGAATTGTGTTCCCGGAATGATTACTCAATTTGGATTCACTCCAACAATCACGACCGAAGAAATGCGCCTTCGTCCGAACATCGCCCAGAAGGTTAATAATATCAATCAAATTCGAGTCAAGAAATCGGAAAAATTGGCTGCCAAAGGCGAACCAGCTTTGGACCGGTACGATTTCGATTTCCTCTTGTTATGTAACAAAATTTGTGGTAAGTCTCATTACAACATGCAAATGAAAATTATTGTTGAAACCGAAGAAGAATTTAACGCTTGGATGGCACAGCAGAAAGACTTTGCCTCCTCATTGCTACCGAATTAAATTTTAGAAAAAACGTCTTATGTCAGCACATGTAGATAATCACGACCACGACGATCACGGTCACCACAAAGAAACATTTGTCACGAAGTACATCTTCAGTCAGGATCATAAAATGATCGCGAAGCAGTACTTGATCACTGGAACCATCATGGGTGTCATCGGGGTTTTGATGTCCCTAATGATGCGTACTCAAATTGCATGGCCTGGGGAACCAAATGTTTTGTTCAAAGCCTTGTTGGGTAAATGGGCCCCAGATGGTGTTATGGACGCAGACATATACCTTGCCTTGGTTACCATTCATGGAACCATCATGGTCTTTTTTGTTTTGACTGCCGGATTGAGCGGTACCTTCAGTAACCTCCTCATTCCATTGCAAATCGGAGCCCGAGACATGGCCTCAGGTTTTTTGAATATGATCTCTTATTGGCTATTTTTCGTTTCGAGTGTCGTAATGGTCATTTCTTTGTTTGTAGCCTCAGGCCCTGCAGCTGCAGGTTGGACCATCTATCCTCCATTAAGCGCATTGCCTTTGGCGCAAAGCGGTTCTGGAGCAGGGATGACGCTTTGGCTGGTATCAATGGCTATTTTTATTGCATCCTCCTTACTTGGATCCTTAAACTACATTGTGACCGTTATTAACCTCCGAACCAAAGGCATGTCTATGACGAGACTGCCATTGACCATTTGGGCGTTTTTTGTTACAGCTATTATTGGAGTTGTGTCTTTTCCAGTGTTGCTGTCGGCTGTACTTTTGTTGATCATGGACAGAAGCTTTGGAACTTCCTTTTTCTTATCCGATATTTTCATTCAGGGCGAAGTACTGCACTATCAGGGTGGTTCGCCAGTTTTGTTTGAACATTTGTTTTGGTTTTTAGGACACCCAGAGGTTTATATCGTTTTGTTGCCAGCGCTAGGAATTACATCTGAAGTCATTGCAACTAATTCGCGCAAACCAATTTTTGGCTATCGTGCCATGGTACTTTCAATTTTGGCCATCGCGTTTTTGTCAACTATTGTTTGGGGACACCACATGTTTATCTCAGGAATGAATCCATTCCTAGGTTCCGTCTTCACATTTACAACACTATTGATTGCAATTCCTTCTGCGGTTAAGGCATTCAACTATATTACAACGCTTTGGAAAGGCAATTTGCAATTTAATCCTGCCATGCTTTTTTCTATAGGCTTGGTTTCTACTTTTATCACAGGGGGTCTGACGGGAATTATTTTGGGAGATAGTGCCCTTGATATCAATGTTCATGACACCTATTTCGTTGTGGCTCACTTCCACTTGGTCATGGGAATTTCTGCCTTGTATGGCATGTTCGCTGGAATTTATCATTGGTATCCAAAACTGTTTGGGCGAATGCTGAACAAAAATCTGGGCTATGTTCATTTTTGGGTAACAGCCATATCGGCCTATGGGGTATTTTTCCCCATGCACTTTATTGGCATGGCTGGACTGCCAAGACGATATTACACCAACAGTAATTTCCCGCTTTTCGATGATTTGTCGGATGTCAATGTCCTGATTACAATCTTTGCTCTAGTTGGTGGGGTCTTTCAAATTGTATTCATTTACAATTTCATTCATTCTATGTTCTACGGCAAAAAGGCACCTAAAAATCCTTGGCGTTCAAACACTCTGGAATGGACTACAGAAACCAAACACATCCATGGCAACTGGGAAGGAGACATTCCTCATGTCTACAGATGGCCTTACGACTACTCTAAGCCTGGACACGAGGAAGATTTTGTCCCTCAAAATATTCCGCTCAAAGCAGGAGAAGAAGAACTTCATCACTAAAAAAGTAAGCCCTCGTAGAGGGCTTTTTTAGTATCTTTATCACTATGAATGAACATTTGGATCCCACAGGCGATCAATTCACTCCTGAGGAGCAGGATATCGAAAGAGCCCTTAGGCCTCTGAGTTTTGACGATTTTACTGGTCAGGCTCAAGTTTTGGAGAATTTACAGATTTTTGTGGAAGCTGCCAATCAGCGTAGTGAAGCTCTAGACCACACACTATTCCACGGGCCGCCCGGGCTCGGAAAAACAACCCTAGCACACATTTTGGCCAACGAATTGAAGGTAGGCATCAAGGTCACCTCAGGCCCAGTATTGGACAAACCTGGCGATTTGGCAGGTTTGTTAACTAATTTGGAATACCGAGATGTTCTATTCATTGATGAAATTCACCGACTTAGTCCGATCGTGGAAGAGTACCTGTACTCGGCCATGGAAGATTTTAAAATAGACATCATGATCGAATCTGGCCCTAACGCCAGGTCCGTTCAGCTCAATTTGGAGCCGTTTACCCTCGTCGGAGCAACCACAAGATCGGGATTATTGACAGCTCCCATGCGTGCCCGTTTCGGTATCAGCAGTAGATTGGAGTATTACGATACAGAACTGTTGTCAACTATTGTTCAACGTAGCGCTGAAATCTTGAAGGTGCCTATATCCATCGAAGCGGCTATTGAAATAGCTGGGCGCAGCAGAGGAACTCCGAGAATTGCGAACGCCTTGTTGCGTCGCATTAGAGATTTTGCTCAAATTAAAGGGGATGGCTCTATTGATATGGCTATAGCGCGCTTCGGCCTGCAAGCCTTGAACGTTGATGCCTTTGGCCTCGACGAAATGGATAACAAAATTCTATCCACCATAATCGACAAATTCAAAGGAGGTCCTGTTGGCATTACAACGATTGCCACTGCAGTCAGTGAAAGTCCTGAAACGATTGAAGAGGTCTATGAGCCTTTTTTAATTCAACAGGGTTTTATCATGAGAACCCCTAGAGGTCGAGAGGTGACGGAGTTGGCTTATAAGCATCTTGGCAAAGTCAGATCGAACATTCAGGGTGGCCTATTTTGAATCCTAGATCTCATCATACTTCTTTAATCAAAGCCGAAGCCAAACGCCTCGGTTTTTTGTCTTGTGGGGTTAGCCGTGCGGGCTTTTTGGAGGAAGATGCCCCGCGTTTGGAACAATGGCTCAATAACAACCATCAAGGGCAAATGTCCTATATGGCCAACCATTTTGACAAGCGTTTGGATCCAACTAAATTGGTCGAGGGCTCAAAAAGCGTAGTGTCGGTATTGCTTAACTATTTTCCAAAGGAGGTTCAAGCAGACACCACAGCACCAAAACTATCGAAATATGCCTTTGGCAATGATTATCATTTTGTCATCAAAGAGAAACTCAAGGCTTTAATGCATTTTATTCACGATGAAATAGGAGAAGTTGGCGGGAGAGTATTTGTAGATTCCGCTCCCGTCTTGGACAAAGCTTGGGCCGCCAAAAGCGGGTTAGGATGGATTGGAAAAAACAGTAATTTGCTCACACAACAAGTAGGGTCTTTTTATTTCATTGCTGAACTGATTTTAGACATTGATTTGGATTACGACACCCCAACCACCGATCATTGCGGCAGCTGCACAGCATGCCTTGATGCCTGCCCGACTGAGGCAATTGTCGCGCCTTATGTTGTTGATGGTAGTAAATGCATTTCTTATTTTACAATCGAATTGAGGGACAATCTACCCAATTCGATGAAGGGCAAATTTGAGGACTGGATGTTTGGTTGCGACATTTGTCAGGACGTTTGTCCTTGGAATCGATTCTCAAAGCCCCATCAAGAACCATTATTCAATCCTCATCCTGATTTGCTGACCATGACCAAAAACGATTGGGAAGAACTTACAGAAGAGGTTTTTCATGACTTATTTCAAAATTCTGCAGTTCAAAGAACCAAATTTAAGGGACTGCAACGGAATATCAATTTTTTAAAAGATTAACCAACTTAAGCCTTCAATACAAAGCAACGGATTAACTTTGCTAATTATTTTATTCTTAAATCTATGAGCGAGCAACGGAAAAGACATGAGGCACTGATTTATCATGCGAAACCAATACCCGGTAAGATCAAGATTGTGCCAACAAAAAAATACGCTTCCCAAAGAGACTTGGCGTTGGCCTATTCTCCAGGTGTCGCAGAGCCTTGTCTAGAAATTGAAAAGGACAAGAACAATTCCTATAAGTACACCGCCAAAGGGAATTTGGTAGCCGTTATTACCAATGGAACAGCCGTTCTTGGATTGGGAAATATTGGCCCCGAGGCCTCTAAACCAGTCATGGAAGGAAAGGCTGTATTGTTTAAAATTTTCGCTGATATCGACGTCTTCGATATTGAAGTTGATACAGAAAATGTCGATGAGTTCGTAGAGACGGTCAAGCGCATTGCGCCTACATTCGGTGGTATCAATTTGGAAGACATCAAAGCTCCTGAAGCTTTCGAAATAGAACGACGGCTCAAGGCAGAATTAGACATTCCTGTGATGCACGACGATCAACATGGCACTGCCATAATCTCTGCAGCCGCACTCTTAAATGCGGTAGAGCTGGCAGGTAAAAAAATCGAAGAGGTCAAAATTGTCATTAGTGGAGCAGGGGCAGCAGCGATTTCTTGTTCTCGTTTATACCGTGCTTTTGGGGCAGTTAGGGAGAACATGGTTATGCTCGACTCTAAAGGTGTGATTCGCAACGACAGGGAAAATTTGAGTGTTGAGAAACTTGAATTTTCTACGCATAGGGATTTGAATACCCTTGAAGATGCCATGAAAGACGCTGATGTTTTTATAGGACTGTCAATTTCTAACATTGTTTCGCCAGAGATGCTGTTGTCAATGGCTGATAATCCGATTGTTTTTGCCATGGCAAATCCAGATCCCGAAATCCCCTATGATTTGGCTGTTTCCACCCGGAAGGATATCATAATGGCTACTGGTCGAACCGACCACCCTAACCAAGTCAATAATGTTCTTGGGTTTCCTTTTATTTTTAGAGGGGCTTTAGACGTTCGATCTACAACAATAAATGAAGCCATGAAAATGGCTGCAGTAAAAGCTCTTGCTAATTTGGCCAAAGAGCCAGTTCCTGAGCAAGTGAATATTGCATACGATCAGACCAAATTGATTTATGGTCGCGACTACATCATACCAAAGCCTTTTGATCCTAGATTAATTTCTGTCGTTCCACCAGCGGTGGCTAGAGCTGCAATGGAATCTGGTGTGGCGCGAGAACCCATTGAGGATTGGGACAAATATGAAGAAGTTTTAATGGAGCGATTGGGCAACGACAGTAAGCTAGTCAGGTTGTTGCATAACAGAGCGAAATCCGAACCCAAGCGATTGGTTTTTGCAGAGGCCGATCATTTGCCAGTGTTGAAAGCGGCTCAAATAGCCCATGACGAAGGTATCGCGTTACCTATTCTCTTGGGCGATCATGAGAAAATTGAAGCATTGAAAGCAGAGATTGATTTCCATGAAAATGTGCCAATTATTGATCCAAAAACTAGCCAAGAAAACGAGCGGAGAAATCGATACGCAGAAGTGTATTGGGAACAAAGAAAGAGAAGTGGTTTGACTCTTATTTCTGCTCAGAAATTGATGCGAGAGCGCAATTATTTTGCAGCAATGATGGTCAATGAAGGCGATGCAGACGCCCTCATTACAGGATTTTCACGCAGTTTCCCGTCAGTGATAAAACCAATGTTGGAGCTTATTGGGTTGGATTATGGTGCTACTAGAGTAGCAACAACTAATCTTCTGATCACTGAACGTGGTCCGCTGTTTTTAAGTGATACATCCATCAATATAGACCCTAGCTCGAAAGATTTGGCAACGATTGCGCGAATGACAGCAACAACTGTAAAAATGTTCGGTCTTGAACCAATAGTTGCGATGATTTCCTACTCCAATTTTGGCTCGTCTCATACAGCTTCACCCCGCAAGGTAAAGGAAGCGGTGTCGTATCTGCACCAGTATTATCCCAATTTGATCGTTGATGGCGAAGTGCAAACAGATTTTGCCCTAAACAATGAAATGTTGCAAGACATTTTTCCTTTTTCAAAATTGGCTGGCAAAAGGGTCAACACCCTTGTTTTCCCCAATTTAGACTCGGCGAACATCACCTATAAGCTGATTAAAGAAATCAATAAGGCAGAGAATATAGGGCCTATCATGATGGGACTTAAAAAACCAGTTCACATCTTACAGTTAGATGCCAGTGTGGACGAAATTGTTAACATGAGTGCAATTGCGGTAATTGATGCTCAGAAAAAACAGAAACGAAGAGCTCGAGATTGATCTCTTCAACGGAATATAGTCCTAAAGTCTTTTGAAAATCGTTACATTTGAAACTTAGCTAAGTCTTTTATGATAACATTTTTAAAAGGGCGATTGGTTGAAAAAAGCCCCACGCAGGTTGTAGTAGAATGCAATGGCGTGGGCTACCTGCTTCATATTTCGCTCAATACATTTTCGCAATTACCTGACAACGAATCTTTAATGATCTATACCCATCTGCAGGTGAAGGAAGACTCTCATACTCTTTTTGGCTTTTCGACAACCGTAGAACGGGATGTTTTTAGGCTTTTGATTTCGGTAAGTGGTATTGGCGCTAGTATAGCGCGCACCATGTTGTCGTCAATGACACCCTCCCAAATAGTTCAGGCCATCAGCCATGAAGATATTGCTTCAATTCAAGCCATAAAAGGTATTGGAGCCAAAACAGTGCAAAGGACCATT
The DNA here is from genome assembly GCA_027592025.1 of Bacteroidota bacterium. GTDB lineage: Bacteria > Bacteroidota > Bacteroidia > Flavobacteriales > Flavobacteriaceae > JALRKI01. Next base: position 25,883 of record JAQCIQ010000014.1, read on the forward strand.
ATTGAACTGAAAGACAAAGTAATCGGAATCGAAGATACTGGCCAATCAGGGCATCGAAGTGACAATACTTTTAAAGATGAAGCGTTATCTGCTTTAGAGGTTCTCGGATTTTCAAGAAAGGCGGCTGGAGCGGCTTTGGAAAGCGTTATGAAAACTGACCCAAATCTGAAAGTAGAGACCTTGATTAAAGAAGCATTGAAAAGACTTTAAGCCACAAGGAACGAAATTTATTGATGACGAATACCCCAAAAATAGTTTTTCTCTTTTTGCGGTTCAGCCTTGCGCTGGCCGTATTTTTTGGTTATTCCAACACCTATGCTCAGGACAGTACTGCTGTTGCCCAAGATTCTTTGAAGCCAACAAGTTTGTTCGGAAAATTGTCGTTTGATAACCCACCGAGCATTTCATCTTTATACACCTATGACCCAATCACCGATCGCTATATTTATGCTGAAACCGCAGGTGAAATTAGATTAAACGTTCCTGTAATTCTTACCCCTGAAGAATACGAGGCCTTAGTCCTCAAAGAAGCTTCAAAAAACTATTATCAAGATAAAATAGATGCCCTTGAAGGATTGAAGTCTGGGTCTTCGGCTCAACAAAGAAATTTGATTCCAGACTTGTATGTCAATTCTGGATTTTTTGAAACTTTATTTGGCAGCAATACCATTTCGGTTGCACCTCAGGGATCGGTTGAAATGGATTTGGGTATTTTGTATTCCAGACAGGACAATCCTACCTTTTCCCCTCGAAACAGAAGTAATCTCACATTTGATTTTGATCAAAGAATTCAGCTAAGCTTACTTGGAAAAGTAGGCACGCGACTTCAAGTCAATGCGAACTATGACACCGAATCAACTTTTGATTTCCAAAATATTTTTAAATTAGAATTCAACCCTTTGGCCAATCCAAGTGAAGGTGTTCAAAATGTATTCGATAAGGTGTCAGGAGTAAAAGACAAATTGGACAATGTCCAACAGGAGGCTGGCGATCTGTTGAACAAGGGCAAGGGACTGCAAGGAGATTTTGAGGGACTAAAAAACAAAGCTTCAGGATTCAGTAAAGGCGTTGACGGGAGCGAGGATAGCATCATCCAGAAAATAGAGGTAGGAAATGTAAGTATGCCTCTAAACAGTTCGTTGATTTCTGGAGCTCAAAGTTTGTTTGGGTTCAGAACCGAATTGAAATTTGGCAAAACCAGAATTCAGGCCGTTTTCTCCGAACAGAAATCTCAAACAAGATCGGTGACTGCCCAAGGTGGAGGAACCATTGAAAACTTTGATTTCTTTGGCCTCGATTACGAGGACAACAGACATTACTTTTTAGCCCAGTACTTTAGAAACCACTACGATCAAGCATTATCCAATTATCCTTATATCAATACTAATGTGCAAATTACCAGACTTGAAGTTTGGGTCACCAATCGCACCAATCAAACTCAGAACGTAAGAAATATTTTGGCACTTCAAGACTTGGGAGAATCGGAAGTTTTGGGTTCCTCAGTCAACGTGTTGGCTGGTCCTGGCGCCTATCCAAGTAATGCCAACAATGGTTTTGATCCAACAAATATCGGTGGTTCAGGTTCCGCTTTATCAGACGCAGTTAGAGATATTTCAACCGTACAATCGGGTATTTTGCTCCCAAACATCAATGAAGGTTTGGATTATGGCAAGTTAGAAAATGCGCGTAAACTGAATCAAGGTACCGACTACCAGTACAACCAACAGTTGGGTTACATATCACTCAATCAAAGATTACAGAACGATGAGGTTTTGGCAGTAGCCTTTCAATATACGGTTGGAGGAAGAGTTTATAAGGTTGGTGAATTTGCAAACGATGGAGTAAACGCCACCGACGTTTCTGCGGGAGGAACAAATGGTCAGTTCCAAATTGTCAGTAATAACAATTTGATTTTAAAAATGCTAAAGAGTACGGTGACCAATGTCAATGAACCTATTTGGGATTTGATGATGAAGAACATTTATTCGACTGGAGCATATCAGTTGTCTCAAGATGATTTTAGACTGAACATTTTTTATACCGAAACAGCACCAAGAAATTACATATCTCCAGTTGCTGGCACTTCATTTCCGCAATTTGAAGGAGGGAACACTCCCCTTGAAGACCTTCCCCTTTTGAGGGTTTTTAATTTTGATCGACTAAACTTCAACAACGACCCTCAGGGCGGTGGAGATGGGTTTTTTGACTATGTGCCCAACATCACAGTCATACCTCAAAACGGAAAAATCATCTTTACCAAGGTTGAACCTTTTGGTCGCTATTTGTTTGACATTCTTGACGATGACAACAATCCTACCGACAACCAAACGGATTATGATACCCCAAGTGCGTACAACCCGAACCAAGCAAAATATGTGTACGACAAGCTCTACAAACAGACGAAAACAGCAGCTTTAGAAGACAGTGAAAAGAATAAATTTCAGCTCAAAGGACGTTACAAGTCCACAGGCAATTCGGGCATCCCCATTGGTTTCAATGCTCCCAGAGGTTCTGTCAAAGTGACTGCTGGCGGCAGGGTTTTGGTCGAAGGGGTAGATTACACTGTCAACTATGAAGCAGGAGTGGTTCAGATTTTGGACCCTGCCCTTGAAGCCTCCAATGTGCCAATTGATGTTAGGGTAGAAAATAACACCCTTTTTGGCCAGCAAACTCGCCGGTTTACAGGAATTAATGTTGAACATCAATTCAACCAGAATTTTTTGTTGGGTGCAACTTTTTTAAACTTGAACGAAAGACCTTTTACTCAAAAGGCGAATTTGGGAACTGAACCCATCAACAACACTGTTTTGGGACTCAATGGTAATTTTGTTTCAGAAGTACCCGTGCTGACCAGACTGGTCAATAAGCTTCCCAATATCGATACTGATGTTGAGTCGAAAATTTCTCTTAGGGGAGAATTCGCCTATTTGGCACCCGGATCTCCAAAAGGCACTCAGTTGCAAGGAGAGGCAACATCCTATATCGATGATTTCGAGGGAACTCAAAATGGCATCAGTTTGTTGTCGCCATTCTCCTGGCAGCTATCCAGTCGGCCAATGAATTTGTTCAACGATACTTCTTTGGACAATGCCGGAGTTCAAAATGGTTACGACAGAGCTTTCTTGAACTGGTATTCAATCGACCCCATTTTTTATACCAATCAACGACCTGCTGGGATTACCGATGACGACCTCTCGAGCTTGTATACGCGAAGAATATATGTCAACGAAGTTTTCCCCGCATTGGATTTAGTTCAGGGTCAAACTACTGTAATCAATTCCTTAGACTTGACTTACTATCCCACAGAGAGAGGGCCCTACAACTTTAGATCAGGCTCCGAAAATGGGGTAGACCCTAATCGGGCATGGGCAGGAATCTCGCGGCAATTGACTACAACTGATTTTGAGCAATCCAACGTTGAGTACATCGAATTTTGGCTACTGGATCCCTTTCTGGAAGACTCGGCTAACCAAGGCGGAAAACTGACTATAAATTTGGGAAATATTTCTGAGGATGTGCTAAAGGACGGCAGAAAGCAATTTGAAAACGGACTTCCCGAAGACGGAGACATCTCTGCTTTGCTGGCTCAACCAACCCAATGGGGAACTGTAGTACCTCAAAATCAATCTTTGGTCTATGCTTTCACCTCTCAAGGAGAAGCGCGTGCCAATCAGGATGTTGGATTAGATGGTTTTGACGATATTGAAGAAATCGCATTTGTGCAATCGATTGCACCAGGAGCCAATTTTGGTTCCGACCCTGCCAACGACAATTACAGTTATTTTCTCAATACCGAAGGAAACATCTTCGATCGGTATAAACGATACAATGGTTTAGATGGAAACTCTCCCGATACTTTTTCGGACACCAACCGAGGATCAACTACTGTCCCAGATGTTGAGGACATCAATCGTGACAATACCATGAATACGATTGACAGTTATTTTGAATATGAAATTGACCTCAGCCCAATCGCATTGGCAAATGAGGACAATCCTTTTATTGTTGACAAAAAAGAAATACCAGTCTCTTTCGAAAACGGGACAAGCGCAAATGCGACTTGGTATCAGTTCAGGATTCCATTGTCAGAGGCAACCAATGCAATAGGTGGTGTTACGGATTTTAGATCTATTCGTTTTGCAAGGTTGTATTTGACAGAATTTGACCGTCAAACTACCCTCCGTTTTGCTTCATTCGATTTGGTATCTAGTGATTGGCGTCAATACCGATTGTCTCTTGACAACGAACCCAATAATGACAATGACCCTACTGAATTTTCTATTGGAGTTGTTGGAGTTCAAGAAAATGACGGCAGTTATGCTTCTCCTCCTGGTATCTACAGAGAAGAGATCAACAACAACAACACTATTATCCGGCAAAATGAACAATCTCTGGTCTTGAAGGCCTGTGATTTGGAATCGGGAGATTCAAGAGCGGTGTTTAAGAATATCAGTATTGATATGCGTCAGTTTAACAAATTGCGCATGTTTTTGCACGCCGAACAAGGCGAAATTGCAGGTTTGGGTGATGGCGATGCAGTCGGTTTTATACGCATGGGAAATGACGTCACTCAGAACTATTATCAAGTTGAAATTCCATTGCAAGTTTCTTCCCCTAACGCAAGTACCCCTGAAGGATTATGGCCAGAAATTAACGAAATCAATTTGCCATTGGATGTTTGGCAACAAATCAAATCAATTGGAATTTCAGAAGGTAGTTTGAGCAATCTCATTCCCAATTATTACGAAGTTGTAAACGGACAATTGAACGAAACACCAGTCGCCGGGAATGCGCCTTACACTTTGGGGCAGCAAAGAGTCTCAGTGAAAGGAAACCCTAATTTTGGAGAGGTTAGAACGTTGATGGTGGGCATCAAAAACGGTCGGCCAGACAGCTCGAGCATTTGTCCTGAGGTTTGGTTTAATGAGCTCCGCATATCAGATATGGACAACGAAGGGGGCTGGGCCGCAATTTTGAGCATGGATTCCAACGTTGCTGATTTCATGAACTTGAGCCTAACGGCAAGACATTCTACAGCAGGATTTGGTTCGGTCGAGCAGGGTCCCAATGAAAGAAGCCGAGAGGATGTGAATCAATATGACGTGGTAACCAATATGAATTTGGGCCAATTGTTGCCAAAGAAATGGGGCGTTCAATTGCCCTTCAACTATGGACAAAGTGAGGCATTAATTACTCCTAAATACGATCAACAATACAAAGACCTTGAGCTGGACAACCGATTGAACGCGGCCGAATCCAATCAAGAACGAGAACAAATATTACGTCAATCCGAAGACTATACACGACGTCAAAGTGTCAATTTTATTGGAGTGAGAAAGCAATTGGGTGCCGAACAAAAACCAAGAATATACAATGTTGAAAATTTAACGCTGAACTATTCGTACAATCTCGCCGAACACAGGGACTTTGAAATAGAGTCGGCAAAGGATCAAAATGTTAGAGTAGGGGCAACCTATAATTTTGCTTTCAATCCATTTGTTTTTGAGCCATTTAAAAAGAACGACTCAATTTTTACGAATAAGTATTTAAAACTCTTGAAGGATTTTAATTTGAGTCTGTTACCGAGTAACATTACCCTCAGCGCCAATTACAATCGACAGTTTTTTAAGCAAAAATTTAGAGACTTTGATCTAGGGGCAGGAAACATTGGCATTGATGAGCTCTACCGACGCAACTATTTCTTCGATCTCGAATACAGGGTAAACTATAATTTAACCAACGCGCTTCAATTCAATTTCTCTGCTTCAAACAATCGAATTGTGAGAAATTATTTTCTCGACAATAATTTGCTAGGCAGTCAAGATCCGTCAAAGGATGTATGGGACGGCTTTTTTGATGTGGGCGATCCAAACCGCTATTACCAGCAACTGGGGCTAACTTATACTTTGCCACTCGACAAAATTCCTGTTTTAAATTTTATTAGAGCAAGTTATGCCTACAATGGAGATTTTCAATGGCAAAAAGGATCCGACCTATTTGGTAATTTTACTGCTGAGGATGGCATTACCTATGATTTGGGAAATGCCATTTCAAACACCAATTCGCACAATTTAAATGCGAATTTGGACATGAAAAAATTCTACAGAAACATTAAACCCACCAAACGTAGAAAACCTGGAACTGCAAGAACTAGCAGTAAAAAAGGATTTCTATCTCAAGTTTCTGGCATCCTGACGAGCATCGAGCGCATGCAACTCAATTACACCGAGACCAATGGAAGTTCACTTCCAGGTTACTTGCAATCCCCAGGCCTTTGGGGAACCATACAGCCAACTTTTGGGTATACGATTGGAAGCCAAAGAGACATTAGGCAATTGGCGGCTCAAAACGGGTGGCTAACTATCTTTCCCGAGTTTAATCAACAGTACACCACTAATACAACAAGGAATCTTGACTATGTTATCAATGTATCTCCATTGACCGATTTGAGAATTGACTTCACAGGTGGACGCACCTATGCCAATAATTCTACGGAAAACTTCAACACCATAGACAGCAACGGGGACGGCTTGAGTGATAGCTATAATAGATTGATAACTAACAGTTTTGGCAATTTTAATATTTCAACTTCTCTTATTAAAACTGCATTTCAGCAAAGCGACGGAGAGCGTTCTATGCCTTTTGATCAATTCAGATCAAACAGATTGATCATTGCACGGCGTTTGGCAGCTTCTGCTGGAATAGATTTTAACAATCCATTGAATTTCGAGAATGGAGACCTCAACAGTTTCCCGCTTGGGTTTGGTAAAAACAATCAGGCAGTCTTGTTGCCTGCATTTTTGGCGGCTTATTCAGGGAAAGACGCCAATAAAATTTCTACCTCTCCACTCAGAGACACGCCAATTCCTAACTGGACTTTACGCTACACTGGGTTGATGAAACTCGATTGGTTTAAGAAAAACTTCAATAGGTTTTCAATGACCCATGGTTATTTGGCTACTTACACTATTAATCAGTTCCAAAGAAATCTGGATTATAATGAGATCGATTTCCTTGAACCGTATGACAATCAGCCTCAAGAGGTTTTGGATCAGTCGGGAAATTATAAAAACGAAAATTTGCTTGGAAACGTCAATTTGACAGAGCAGTTTAGTCCTTTGATTAAAATTGATATGGAATTTAAGAGTTCGCTCAAACTTTTGGCTGAAATCAAGACAGACAGAACAATGATGCTCAGCTTCGACAATAACTTGCTGACTGAAATCAAGGGTAAGCAATATACCCTTGGGTTGGGATACCGCATCAAAGACCTCAAGTTCAGGACGAAAGTTGGAGGAGGGCAGTCTCGAACCTTAAAGAGCGATTTGAATATGAAGGCAGACGTTTCTATAAGGGACAATCTGACTACTATTCGCTATTTGGATTTGGATCAGAGTCAAGTTACTGCGGGTCAAACTATTTGGTCGATCAAGTACCAAGCCGACTATGCTTTTAGCAAAAACCTGACTGGAATATTGTATTTTGATTACAATTTTTCGGAATATGCCATTTCAACAGTATTTCCCCAAACAACTATTCGTTCTGGTATTACTTTAAAATATAACTTTGGCAATTAATTCAATCTAATTTTTATAACATGGAAATTCCAAACCAGCTCAGATACACTAAAGACCATGAATGGGTCAAAATTGATGGCGACATAGTCGTTGTTGGAATTACAGATTTCGCTCAAGGAGAATTGGGAGATATCGTGTATGTCGAAGTAGAAACTCTCAACGAAACCTTGGCTGAGGAGGAGGTTTTTGGCACAGTTGAGGCGGTTAAAACAGTTTCTGACTTATTTTTGCCATTAGCTGGAACGGTTTTAGAATTCAACAAAACCTTAGAGGATGCGCCAGAGACAGTCAATCAAGACCCATACGGAGACGGCTGGATGATCAAGCTAAAACCTAACAACATGTCCGACGTTGAAAACCTTTTGACCGCAGAAGAATACAAGTCACTTGTTGGTGCTTAAATTCAAAGGGAAACGGCTTATTTTTATCGCCGCAGTCTATACTGCGGCTTTGATTTATTTAAGTCTAGCTGATCTGGGAGGACACAATCCAATGTCATTTCCTTATGCTGACAAGCTAGAACATGCGCTTGCGTATGCTGGATTTTTTTGGCTTTGGGCCTCCGTGTTTAGATGGATTGGCTTTACTCATTTTATGCTCAAAGCCGCCTTTTGCGCTCTGTGCTTTGGCATAATTCTTGAGATATGTCAACTGTACTTGACCAACACAAGGTCTTATGATCCACTTGACATGATTGCAAATGCCTGTGGTATTGGAGTATCCTTTCTAGTGATGCGGATGACCACCAAATAAATGACCAGATTTTGGGACAGGTACTCAAGCCGTCAAACCCAAAACTCTGAATCATGTTACCTAAAAAAACCCAAGAATTGATGTTCGACGAAACAGCAGCTTGTTTTTCGCTGTTGGTTTAGTCGTGATGCTCACTATGGTCAATTACGCCATGAATTACAAATCCTATGACAAAGCAGATTTGAATTTAGGAGTCATAAAAATTGATCCAGCTGCCGAATTGGATATTCCATTGCTCGAACCAATGAATACACCTCCGCCACCTCAAGCCCCAGCAGCAGCTCCAGATATTACTATCGTTGAGGATGATAAGCCTGTAATCGAAACTGAAATTCAGGCTACTGATACTGATCAGCATGAAGAGATAAGGGTAGAACAAGTCATTGTTGAGGAAATTCCTGAGGATGTGCCAGTGGCCTTTGTAGCTATTGAAGATGCGCCAGAATATCCTGGTTGCGACAAAGGATCCAAAGCAGAGCGCAAGGCTTGTATGAAAGAGAGAATCGGAGAATTGGTTAGAAGAAAATTCAATTCTGATCTGGCAGCTGACTTGGGTTTAACGGGTGTGCACAGGATAGATTTGTTCTTTACAATCAGCAAAACTGGGGATATTGTCGATGTGAAGGCCAGAGCGCCACACCCCAAACTCGTTGAAGAAGCGATTCGTGTGGCTGGCCTGTTGCCAAAGATGAAACCAGGAATGCAGAGAGGAAATCCTGTTAAAGGGACCTTTAATCAACCCATAATTTTCAAAGTTGAAGAGTAGTTCGAATAACAGATTCAAAACTTTAACATAAATAGATGATTTAAACACTTGCTTAATAAACAAATTAATAGTTATTTTAGCACAGTTGAAACTTATGACACATGGAACCTAAGAAAAATTTAAAGTCGGACGTTAGCCGGAATAGTTCACTGTTTTTTGCTGTAGGACTAACAATCATGTTGGTTGTAGCCAATTATGCCATAAACTACAAAACCTATGACAAATCCGATATCGATATAGGACGTTTGAATATGGAAGAAGAATTGGAAGAGGAAATTCCAGTTACTGAACAACTTCAAACAACTCCACCACCACCACCGCCGCCTGCTCCTGAGGTGATCGAAATTTTCGAAGATGAGGAGGAAATTGAAGAGACAGTCATTGAATCTACTGAAACAAACCAGGAAGAGGAGATTGTCGTTGAGGATATCCAAATTGAGGAAGTTGAAGAAGATGTTGAAGTTCCATTTATGGTAATCGAAAATGTTCCTGTTTTTCCTGGTTGTGAATCAGGAAGTAATGACGCCAAACGAAAGTGTATGTCTGACAAGATCAGCGAATTCGTGAGACGTAAATTCAACACGGACCTTGCAGGAGATTTGGGATTGACTGGCCGTCAGCGAATTAACGTTATTTTTAAAATAGATAAATCTGGGAATGTGGTTGGCATCAGAGCAAGAGCTCCGCACCCAAGACTTCAAGCTGAGGCTGAAAGAGTTGTAAATTTACTGCCAAAAATGTTACCTGGTAAACAACGAGGTAAGCCTGTAGTTGTTCCTTATTCCCTTCCGATAATTTTCGAAGTTCAAGACTAACAGATGTTCGAAAATAAAAATGATCAGCAAACTCCTCTAAGTGACTTAGGGGAGTTTGCTCTTATAGACCATTTGACAAAGCACTTTAAGGTGGGCCAGGCTAGCACCGTTTCTTCAATTGGCGACGATGCGGCAGTTCTAGAATTCAAAGACAAACAAATTGTAGTTTCTACAGACTTGTTGATAGAAGGCATTCACTTTGACTTGAGTTATATGCCACTTGAGCATTTGGGCTATAAGGCCGTGGTGGTCAACCTCTCCGATGTATGTGCTATGAACGCGGTGGCCTCTCAAATAACGGTCTCGATTGCAGTGTCAAATCGTTTTCCTTTGGAAGCCCTCGAAGCGCTGTATAGCGGAATTCACAAGGCAGCCAAATATTACAACGTTGATGTGGTTGGAGGCGACACCACTTCTTCTACTCGGGGGATGATCATTTCCGTTACGGCAATTGGTTCTGCCTCTAAAGAACGCATTGTGAGGCGCTCTGGAGCCAAACCCAATGATCTTTTGGTTGTAACAGGGGATCTCGGAGGAGCCTATTTAGGCCTTCAAGTGTTGGAGAGAGAAAAGGAAGTTTTCAAAGTCAATCCAAATAACCAACCCGATCTAGAGCCATATACTTATTTGGTCGAAAGACAATTAAAGCCTGAAGCGCGCACCGACATCATTTCGTTACTTGAATCTTTAGAAGTTATACCAACGAGCATGATTGACATCAGTGATGGACTGTCGTCAGAAGTGTTGCATTTGTGTAAGTCCAGCAAAGTGGGTTGTGATCTTTATGAAGACAAGATTCCTCTCGATCCTCAGATGATGACAACTTGTGAAGAGTTTAACGTTGATAGCACCACCATAGCCATTAACGGTGGAGAAGACTACGAGTTGCTATTTACCATTGACCAAAGTGACTTTGACAAAATAAAAGGGAATCCGAATTTAACTGTGATAGGTTTCATTAAAGAACAAAGCGACGGCGCTCATTTGGTCACTCGGTCAGAAACACGTGTTCCCATTGAAGCCAAAGGATGGAAGTCTTTTAATGCTTAGGACGCGCAGAACTATCGATTCATCAAATCTTCAATTTCCTCAACATCAATAGGAATGTTGGCCATCAAATTCAATGGAGTTCCCTTGGCTTGAATCACGACATCGTCTTCTAAACGGATCCCCAAATTTTCCTTAGGAATGTAGATGCCAGGCTCAATAGTATATACCATGTTGGCTTGCATGGGTGTTTTAAGCGCCCCGTAGTCGTGAGTATCTAATCCCATGTGGTGCGAGGTGCCATGCATAAAATATTTTTTGTAGGCTGGCCAGTCAGTAGATTCTTTTTGGATGTCTGCCTTGTCCAAAAGCCCCAGTCCTAATAATTCTGAGGTCATCATTTTACCGACTTCGACATGATAGGCGTCCCACATGGTTCCCGGTACAAGAAGTTTTGTAGCCTCGTCCTTGACTCTTTGAACCGCTTGATAAACAGATTTTTGACGTGCTGTGAATTTGCCATTAACAGGAATTGTTCGGGTCATGTCACTCGAATAGTTCGCGTATTCGGCACCAACGTCAAGTAAAAGCATGTCTCCGTCAACACAGCTTTTATTGTTTTCAATATAATGTAAAACACAGGCGTTGTACCCTGAGGCAATAATGGGAGTGTAAGCAAACCCTCGAGATCGATTTCTAAGAAATTCGTGACTGAACTCGGCTTCAATTTCATATTCCATAACCCCGGGTTTGACAAAGCCCAAAATTCGTCGAAATCCTTTCTCGGTAATGGAGCAAGCTTTTTGGATGAGATCAATTTCCTCAGTCTCTTTGACTCCTCTCAATTGCTCCAAAATGGGATAACTCCTTTCCCAGTGATGGGCTGGATATTTTGCCTTTATTTTTTTTGTGAAACGATCTTCTCGGGTTTCCATTTCGACCGCCTGGCGGTAATGCTCATTGGTGTCGATATAAACCGTGTGGGCCTCAGTCATGAGTTCTCTAAAAACTTTATCAAACTCACTAAGCCAGTGAATGGATTGGATTCCAGAAACGGCTGTAGCTTCAGATTTATTTAATTTTTCACCTTCCCAAACAGCGATATGATCATTAGTTTCTTTGACAAAAAGCATTTCGCGATGACTCGATTTGTAGGCATCGGGAAAAAGTAACAAAATACTCTCCTCTTGATCGACTCCACTGAGATAGAAAATATTTCTGTGTTGCTGAAAAGGCAGGGTAGTATCAGCACCAGTAGTGAAAATATCATTCGAATTGAAAACCGCCAACGAATTTGGCTTCATGGCAGCCATGAATTTCTTGCGGTTTTTGGTAAATAAACTATTGGGAATAGACTCGTATTTCATTGGGATTCTTTTTGTTTGTAATCAAAAGTAGGACATTTTGGGTGTTCATGCAATTGAATTTTGAACCACTCGTTTGATTTGGGTTTGTATATCATGAGGTATTTGCATAAATTCACTCCGTTATTCAGGGGGAAGCAATCCACCTTGAGTGATTCTGTCGATAACTTTTTAAATAATCTCAAATGAAATTTCTTAAGATATTCCTCGTCCTTCTTGGTTTTACTGTTCAATTTGGACAAAGTCAAACATCCCCTCCAACCCAAGACATCCTGGACCATTCACTGGTCAAGAATCTACCTTTTGAAAACATTGGCCCTTCAATTATGAGCGGACGCGTAACAGATTTAGCCGTCAATCCAGAAATGACTTCGGAATTTTATGTAGCCTATGCTTCGGGAGGTCTTTGGCATACTACGAATAATGGTACCAGTTTCACGCCCATCTTGGATGGTAGTCAAACTCAAAATGTTGGCGCGCTAGCCGTTCATTGGCCTACTAGAACTATTTGGGTAGGCACTGGCGAAAATAATTCTTCTCGATCATCTTATGCAGGGATTGGAATGTTGAAATCTACCGATAATGGTAAAACATGGGAACATCTGGGTCTTTCTGACAGTCATCACATTGGAAACATCCTTATCAACCCCAATGACCATGATGAGGTAGTTGTTGGAGTAGTAGGGCATTTGTATTCTCCCAATGAAGAAAGAGGGGTTTTTAAAACTGTAGACGGAGGAAAATCTTGGATAAGAACACTTTTCGTCGATGACACTTCGGGTATTATTGAGATTCAACACGAGCCAGGAAACTTTAATGTTCAATACGCGGCATCTTGGACCAAAGATCGCAAAGCATGGAATTTTTTAGGCAACGGTGAGAATTCTGCTATATTTAAAAGTACCGATGCAGGCTCCTCTTGGACTAAAGTCAGTACTCCAAATAGTGGATTCCCAACTGGAGATGGTGTAGGTCGAATTGGTCTTGCAGTATTCGACGCCAACACGATCTATGCAGTGCACGACAGTCAATTTTTGAGACCAGCAGAGAATTCTAAAGCAAAAGGTGATGAATTGTCTAAGGATGACTTCAAGGTAATGAGCAAACAACAATTCTTGACTTTAGAAGATAAAAAGCTTGAGGACTTTCTCCAATCGAACGGATTTCCAAAAAAATACAGTGCTTCAGCGGTCAAAGATTTGGTGCGCAAAGGTAAAGCAGAACCAGTTGATTTGGCTAAATTCTTGGAAGACGCCAATGCCATGTTGTTCGATACGCCAGTTGTTGGAGCTGAGGTTTATGTGAGTCGTGATGGGGGAAAATCCTGGGGTAAAACACACAAGGGGTATCTCGATGGAGTCTACAGCAGTTATGGCTATTATTTCGGAAAAATTCATGTTTCTCCAACCAACAAAGAAGACATCTACATCTATGGTGTTCCTATTATCAAATCTAAGGATGGTGGAGCGACTTTTTCTTCAATCGACTATGACAATGTGCATAGTGACCACCATGCGCTTTGGATAAATCCTAACAACCCGAATCACTTGATTAATGGTAATGATGGTGGAATCAATATTTCTTATGATGATGGAGCCCATTGGATCAAATGCAATTCTCCGGAGGTTGGTCAATTCTACTATATCAACGTTGACGACGAAAAGCCCTATAATGTCTATGGAGGCCTCCAAGATAATGGAGTCTGGGTAGGTGCAAACAACGCCGATGAAGACGCCAGCTGGCATCAAAATGGCCAATACCCTTGGAAGTTTATCATGGGTGGAGATGGCATGCAGGTTCAAATAGACAATCGCAATTCAAAAGTTGTTTATACTGGCTATCAATTTGGCAACTACTATCGCCTGAACCTCGATACCCAGGAGTCGGTCTATATTCAACCAAAGCATGAATTGGGCGACAATCCTTACCGATTCAACTGGCAAACACCTGTATTGTTGTCAGCTCACAATCAAGATATACTTTATTTCGGCGCCAATAAATTATTGCGGTCCATGAACCAAGGCAACGATTGGTCTGTCGTCAGTCCTGATCTAACCACGGGCGGTAAAAAAGGCAATGTGGCTTATGGCACCTTGACCTCCATCAGTGAGTCTCCTTTCCAATTTGGTCAAATAGTAGTGGGCAGTGATGACGGCTATGTTCATTTGACTCAAGACGGAGGGGTCAATTGGACCAAAATTTCTGATAGCTTTCCTAAAGACCTATGGGTTTCTCGAGTTGTAGCCTCAGAACACGATCAAAATCGGATTTACGTCACCCTTAACGGTTACCGATGGGATGATTTCAAAACCTACATTTACCTCAGTAATGATTTGGGAGCTACTTGGACCGAAATTTCAGGAAATATCCCTGCGTCTCCAGTCAATGTGATTATTGAAGACCCAGTGCGTGAGGACATGCTCTATGTTGGAACCGATTACGGCCTCTACCTTAGCCTTGATTCGGGTGCTTCATGGCATGCCTTGGCTGGCGGAATGCCCCATGTAGCTGTTCACGATTTAAAAATTCAAAAAACCGCCAATCAACTTTTGGTAGGAACCCATGGCCGAAGTATTTACCGTGCCGAAATAGGCGCTTTGCAGGCGTTGACCAACGAAGTATTGAATCAGAACGTCCACGTATTTGCATTGGACAAGATGAGAAAATCTCCAAGTTGGGGAAGACAGTGGAGCCAATTTAGAGCTGCTAATACCCCAGAGCTCAATATTCCTTATTTCAGTAAAACTGCCCAATCCTTGCAGTTCATGATAACCGATAAGGAGGACAATGAAGTTTATAGCAGCCAAGTGTCCGCTGACAAAGGTTTGAATACTGTTATTTATGACTTGAGTTACTCGGAAAAGGCCTTGAAAAAACTAAAAAACAATGCGCCTAAAGCCAGCGACAACGGCGTGGTGTATTTGGCTAAGGGCACATACAAGGTCATGGTTGGCAATGCCAGCAAGGAATTGGTTATTGAGTAGCTAATATTTTTACTGGGGCTTTTTGAGAGAAAGAAGATTGGATGTAATTTAAAACCATTTTAAATTAGTTTTTTACATCACAGGATTTGTTCTAGCCATAGTTGTAGTGTACTTTTGTATTTCTAAATTAATGACCACTTATGGCGCAACTGTTTCAAACTTCAATAGGACGTAAAGTAGCTATGGCGCTGTCGGCCATTTTCTTGATGGTTTTTTTGCTGCAACATTTCACTATCAATAGTCTGTCAGTTATCAGTCCAGAAGCGTTCAACGAGGTTTCCCATTTTATGGGAACCAATCCGTTGGTGCAATTTGTATTACAACCAGTGTTGATTTTCGGGGTGGTTTTCCACTTTCTCATGGGGTTTATTTTAGACATTCAAAATCGCCGTGCCAATGGTCAAACCTATATCAAATACAACGGCGCTGCCAATGCCAAGTGGGTGAGCCGCCACATGCTTTTGAGTGGATTGGTCATCTTAGGATTTATGGCATTGCATTTTGTTGATTTTTGGTTTCCTGAGGTAAATATCAAATTCATCCAAGGCGATTGGTCTGGGACTGCCGAAGGAGTGGAAGGGTTTCGTTACTATGAAGAACTGCGGCATAAGTTTGTCAATCCTTATCGGGTTGGAGCTTATTCTGTGGCATTTGTGTTTTTAGCGCTTCACCTCAATCATGGCTTCACTTCAGCGTTCCAATCCGTAGGCAGTAATTGGGGGCGCAAAAAAGTACTTCAAACGGTCGGACTGATCTATTCCTACGTTATTCCAGCTGGCTTCATTGGCATCGCCCTGTTTCATCATTTTACCCACTAAATCTTATTGTCTATGTCAACTTTGAATTCAAATGTTCCCGAAGGCCCTTTAAAAGACAAGTGGACCAATCACAAGAACAACATTGACTTGGTTAATCCGGTCAACAAACGAAAAATAGATGTTATTGTCGTGGGGACTGGCCTGGCTGGCGCATCTGCTTCGGCTACTTTGGCTGAGTTAGGTTACAACGTCAAGACTTTTTGTTTTCAAGATTCTCCCCGTCGCGCTCACTCCATTGCTGCTCAAGGGGGAATCAATGCTGCGAAAAACTATCAAGGTGATGGAGATTCAACCCATCGGTTGTTCTATGATACTGTAAAGGGTGGTGATTATCGTTCTAGAGAAGCCAACGTCTATCGTTTAGCTGAGGTGTCTGCAAATATCATCGACCAATGCGTTGCTCAAGGGGTTCCTTTTGCCAGAGACTATGGCGGATTGCTCGACAACCGATCTTTTGGAGGTGTTTTGGTTTCACGAACGTTTTATGCCAAAGGACAGACGGGTCAACAACTACTCCTAGGCGCATATTCTGCGATGAATCGCCAAATCGGTCGAGGTAAAATCAAAATGTATAACCGTCATGAAATGATGGACCTGGTTAAGGTAAATGGAAAGGCTAGAGGTATCATTGCACGTAATTTGGTGACAGGAGAAATCGAAAGACATTCGGCTCATGCAGTTGTTATTGCTTCAGGTGGCTACGGCAACGTGTTCTTTTTGTCTACCAATGCCATGGGAAGTAATGTTTCGGCCGCCTGGAAAATTCACCGCAAAGGCGCCTATTTTGCTAACCCATGCTTCACCCAAATCCATCCTACTTGTATTCCCGTTTCTGGGGATCACCAATCGAAGTTGACTTTGATGTCAGAATCTTTGAGAAATGACGGTCGAATTTGGGTGCCCAAAAAGTTAGAAGATGCTCAGGCTATCCGCGAAGGCAGATTAAAACCTACTGAATTGGCTGAAGAGGATCGCGATTACTATTTGGAACGACGGTATCCAGCTTTTGGCAATTTGGTGCCTCGTGATGTTGCTTCTAGAGCGGCAAAGGAGCGCTGTGATGAAGGCTATGGAGTGAATGCAACTGGTGACGCCGTTTACTTGGATTTTGCCGCCTCGATTCAAAGGTATGGCACAGAGCAAGCTCATGTTCGAGGACTTGATGAAAATGACGGAGCTCTGGTAAAAAAATTAGGAAAAGAGGTGATCAAGGCCAAATACGGCAACCTCTTCCAAATGTACTATAAAATTGTAGACCAAGACCCTTATGAAACACCGATGATGATTTACCCAGCGGTGCATTACACCATGGGTGGCGTTTGGGTAGATTATAACTTGATGACGACCATACCAGGATGTTTTGCTATTGGAGAGGCAAATTTCTCAGATCATGGTGCCAACCGTCTTGGAGCTTCGGCCCTTATGCAAGGATTGGCCGATGGGTATTTTGTTTTACCCTATACCATTGGTGATTATTTGTCTGATGACATTCGAACTGGACCTATTTCAACCGAAAGCCCTGAGTTTGACCAAGCGGAAGCTGAGGTGAAGGCGCAGATCGATGCTTTTGTCAATAACAAGGGCACAAAATCAGTGGACCATTTCCACAGAAAACTGGGTAAAATCATGTGGAATCAATGCGGAATGTCAAGAAATGCCGTAGGACTCCAAAAAGCTATTAAGGACATTCAGGAACTGCGGGAGGATTTCTATAAAGACGTTCTAGTTCCCGGTTCAGCCAATGAATTCAATGAAGAACTGGCCAAAGCTGGAAGGGTTGCCGATTTCTTGGAACTGGGTGAGCTGTTCGCCAAGGACGCCCTTGAGCGCACTGAATCGTGTGGAGGTCATTTCAGAGAAGAATCGCAAACCCCAGAAGGCGAGGCCTTGAGAGACGACGTGAATTT
Source organism: Bacteroidota bacterium (assembly GCA_027592025.1). Lineage (GTDB taxonomy): Bacteria > Bacteroidota > Bacteroidia > Flavobacteriales > Flavobacteriaceae > JALRKI01. The sequence continues at coordinate 43,854 of JAQCIQ010000014.1, forward strand.
CGCCTTTGTGTCTGCTTGGGAATATACAGGAAAGCCTAGCGAGGCAGTTCTTCACAAAGAAGAATTGAAGTATGAAAACATCGAATTAAAAACCAGATCATATAAATAGATTATGCGTCTAACTTTAAAAATTTGGAGACAAGAAAACGCCCAAGCCAAAGGTGCAATGGTGACATATCCCATTGACAATATTTCTCCCGATATGTCTTTCTTGGAAATGATGGACGTTCTAAACAAAGAGTTGATTGAAAAAGGCGAATCGCCTGTTGCATTTGACCACGATTGTCGAGAAGGTATCTGCGGGATGTGTTCCATGTTCATTAATGGCGAAGCACATGGACCAGATCGCAATGTGACTACTTGTCAATTGCACATGCGCAAATTTAAGGATGGCGATACCATTCACATTGAGCCTTTTCGGGCAAAGGCTTTTCCTGTGATTAGAGATTTAGTAATTGATCGCAGTGCATTTGATCGCATCCAGCATGCAGGTGGTTTTATTTCGGTTAATACCTCAGGAAATACTCAGGATGCCAACGCTATTCCTATTTCGAAGCACGCCGCTGATACCGCCATGGATGCCGCAGCATGTATTGGTTGTGGCGCCTGTGTGGCCACATGTAAAAACTCATCGGCAATGTTATTTGTAGGAGCCAAAGTGTCTCAATTTGCACTCCTTCCTCAAGGTAAGGTTGAAGCTGCAGATAGGGTTCAACATATGGTGGATCAAATGGACCTGGAAGGATTTGGGAATTGTACCAATACCGGCGCTTGTGAGGTTGAGTGCCCCAAAGGCATTTCTTTAGAAAACATCGCTCGAATGAATCGGGAATTGTTGAAAGCTAAATTGTTTTAACAATTTCTAGTCGAGTGTAAACTCAATTATTTCGTCCCATCCAGCCCGTATGTCCAAAGATTCAGGATAGTGACTGATGCGCTCCCCTTGCCGACGTTCTAAAAACCGGCCGCTGTCGTAAATGCCATTTTTGTTGGTATCTGCAATCAATCGCAAGTAGTAAATGCCAGGATTGAGAAATTGAAAATCAACAGGTCCTGCTTGGGTCACATAGGTTTCTCTTTTGATGTCTCCACTTCGATCAACCAACTGCAGTATGGCAGGATAGGAGGCATTATTTAAGTTGATTCTCAAATTACCATAGTCGTCTAAACTTTTAGTTCTAAGCCTAAAATTCAAGGTGTCATTAACCGTGTCAAAGAAATCAGTAAAGGCACCAGGGAAAGCCTTGAAAACGTAGTTGTTGGAAGGTTTTTTTTCAAAATCAAAAATCACTTCATTGGCCAAACTGTCAATTTTGAATTGGAACAACACAGGAAGAGTGTCCTGATCGACCAAATTGATTAAAGTGTCATCAACTTTTACCAGAGGTAAATTGGCAGTTAAGATAAGCTGCTCATTCAAATTGATGCTGCTCTGAGGTCGGCTAGTCACAATTAAAGAATCGCGTTTGATGTCTCTAAGTTGTACCGTTGAACTATCTTTTAACGATAAATGGGAAGTAACAAATTGAAGAGAATCGTATGGGGTAGAGCTGCGATACCAATAATACAAACTGTCTGTTTTTTGATCAAGGGTTATCCTGCTTCTAAAACTACTGTCTACCTTGGAAATTAAAGAAATATGCATCTTTTTTCCTGGGCCTTCAAATCCAAAAACCAGCTTGTTATTGGTCATTTGTTTTACTTTTTTCGGCTTAAATTCCACGTCTTCCTTGAATAGATTGAGGACAAATGACTCTTCTGTGGGCAGACTGATTTCCTTTTCGACAAACCCAATATAATCTTTCCCTTGCTGGTAGGTATAATCCCTGCTTTCCTCTTCTAAAGCAATGAGTTTATAAGATCCAGACTTCACATTTTCTATTAAGAAACCAGAGGTGCTGTCGGTAGTTTGACTGACGTATTTGGGCTTTTTTTGATATACAATGGAGTCTTTGTAAGTGGAATCAATCTCGTACAACATGACAGCAATAATTGACTTGGGCTCTCGATTTTCTGAATTTATTGCTACTCCTGATACTTTCAAGGAATCAATATACTCCCCCGTCGAAAATACATACTTAAAGAAAGGATAAGGGTTGCCTTCGTTATTGTCAATGATACTCTCTCCAAAACTCAACGCATAAGTGGTTTCGGGCAATAGACTATCGATCAGTCGTATCGTTAATTTTTTGCTTGCCGTTCCCATGGGCAAAATCTCGGGTTGAGTATTCATCGGAGGGGAAATGATTAACTGTTGCTGGAGATTTTTGAGCTTTACATATTCGTCGAAAACGATTATAATTTCTTTAGCGCTAAAATTAACGGAATAATTCTCTGGAGTCATCTGCAAAATCATTGGAGGATCTTCGTCAATGATCCCGCCTGATGGATTGCCTCGATTCGCACAAGATTGAAGAATTAGTATCAACCCGATAACCCAAAAAGAAAGTCGCTTCAGCATCCGTCAAAAGTAAACATAGCCAATGATTAAATAAAAAAAATATACAAGATTGTCGGCTAACTGGAAATGGTAGCAGCTATGGTAGCAAGATTCACGTTATGATACCCAGCGCTATGGAGTGTATTAGTGCAAGCCTCGAGGGTTGCTCCTGTAGTAATTAAATCGTCAACTAGGAGAAGGTTGGACTTAGCTTTTAAAGGATTGTTGGATTTAGCGCTGAAGGTGTCCGACAATACCTTAGTGCGCTCTTCAGCCGTCAGGGTAACTTGAGATTTAACTTCTTTTGATTTTTGAAGTATGTCCATGGAGCACTCGCAGCCAAATTCATCTGCCAAAGCCACGGCAAAATAGGCCACTTGATTATAACCCCGTTCTCGAATCCGTTTTGCAGAAATGGGTACAGGTATGACCATATCTACATGACCAAAAAACCGAGACTCCTTTAAAATGGATCCAAACCATCGACCTATCATCGTTCCGATGCTCTGTTGGCCGTGATATTTTAGTTCATGAAGAAGATGCTGAACTCTATTGTTAGGTTCGAATTTCAGAAAGGAAGTTGCTCTGGCAATGGCTATTCTTCCAAAGAAATGAAGCTCGATGGGGTTCGGATTTTGTAAGTGATAATTGGTTTGTGGCAGTTCGTGTCGGCAATTGGCACAAATACCCTTTTCGCCCTGTGTAAGAATTCTTTCACAGGCGTGACATAACGGTGGAAAAATGAGATTAAACATGAGAACAAATTCACGGAGTGTTTCAAAATTAAGGGGAGAATCTCTAATTGTCAAGTCTATGGATTTATATTTCTGTATTTCGATTTTTTTGTCGGCTGCGTTTTTTATTTTTGCTGGATGATGCAAGCAGACGATCAATTCAAAAAAGTACTATCTCACGCCAAAGAATATGGCTTTGTTTTTCAAAGTAGTGATATTTATGATGGATTGAGTGCCGTTTATGACTACGGACAAAATGGATCGGCCCTAAAGAACAACATCAGGAACTATTGGTGGCAGTCAATGGTACAACTCAACGATAATATCGTTGGAATTGATGCTGCAATTTTTATGCACCCTACAACTTGGAAAGCTTCTGGCCACGTCGATGCGTTTAACGACCCTTTGATCGACAATAAAGATTCAAAAAAGAGATATAGAGCCGACGTTTTGATTGAAGACCATATCGCGAAGATTGAAGCCAAAATTGATAAAGAGGTCTCAAAAGCAGCAAAACGATTTGGGGAAAGTTTTGATAAAGAGCAATTTGTCTCGACCAACGAAAGAGTTATAGCGTATCAATCAAATATCACATCGATTCAAAAGCGATTAGGTAAAAGCCTTGAGAATGAGGACTTGGCCGATGTTAAGGCATTAATTGAAGAACTTGACATTGTATGTCCGGTATCTGGGAGTAAAAATTGGACAGAGGTCAAGCAGTTTAATTTGATGTTCGGGACAAAATTGGGAGCCTCGGCTGAACACGCCATGGATCTCTATCTCCGTCCTGAAACGGCGCAAGGTATTTTTGTCAATTTTTTGAACGTGCAGAAATCGGGTAGAATGAAAATTCCATTCGGAATTGCGCAAACAGGTAAAGCGTTTAGAAACGAAATAGTGGCAAGGCAATTCATATTCCGAATGCGCGAATTTGAGCAAATGGAAATGCAATTCTTCGTCCAACCAGGAACTCAACAAGAGTGGTACGAGCTATGGAAAGAAAAGCGATTGAGATGGCATCTTTCGTTAGGGATTTCCTCTGATAATTACCGTTTTCATGACCATGAAAAGTTAGCTCATTATGCTGATGCCGCCTCTGACATTGAATTCAAATTTCCTTTTGGCTTTAAAGAATTGGAAGGCATCCATTCTCGCACGGATTTCGATTTGACTCAGCACCAGCAACATTCTGGCAAGAAATTGCAGTATTTTGACAACGACACACAAGAGCACTACGTGCCATATGTGGTTGAAACATCGATTGGACTAGATCGGATGTTTTTAGCTGTTTTTTCTAATGCCTTGCAAGATGAAGATTTGGGTGATGGAAATGTCAGAACCGTTTTGAGACTCCCTTCTGTTTTAGCTCCCATTAAAGTGGCTGTTTTGCCATTGGTTAAAAAAGATGGACTTCCTGAATTGGCTCAAAAAGTGGTTGACGATTTGAAATACGATTGTGTTGTTGAATTCGATCAGAAGGATGCTGTTGGCCGTCGTTATCGAAGACAAGATGCTCTTGGGACACCTTTTTGCATCACTATTGATCATCAAACCTTAGAGGATCAAACCGTAACCCTCCGTCATCGAGATTGCATGACTCAAGAGAGGTTAACTATTTTTGAAGCACAACAAAAAATTTTGAAAGCAACCTCGCTTTCAACATGGTTGAAGAAATTGTAAAATTTCATTTTATTCAACTAGTTTCTTGAAATTTTCATTTGTTCTAATTCATTTAGGGGTACTTTATTTTTCAGATCTTTTCTTTTAGTTGATTTTCATAATTTATATTATTGATTTTCAATAAATTAAGTTATTAAATTCGTTTTAATAAAGAAAAATATTGATTAACTTTCCTGCGCTAATACCCTAAATTTACGATTTGATGAAAAAACAATTACACCTATTTTTTGCATTAGTTGGCTTCACTTTTACTTCGGTGGTTTCAGCCCAATTTTTAGAAAACAAACCTGGCAAGCCAGTTAATATTAGTAAGCCTATTTCGGTAGTCAAAGTTCCCTCGATTGCCTCCAGAGCCACATTGTCTCGCCCAGATTTGAGTCGTGAAGTTGAAATGCAAGACGGACGTGCTTCTAGGTATGACATTATCCCTGGAAAAGGTTCTAGTGGCCATGATCCCCTTTGGCAAAAATCAACAAAAAACAATCACGTTTAGTCGGTAAAACGCCCAATTTGGTTTTTGAAACTGCGTCGAGTGGTGCTCAACCAAGTGATCCTGATGGCGCTGTTGGGCCCAATCATTATGTTACAGTAACTAACACTGCCTTTCAGATTTTCGACAAACAAGGTAACTCGCTTACTGGAGGTTTATTGAACACCTCGGTTATTTTTCCTCAGTCTGGTTGTTGTGATTTAACGATTTCCTATGATAATCTTGCTGATAGGTATGTGATGTCGTTATTACGGGTAACAACTGGCTCTAAAAATATACAGGTCGCTATTTCAGATGGTCCTGACCCAGTAAATGATTCCTGGACTGTATACGCCTACGAACCTGTTCGAGATTACAATAAATTGTCAGTTTGGCGCGATGGATATTATGTGACAGAAAACACTGCCCAAGTTAAAAAAGTTCACGTATTTGAAAGAGACAAAATGATTCAAGGAGATCCGAATGCCCAAATTGTTTCTTTTGAACTGCCTGGAATTGTTACTAGTGGTTTTTCCCCCCCCTCAAGCTTTTAACATTGCTTCTTCTGATTTTCCCACAGCAGGTGGCGCTCCAGTCGTGTTTTTGCAAGATGATTCGTATAATGGTGTGTCAGTAGATCATATTAAAATGTGGACCGTCGACATGGATTGGCCCAATGTCAATAACTCAACTATTTCTGCTGCGACAGAGTATAACGTTACTCCTTTCGTGAGTGTTTTTGACGGTGGTAGTTTCAATAACTTGATCCAACCAAATAGCACGGTCAGAATTGATGCTATTCAAGCTACTATTATGAATCAGGCTACATTTAGAAAATTTACTACCCATAACAGTGCAGTATTTAATTTTGTGGTTGATGTAGATGGCACATCAGCCAAGCAAGCAGGAATCCGATGGTATGAAATGAGACAAGCCTCCGATACTGATCCATGGACAATTTATCAAGAAGGTACTTATACAGCGCCGGACAATAGAAACGCCTGGATGGGAAGCATGTCGATAGATTCGTTTGGTAATATCGCTCTTGGTTATTCCG
>JAQCIQ010000024.1 GCA_027592025.1 Bacteroidota bacterium
ACTTTCGGCTTTTGAATCTATCGATGGAGAGCCTGTCATTCTTAAGGATCGCCTGACCGTATTGGGTGTATTGAGCTATACCCCATTGGATCAGTCAACGGCCGTTTTGAACCTGAAAGAACTGATTTATGAAAAGTTTAAAGGGTTTAAAAAGTTTCAGATTATTTTGATTGCTCCAATTTCTGCGAAGGACGACTTGAGGAAGCTTAAGGAAGAGTTGTATTCATACAGCGAATTGAAATATTGGCAATTTGCCATTGGCGACATCGATAGCATTGACCAATTGACAAAAAGCCTGCTAACCACCACTAGTAGCGATTTCGACAGATTCAATCAGGTTTTTATAATTGACAAGAACCTAAATCAAAGAGGAAGGTTTGACGACCGCTCAAAACCCGAATTGAAATCAAATGCAGAGCCCTACGGACTTTACAGCTATGATTGCACCAAAGTGGCCGATCTGAAAAACAAAATGAGCGAAGATCTCCGTATTTTGTTTACAGAATATCGTCAAAAACGCAAAGGAACCTTTGAGTCTGACGATCGGAGAAATGATAATTTGACTACTGATGGCAGGGAAAACTAATTACTCTTACGTAGGGATTGCCTTTATTTTGCTGGTTTTTGGCATCATTTTCATTCCGAAAATCGTTGATCGATTGTCTTCCACCGATGTTGTTAGAAAGGAAAGCAGAACACAAAATATTGGTCTTCCATCGGAGGATGGGGATCCCTTGGCTTACATCCTGTACAATGATGAAAAGCGAAAAGTGCCAGATTTTTCGTTTACCAATCAAATGGGAGAAACCATCAGCAATAAGGGTTATCTTGGCAAAGTCTACGTTTTGGAATTCTTCTTCAGCACTTGCCCTTCCATTTGTCCGATCATGAATCGCAACCTAGTGACCATTCAAAATCAATTTCCAGAAAGACAAGATTTTGGAATTGCTTCGATCACCATTAATCCTGAGTTTGACACGCCTGAGGTTCTCAGAGCCTATGCCGAGAACTATGGTGTTACCATTTCCAATTGGCATTTTTTGACAGGCGACAAAGCGGCCATTTATGAGTTGGCCAATGTTGGATTCAATTTATTTGTTGCCGAAGATCAAGAGGTTGCAGGAGGATTTGAGCATTCAGGAAATTTTGTTTTGATAGATAAAGAAGGTTATATTCGCTCCAGATTAGACGATTTTGGAAACCCAAAGATTTATTATTACGGTTTGGATGAAGACCCAGAAGAAGAAAATGGGCAAAAGGAGGAAATATCGATACTGATTCAAGACATCAACAAACTATTAAACGAGCATGACCACAATTAAAGATCAAAGTAAATTCAAGAATTTAATTATTGCTGTTTCCATTGCCATTCCTGTGGTGGTGTTAGTGCTTTTCAATATCAAGCTGCCTAACGTTGCTCCATTGAACTTTTTGCCGCCGATTTACGCCACCATTAACGGAATCACTGCGATTTTACTCATCGGGGCATTGGTGGCCATAAAAAATCAAAATCGTCAAATTCATCAAACACTGATGCAATTGGCCTTGCTTTGTTCTGTGCTATTTCTTGGCATGTACGTGGCCTATCACATGACCAGTGATTCAACGCCTTATGGTGGCGAGGGATTGGTGCGTTATCTGTATTTTTTCATTTTAACCACCCATATTTTGTTGTCTATTGCTGTCATTCCAATGGTTTTATTCTCCTACTTGCGGGCATGGACTGGTGATTTTGAAAGACACAAAAAATTGGCTCGAATCACTTTTCCGATTTGGCTGTATGTAGCAATTACAGGCGTGGTCGTTTATCTAATGATTGCTCCCTTTTATAGTTAGATGAAAGCAAGAGTAATAATACTACTCTTTATAACGGTGTTGTTCGCGACGATTTCAACACAGTCTCAGTGCGCAATGTGTCGAGCAGTTCTTGAAAGCGAGGAAGGAAAAGGCACTGCTGAAGGTATTAACGACGGCATTTTATATCTCATGGCGATACCTTATCTTGTGGTCGGTGGATTAGGGTTTTATATATTTAGAATTTATCGACGAAAAAGGTAGGCAGTTAATTTGATTGCACTGTAACAAATTGTCCATCAAGTAGTCTAATTGAAGCGATTCTTTTCCATAGATCAAAACACATCTTATGTTATCAATAAAAAATCTTCACAAATCTTACCCCATTGGGGATTCACAACTTCATGTTTTGAAAGGGATTAACTTGGAAGTGGAGCAAGGGGAGATGGTGGCCATTATGGGTTCTTCGGGTTCGGGCAAATCTACTTTGCTCAATATCATCGGTATTTTGGATGAAGCGGACTCTGGCACCTATACCTTGGACGATGTGCCCATCAAAGATTTGAACGAAAAAAAGGCGGCTGTATATCGCAATAAATTCTTGGGATTTGTTTTTCAATCGTTTAACTTGATCAATTATAAGAACGCCTTGGAGAACGTTGCGCTACCCTTATACTATCAAGGTATGGCCCGTAAAGAACGTTTGCAGCATGCGCGGTTCCATCTCGAGAAAGTAGGACTTTTAAATTGGGCAACTCATTTGCCTAGTGAACTTTCGGGAGGACAGAAACAACGTGTTGCCATAGCTCGCGCTCTGGCAGCAGAGCCTAAGTTATTGCTGGCCGATGAACCAACGGGAGCTCTAGACTCTGCCACCTCTCACGAAATAATGGCTTTCCTTCAAGAACTCAACGACGAAGGCAAAACCTTACTCATTGTTACCCATGAAGAAGAAATCGCCGCAATGACCAAAAGAGTCATTCGCTTGAAAGACGGGGTAATTATTGAGGACAAAAAAATTAAGCAACATAGAGTGAAGGCACATGTTTGATTTAGACCTTTGGCGGGAAATTTTTCAGAGCATCTCAAAAAATAAATTGCGTTCTGTGCTCACAGGGTTTACTGTGACCTTTGCGATTTTACTGTTTACAATTCTTTTTGGCATAGCCAATGGACTGAACAATACCTTTAAAGAGGCCTTTGTAGACGATGCCGCCAATTCGATTTTCTTGTTGTCGGGCAAAACATCAAAGGCTTATAAAGGACTTCAGGCAGGGCGAAGAATACAGTTCAAGAATGAGGATTTTGACTATGTAGGGGAATCGTATGATTCTAAAATTGAATTCCTGTCTGCTAGAGTATATAAAAGCTTCCAGGCTTCTTACAAGAATGAGCGGAGTGCCTATAGTGTTCGAGGAGTTCATCCTGACCATCAATTTTTGGAAAAAACAAAAATCAAAGACGGCAGGTATCTCAATCAGCGGGACATGCAAGAAGAGACAAAGGTAGCTGTCATTGGAAGATTGGTGGAAAAGGATCTGTTTTTGAAGGAGTCTGCTTTGGGCAAATTCATCAACTTGAGTGGAGTGCAGTATAAAGTGGTGGGGGTTTTTACCGATGACGGTGGGGACAACGAGGAGAGATTGATTTACTTGCCAATAACAACAGCTCAAAAGATCTATGGGAATAACGATTATATCGACCAAATTAACCTGACGTATAATCCCGAAATGAACTACGATCAAGCGATTGCATTTGGCAATGACATCATTCGCGATTTGCAAAAACGTTTTTCGATTAATCCTACTGATCAAAACGCGATTAGGGTCAGAAATTATGCCAATGGAAGCAAAGGCATAGATCAGATGAACACTGTGTTGGGGATCATTATTATTTTAATAGGCATGGGAACCTTGATCGCCGGTATTGTAGGAGTCAGCAACATCATGATTTTTATCGTTAAAGAACGAACCAAAGAAATCGGCATTCGAAAAGCATTAGGGGCAGCGCCAAAAGCAATTGTAAGAATCATTTTATTGGAATCTATTTTAATAACCACCCTAGCGGGCTACTTTGGTCTACTGCTTGGGGTAGGAGCGCTCGAGCTTATCGGCACAAGTCTTGAAGATTTTTTCATCAAAGATCCTGGAGTGAGTCAAAGTTTGGTGATTTCGGCGACCATTGTACTGATTTTAGCAGGTGCTCTAGCAGGATATGTTCCTGCAAAAAGGGCAGCACACATCAAACCCATAGTAGCTTTAAGAGACGAATGATATGATAAAATATTTATTTGAACGAGACACATGGCAAGAAGTGCTAGGAAGTATGAGCAAGAACAAGCTCAGAACAGGTATTACTATGATCGGGGTATGGTGGGGAATTCTCCTATTGATTGCTCTTTTAGGAAGCGCCAAAGGCATGGAAAATTCGTTCAATAAGTTTTTTGGCGATTTCGCCACCAATAGTGTGTTTATTTGGGGTCAAAATACCAGCCGACCATTTCAAGGTTTCCAAGAAGGACGTCGGGTTGAATTGACCCTATCCGACGCTAAAAGAATTGAAGAAAACATTACTGGGGTTGAATTTGTAGTGCCTAGAAATCAAAATCAAGCACAGGTGATCAAAGGAACCCAATCGGCGAATTTCTCAATAGCTGGCGACTTTCCTTTACTTGACCTGGTTCAAAAAAAGAAAATGATTAACGGTAGATTTTTAAATACTAGTGATATTGAAAACAAACGGAAGGTAGCTGTTATTACCATTGATACTTACGAGCAACTCTTTGATAAAGACGAGCAAGCCGTTGGACAAATTGTTAAAATCAACAACAGTAATTTTACGGTCATTGGAGTGATTGAAGAAGATCAATTTGATAACAACAACATCCACATTCCCTTTACGACCTTTCAGCAGATGTATAATTTGGGTGAGAAAATTGGTTGGCTCATGGTGACTGGGAAGTCGGAATACAACATCAAGCAGATTGAGGAAGACACCAAATTGTTGCTCAGAAACATGAACAACATCCACCCGAAAGATCAGCGTGCATTTGGAAGCTTCAATTTGGGCAAAGAATTTGGCAAACTCACTGGATTTTTAAAGGGGATGCAATTTTTGACCTGGTTTGTCGGAATAGCTACACTGATTGCTGGCGTGTTCGCCATAGGAAACATTTTATTAATTACAGTAAAAGAAAGAACTAAAGAAATTGGTGTCCGTCGAGCCTTAGGAGCAACACCTTTTGAGATCAAAAGACAAATTGTAACCGAAGCAGTTTTCTTGACCATGATTTCGGGTTTGCTTGGAATCATAACAGGAGGATGGATCTTGATTGCCATTGATGCCATGTTTGGTCAAGGTTTAGATGCCACTTTGGTCAATGCTTCGGTACCCATATCAGTCGTATTTTTGGCGTTGATGATTTTGGTAGCACTTGGAACAGTCATAGGACTTATCCCCGCTTTCAAAGCGACCAGTGTGAGACCCATTCAAGCCCTTAGAGAAGAATAACAACAATTAGCTAATAAAGCTCATTAAACATGAAGAAATCAGTAAAAATTATAATTGGATCAGTACTACTTGTACTCTTAATAGTTGTTTTGAAGTATTTCAAAGATTCCAATTCAGCCGACGTAGAAGAATTTGCTACTGAGGTGCCTTTCTACGCCCCCATCAACTATAAGGTAGTAGCGACTGGGAAATTGAATCCAGAGGAAGAAATCGAATTGAAACCCCAAATTTCAGGAATCGTTGATCGCATTGTGGTCGAAGAGGGAGACATGGTTAAAAAGGGTGACCTCATTGCAACCATAAGAGTAGTTCCCAACGAACAAGCCTTGGTCAGTTCTAATTCGAGAATTAAAAGCAATAAACTGGCCTTAGACAATGCTCAGGTGATTTATGACAGAAATAAAACACTGTTTGAAAAGGGAGTAATTTCTCGTCAAGATTTTGAAAACACGGAGTTGTCTTTGAATCAAGCAAGAGAGGCCTATGCCCAATCTCAAAACGATTATCAAATCATCAAGAGAGGTTCTGTTTCCGGAGGAAGTGGTGCCAACACCAGTATTGTAGCACAAATATCGGGAACGATACTCGAAATTCCAGTGCGTGAAGGCGATCAAGTGATTGAGAGTAACAATTTCAACGCGGGAACGACCATCGCAACCATTGCTGACATGAGTAAAATGATTTTTGAAGGTAAGGTTGACGAATCTGAAATAGGGAAATTGAGCGAAGGCAAAGAGATTGTAGTAGTACTCGGCGCAATTGATCAAGAAGAATTTCCAGCCAAATTGACCTTTTTAGCTCCAAAGGGGGTTGAAGAGAATGGTGCCGTGCAGTTCACTATCAAGGCGGATGTTATCATTAGTCCGTCGGTTAAAATTAGAGCGGGGTATAGTGCCAATGCCAAAATTGACATCGCAAGTCGTGACAGTGTCATGTGTATTCGCGAGGCGTTGTTACAATTCAATCGCATCACGGACCAACCCTTTGTAGAAATCCGCAACGCATCGGGTCGATTCATCAAAAAGAATGTCGAATTGGGATTGTCCGACGGTATCAATGTTGAGATTTTGGACGGTGTAGAAGAGAAAGATCAAATCAAAGTATGGAACAAGGCTTCGGAGGAAGGCGAAAAAGAGGAGGAATCAAATGAATAAGCTTAGAAATTTAACCTACATCATTTTATTGATTGGCGTTTCGACTGCTGTCCAAGGACAGACCAAAAAATGGACCCTCAAAGAATGTGTTGAATTGGCGTTGGAAAACAACATTTCGATCAAACAATCTATGAATACCCTAAAGTCCAATGAACAGGACATCAAGGCAGCCAAAGGCGAGTTTTTGCCTTCATTTGGCGCCAATCTTAGTCAGTCTGCTAATTTTGGATCGGCAGAGTTGTTCTCTGGAAATTTTGTGGATCGACGTTTCTATTCGACCAACGGTTCTTTGTCCTTGAATCAAACGATTTTCAATGGATTTCGGACGCTTAATACCTACAAGCAATCTCAGTTAAATTTCGAGCGCAATGAGATTGAATTGAGACGACTGCAAGATGACGTCTCGCTCAACGTAGCCAGTGCCTATTTGAATGTTTTGTTCAATATGGAAAATTTGGAAACGGCCAGGTCTCAATATGAATTTTCCCAAAAACAATTGGAACAGGTTCAAAATCTGGTGGAATCTGGAGTTCAACCAGTGTCCAACGTCTATGATGCCCAGGCCAATTTGAGCGGAGATTTGCAAAGTTTGACCGTTGCACAAAACAACCATAAAATTGCGCTTCTCACTCTGGCTCAACTCATTCAAGTGCCATCCGAAGGGTTTGATGTAGAGGTAATTCAAGTGGAAGACCCTTCGCCATCCATCATTTATGACGACGTCAAACCTATTGTGGAGTACGCGCTCAACAATAGAAATGAAATTAAAATTGCGAACAAGAACCTTGAAATTGCAGACGTCAATATCAAGTTGAGCAAGGCAGGATTTTTACCTTCGGTAAGCATGGGCTATGGGTTTAACACTGGAGCTAATTTTTCCAATCTTTCTGAGGATTCCAGTTTTTTTCAGCAGATTAACGACAACAAGGGACATGGTTTGAACCTCAATGTCAACATTCCAATTTTCTCTAGGTTTAGAAATCAGACGGCCTTCGCAAGATCGAAAATTCAAAAAGATAATGTTCAATTGGAACTCGATAAAGCCAAACTCGATTTGGAGGCCAATGTGCAACGTGCTTTTACCGATGCGCAAGCTGCCTTGAGATCCTATCAAGCGTCGACAGCCTCGGTGCAGGCCAGAGAATTGTCCTTTTCTAATGCTCAAGAAAGATATGCCATCGGAGCTCTCAATTCTTTCGAGTTGGAACAGGCTAGACTGGCGCTCATCAATGCCAAGGCCTTATCAATAAACGCGAAATACGATTTCATTTTTAAAACTCAAGTCTTAGATTTCTACTTAGGAAAGTCTATATTTGAGTAAATGGGATTGATCCTTAATTTAGAGACTACAACCAAAAACTGCTCGGTCAGCCTGTCCGAATATGGACAATTGTTGGCAGTTCGAGAGCTCAATGAACAAGGCTATTCCCATGCCGAAAAGCTTCAGCCTTTTATAGATGAAGTTTTAAAAGCATCGGGTCGTAATAGGAAAGACTTGGCCGCAGTAGCCATCAGTCAAGGACCAGGCTCATACACTGGCTTGCGAATTGGCACTTCTCTGGCCAAAGGATTGTGTTATGCTCTAGAGCTACCCTTAATAGCTACTAACACGCTACAAGCCCAGGCGATTCAACTCAAAAATGTCCAAGGTTTGATCGTTTCGGTCATCGATGCCCGAAGGATGGAAGTGTATCAGGCTGTTTTTGATTCCAATTACAAGGAAGTCTCCCCAGTTGAAAGTCACATTATTGAGGCAGATTCCTACGACCAATGGCTCCATAAGGGTCAGGTTAATTTTATTGGCGATGCTACGGAGAAAATCAAAACCTTGATTCACCACCCCAACGCTATTTTTTTTGACAATCGCTGGCCTTCTGCCACACAAATGGCAGAATTGTCCTTTGAAAAATATAGCAATAAGGAGTTTGTAGACTTGGCCTATTTTGAACCTTTATATCTCAAGGATTTTGTCAGTATGAACCCTCCAAAATAGCGGATTTATCCATTGATAGCAATGACTTTGGAGACCTTGTCAACAAGCATTTCTTGCAACAAGGATTCAATGCCGTTTTTCAAGGTCATTGTGGATGAAGGACAGCCGCTACAGGCGCCTTGCAAGATGACTTGGACTTCCTTGGTTTTTGGATCGTAGGATGAAAATTGGATATTTCCTCCATCGCTAGCTACCGCAGGTTTGATGTACTCGTCGAGAATACTGACTATCGAGGCAGAGACATCATCTAATATTTCTACTGTTGGGATGTCTTTTGGAGTCTCTTCGATTGGTTGAACCTTTACCTCTTTGAGAACAGGCTTGCCTTCAGCCAAATAACTTCTGATAAATTCTCTAACTTCCATGGTGACTTCATTCCAATCGGCCACTTCGTATTTGGTGATGGACACAAAGTTTTCATCGAAAAATACCGACTTGACAAATGGCAAATGGAACAAAGCTGTGGCCAGTGGTGCCAAGGTTGCCTCGTCAATCGATCTGAATTCAATGGATTGATCGACCAATTTTTTGTTGGCTACAAATTTCAAAACGGCGGGATTCGGAGTGCTCTCCGCATAGACAGTTACTGGAGCCGGTTTGTTGGCTGCAGGTTTTACGATTTCAATACCATTTTCAAGGGCTGTTTCAATGAACGCTGCAATGTCATTTTCTACTTCTTCCCAAGCCACGATGTCAAAGCGCTCGATAGCTATAAAGTTGAGCGAAACAAAGACTTTTTTTACAAATGGAAAATGGAACAATTGTGCGACCAAGGGAGCATTGACGGCTTCATCGATATTGCCAAATTCTAAGCTCTGATGTTGAGTTAAAAACCCTTCTGTTTCAAATTTTTGAATTTTCGGATTGTTGGTTTTGACAATTTTAATGGCCATAGATTTTCTTTATTTGGTGCAAAGTTAGCCTATTATCTAAAGGAGAAAATGAATTGGTACGAAAATTGTGTCTAAATTTATCGTACTCACATTTCTATTTTAATATAGAAATGTTATTTTTGAATTAGATACCAATCTACTCATGAAAAACAGCTTAAGGTTATTGACGTATTCAGCATTGTGGGGTCTATTCGTGGCTTCAAACCGCACTAACCAAGCGCAGGTGAGTGGCAGTGGCAACTATGAACTGAGCATAGACAATGGTCCTTGGACTACCGACACACTATTCACAGGGCTCAG
>JAQCIQ010000004.1 GCA_027592025.1 Bacteroidota bacterium
TGTTACAAATAAAAAAAACGGCTACACTATAAAAGTATAACCGTTTTATCATTATAAGTAGCTCCCCCTATTATAAAAAGTTGCAACATAATTTCTTCTTTTGATGCTAAACTATTAATTTTGAATTACCTATTTTTGATTTAAATATTAGATTTTTATGAAAAGAGTATTATATCTTTTGTTTATTTTAGTTATTGCATGTTCAAAAGAAACTGATATAGTTTCGGGGTCTGAATTAACCTTTACAATAACTATAATTGCTGGTGAAGGAGGCACAGTAAGTTCTCAAGGAGGTGTTTTTCCTCAAGGTTCAGAAATAAGTATAGAAGCTATTCCAAATTCAAATTATGCTTTTGATGCTTGGTCTGATGGCTCAACTGATAATCCAAAAATAATTTTAGTTACCGCAGACATCTCTTTTACTGCTAATTTTATTTTTAATTGTATTAATAATGCACCGCAAATTGATTTACATAAATCATCATATGATTTATTTGACATAAAATACCCATTAATGCCATCAGGTAATATTAATATGGATATGTCTTACTGGTTAGGTGAAGGCTGGGAATATGGATTCGGAGGTGCTTTTGTTGATTATAATAATGATGGAATATTAGATATTGTTGGTTATAGAAATAACTACGACAATTATGTTGATTACCCTCAAGGCTATACTGGTTATGATAGAAAACAACTAATAAGATTTTTTATTGGAGACTGTAATGGAAACTTTACACCTGACACTCAGAATGACAATATATATTATGGTTTAGTTCATGGACGTAAATTTCTTATTGGAGACTTTAATAGTGATAATTATGTAGATTTCTTTTTAATTGGACATGGTTACGATAAACAACCCTTTCCTGGTGAGTTTAATAAATCTTTGATTAGTAATGGAAATGGGGGTTATTTAGAAACTGATTATACAAGTTTAGAGTCTTTTTATCATGGTGGTTCTTCAGGAGATTTTGACAATGATGGTGATTTAGATGTTTTTGTTACAGATGCAGGTAGAGGAAAAACTGTAATTTTTGTAAACAACAATGGAGTTTTTTCTCCAACAACCGATTTAATAGATCAAAACCTCATGGGAGGGATGTACAACGCAGAGTTTTATGATGTTAACAAAGATGGTTTTCTTGATATTATTTGTGGAGGGCATGATTGGACCGGTAACGTTAATAGTTATGACAATACTCCTTTAATCATTTTTGGAGACGGAAATAATTATGTTGGAAATGAAACTTTACGACTTCCAGAATCTTCAATTAATGGTCAAGGAATAGTGACTGATTTCAACTTTTATGATTTGGACGGAGATAATATTGAAGAAATTATTTTAACTCGTACAGGTGATAATCAAACAGATGCTAATAACTTTTACAATGGCTGGTCAATTCAAATTCTAAAAAAATCAGCAACTACTTATACTGATCAAACAAATAGTTTTATTAATAATTCTTATGATTCGACAGGTCCATGGATTAGATGGAGTCATTTTCGCGATAAAGATAATGACGGTAAAGTTGAGTTTTTTAACACAGGTTATCCTGGGTCATCGGATTATCTTGAATGGGAATTAAACGCAGGATTTTTATCCAGACAATAAACACCTTATTTATTAATCAATAATATTATATTTTCATAAACTTGCAAAAACTCTATGGGTGATATATAAAAGTTCGATATTTTGATAGAGTTATCTCGGGAACAAGACTTTGTTAGTGTTAGAGTCAAAACCTTGCAGAAACCTTGCGGAAAGAAAAAACGGTTACACTATAAAAGTATAACCGTTTTATCATTATAAGTAGCTCCCCCTATTATTCAAAGTTGCAGCATAATTTCTTCTTTTAACGATCCACTTAACTTGGACGATATACAATTCTCCTTCCTTTAAAATACTTAAGTAACGAGTGTAAGTTAGACTGCTTTTTCGAAAGCATTTTCTATATCGCTTAATGTTACAGCAACTTGTTTTTCGGCAAGAAACTTATAAATCAATAATCGCATTGCTGTAACTCTAATATTTTTTGAGTCTAAAAATTGTTCTATTTTTTGCATAATTTTTAATGTTCTTCGTTACCAAATGGTTTAATAATAATTCCTACGCTAAAAATAAAGCCGTCTGTTGGTGCATAAATTTCTGGAAATTCTGGATTTTCGTGTGGTGGTAAAACCAAAGGCGAAAACCTACTTTGTCGTCTGTCTGTGAAATTTTCAAAATTCACAAAAGCACTACCAAATTTAAAGTTTCGCATTAACAATAATCCCATTGTGACAAAATCTGTCGTTTCAGTTCCGTTTGATAAAAACTGCTTTCCTGTATAAAATGTCTCGTAACCAATTCGCCATTTATCAGATTCGTACATTAATACACTTCCTGCGTTATGTTTTGCTGTCAATGGTTTTTGTGGATTTCCTGCCAAATAGTTCAGTTTCGTGTCTATAAGTGCATAATTTAAAAACCATCTAAAATCTTTATAAGTAAACTTAATATTTGTTTCTGCTCCTTTGCTTAAAATTTCGTCAGTTGCATTTTCAAATGCAAACAAACCGTTATTTGTACTATTTAATAACAATCCGTTATTAATCGCTGTAACATAAAAAAGTTGATTAATGGAAAAACCAATGGTTTCAAATAAACGTGTTTGATAATTGAAATCAAGATTTACACCATAAGAACGTTCTGCTTTTAATGAAGATTTATCAATGCCAATTATATTTTCAAAATTGATAAATTCAGCCTCTTCTGTAAAAATATCTGGAATTTTGTAGCCTAAACCACCACCAATTCTGCTTGAAAATCCATTATCATTTTTATAAAGCAAAGAAATTCTTGGAAGCGGAAAAAAGCCAAAATCAGTATTGTAATCTGCTCTTAATCCAGTTTCTAAAATCCAACTATCGGAAAGGTCATAAATATTGTTAGCAAACAAACCGTAAGTGATGTCGGTTTGGTCACGTTGCAAAGTTGCATTATCATTTTCATCAAAGTTGGAAGTGTATAAATTTGCTCCAAAAATCCAATCCGCTTTTGAAGTCTCTCTTTGATAAGTGATTTCCGTAAATGTGTTGGTTTGTTTACCATCAAAATTGAAATCGGGAATCGTTAAATTTCTATCGAAAAAGGATACACTATTTTTAATGCTCAAAGAACTAATAGAATCTATTTGAGTTTTGTAAACTGCTTGACTACTCAATCTTTTTGAAATGTTTTCCTCTGTATATTGATGAATTCCATTTTCGCCACTTTCTATTTTAGTAATGTCTCCACCAATTCTATCGTCATAAGTTCCGTTTAGACCTAACCAAAACGTAGTTTTGTCAGAAGGATAATAAAAGAATTTTGGATTAAATGAAATAGATTTAGTTTTTGGTAAATTACTAAAACCATCATCTTCTGGGTCATAAGCTTTTTGATAGTGACCAGAACCGTAAAGCGAAATACCAAACTTTTCATTCCGTTTACTGTAAAATACATTTGCAGTACTTCCCAACGCTTGTGTTTGCGTAAGCATAATATCTAAAGCAGGTTCTTCGTCTGGTGTTTTTGATACCATATTTATTAAACCTGCAATTGCTCCACCACCATAAAGTGTAGATGAACTTCCTTTAATAATTTCAAATTGTTGCAAATCTAAAGGTGGAATTTGTAAAATACTCAAACCACTTGAAAAGCCTCCATAAAGTGGAAATCCATCTCTCAAAAGTTGTGTGTAACGACCATCGAGTCCTTGAATTCTAATATTTGTACTTCCGCTACTTAAAGAGGTTTGTTGCATTTGAATTCCTGTGCTTTCACGTAGAACCATAGAAATATTGGTTGGATTCATAATTGCTTTTTCTCCCATTTCCTCAACTCCAATAAATTCAATTCTTGTTGGAATTTTTTTTACGGTTCTTGTACTTCTTGAAGATTGTAATACAACTTCATCCAATTCGTTTCCACCGCTTTTTAATTTGAAAATCAAGTCTGAATTACTTGGGATTTGAATAGTTGTCTTTAGAGTTTCAAAGCCTAAAAAAGAAACTATGATTATATGTTCGCCATTCGGAATTTCGTTAAAAGTTGCAATTCCGTCAAAATCGGTTACTGCTCCTTTTTCTAATTCCTCAAAATATACTGTTGCTCCAAATATTGGCTCGTTTTCGGATTCTGAAATTACTTTTATTTGTATATCAGATGTTTGTGCTTTAGCAGAAAAGCACGTTATAATTGTGAGCATTGCGCTCAATATGTATTTATTCATTGAAAATGTAAATATTAATTAACTTTAAAATTTTGACTTTTAGTCGATATTTTTAGCTAATTAATTGTGGCGGTTGCCAGATATTGGAATGAAAGTTAAATCTGTAGATTGATTGATAGACAGATAATATTTCTGTAGAGATTTGATTATTAACACCTAATTCAAAAGTTTGAATTGGTTCATATGTAATTGCGATTCCGCAACAATTACAAATACAAGTTATTGGACAAGTAGCATCACTATCGTTTTGATGATTGTGTTCAGCAGATATTTCTTCTTGGTGTTGGTCTTCAGTATTATTTCCGTCAGAACAAGGTTTGATTGACAAACCAAGAATTAATAATGATAGTATGATAGTTATAAATTTCATTGGCACAAAGATAAATAAATTTCAATGCAATGGTGTTGCAAAGTCATTTCTTAATTCTGTTTTGGGTTTCGTTTTTTCTTAATTAAAGTTCCCCCTACGGCAAACAAACTAATTCCGTAAACGAAACTGTCGGCAAGCATATCTAAACTGTCGGCAACAAGTCCCATTGACTTAGAGATAATTCCTATTGTTATTTCAATTATGAAAAACGTAAAATTTATAGCAAGTACAGACCAAAGTAGTTTTTTTTGGTTTGAATTTTCTTTAAATTCTGTTTGGTCAGTTTGTTCGGTCGAGATTTTCTTTCCGCCTAAATTTAGTTCGATAATAGACTTTTCGATTTGGTGAATTTCTCCGCAGTGAAAAACAGTCAATTTTCGGTTGAGAATATCAAATTCTAAATTTGCAATACTTGAGATCCCGTCTAATTTCATTCGGATTAGATTTTCCTCTGATGGACAGTCCATTTTGGTGATTTCAAATATTGTTTTTTTCATTCGATTTGTTTGTTTTCAGACGATAAAATTACTTTGAAACTTTTATGGTAACGTTAGAAGAATTAAAGTCAAGTTCATCGATATGCCCCAATACTTGACGATCGTCGGAAATAAAGTGCGCATGGAAAAAACTATCATGATGGGTGAAAACAGCCTTATGATGGCGAGAAAAGAAACCAATTAAAGATCCGCTAATACCATTCAACTCATATTGAGTTAATCCTTGGTGAGCTTCATCTGGTGATGACACTTGCTTACCCTCAGGTAAATTAACACTATGAAGTTTCATTTTATTAAAAACCCCATCAATACGTATCAACAAAGGTTGGTCATAATTTTTATAAACTGAATCAATCTGTTCTTCTATTTCTTTTAGCGAGTAATTATCAAGAGTAAGTTCAACAACTTTTAAATCACTATTTGTGCTGTATACAAAAAAGGGAGCCCTGACTGAGGGGATTTTAGTTACCTGATGAGAAACACTGTCAATAACCTTCGATACATATGTTTGTCCTTCAAATACTACTATTTCTCCCTTCAAAAACTCAATAGGTCCTAATCCATAGGTTTCCTTGTTATTTAATGAATCTGTTGCAATCTTACCTTTTAAATCTCCTTTCCACATCACATCTCTCATTTCACCAACAACCTTTATAGAGGAAGTGTTAGTCGATTTAGTACATGAGACAAACAGAAGCACGCAAAAGATGTAAATAATATTTTTTAACATGCTGTAAAAATATTAAAAACGACTTTGATGAACAGTTTATCGAAGATGTTTTGGATTTTGTGGATAATATAAAAAACAATGGTAGAGAAACTACTTCAGGTGTAAAACTGATTTTTAGAGAAAATTCTGGAAAATTTATTTTTTAAAAAACTTGAGTTTTTACAAAAAATCCAGAAAAATATTCGCTCAGGTCATTGCCCCCCTCTACAGATACCAAAAAAAGAGGTATTTAAGGGGGGATACGGCAGGGAGTGCTGCAGGGAGGTCCCCCACGGTATGATCCTTCACCAATTTTAGTCGGCAAAATCCATTAATCACAATAATAGCGTACACTTTAATTTATGAGTGTTTTGATAGCGATAAAATATAGGTTTTATGCTGCATGAGGGGTGTGGCTGCTATAATTTTAGGGTATAGATAGGTAAACCTTAAAATTATGAGTATTTCAATATTATATACAAGAGTTTCGAGTGTAGATCAGAAAACGGATCGACAAAGAGTAAAAGAGGATGAATTTGATAAAGTTATCGAAGATAAATGTTCGGGAGCCATTCCAATTTTTGAAAGACCCGAGGGTTCAACCCTAAAAACCCTTATAGATCGACAATTGATCAAGTCAATTTCTGTTTGGCAAATTGATCGTTGCGGTCGTGACCTTAGAGATATTATAAATTTTATTCATTACACCACTGAGAGAGGAATCCCTGTAAATTTTTTATCGCAAGGTCTATGCACACTCAATGAAGACAAAGAGGAAAATCCGATCTCTAAAATGATAATCTCAATTCTTGGAGTGGTTGCTGAAATGGAACGAAAACTTTCAAAAGAACGTCAACGTGAGGGTATTGAGTTGGCTAAATTAGATCCAACAAAATATCTTGGAAGAAAACCAGGTTCTAACGAAGATCCAATTAAGTTTTTATCAAAACCACAAAATAAAAAGGCGTTAGACTTACTAAGAAAGGGATATAAAAACATTGAGGTTGCTAAGATCACGGAGCTTCATGTGAATACCATCACTAAAGTTAAACGACATTTATAATGGACACCTTTTTTACTATTTACTTTATTGTTGTTGGGGTATTATTCACTCTAAATCTGATATCTGTGCTAATTAAATTCTTTACTGCTGATGGTGAAGACTGGCAATTTCAGTTGGCAGAGGATGTATTGAACTGGTGTCTAATGTTGTATCCAATTAGAAAGAGAAAACCACTTCTTACTTTGGTTGAGGGTAAATCTAATCTTGCGGGGGAATATTGTTTCTACAACAATACAATCACTATTTACAGAGATAACAATGTCATACGTAGAGAACTAATCAATACCGTCATCCATGAGTATTTTCATTATTACCTGATTACATCAGAGTCAAAATCAAAACTCTACCATGATCAATTGGAACAATTCTCATTAACGCAACACCCACAGGAAATTCTATGTAACACCATGGGTGAAACCCTCACAAAGGTCTATTTGAAAAATAATTAAAAACTGTGGTTAGTTCACAAACGGCACAATACCCCAACAGTCATTGTGCCAATTAGATTGCAAACCAAATCCTGATTCATCATATCAAGACCTAAACTTAAGATCATAAGAACTAAAGTTCATCGATCAATTCCAGAATCTCTTTTTTACGACAAGATTTATCATTAATTCTAAACAGAGAACGATTAATCGATTCTCTTATAAATTGTGATTTGGATTTTTTCTCTTTTACTAATGTTTCCAAAAGTGTAATGTATTGATTGGGAGTTAGCCGCAGTGAAATCATAACGTCTTTTTTCATATCTGAATAGGTTTAATAATAAATAGTGTATTACACAGAAAAACTTCCTTAAGAATTTTAGGAAGTAAAAAATTATTAAAAATAATTTGGAATTTACATATGTCATTTTATATATTTGCCCTATGAAACATTCAAAATTTGTAAATCTCGATTACCAAAGTCTAACTGACTTGTTTAAGATTAATAAATCAAAAAAGTTAACCAAGATCGAGGTTAAGATGAAAGATGACGTCAAAAAAAATGATCATCTTAATTCAGGTTTTAAATCTGATTTTGACGAACTTGAAGATAAATTGCAAAAGGTTTTATCCTATTTGGATGAGAACAAAGAGGTTTTCAGTCGATTAGATGAATTAGTTAAAGATTTTGAGCAGCATCAGGTACTAATGAACCCTACTATTCATGTTGCGAGGACAAAAGACAAAAAAACTGAAATTGAATATTTCACAGCTAAGACATTTTTTCCGTTAACAGGTGGCAAAAGGAAAGAAGTGAAAATTCATTTGGGACGTGCGGAAAATTACAATTTTAATACACAAAATAAACAAGCTAAAATAGACGCTATTATAAAAATGAGACAAACAATCTCGAGAAGAATAAGAGAAGGAAGTTTATAATTTTTTTATTCAAAAACTATGTCAAATATATAAAACACCCTATTATGAAAACAGAAATTTCCCCATTAAAATTAAGTGTCCATGACAGTATTATTGCCATGAAATTAAACGTAGACCATTCATCGATGGAAGCATCATTAGATGAATTTGGTTTTAAAGATCCAATAAAAGTTGTTCGTAACGAAGATGAATATCAAATATGGGACGGGTATAGACGCTGGATGGCAGCGCAGTCATTGGGATTTAAACAAGTTCCAGTAGTAATTAGTGATCCACAAAACGTAATGTTAGAATCAATTTTATCAAATTCGACTCAAGAAAGAACTGCTGTTGAAATAGTTTCGTCTATAAAGTGTGTTTTGGATGAATTAGGAAACTCACAAGGTAAAAAGAGGGAATTAATAAATGGTTTAACGGAGGAAGATTTAAAAGATCGTTATACCATGGTATCAAAAATATTAGGTTTAAATCTGTCCTCAGTACAACTCCGAAAATACATCACAATAGACGACTTTGACAACGACCCATCGAATCCATTAACTGAGTCATTAATAGATAAAATTGATCTTGGTACTTTGTCAGTTTCCAGAGCTGATAATATTATTAAACGTATCAAAGAAGAAAGTAAATTAAATAATGATTTAGATACTCAACTTAAGTGTCCTATTATTTCAAATGACTACGAGATATACAATATGGACAATAAAAAAGCATACACCAAAATTGAAGACAATTCAATAGATCTATTGTATTTCTCTCCAGATTATTTGGGTATTAAAAACTATCGAAATGTTCCAAAAGAAGATCAAGTAGGTGCCTTGGGTTTAAATGATTACATAGATGAGTTGGTTAATCAAACTTTACATTTTATAAAGTGGAAATTAAAAGACACGGGAGTTTGTGTAATTAACGTTGACGATGTAATAATTGATAATCAATCTCAAGCAATTCCACAGCGAATTACATTAAAAATGATATCTGAAGGGGTTAAATTTATACAGGAGGTTAAATGGGAAAAATCTAATCCAATTCCATTGTCAAATTTTAAGGGTTTTCAACCCTCAACGGAGTCTATTCTAATTTTTGTAAAGGATGAAAAGAAATTTATTTGGAACGAATACAGAAATCTAAATTTAGAGGATCAAATAATTTTAAAACAAACGATGAATAAAACTTACGTTGATAGTCCAAATAAGAGAATGGTTGATGTTCTAAATGGTGAATTGGTGTATGACTTTTTTAAAACTTCAGTTTTTCAAAATAGTGAATTCAAAGATATTGATCCAAACTATAAACATCAAGCGCCACAAAATGAAAAAATACCATTATTTTTCATTCTATTTTTCACTAAACCAGGGATGAAAGTTTGTGATTTATATGGTGGAAGTGGAACAACTGGTGCAGCAGCTCTTAAAAACGGCAGATCAGCGGTAATGTTTGATTTAGATCCAGTTAATACAGAATTTATGGAAAAGAGATTTAAAATCATTACCGAAGGTAAATCTAAAAATAAAGTAATCAATGAAAACATTTTTTTTGATTAAAAACTATGTCAATTATATAAATTAACTTAAATATGAAATTAACCATTCCGAGTTCGATAATTGAAGTGAATTTGAGTCAATATGTAACAGGAAGATCTCAGCGCAACAAATCTATGTGTGATGCCGCTTATTTTGTCGTGTCTTTATTAACTCCTCCAATTTATAATTCAAAAGACTATCAATATTTGAGGGGTTTTAAACCTCTTTCAAGTAAAGATGTAAACCGAATGACACGTAATAGATTTAATGAGGTTAAAACCATTCTATTGGACTCAAATTTGACCGAAAATGGTCCCATTGTCTTATCAGATAACTTAATTATCCCTGGTGTTAAACACACTGGATATAAACTCAATCAATGGGTACTTGAGGAGAATGATTTTGTTGAAGTTGAAATTGACAATAAGTATGACACTCGAAAAGAAAAACTCAAATATGAATGGGAGTCAGAGATGAAATGTTTTGAAGATAGATACATTCACATCAAAGAGGCTATGGATCAATTTCAAATTACCATAGACGCAACAGCTGCTCGAACTTACCTGAAAGAATTGAAAAAAAGGGTGTTGTCAAAGGTGATAAAGGAGAATAAAACTCAAGTGAAGAAATACTTCAAAAAATTACATAAAGTAATTGAGCATATCGAAAAGGGAGAATTCAATTATTCTGTTTCGATGAGCAATCATAGAGTCAATTCGGTATTCACTTCGATGAAGAGAGAATTAAGATATTTTCTAAGAACAAATGGAGAATCTATGATTGAAGTGGATATAAGTACCTCGCATCCATTTACCCTTGCAACCATTCTCACAGAGAAATTTTTTAAGGAGACTAACCTTGGTTACAACCTTCATTCTCTATTCCCTCAATTATATAAGTCTTTAGAGTACTTGTGTGAATCTATGGAGTATCAAGATTATGTAGAGAAATTTGTTAAATATATGATAGTAGAGTCTAATGTTATTAATGATAACTATATAGAATATAATACATATAAAGGGGATGTATTAACTAATATAAAATATCCTATACTGGATACATTCATATCATATATGTGTGGCAGGTTTTGGAGAAAAAAAGGAATCCAAAAATATCGGTCATTGAACTTCAAAAAAGACATTTATGAGTCAATAGGAAAGAATATTGGGATGACTCGTGAGAAGGTAAAAGATCAATTTCAACTCTACATTAATTTTTCTGACAAGAACAGAAGAGTCAATGTAGAACTCATCAAACATTTGGAAAAACAATTTAACGAAGTAAGTAAACTTGTTCAGTTCATTTCCAATACAAAACACTTGAAAAATCCATTCTCATATCTAATTCAAAGATGTGAGTCCTATCTGTTTTTGAGGCATGGTTGTCTGGAATTGAGTAAAAATAATATCCCCTATATCACCATCCACGATAGTGTATTGTGTCAAAAAGAAAATAGGTATGGAGTTCAATATCTGTTAACTGATTCAATAAGTAAACAAACGGGATTAACTCCTGGAATCAAATTCAAAGAATTAGAGGATCCTTTTCCATCATTGGATGAAGCAGCAGCAGATATAGCTGAATCAATTAGTTCAAAAAACAAAAAAACTAAAACATCAAAATCATTTTAAGGCAATGAATAAGACAGAGTCTAAAAAAATAATCTCGTTAGAGCTGAATGGTATTTCTAACGAAGATATAGCGCGTATCCAGTTATTATTGGAGAAATTAGCAATTATTGAATACGAAACCTATAAAGAAGCGGTATAATGAGAACAATAATCTATAAAAGGGTATCAACTGATGATCAGGCAGATCGAGGGTTCTCTTTACAACATCAAGAGACTGTATTAAAACAATTCTGTTCGATCAATAACTATCCAATTGTAGATGTTTATACTGAAGACTACTCTGGTAAAGATTTTAATCGACCCGAATGGAACAAAATTATATCGTACCTCAAAAAGAATAAAGGTAAGGTTGATCAGATCTTATGTTTAAGGTGGGATCGTTGGTCAAGAAATCAATATTTGGCTCTAAAAGAGATAAAGACTTTAGATAAATTAGGAGTACTGATTTCTACTGTAGAACAACCCATCGACCTATCAAGTCCTGATTCTAAGGTCCTTCTCAGTATATATTTAACCCTTCCAGAAGTAGAGAATGATAAAAATTCAATCAGAACCATTGAAGGATCAAGAAGAGCAAGAATAGAAGGTTGCTGGACAGGTTCTGCTCCAAGAGGATACAGTAATTGTCGTGTTGAAGGTAAATCAACTCTTGAACCAAATGAAGCTGCACCATATATAAAAGAATGTTTTGAACGGATGGTGCTCGGGGTTTATTCTGCTAATGAAGTTAGAAAATATATCAATGAACAGAAATATCCTTACAAGGGTAAATCCTTCAATATCACCAAACAAACATTTTATAATATCATTAGGAATGTTGTTTATACAGGAAAAATCAGGGTAAAAGAGTACAAAAAAGAAGGGGAGCAGATTGTTATAGGATTACACCCACCAATTGTTTCAGACGACCTTTTTAAGAGGGCTAATGACTACTTAGATGGTAGGGTTAGAAATTTCGATTTTAAGTCTGATAAAACTGATTTATACCCATTGAAAGGGTTTATGAAATGTTCCGAACACGGTAGAACCATCACCGCATATAAGTGTCAAAGTGGTAACAAAAACTGGTATCATTACTATCTGTGTACCAAACCACGTTGCCAAAGATATAGAGTGGATTGGGCACATGAACAAATAAAGAAGTTATTAGATACAATTTCATTCACTGCTGGTATGGTAAAAGTTTATAAATCTCAACTCGAGTCACTAATTGACCGAGACGATGTAACAAGAAAAACCGAAATTAAAAGAATTCAGGCTGAGATTGAAAAGTTTGTGACGCGACAAACCAACTTGCAAAACTTATTTCTTGACGGAGATATCACCTCTTCTGATTACAACGAAATGAAGAGTAGAATCGAGTCTGAGTTAAGTGATAAACAGGTTAAGTTGGAACGGTTGAAGTCCACGAAGAGTCCATTTAAAGTGTATTTGAATAAAACTCTCCCAATGATTGAAAACCTAAGTCATTATTGGGATAAGGCAGATGGAAAAACCAAAAAGAAGATTCTTGGTTGCATCTTTACTGAAAAATTCGAAAATTTCGATTTTGAGAGTTGCAACAACATTTTCACTCCAGAAATTAAGTCTATTATGTTGGCCAGCAAGGTTTTACGGAGGAATAAAAATAAAAAGGAGGTCAAAAATGACCTCCTGTCTAATATGGCTCCCCCTCTTGGGCTCGAACCAAGGACCCTCTGATTAACAGTCAGATGCTCTAACCAACTGAGCTAAGGAGGAATGTTCAATTGGAGGGCAAATATAAATTATTTTTAAGTCCCACCAAATAGAATTATCTTAAATCATCTAGCCGGTAATGGCCTTAAAAATGTCGTTGCCGTTAGCGAACAACACTAAAGCGATTAAGATGAAAAAACCTACGGTTTGGGCGTACTCCATAAATTTGTCGCTCGGTTTGCGTCCACTCACCATTTCGAATATTAAAAACATCACGTGACCTCCGTCCAAAACTGGTATGGGCAGCAAGTTGAGCACCCCAAGCATGATCGACAGGAAGGCTGTTATGCTCCAAAACGTTGACCAACTCCAACTGTCTGGGAAAATGTCGTAAATGGCTTTAAAACCTCCTACACCCTTATAGGCTCCTGTACTTGGGCTGAAAATAAGTTTCAATTGTCCCCAGTAGCTTCCCATTTTTTCGGCAAACAATCGGCCGCCTACACCAATGCTTTCTACAAAACCGTAATTTTTTTGAACAATGTCGAAGTAACCCAAAGCGGCAAACTCTTGATAGGACCCTCCTGGATAAACACCAATCTTCCCATTGTCATCTACTCTCAACTCGCGGGTCAAGGTTTGCCCATCGCGTAAAATCTCAGCCGCAATACTTTGTCCCTTCATGGCGTTGAGCGTTTCGCTCACCTCATCATAATAGGGCACTGCCTTATCACCGAAGGCTAAAAAAACATCTCTAGGCTGCAGATCCACCTCGGTGTTTAACGAAGAGGGATCGACGCTTCCCACCATAAAAGGCATGCGCAACTCCACAAAGCTGCGGTCACCGCTGTCGCTCAACTGACCCAAAAAGTCATCGGGGAAATCCAACACCATGGTAGCACCATTGCGCTCAATGGTCATGGTCTTAGTCTCTAAAAAGTACGCTTTGATGTCAGAGTAATTCTCTATAGGCTTATCATTGATGGCGATGATATCATCACCAGTCTGAAGACCAAAGTCTTCAAGCAAAGGGTTGGCAATCCAATAGCCGTCCTTGATGCTGCTCGTGGCAATATCCGACTCGCCATAACCAAAGGCCATCCCGATATAGATGACATAGGCCAATAAGAAATTAACCGTAACCCCACCGACCATAATGATCAGTCGTTGCCATGCTGGCTTAGAGCGAAACTCCCAAGGCTGCGGAGGAAGCGCCATTTGCTCCTTATCCATGCTTTCGTCAATCATTCCCGATATCTTGACATAGCCGCCCAAAGGCAACCAGCCTATGCCATATACCGTATCTCCAATCTTCTTTTTAAACAAAGAAAACTTGACGTCAAAGAACAGATAGAATTTCTCTACTCTGGTTTTGAAGAGTTTGGCAGGAATAAAATGCCCCAACTCGTGAAGCACGATGAGCAGGGATAAACTTGATAGAAATTGGGCAATCTTGATTACAAATTCCATAAATAGCGATTAATTTCGAAGGGCAAAGGTACTGCTTTGAAGTCAAAACAAAGAACTGAACCCGTCAGTCTATTGCTTGACGATGATTTTTTCTGCTCGACCTTTATTCGTTTCAATAACCAATACAAGTTGTCCAGCAGAAATCCCGGACAAATCTATGTCATTGGAGCGTTTCAATTTCTTGAGAAATTGCCCTTGGGCATTGTAAAGGCTAACCGATTTGATCTTAATTCCAGGAGCGTCAACACGCAGGCTATTGAAGGTCGGATTGGGATAGACCCGCAATCCAGACTGCCATTGAGGATTGGACAAACCTAAGGTAACACTATTGCCATTTGAAATAAGATCCTTTTCGGGATCAAAAATAAGATCGGTCACTTCAAAATTAGTAGCCACAGTAAATGATTGCCCGCTTGTGGTGTGGTCCAGTAGAACATCTTCCTGTGCACCATTGGCCCCTGTCATGCGGATTTTGACCCCAGCTTCGAAGAAAGCAACGGATTCGTGACTCTGAGTTTGATTCAATGTAATTACAATTTCGTTAGTGCCATTAGCGGTCCATTGCAGGTCATAAGATGGGTAACCCTCGCGGTACAACCAATCTTGAAAAAATTCAGTCAAACTACTGCCATGGGCAGCTTCCATGATGGGGATAAAATCTACCGTTTTGGCATAGGCGTAAGCCAAATCGGGATGACTGAGGTAGGTTTGTACTCCTTGAAAAAAGGCTTCATCTCCCATTTTTTTACGCAACATGTGCAAAACCATCGACCCTTTGTTGTAGGACAATCTGGAACTGAAAATACGTCCCACATTGGTAGTATCAGCTTCGGCCAAGTAAACTGAACCGTCAGGTTGAGAAGTGATAGAGTTGATTTTGCTTACTTTCCATTCGAGATGTCCCTCAGGACCATCCAAATGTTCACTGACTAGGCCTGTTAAAAACGTTGCAAAACCCTCATTCAGCCAAATGTCCCTCCAACTGCCGCAGGTGACCTTATCGCCAAACCACTGGTGAGCCAATTCGTGAGCGATCAGCCCACGGCTAAATCCACCCATAAAAGATACTGTAGTATGTTCCATACCGCCTCCCCAGCCAAACTGTGCATGACCGTATTTTTCGTCTTCATAGGGATAGGGTTCAAACAGATCTATAAATAAATTCATGATATCCACGGTCACGGCGGTACTCGCCTGACTAGATTCCAATGATTCGGGATAGACGTAATTGATGATTTCGAAAGGATTGCCATTGTTCTCTACCGTATGGCTATAAACCGCATAATTGGTTACTGCAAAAGCGACCAAATAGGCCGGAATGGGATGTTGATGTCGGTAGTGAGTAGTCTTAAGACCGTTTGCTACTGTTTGGCCTTGTTCCATGCCATTGGAGACTGCGACGTATTCCTCCCCATCGGCATTGGTTACTGGAGTAGTAATTTTAACGTCTAAGAGGTCAATTTTATCGTTTAAGTCTTGTTTGCAAGGCCACCAACCTTTGGCCCCATAAGGCTCTGAAAGGGTCCAAACAATAGGATCGTTGTTGTGCGTGGTTGCTTCATATGAGCCAAACCCAGAACTGATAGGATTGCCCGAATAGCTCACTGCAATTTCTCCAACCTCGTTGGCAGAAATGGTATTGGCAAAAGTGATGGTCAATTCATCGGTTAAATTCTGGTTAAAGGTCAATGCTGCGCCATTCATCATCACGCTACTCACAACCATATTATTGGATAAATCAAAAGTAATTCCCGCCATATCAGATATTGCCCGAAAAGTGGTTGTTACCGTCCCTGCAATAGAAGAGTTTGCCGGATCGACTTGAATTTCTAACAGCTGGTGCTGAACGTCATAGTTGGCGGTGTTCGGGTTGATCAGTAGCTGCTTCATGGCAAGGGAACGCTCTGATTCCCATTGACTGAATTGATCTACTTCTTGCTGAGCAAACATAGAGACGGTAAAAAGTAAAAAAAGAAGATGCTTCATAATATTAGGTCTTTTAAGGCCAACAGTGTGACGTTTGTGTTGTAATTTTGTGTGAAGATAATAAAATAACCCACCTCTAAAACAATTTATATGTGGCGATTCGTCAGGCAATACCGAACACTATGGCTCCTTCTCGGACCGCTGTCAATCGTTATTATTTTGCTGATCTACAGCATGCTCAACCCAGTTAAACGCTTGCCGATTTACCAACCTGCCATGGTCAACAAGGAATTGGTGGACAGTACCATTCAACATCAAATCAACTATCACAAAATCGCGAATTTCAGTTTGACCAATCAAAATGGAGAAACCGTCACCGAAAAAACTTTTGAAAATAAAATATACGTCGCCGATTTCTTTTTCACCACCTGCCCAAGCATTTGCCCCATTATGACCAAAAATATGGCCGAGGTACAAGCCAGTATTCTAAACGATCCCGAGGTCATGTTGTTGTCACACACAGTGACTCCCGAAATAGATTCCGTCACACAATTGAGGGCCTACGCCAACCAAAAAGGGATTGTAGACCGCAAGTGGCAACTGGTCACTGGCGACAAAAAACAGATTTATGAGCTTGCACGGAAGTCCTATCTCGCGGTCAAAGAAGATGGCGACGGCGGACCTAACGACATGATCCACACTGAAAACTTTATGCTCATTGATAAGGAAAAACGTATTCGAGGATTCTACGACGGCACTAAGAAGGAAGAAATCGAGCGATTACTCGACGATATAAAAATTCTTAAGGCGGCTTATTTAGACTGATTCTTTTTGTCTAAATTTGCTTCTTTAAAATCAATCTAAATAAGGATGTCTACTATTGCAGACTTGAGGCTGGGCCAATCGGCTACCATTATTGAATGTTCTTCGGAAGCCATTCCTTTCAAATTG
Source organism: Bacteroidota bacterium (assembly GCA_027592025.1). Lineage (GTDB taxonomy): Bacteria > Bacteroidota > Bacteroidia > Flavobacteriales > Flavobacteriaceae > JALRKI01. The sequence goes on from JAQCIQ010000004.1 coordinate 17,441, forward strand.
TTGGAGATGGGCTGCCTGCCTGGAAACAGAGTAAAATTGCTGCAAGTCGCCCCGTTTTTAGACCCGCTTTATCTGAATATTGACGATGCGTTTGTGGCAATACGCCGAGATACCGCTGCGCTGATTTGTATAGAAATCGATACCGATGAGTAAGCAAATCAACGTCGCTCTCATCGGGAATCCAAATACTGGAAAAACTTCAGTGTTCAACGCCTTGACTGGGTTAAATCAAAAGGTAGCGAACTATCCCGGTATTACCGTTGACAAAAAAGAAGGGGTCTGTAAGCTGTCCCATGTCCTCAAAGCTCATATACTAGATCTTCCGGGCACCTACAGTTTGAATGCATCCTCCTTGGACGAGAACATAGTCATTGAACTATTGCTCAACAAAAACAACAAGGATTTTCCTGATGTGGCAATCATTGTGAGTGATGTAGAAAATTTCAAAAGAAATTTGTTGCTGTTTACCCAAATCAAGGATTTAGAAATTCCCACCATTTTGGTCATCAACATGGCCGATCGGATGTCGGCAAAAGGCATTTCTCTCAATATTCCTTATTTGGAAGAGGCCCTAAAGACTAAAATTGCTTTAGTCAGTGCCCGAAAAAACACTGGAATTGCTTATCTAAAAACCCTTATTTCCAACTACAGAGAACTCTCATTAGAACCTTGCCTCAACGCCTCGTCGATAGACCCTCCCTATTTCGATCAGTTACGCTCGGCCTTCCCCAATCAACAACTGTACAAACTCTGGCTGGTCATCACACAAGATGTCAATTTTGGAAAAATCAATCGACAGGAAATGGATGTGGCTGTCTTCAAAACCAAGTCCAAATCGGACCTCAAACGACTGCAGCAAAAAGAAACCATCAAAAGATATCAGTTTATCAATAATGTGCTCAAACAGGGCCAGACCATTGACATCAGTAAAGCCAAAGACTTCAGAGCGACTCTTGACCGTTTAACGATGCACAAGTTTTGGGGCTATGCCATTTTCTTTGTCATCCTCTTATCGATTTTTCAAGCCATCTATGACTGGTCAAGTACGCCAATGGATTATATCGATGCTTCTTTCGCACAATTGTCCGAATGGACAAAGGCGACCTTACCTTCAGGAGTGTTCACGGACTTGCTGGCCGACGGAATCATTGCTGGGGTGGGAGGTATCGTCATTTTTATTCCTCAAATCGCCTTTTTGTTCTTATTCATTGCCATATTGGAAGAAAGCGGATACATGAGTCGTGTGGTGTTTCTCATGGATCGAGTCATGAGGCGATTTGGTCTGAGCGGTAAAAGTGTTATTCCGCTGATATCGGGAACTGCATGCGCTATTCCAGCCATCATGGCCACTCGAAATATCGAAAATTGGAAAGAGCGTTTAATTACAATTTTAGTTACCCCTTTCATCACCTGTTCGGCGCGTTTGCCTGTGTATCTGATCATCATTTCACTGGTGATTCCTCAAGGCAGATTTCTAGGATTGAGCTATCAAGCTCTTACCCTCATGCTGCTCTATCTCATTGGGTTTGGGATGGCCATTCTCTCAGCGGCAACTTTAAATCGTCTTCTAAAATTCCGTTCAAAATCTTTTTTTGTGGTTGAAATGCCTTCTTTTAAGGTGCCGATGTTCAAAAATGTGGCCATTACAGTCTTGGAAAAAACAAGAACTTTTGTTTTTGAAGCTGGTAAAATCATCCTCGCGATTTCTGTTCTGATTTGGGTTTTGGCCTCAAACGGCCCAGGTGATTCATTTAAGAATGCCTCATCTATTGTCCAACAAGAGAATGTGGATTTGGATTCTGATCAAGTCGATCAAAAAATTGCGGCCTACAAACTGGAACATTCTTACATTGGACTCATTGGCAAATCCATAGAACCTTTGATACGCCCATTGGGTTATGATTGGAAAATTGGTATAGGATTGGTTACATCATTTGCAGCCCGGGAAGTATTTGTTGGAACTCTAGCAACAATTTACAGTGTCGGTGGTAACAATCCCGACACCCTAAAACAAAAGATGTCGGCCGAAAAAAGAGCAGATGGCAGCGCGGTGTTTTCTCTTGCCAGCGGTATTTCTCTATTACTTTTCTATGCTTTTGCCATGCAGTGCATGAGCACGTTGGCGGTGGTGAGGCGCGAAACCAATTCATGGAAGTGGCCTATAATTCAATTGTTTGGTATGACATTTATCGCCTACGTTATTTCTTTAATCGCTTTTCAACTCATCCAATAAGACCCAACAATGACTCCTTTGGTTCAATACATTTTAACAGGAATAGCGGTCTTTATTGCGGTAGGGTTTTTGCTTCGCAAATTCTTTCCGAAGAAGTCAAAAAAGGCCTGCGGAAGCGATGATTGTGGGTGTCACTAATCCTAGCCCAAGGCCACATCCAGTGTCATCATGACAATAAAGCCCCCAATAAATCCTAGGGTGGCAACGTCTGTGTATTTGTCCTGCTGCGTTTCGGGGATGACTTCTTCAACTACAACGAAAATCATGGCTCCAGCGGCGAAGGCCAATGCATAAGGTAAAATAGGCGTGAAAAAAGTCACAGCCATGGCGCCCACAACTGCTGCTATAGGCTCGACTAAGGCTGATGCCTGACCGTATATAAAACTCTTGCGTCGACTCAAACCATGTCTGCGAAGTGGCATAGAAACGGCAATACCTTCTGGAAAATTCTGAATGCCTATTCCAATAGCTAAAACGACCGCTCCAGCAATTGACGCTTCGGGCAATCCTGCAGCTACTCCACCAAAAAGAACCCCTACCGCTAATCCTTCTGGGATGTTGTGCAGTGTAATGGCCAAAACCAACAGAGTAGTTCTTTGCCAAGGTGTTTTAATCCCTTCACTTTCTTTGAAGTTGATGTGAACGTGAGGCAAAACCTTATCTAAACCATAGATAAACAAGGCGCCGAAAGCAAAACCAATGGCTGCCGGCATTACTTTGACAAACCCTTCTCCTGGGCTCATTTCTATCCCAGGAGCAAGCAAGCTCCAGAAGCTAGCGGCTACCATCACACCACCGGTAAATCCTAACATTCCATCGAGTACGGCTCTGTTCATGGTTTTGACCATAAAAACTAAAGAAGCTCCCAAAGCAGTCATGGCCCAAGTAAAAACGGTAGCAAGAAATGCCCCCAAAACCGGGTCTATGCTCTCAAAAAAAGCAAATACGTAATCCATAACTTGACTAATTTTAATCCACAAATTTAACTAAAATCTACAAATACTAGGTGAGGTAAATATTCTAATTTCAAGGAGAAATCCTTACCTTTGTAATTCAAAAAACAAATCTTATGTATCCACCCGAACTTGTACAGCCCATGCGCGACGAACTTACCATGGTAGGTTTTGAACAAATTTCTGACGCTGACCGTGTAGAAGCGGCCATATCGCAATCTGGAACCACCTTGGTTGTTGTCAATTCGGTTTGTGGCTGCGCTGCTGCCAACGCCCGTCCGGGAGCCCGAATGTCATTGGCCAACGTCAAAAGACCTGATCATTTGGTCACAGTATTTGCTGGCGTTGATCAAGAAGCTACTTCTCGAGCTCGTGAATTGATGGTTCCATTTCCTCCTAGCTCACCCTGTATGGCACTATTCAAAGACGGCGAATTGGTTCACATGTTGGAAAGACATCATATTGAAGGTCGTCCTGCTCAATTGATTGCGGAAAATTTGATAAACGCTTACAACAGCTATTGCTAAAACTCCAGTTGTTTTGAAGCATTTGCTGTCTTATCCTCTATCGATAGTTTTCTATTTCTTTTTTGTCATATCCTTATTGGTTTTTCACCCCATTCAATGGATCGCGTTAAACGGTTTTGGCTATAAGGCTCATAAAAAATCTGTTGAGATTCTTCAAATATTATTGATTGGATATTTAGGCTTTTTGGGGAGTCGGGTCAAAATGATCAACCTTAAAAAATTGCCCACAGACAGACCTCTCATCATAGTGGCTAACCACCAAAGCATGTTTGATATTCCTCCAATCATTTATTTTTTCAGGAAACATCACCCCAAATTTGTTGGCAAAGCATCCTTGGGCAAGGGAATCCCTTCAGTAAGTTACAATTTGAAACACGGCGGATCGGTTTTGATCAATCGAAGTCATGCCAAATCAGCTCTCGAAATGATTAAAAAATTCGGAGATTACATTCAAAAGAACAACTATGCCGCTGTTATTTTTCCCGAAGGCACCAGAAGCACTAATGGAGATCCCAAACCTTTTAAAATCAGTGGCCTTAAATCTTTATTTGAAAACATTCCCAATGCCTTGGTAGTCCCTGTTACTATTAATAATACCTGGAAAATTACTGGGAAAGGTCATTTTCCATTAGGTATTGGAGCGCAAATTAGTTTTTTAATTCATCCAGCCGTCGAAATAGGAAACAACGATCACGAGACTTTGATCTCGCAAATAGAATCCACCATCAGTTCAGAGGTGATATTAGGTTAGCGCCCTGGAAAATTAGCCCGTCTCTTATTGATAAAGGCATTGGTCCCCTCCTTGAAGTCCTCTGTGTCAAAACATTGACTGAACTCATCCATTTCGACCTGATAACCATTTACCCCGTCTTGACTGTTGGCGTTGATGGCCTTTATGGCAGCAGTAATAGCAAGACTGGAATTTCCCATCATTTTTTCTGCGATCGAATGGCATAAAAGTATCAGACCTTCTTGCTCCACGACGTGATTGACAAGACCCATAGACAATGCCTTCTGAGCATCTACCATTCCACCAGTCATGATCATTTCGAAAGCTCTTCCTTTGCCAACTAATTGAGGCAAGCGTTGTGTGCCGCCGTACCCAGGAATAACGCCAAGAGAAACTTCGGGTAAGGCCATTTTGGCGTTACTGGACGCCACCCTAATATGGCAAGCCATGGCCAGCTCAAGACCTCCGCCCAAACAAAACCCATTAATGGCGGCTATGACAGGCTTATTGGAATGCTCTATTAAATCACACAACTCCGTGTGACCACGCTGGGCCAATCCTCTTGCCTGAGCGACGGTAAAATTGGAGAACTCTTTGATGTCGGCTCCTGCGACAAACGCTTTGTCCCCGCTTCCAGTAATGATGATTACTTTACAGTCAGGGTCTTTCTGAGCGGCCGAAATAGCTCTGTTGAGATCCATAACTGTATCGTAGTTCAAGGCGTTGAGCTTGTCTGGTCGATTGATTGTAATTATTGATATGCCTTGGACGGTTTGGTAAAGAAGGTTGTCAAATGTCATCTGTTAGTTTTTAGAAAATTCAATATAAAATGTTGTGCTAAACGAGGGGATACTCTCAAAAAAAATGCGCCCGCCATAACTGTCGAGTATAGTTTTTACAATAGGGAGCCCAAGACCCATGCCACTGCTTTTGGTCGTGAATTTAGGTTCGAAAATCTTTTTTTGATTCTCAACGGCAATTCCTAATCCGTTGTCCTTAACCCCAATTTTAACCATGCTTTCTGTTTCGGTCACCGTCACAACAATGATAGGGCTTTTTCCCTTCGGTACAGATTGAATGGCATTCTTAATTAAATTGGTCATGATCCGAATCAACTGAGTGCGGTCGAAATTAGCGTACACTTGTTGATCTGGAATTTTAAGAGAAATCTTTATTTCTGCAAACAACTCAATTGCCGACTTGACCACCTCACCAACGTTCAATTGTTCCTTTTTAGGTTCAGGAAGGTCCGCAAAACTAGAAAAGGCCGAGGCAATAGCATTGAGGGTGTCTATTTGCTCCAACATCGACTGACAAAAATCCTTCAACTGTTGATCGGCCAAAGGGTTTTCACGTTTGAAGGTTGCTGCAAAACTCTGCAAGTTAAGCCGCATAGGAGTGAGAGGGTTTTTGATTTCATGGGCTACCTGTTTGGCCATTTCTCTCCATGCCTGCTCGCGCTCCGAAGCTGCCAATTTAACCGCACTTTCTTCCAACTCGTCAATCATATTGTTGTAAGACTCCACGAGTTCAAACAACTCTTGCCCTGCGCCGATAGGATCGATTTTTAGATTGCGTTTTTCCAGACGGGTTTCTTTCATTTTCTGAGTGATGTTCATCAAAGAGCGCGTGATGAACCTTGAAACGAAGAATGCAAAGGTGATAGCCACAAACAGTAAAATCAAATAAGCCAACCCCAACCTGATCAAAAACTCTCTCAGTTCGGCGTCGTTAAGTGAATCGTCATCAAAATAGGGCACATACAAAATTCCTATGGGTTCACTTTGTTCATTTTTCAATAACAAGTACGATGATCTGGTGACTGAATCATCTCCGTCTTCCATAGTAACTATGCGATTTTCACTTGACTGTTTGAGCCCATTAATTACATCCTGCGGAATGTCTTTCAAATGGCCTTCTTCGTTTTCACACGCATCTGTGCACAACAACAGATGTCCATCCAAACTGTATAGGCTCACTGCAATATTTTGAATGTCTGCTATTTCAAACAATTTCTGGTCAAAAATCTTAGCGATGTTTTGTGAAGTTGCAGGAATTTCTGCCTGATCAAGTGAATAATCTATACTCGCAAGCAACTGGCTTTCCTTTCTTTCCAATCGCTCTTCGTGATAGTCTATGGCTTGTTCGTTGTATTGATAAATGGTAACCAAGGCGATGAGAAAAAATGCCACTACCACCAAAGCAATCATGAACACAAAAATTCGCGATCGCAAGGAACGGATATGAGATTTTCCTGAAACCATTAGGACCTCTTTTCTCTAGAACGTTTGTAAGATTTGATGGCCCAAAATAAACTGCCAGACAAAACTACCAATCCAAGTAGACCATAAATCCAATCAATGGTGTTTTTTAAAATCACCAGAAAAACAATGGCAAACAAGAACAAAGTGGCTCCCTCATTCCAAACCCTCATACGGATGGAAGAGTATCTGAAAATATCTCCTTGCAGTTCCCTATACATTTGGTGCAATTTGAGATGGTAAAGAATCAGGCCAAAAACAAAAGCTAGTTTGAGCCACATCCAAGGTTGCCAAAGCCATGAAGGAACAATTGCTATTAATGCCAGTGCAAAAATGGTAGCCAATATAGCCGACGGCCACGTAATGATAAGCCATAAGCGTTTGGACATCATTTTGAGCTGCCTGCTTAAAATGTCTCTTTCCAAGGGCAATTTGTCTTGCGCTTCAATGTGATAGACGAATAACCTAGGAATGTAAAATAATCCTGCAAACCAAGTCACTACAAAAATCAAATGCAAAGCCTTAATGTGAAGATAGTAATCAGCCATGGACGATTGTTAAAACTTAAAAATACTCAATTTTTTTAAGAAGGGCTATTTAACCTTCGCTTGATTTCTCGATTTAAAAACCATCCTGTCAATAAGGTCGACAAAACATCAGAGATTGGAAAAGCCATCCAAACCCCGGTTGTTCCAAGGTAAATGGGCAAAATCAAAACCAGAGGAATAAAGAAAAATCCCTGTCTCGACAAGGTAAGTAACAACGCAGGCGTGGCTTTGCCAACAGCCTGAAAATACGCCGCTCCAATGAGCTGAATGGCAATGATAGGCGTTGCAGCAAACACCCATCTCATGGCGCTTGGAGTTTGTTCCAAAACCGCTTGATTGTCCGTAAACATACGTGTAATGGCATCTGGAAATGCCATCAATAATACAAAAATCACGGTGGCCAAAATCGAAGCATATTTCAATGCCGTATAAATCGTTTCTTTCACCCGATCGTAATGTAAGGCGCCGTAATTATACCCAGCGATCGGCAGAAACCCTTGAGTGATACCGAAAATAGGAAACAGGGCGAACATCAACATCCTGCCTACAATGGCATAGGCCGTAACAGAATCTTCGCCTCCCAAATCGAATAGAATGGTATTCATCAACAGATAAGTCACACTAACAATAGCTTGTCTGGATAAGGTTACAAATCCTAAGGAACTGATTTCTTTGACTATGGGCAATTTCAACCCGAAATGAGTCCAATTGATTTTTAAGGCAGAGTGTTTGGAAAGAAAGAACCACAAGATATAGACAAAACACAGGAAATAGGAGGCGGTAGTGGCCAAGGCCGCACCAAACATTCCCATGTTCAAGAATTTGATAAAAACCACGTCTAAAACAAGGTTAGAAACAGATGGAATGAGCATGGCCCACATGGCAAATTTTGGCTGACCTTCAGCTCTGATAACATTGTTGCCCATCATGCTGAATCCCAAAAATAAGACGCCCCAGAGCAACACGGTATAATAGATTTTCGCAGGCTCAAAAATTAATCCACGTCCTCCAAAAGCTGTTACAATACTGTCTGTGTAATACAAACAAAAACCTACCAGAGTAGTGATAAGAACGAAAGTGAGTGTAATTTGATTGCCAAAGGTTTGTAGGGCTTTATCCTGATTCTTTTGACCTAAGGCTCGTGAGAGGATTGAGGATCCTCCAATACCAATTGACATCCCCAAAGCTGCGACAAAAAAAGATACGGGAAGAACGACATTGATGGCAGCGATGGCTACGGACCCTATCCATTGGCCGACAAAAATTGTATCGACCAAAACGTTGAGAGACATCACCAAAATTCCGATAGATGCAGGCACAGCTTGCTTGATGAGCAAACTGCCAATAGATTGGGTGCCTAAGGCAGTAGTTTTTGATTCTGACATCAAGCGAAAGGATTTTCGCTAGAAGCCCAGTTATCGATCCAATAAGCTAACAATTCAACCCATTGGGACTCGGTATTCAGACACGATAGGGTGCTGAAAGATTCTCCTCCAGCTTCATGAAAAAGTTCTTCCCCTTCCATTGCTATTTCTTCTAAGGTTTCAAGGCAGTCAGAAACGAACGCAGGGGTAGCCACAGCCATGCGCTTTAGGCCTTCTTTTGCGAAACGCTCTATAGTCCGATCTGTATAGGGTTGTAACCATGGGTCAAATCCCAATCGCGATTGAAATGACGTAGAAAATGTTCCTTCTTCAAGATTCAATTTTTTAGCCACCAATCGTGTGACTTCCTTGCACTGATGGCGATAACAGAATTCATGGGCAGGAGAAGAAGTCACGCAACAGTTCCCGTCGATTTTACAATGCGATTTGGTGATATCACTTTTGCGAATATGCCTTTCTGGGACTCCGTGATACGAAAAAAGCAAATGATCAGGGGGATTTTCTTTGATTTGTTCCCGAAGCGAATGCGCCAAAACTTCGATGTATTCGGGACGATTATAGAATGCTGGAAGTGAGGACATTTTTAAATGTGGAAATTTGCTTTCAATCAATTCTTGAGCCAAAACTAAAATGGTTTCTGTAGTGGCCATGGCAAATTGCGGGTAAAGTGGAATCACAAAAACCTCATCTACTCCTTGCTCCGACAGCTCGCGTAGCCCCCTTTCCATGGAAGGATTACCATAACGCATTGCTAATGCAATGGGTAAATCCACTTTTTGACGCAAGGCCTCTGTAAGTCTTTCCGAGAGGACAATGAGTGGCGAGCCTTCATCCCACCATATTTTCTTGTATGCTTTGGCAGAAGCCTTTGGGCGTGTATTGAGAATAATCCCTTTGACCAAGATAGCACGCAACCATTTTGGAAAGTCAATGACCCGACCATCCATCAAAAATTCTCCTAAATACTTCTTTACATCTTTGGGCTCTGGGGAATCGGGAGAGCCCAAATTGACAAGTAAAATGCCTTTACTCATTACAGTCAAATTTACTCACGAAGATACAGACATTATATATTTCTTTGGGGTGGTTCCGTATTTCTTTTTGAACGCCGAAATAAAATGACTGGCTGTACTGTATCCTACTTTCAGTCCAACTTCATTAACGTTGGACTCTCCAGATTCAAGCAAACGACGGGAGAACTCCATTTTGTAATCAAAAAGAAATTGATAGACCGTTGTGCCATAGATCTGCTTAAATCCCTCTTTCAACTTGCGAAGACTTATTCCAGCTATTTCAGACAATTCTTGCAAGCTAGGAGGCTCAGACATCCGGCTAATGATAACATCTTTAGCCTTTTTGATTTTGGCAACGTTCGCGGCGTCTACCAAAAACGGGCATTGCTCGACATCACCGTCGGCACTTTGATTAAAATAATGACTCAACAATTCATATGCCTTGCCTCTGAAATACAATTTTTGAATTGAGGCGTTGAGGTTAAAGTGCATCAATTGATTGAGAATGATGGCCATCGAGGGAGAAATTTGACCGTCCTTATAATATTTTTGGCCAGCATTTTCTTCGCTCAAAAAACTGATAGAATCCGATTCGGTAGAAAACAAAGCGTGAAATTTCTTAATTGAAATTACCATCGAAACCGCCCAAGTATTGGGGTCGAGGTCCATGCGAATGGGCAAATCTCTTTGAGGATTGTAGAACATCAATGAATGATTCTCAGGATTGTTGAGGACGTAGTTTCCCTCGTTGAACACCAATCTAGAAAGCCCTTTCAGAGTAAAATGAAACTGCAACAGCGACCGATCGACATCATGAATAAAACGCTGTGATTGTGGGCCGTCATTGTTAGCCGCAAGGACACAAAACCCCGGTTCAATTTCTACAATTACAAATTTTCCTTTAGCGATGTTTTCCATAATAATTATGAGGTAACACTAGTTTCAATTCTCGTCTTCCTAGCGTTAATGTCTCCGAAATTGTTCGTAAAATTAAGCTTTTTGAATGTTTTTTTAGCGATATTTCAAATTATTCAGTACCCGACATTTTAAGTTCTTTCAGCGTTATTTTTTATTACATCCCAGCTTTATTTTTGCTGCAAACAAAACCAAACGTGTTGACAGCTTCCCAAGTCATGCCTTTTACCGTAGTTGGCCTCAATTATAAAAAGGCAGATGCTCATATTCGAGGTTTGTTTAGTTTGGATCAATCCTCTAAAATCAATTTGATTAAAGCTGCAAAGGCTATAGGCCTAAAAAGTCTTTGTGTTATTTCGACATGTAACCGGACCGAAATTTATGCCGGAACCCCAGACGAAAAATTATTGATGTCATTGCTATGTGAATACTCATCGGGGGATTTAGCTTTGTTGAGCAAAGTAGCATATGTCTATTCAGGTAATCGGGCTGTTGACCACCTCTTTAATGTAGGTTCGGGATTGGATAGTCAAATTTTAGGTGATTTTGAAATTATTAGTCAACTTAAAAACAGCGCCCGACTGTCCAAAGAACATGGTCTTGTGGATGCTCATCTCGAACGACTTATTAACTCTGTTTTACAAGCCAGTAAGCGCATCAAAAATTTGACTCAACTTTCTTCCGGTGCAACATCAGTTTCTTTTGCAGCAGTTCAATACATTCTTGCAAACGTCAATGAAGTTTCGAGTAAAAATATCCTCCTATTTGGCACGGGCAAAATAGGAAGAAACACCTGCGAAAACCTTGTCAAGCACACCCAAAACCAGCACATCACACTCATCAATAGGACCAAATCTCTTGCAGAAAAAGTGGCTGGGAAGTTTAACTTAATGGTCAAAGAATACAGCCAACTTCAAGAAGTAATTCGCGACACAGACGTATTAATTGTTGCTACTGGCGCTCAGCACCCTACGGTCAACAAAAACATCTTACAAACAGAACGTCCTCTATTAATTTTGGATTTGTCCATTCCAAGGAATGTCGATGAAAATGTTCAAGACTTAGGCAACATTGCTTTGTTGCATTTGGACGACTTGTCCCAAATCACCGATGACGCGATAGAAATGAGGCAAAAAGAGGTCCCAAAAGCACAGATAATTATCGAAGAAATTAAGCAGGAGTTCTACGAGTGGTGTCAAACCCGAAGGTTTGTGCCAACCCTCAAGGCGTTTCAGGACAAGCTGCATCAAATCAAGGCTGAAGAACTGAACTTGTTATCCAAAAAAGGTGATGTATTACATTCGACAGGAGCTGAACTCATCTCAGACCAGTTGATTCAAAAAATCACAAATCATCTAGCCCATCATTTGAGGAACTCAAACGTGCAAATCGAAGATCAATTGCAGCTCATTCAATCTGTGTTTCAACTCAACATGAATAGCAATGACTAGCCCGATTCGGATAGGGACCAGAAAAAGCCCTTTGGCACTTTGGCAAGCCCGGCAAGTGCAATCTCATTTGTCCCAGATCAACATTCATAGTGTTTTAGTTGAAATCACATCCGATGGGGATGCCAATCAAAGGACCCCATTATACGCCATGGGAATAACAGGCGTTTTCACCAAGAGCCTAGATGTCGCTCTACTTGAAAACAGAATTGATATTGCTGTTCACAGCATGAAGGATGTGCCTACCGTACTTTGTAAGGGAGTAAAACAAGCCGCAGTTCTAAAGAGAGGTCCTGCAGAAGACATGTTAATCGCCCAAAACTATCGCAATTGGGACGACGGCGCAGTCGTCGCTACTGGCAGTTTACGCCGCTCTGCTCAGTGGAAAAACCGCTATCCTCATCATCAAATTGTCGAATTACGTGGCAATGTACAAACCAGGCTCGATCGATTGAAATCCCCAGGAACAGATGGCATTATTTTAGCTGCCGCTGGAATTGAACGACTGGGAATTAAACCTCCCTTTAGTCAAAAGCTCCACTGGATGGTTCCCGCTCCTGCTCAAGGTGCAATTGTCGTTTTATGTAGAGCTGAGGATGAGTCTCTTTTGGAGTCTTGTCAGTCTTTCAACCACAGACCGACCCAAATTTGCACCGCTGTCGAAAGACAATTTCTGAACACATTAGAAGGCGGATGCACCGCACCAATTGGTGCTTTCGCCACTGTAGAAGAAAGTAGGATCAATTTTCAAGGGGTTTTATTGTCTATTGATGGCAAGCACAAATTTACCATCGACGACTCCTGCAGTATTGATTTTGCCGATACTTTTGGCAAGACCTGCGCTGAAGCCATACTCAAAAAAGGTGGTCAGGAACTGATGACGAGCATTAAGGCCCAAATGTCATGAGAGTATTGTCTACCAAAATATTGTCTCCTGCTCAACAGTCCCACCTCATGCTAGCCGACATCGAATTGGTGCAATACGATGCCATCAAGGTGATTCCGACCAAATTCAAGGCTCCCAAAACTATTACAAATGCTATTGTTAGCAGTCATAATGCAGTCAAGCAATTGATGGCACAAAATATCATTGCTCAAAATTGGTATTGCGTCGGTGATAAATCGAAAAACCATTTGATCGAAAATGGCCAAAATGTGGCGAAAATGTCCAAAAATGCTTCAGAATTGGCACAATTTATCTCAAAATATGCCAAAAATGACGAATTTGTATTTTTTTGTGGTGACCGAAAAAGGGACGAATTGCCAGAAGTCTTACGGCAAAACGAGGTCAATTTAATTTTATTAGAAATTTACAGGACTGAACTCAACCCACAACAAATTGCAGGAAGTTTTGATGCCATTTTGTTTTTCAGCCCTTCGGCCGTTCAGAGCTATATTGCCAAAAATTCTTTACAAGATGTTGTTGCTTACTGCATAGGTCAGACTACCGCCAATGAGGCATTCAAACACACTTCGAATATTGTTGTTGCTAAAAAAGCAACCATCGACAATGTCATAATTCAATTGATAAAACACAAAAACCATGCTTAAAAACGATTTGTTTTTGAAAGCCTTGAAAGGCGAAACGGTAGAACGTCCACCCGTTTGGATGATGCGTCAAGCGGGTCGCTATCTTCCTGAATTCATTGCCATTCGTGAAAAATATGACTTTTTCACCCGTTGCCGTACTCCTGAGCTAGCGAGCGAAATTACCATGCAGCCCATCCGCAGATACGGCATGGATGCCGCCATTCTCTTTAGCGATATTTTGGTCATTCCTCAGGCAATGAACATCGAAGTTGAAATGAAGCCCAATTTTGGCCCCTACATCCCCAATCCTGTAAGAGATCAAAAAGGCGTCGATCGCGTTGTCGTACCTGATGTGTCTATTGAATTGGACTATGTTATGAAGGCCATAGAGGCCACAAAAGCGCTCTTGAATGACGATATTCCACTGATCGGATTCGCTGGATCACCATGGACCATTTTATGCTATGTCGTTCAAGGTCAGGGTAGCAAAACCTTTGATCTGGCCAAGGGGTTCTGCTTCTACAACCCATCCGCTGCGCATGAGTTACTCCAAAAAATAACCGATACGACCATTGCCTATTTGAAGGCCAAAGTGGCTCACGGGGTTGATGTGGTTCAAATTTTTGATTCTTGGGGCGGATTGCTAGGCCCTGAAGATTATAAAGAATTTTCCATGAATTACACCCAGCAGATCGTTACTGCTCTGAAAGATTTAGCCCCTGTGATTCTCTTTGGAAAAGGTTGTTGGTTTGCGCTTAACGACATGGCAAAAAGTGGCGCCAGCGCTTTAGGAGTCGATTGGACTTGTTCTGCTCGAAACGCGCGCTATCTCAGCGGAGGTCAAATAACTCTTCAAGGTAATTTCGATCCAGCCCGATTGTTGTCGCCCCCAAAACTCATCAAAAAAATGGTGCACAACATGATTAATGAATTTGGAAAAGATCGATACATTGTTAATTTGGGTCATGGCATTCTACCTCATATTCCTTTGGATCATGCCCAGGCCTTTATTGATGCGGTTAAGAGCTATCCCCATGAAAGATAAATTCTACAGTTTCATTAGCCAACTTCAAGACAAGATTTGCACATCCTTTGAGTCTGTAGATGGAAAAGCGACATTCAAAGAAGACTTGTGGGTGCGCGCCGAGGGTGGTGGTGGACGCACCAGAGTCATTGAAAACGGTGCTGTTTTTGAAAAGGGAGGGGTTAATATTTCGGCCGTTCATGGCCCTTTGGCTCCAGCAATGCAAGACTATTTTAAGGTAGGAGAGGTGGATTTCTATGCTTGCGGCTTGAGCTTGGTGATGCATCCTAAGAATCCTATGGCGCCCACTGTTCATGCCAACTGGCGCTATTTTGAAATGTACGATAAGTCGGGAACCCCAATAGACTCTTGGTTTGGGGGGGGGTTGGACTTAACCCCTTACTATTTGTTTGAAGAGGACGCCCAACATTTTCACCAGACATGCAAAGCCGCCTGTGATCGACATGATCCAGCATTTTACTCGGAATACAAAGCCCAATGCGACAGCTACTTCTACAATCAGCATCGTCAAGAAGCACGGGGAATTGGAGGATTATTCTTTGATTATCTCAAATCAAGTCAACAAAGAAATATGGAGCAGTGGTATGATTTCGTAACAGATACCGCAGACCAATTTTTAGAAGCCTATGAGCCGATAATTAGAAGACGTAAAGACATGCCTTATACTGCCATGGAAAGGGAATGGCAAGAAATAAGACGCGGCCGTTATGTGGAATTCAATTTGGTGAACGACAAAGGCACTCTTTTTGGACTCAAAACCAACGGACGTATTGAAAGTATTTTGATGAGTTTGCCCCCAAAAGTTCAATGGCGGTATGATCATCAGCCCAAAGACAATTCGGCTGAGGCAGCATTAATGAAAGTACTAACTTCACCACGCGACTGGTGTGCAACAAAAAATTGACATGTACCCATACAACAGAAACCGCAGACTGCGTCAAAACGAAGCCATCAGGTCATTGGTGCGCGAGCATTCTCTCAGCCCATACGATTTTTTAGTTCCTCTCTTTGTAGTAGAAGGTAAAGAAATCAAGGAAGACATCCCTTCAATGCCCAATTATTATCGCTATAGTTTGGATAAACTAGAACAAGAAATCAAAACCCTCTGGTCCTTAGGATTGAGAGCTGTTTTGTTATTTGTCAAAGTTGATGAAGCACTCAAAGATAACGAGGGAACCGAAGCAATCAATCCAAAGGGTTTGATGCAACGAGCCGTTCAAAGGGTAAAGCAAGTTTGTCCCGAAATGGTAGTCATGACTGACGTAGCTCTGGATCCTTACTCCTCATTTGGTCATGATGGAATTGTTCAAAGCGGAAAGATTGTCAATGACCCAACCAACACTATATTAGCCGAAATGAGCGTCTCTCATGCCGCGGCAGGAGCTGATTTTGTAGCTCCCAGCGACATGATGGACGGTCGAGTTTTTGCTATCAGACAAGCCTTGGAAGAGGCCTCTTTTGTCGATACTGGTATTATGAGTTATAGTGCCAAATACGCTTCAGGGTTCTATGGCCCTTTCCGAGACGCCTTGGATTCGGCTCCTGGTTTTGGCGACAAAAAGACCTATCAAATGGACTTCGGCAACAGTCAAGAAGCCTTAAGAGAAGTGGCTGCAGACATTGACGAAGGAGCGGATATTGTGATGGTTAAACCCGGCATGGCCTATCTTGACATCGTAAGCCAAGTGGTCCAAAATTTTAATGTCCCTGTCGCGGCCTACCAAGTTAGTGGCGAATATGCGATGATTAAAGCGGCAGCCGAAAAGGGCTGGTTGGATCACGATCAAATTGTCCTTGAGAGTTTAATGGCCTTCAAGCGAGCGGGCACCAAAATCATTGCGACTTATTTTGCAAAAGACGCCGTAAAATTACTCGGCTAAATCTAGCCAAAAATCTCGTTTAAGACTGCCGCTAAACGCAATCCTCCTTTTTGAATTTGGGTTCGTACGAGTCCGATATATTGTTCTCTGTAATTGTAACTCAAACGGCTTTCGGCTGGAGTATTTTCATAGATTCCTTTCACTAAATCGTGAGATTCTTCGACCCAAGTCATCAGGGGTGCCGCCTGAATCATTTTCACCTCTGCTTTGGTCAAACGAGGCAGATTGATGGACAACTCGGTATAACTCATTTGATAACTGTCAATGATATCACTGTCCCAAACCCGGTGTAAATTGGTATTGTCACCAAACCATTTCATTTTAATATCATTGCCCCCTTTGTCTTCTTCTCGACCAACATGCATGGGTTGGTGAAGGTCTCCAATAAAGTGAACCAACAATTTTAAGAAAAACTTTTGATCGGCTTTCGAGGACTCTGGGTTTTTTAAAACGGCTATACAATGATTAATGGCTTGGACAATGTCTCCTTCATCCTTGTGGGGAATGTCCTGATACGTTTTGTCAAACGGCATATTGACATAATGCCAAGGCGCATAAGAATTGTATTGACTGTCCGATCTGATTTCGTCGGCATAGGTCGAAACAAAGGCCAACGATTCTCCCTCCAATAATCTCTCTATGGCTTTAGAGGCTTTTCGGCTCAGATGTTTCGAAGCGACCTCACCAATCGCGCGATGGCCGGTAGCACCCCATTCATCGGAAGAATTTACACTTAACAGTAATGCACTTGAAATAATCAATAGTAGTCTCATGGTTTTGTTCTATCTGTTCTCAAAAATACACAAGTTCAAAGTAATACGAGCATTCTGAGCAGAGAATTGCGTTTATATTGCTTGTGTTAAAAAATTAATTAATTTTACATAACCCCCTATTTACAAATTATGAGAACCCTGCTAACCCCTTTATTCTTCTTCTTAAGCCTCTCCGTGGTAGGTCAAATTTTCTTCGAGAAAGGTTACATCATCAATTCTGCCAATCAAAAAAAAGAATGTTTTATAAAGAATGTCGATTGGAGAAACAGTCCAACTTACGTGGAAATTAAATATTCTATGAATGGTGACATTGAAACAATTTCGTTCGAAGAAATCCTTGAATTTGGCATTGACGGTGCTTCAAAATTTATCCGGCGGTCTGTTTTAATTGATAAGTCTAGTGACCATTTAGACCATTTAAGCCTAGAGAAAGCGCCCTCTTTTGAATTAGAGACGTTGATGTTAAAAGTACTTGTTGAAGGGAAAGCCAGTCTATACTACTATACTCAAGGGAGTTTTCAACGGTTTTTCTTTGCGAACAATGGATCGGAAATTCAACAATTGGTTTACAAAAAATACAAAAAACAAAGGTAATTATGTTTCCGAAAATAATGACTTTCGACAACAACTGTGGAATAGCTTGAAGTGCGATGCGTTGAAAAAACGGAATTTCGAAACCTTATCCTATTCCCCTAACAGTCTTCAAATGGCTTTTGAAAAATACAATAGTTGTCAGAACAGCGAAAGTATAAGCTACAATCGAAACGAAAAAATTGACTTTAATCTAAATATTAGGCCGCGCCTCAGCACCTCTTCACTCAGATTAGAAAATCCTTCAAGCAGCTTGTTTTCGACACTTGAATTTGAAAAGGGAAAAAGTAGTGTTCAATTTGGTATTGGTCTTGAGGCAGAATTTGTTCTAAATTTTGTCAAAAACAAATGGTCTATTCTGGTTGAACCCACCTATCAAACCTCTCGTTCTGAACAACGAGCAGAGGACGTGACGTTTGTCACAGGGGGTTCAATCGACCAAGTATTGGAGAACCATTCTATCGAAAATTTTGTTGGCCTTCGACACTATTTTTTTAAAACTAAAAATTTGAAGTTCTTCGCAAATGTCGCCTACGTTTTTGTAATCGGGCTTAATTCAAATATTAACTTCTACCGCGCTGACGGTTCCGTATTAAATGACCTCCAAGTCGACTCTGGCAACAACTTTTCGTTGGGAGTAGGCGCAAAGCTAGCCGATAAGTTGAGTGTTGAAGCAAGGTATCAAACTGAAAGAGAATTGTTGAGAAACCAACCCGCTTGGAAGTCTAAATTCCAATCATATTTGATCGTTTTTGGGTATAGTTTGTTTTGATGGGGCTATTGTTCGTCAACATTTGCAAGCCTCACTTTCTTTACTCCACACTTAGAAAATATTTTTTTACCTTTAACCAAACTATCCCACGGCACTGTTAACAAAACAAAAAGCAGTATGCTTAAGGAAGTGTCATTTTAATTGTCTGTTCCTTATCCCAATAATATGAAATGCCTTAAAAAAACCTTGAAATGGCTGGTTATCAGCTTAGCTAGTCTTATTGTGTTGCTTTACGTCTTCGATTTGGATTATCTGATTAAAGCCGTCCGAACAATTTACATCAAGGGCTACACCACAGCCTATCTCGAAGACTATAAGGTTTTTGACAACCGGGTCGTAGAGAATGGAGTCGCTCAACCTTGGGCCATTCATCACGACTACAATACCGTTAAAGCAACAGAACCCTTGCAGGCTTTTCACGATCGGTCGGAATCAGTCGCATTTCTCATCATCAAAAATGACAGCATTTGGCATGAATCCTATTTTCAAGGCTATGATCAAAACTCCAAAAGCAACTCCTTTTCCATGGCCAAAAGTATCGTCTCGGCTCTGTTGGGCAAGGCCATTATGGAAGGTTATATCAGCGGTCTAGACCAAAAAGTGTCTGATTTTTATCCTCAGTTTGGAGAAGGATTGGGAGCGCAAATGACCGTAGGCGACTTGTCGTCGATGAGTTCTGGACTAAACTGGGACGAGGCTTATTATTCGCCATTGTCGATTACCACAAGGAGCTATTTCGATGACAATCTAGAAAAGGTCATTTTAGGCTTGAAAGTAGTTGACCAACCCGGGCAGACATTCAAATACCTGAGTGGCAGCACAGAATTACTGGCTATGGTCATCACCAAGGCAACAGGCAAAAAACTGTCGACTTACCTGAGCGAGAGTTTTTGGAAGCCCATGGGGGCAGAGAACGAAGCGTTTTGGCAACTGGACAGCGAAGAGCATGGCCTGGAAAAAGCGTATTGCTGTATTGGCAGCAAAGCCAGAGACTTTGCCCGATTTGGCAAACTGTACATGCAAAATGGACAGTGGAATGGCCAACAATTATTAGACTCAACCTTTGTAGCCAAATCCATCACCCCCCGTTTTCCTTCGAGTCCAGAATACGGATATGGATGGTGGCTAGCCAACCATTTAGGAAAAGAGATATTTTACATGCGCGGCCACTTGGGTCAACTGGTCATCGTTATTCCTGAAGACGAACTTATTATTGTACGCCTTGGTCGAACCATAACTAAAAACGATGTGGCGGTGGATCCTCATTCTCCAGACTTTTATACCATCATAGAAGAAGTCTATAAAATGATGGAATAATGCTGCAAAAGTTGCCACTAGTCAATCTGGTTTTTCTTGATGTGGAAACTGTTCCACAACATGCCCATTTCAAGGAGTTGGATGAAGAATGGCAAGAGCTATGGGCAAAGAAAACTGCCTATCAGCGCAAGGATGAATTTACCCCCGAAGAGTTCTATGACCGTGCCTCCATTTGGGCAGAGTTTGGAAAAATCATATGTATTTCTGTTGCCTACTTCAACCCCGATGGGAATGCTCGTCAATTGAGAGTCACCTCATTTTATGGAGAAGAATCGGAATTGCTCAAGAAATTTAAAACCATTTTGGAAGGGCATTTTGCTCATCCGAAATACGTCCTTTGCGCTCACAATGGTAAAGAATTTGACTTTCCTTACATAGCTCGCAGAATGCTTATTCACGGGATTACTCTTCCCGAAAAACTGAATCTATTTGGCAAAAAGCCTTGGGAAATTCCGCATCTTGACACCATGGAGTTATGGAAATTCGGAGACTTTAAACACTTTACTTCCTTAAAGTTATTGGCGAAAATATTTGGGATACCCTCGCCAAAAGACGACATTGACGGCAGCCAAGTGAGAGATGATTATTATAATGAAGCGGATTTGGATCGAATCATTCAATATTGCGAAAAAGATACCATTACGGTCGCGCAATTAATTTTAAAAATGCGTGGCGAAGCCTTGCTGGAGCAGCACGAAATTATAACTATATGAGTATTTCGAATAAGGCCATATTGACGTTAAACCATCTAACCGTTGCCATCGAAGGTCGCGAAGTTGTTTCTGATTTGTCCTTTGAATTATACTCTGGTGAAATCTTAGGAATTGTTGGTGCTTCAGGAAGTGGCAAATCGATCAGTAGTCTTGCAATAATGGGTCTTTTGCCCAAACAGGGTATGATCAGTCAGGGTGAAATTTTGTTCAAGAAACAAAACCTCGCAAGTTTGAGCAATACCGAAATGCAGTCCATCCGCGGGAGAAAAATCTCAATGATCTTTCAGGAGCCCATGACCGCACTCAACCCATCGATGCGCTGTGGCGACCAAGTAGCCGAAGTCTTTAAAAATCACGCCGCAATGACCTCAGCCAGCATCAAAGCAGAGGTGATTAGCTTGTTTGAAAAAGTACAACTCCCATCGCCAATCACTGTATTTCGAAAATTTCCTCACCAAATCTCGGGTGGTCAGCAACAAAGGGTCATGATCGCCATGGCATTGGCTTGCAAGCCCGATATTCTAATTGCTGATGAGCCTACAACAGCCTTAGATGTGACCGTACAGAAAGAGGTCATTGAGTTGCTGCACGTACTGCAAAAAGAGTTTAAAATGGCTATAATTTTTATTTCGCACGATTTGCCCCTAGTGGCACAGCTTGCCGATAGAGTTGTAGTCATGCAGTCTGGAAAAATGGTAGAATTTGGCCTAACCAAAGAAATTTTTACAACCCCAGCTCACCCCTATACCAAGGCTTTAATAAAATCAAGACCTCCTCTAAACAGAAGACCTTATAGGCTACCTACCCTCGACGATTGCTTGAATGAACGAGAAGAAGCTCCGCTGATAGACCGTCAGTCGAGGATGAAGTGGCACGAGAAATTGTACAATAAGCCTCCGTTATTGGAAGTGATAGATTTGAAAAAAAACTATACCAAATCCATGCAATGGTGGTCAAGGTCTAAAGCGTTCAAAGCACTCGACGAGGTCAGTTTTCAAATTTACGAAGGGGAGACTTTAGGCCTTGTGGGAGAGTCTGGTTGTGGCAAATCGACCTTGGCCAAATGCATACTGTTATTAGACCCTGCTGATGAGGGTCAAATTTTATACCGAGGCCAAGACATCACCAAGCTGTCAAAAAAAGCCTTTAGAACCCTGCGGAAGGACCTTCAAATTGTTTTCCAAGATCCTTACGGATCACTAAATCCTAGGATGACTGTGGGTCAAGCAATTTGTGAACCCATGACAGTTCATGGCCTGCATCAAAACTCGCAGCGCAGAAAACAAGTGGCTCTAGAGTTGTTGGAAAAAGTTGGCTTGTTACCCGAGCATTTTGAACGATACCCTCATGAGTTTTCTGGAGGTCAACGACAGAGGATTGGCATTGCTCGCGCGCTAGCAGTGCAGCCCAAACTTATCATTTGCGACGAATCCGTTTCAGCCCTCGATCTGTCGGTTCAAGCTCAAATACTAAACCTCTTGTCGGATCTGCAGAAAGATTTTGGATTCAGCTATCTATTTATTTCACATGACCTCACTGTGGTAAAGTACATTTCGGACCGTATCATGGTCATGAAAGACGGACAAATTGCAGAAATAGGGGAATCTGACGCAGTTTATGACGCTCCAAAATCGTCATACACTCAAAAACTCATTGCCTCCTTACCCGAAAGTATCTAATTTTTGTTATATTTGAAGTAGCCATTGCTCAATCTAAGGATTTCTCACCGCAATTCCGAAGATTCTAAACCAAATCTAATGAATAGACTTAATTTAACTCTTTGTGGGACTCTTTGCTTTATCAGCCTACATACGTTCAGTCAAACTCCGGTTGCCAAGATTGAAGCCATTCTTGAACAGAAATTCAAATACGTTGTAAACCTTTGTCACGACCCTCAAACCTATTTTTTCGGTGTTTTGAATATTTCAAATATTGACGAAAAGGAGGAAGATAAAATTTATATGGTAGAAGGCGACTATACTTTTCTGTGTGGCGAGGACACTTATTTTAACAAATTCATTGCGTCACTAAAAAATATCAAGACGACTTTATTTTGACAGAAATTAAAACAACTAATTCGAAGAATTTAGGCGAGTATTGGGTGGTCTACCCTAAAGCACCCAAATCAGAAAAGTCAAAAAAATCAAACAGTTATTGAAATTGTTTTTCGTTGCGTTTGCGCTCGTTTTCTTCTAAATATACTTTTCGAAGTCGCAATGACTTTGGTGTTACCTCGACGTATTCGTCCTTTTGGATGTACTCTAAGGCTTCTTCCAGACTAAATTGAATTGGAGGAGCTAGTCGCACTTTATCGTCTGTTCCAGACGATCTGACGTTGCTCAACTTCTTCGTTTTGGTGACATTGACCACCATATCATCTCCTCGGGAATTTTCACCAATTACTTGACCAGTATAGATTTCATCACCGGGATGTATAAAGAATTTGCCCCGTTCTTGTAATTTATCAAGAGAGTAAGGTATTGCCGTTCCCTTTTCCATTGAAATAAGGGAGCCATTGTTTCTTTCTGCAATTGGTCCTCGGAAGGCTTCGAAAGCCACAAAACGATGGTTCATAATGGCTTCTCCAGCGGTTGCAGTAAGCAATTGATTTCTCAATCCAATAATTCCTCTGGAAGGAATAAGAAACTTACATATCATTCTTGTTCCTTTCGGCTCCATAGCTGTCATCTCTCCCTTGCGCAAGGAAACGAGTTCCACTGCACGGCCAGAAACCTCCTCGGGCAAGTCGATGGTTAACTCCTCTATGGGTTCGCATTTAACCCCATCAATTTCTTTAATGATAACCTGAGGTTGACCAATTTGAAGCTCGTACCCCTCACGTCGCATGGTCTCAATCAGGACAGAAAGGTGCAGTACCCCGCGGCCAAATACCATAAATTTATCAGCTGCTCCTGTTTCTTCCAAGCGCATGGCCAAGTTCCGCTCCAATTCCTTTTCTAAACGATCCTTGATGTGTCTTGATGTTACAAACTTGCCATCCTTACCAAAAAATGGCGAATCATTGATTGTAAACAACATACTCATAGTGGGTTCGTCAATGGCTATAGTTGGAAGTCCTTCTGGATTCTCTATGTCCGCAAGGGTATCACCTATTTCAAAATTTTCCAATCCTACAATCGCGCAAATGTCCCCCGATTCAACCGCGTCCACTTTTTTGCGACCAAGCCCGTCAAAAACGAAAAGCTCCTTAATTTTAGTTTTTTCGATAGAAAGATCTCTTTTTACCAATGACACTGGCTGTCCAATTTTCAATTCACCTCTTTGAAGTCTGCCAATAGCGATTCGCCCGGTGAAAGATGAAAAGTCAAGAGACGTGATCAGCATTTGGGTATTCCCCTCAGTCACTTTCGGAGCAGGGATGTTTTCGACCACTGACTCTAGGAGTGGGGCAATTGAATCCGTTTGATTTTTCCAATCGTGTGACATCCAATTGTTTTTAGCCGATCCATACAAAACTGGAAAATCCAACTGCCATTCTTCGGCTCCTAGTTCAACCATCAGATCAAATACTGATTCATAGACTTCTTCTGGAGTGCAATTTTCCTTGTCAACTTTGTTGATGACAACAATAGGCTTGAGTTTGAGACTTAAGGCCTTTTGAAGCACAAATCGGGTTTGCGGCATTGGACCTTCAAAGGCATCGACGAGCAGCAAAACGCCATCCGCCATATTAAGAACACGTTCAACTTCTCCTCCAAAATCGGCGTGACCTGGAGTGTCTATGATGTTGATTTTGGTATCGCCAAATTTGACAGAAACGTTTTTGGACAATATGGTTATGCCACGTTCCCGCTCTAAGTCATTATTGTCTAGGATGAGGTCACCTGTACTCTCGTTTTCACGAAACAATTGGCAATGGTGCAGGATTTTATCAACTAGGGTAGTTTTCCCGTGATCAACGTGCGCTATGATAGCGATATTTCTAATATTTTGCATGGCCTGTTTTTAGGTCGCGGCAAATGTACTGCTAATTTGTTGGCTGGCGGTACAAGGAACCATTATTCGTAAAGTTTATGAAATAAAGGGCTAAAGGGCTACTATAATACCTCTAGGACATCTCAGGGATTAGTCCTTCGACAAAAAGATTGCCTTCGGTTGCTGCTTTGATTTCTTCAACACTCACTCCTGGCGCCCTTTCCAAGAGTCTAAATCCCTCCTTGGTAACTTCCATAACCGCCAAATTGGTGACTATTTTCTTGACACAAGCTACACCCGTAAGCGGCAAAGTACATCTTTTGAGCAATTTGGATTGACCCTCTTTGTTGGTATGCATCATGGCAACAATAATGTTGTCGGCACTAGCAACCAAGTCCATTGCACCCCCCATGCCTTTGACCATATATCCAGGAATTTTCCAATTGGCAATATCTCCTTGTTCCGAAACCTCCATTGCCCCCAAAATAGTCAAATCTACGTGCTGACCACGAATCATGGAAAAACTAGTCGCAGAATCGAAATAACTGGCTCCAGGAAGTGCTGTAATAGTCTGTTTACCTGCATTGATCAAATCGGCGTCTTCCTCACCCTCAAAGGGAAAAGGACCCATGCCGAGAATGCCATTTTCACTTTGAAATTCTAGCTCTATATCCGTTCTGACAAAATTGGCTACTAAAGTCGGTATCCCAATGCCCAAGTTGACATAGTAACCATTCTTTACCTCTTTTGCAATTCGTCTTGCGATACCAAATTTATCTAACATAAGATCAAGATTGAGGTCTAGTGGTGCGTTGTTCAATGCGCTTTTCGTAATTTCTTCCTTGCACTATGCGCTGTACAAATATTCCAGGGATGTGAATTTGATTGGGATCGAGTTGGCCCGCAGGTAACAACTCTTCAACCTCCGCTATGGTAATTTGAGCAGCTCCGCACATATTAGGATTAAAATTTCTTGCTGTTCCTTTAAAAATCAAATTGCCCGCCGTGTCTCCTTTCCAAGCTTTGACAATGGCAAAATCAGCTTTCACGGCTTTTTCCAACACATACATTTTACCATCGAACTCTCTAGTTTCTTTTCCT
Source organism: Bacteroidota bacterium (assembly GCA_027592025.1). Lineage (GTDB taxonomy): Bacteria > Bacteroidota > Bacteroidia > Flavobacteriales > Flavobacteriaceae > JALRKI01. The sequence continues at coordinate 43,112 of JAQCIQ010000004.1, forward strand.
TCGGCGACTTCGGTACCAAAGCCAGCTGGAGTAAAAAAAGCGGGGAAACCCGCTTGAGCGGCTCGACAGCGTTCGGCTAGAGTCCCTTGTGGAATGAGTTCAACTTCCAATTCTCCACTAAGCATTTGTCGTTCAAACTCATCATTTTCTCCCACATAGGAAGCCACCATTTTTTTGATTTGTCGATTTCTCAACAACAATCCTAATCCAAAATCATCGACCCCAGCATTGTTCGAAATGCAAGTCAAATCTTTCACGCCTAATCTTACCAACTCTGCTATGGCATTTTCTGGAATACCACAAAGCCCAAAACCTCCAAGTAAGAGCGTCATGCCGTCACCTATTCCAAGGAGCGCTTCTTCAATTGTATTTACAGTTTTGGTTATCATCATTAAAAATCGAAATCTGGGACAGGAGTTGTGCCCGAGTCATTATTGGCATTAACGGAATTACAATCGACGGGTATCCTCAGATTTTTTGGCGCTTCAAACGATCCCTTCGATACAGACAAGCTGCTGTCGTTGTAACATTTTTTCATGAACACTCCCCAAATGGGCAAAGCCATGGAGGCTCCCTGACCGTAGGTAATTGATCTAAAATGAGCGGCACGATCTTCTCCACCTACCCAAACTCCCGTGACTAAGTTGGGAACCATACCCATAAACCATCCGTCGGATTGGTTCTGAGTAGTCCCAGTTTTACCCGCTATTGGATTAGTAAATTGATAAGGATAGCCTGTAATAATTTCTTGATAGGCTTTGTTATACTTGTCAGCTCCTGTGGTTCTCAGTCTTATACCAGACCCAGAATCTGTTACTCCTTCCATCAATTTTACAGTGACATAGGCCATTTCTTCACTCAACACATCCTCAGTTTTTGGGACGTTTTGAAACAGAATAGTTCCGTTCTTATCTTCGATTCTTAGCACCATGACTGGCTCTGTATGAATGCCCTTATTGGCAAAGGTGCTGTATGCTCCAACCATTTCAAATAGACTTATGTCGGGAGTCCCCAAGCAAATGGAGGGTACTGCAGGCAGCTCAGAAGTAATGCCTAGTTTTCTTGCCATGTCTATAACCTGTTGAGGTCCCACACGATCAATCAACTTAGCGCTAATGGTGTTCACAGAGTTGGCCAATGCAGATTTATAAGTAAAAGTTGCGCCATATTGTCCACCTGAATTTTTAGGAGTCCAAGGGGTTGGATTGTTGTATTTATTGGCCTCAATAGTAATTTGCGAATCTGCAACCGAATCGCAGGGGGACAACTGCAATTGGTCTATGGCTGTGGCATATAGAAATGGCTTAAAAGTCGATCCCACTTGTCGACGACCTTGGTTGACCATGTCGTATTTAAAATGTTTATAGTTGATCCCACCTACCCATGCTTTGACATGCCCCGTCTGTGGTTCCATCGACATGATAGATGAGCGTAAGAAGGATTTGTAATAACGCATGGAATCCATGGGAGTCATGATGGTGTCTATTTCTCCATTCCAAGAAAAAATCCTCATCGGAATAGGCTCCTTAAAAGTTTGAATGATTTCAGATTCTTTAAGCCCGTTTCTTTTCAACACCCTCCAACGTTCCGATCTGCGCATGCTGGTATTCATAAGGTCCTGGACCTCGATTTTGGAAAGTTCTACAAAAGGAGCAGTTGGATTTCTTTCTGGGGTGTTTTGTAGTGAAAATTGCTTTTGCAATCTGGGCATATGTTCGCTTACAGCCTCTTCGGCGTAGCGCTGCATGCGAGAGTCGATGGTTGTAAAAACCCGCAATCCATCTCTGTAAATGTCATAGGACGTCCCGTCTGGCTTTTTATTTTCCTCTTTTGAAGCCCAATCTTTCAAATAGGCTCTTAAGTATTCTCTAAAATAGGCTGCTGGACCTTGCTGATGGGTTTCTGGAGAATATCTCAAGGTAATCGGCAGCGCTTGAAGAGAGTCTCTCCAATCGTCATCAATATAATCGTATTTGGCCAATTGGGACAAGACCACATTGCGACGGTTTTTGGTGCCAACAGGATTTTGCAAAGGATTGTAAAGTGAAGAGTTTTTGAACATGCCAACAAGTGTTGCAGATTCTTCAATAGTCAAATCTTTTGGCTCCTTGCTAAAGTATATTCTCGAAGCCGAACGGATGCCATCGGCGTAGTTTCCAAAATCATAGATATTGAAATACATGGCAATAATTTCTTTTTTGGTGTAGTGGCGTTCCAGCCGTATTGCAATGACCCACTCCTTCACTTTCTGTAAAGCCCTTTCAAATTTATTTTTGGCAACATTGCCTGTAAAAAACTGTTTGGCCAATTGCTGAGAAATGGTACTTGCCCCACCCCGGCTTCCTAAAAACATGGTGGCTCTGATTGTGCCTCGAACATCAATTCCGGAATGATTCCTGAAGCGAACATCTTCTGTCGCAATCAAAGCATCTATTAGGTTTTGTGGCAATTCATCATAAGACATTAAGGTGCGGTTGTCTTCAAAATAAAATTTACCAAGGGTTTGACTGTCTGATGAGATGATTTCAGTTGCCAAATTGGTCTGAGGATTTTCCAAACGGGTATAGTCGGGCATTTCTCCTAGCAATCCTGCGGAGGCTGCTAAAAAGAGCAAAACAAACAGGGCAATTCCTGATAAAAAAACGAGCCAAATTCTCCTAATATACTTGGGAATTGTGGGCGTTGATTTGGCGGATTTTTTTGAGGTCATTCTAAATTGGGTTTTTCGATTTGTAGTCCAACGTCTGTAATTCCTCGCAACTGAGAAGCTCCTTGAATTTCTTTAGATCGTCTCATGGCTTGTTCAATATCGAAACTATAAACGCCTATTTCGTTGAAATCATATGATTCTTTGAGCCATAATTTATGAGTTTTGACCGCAGTCAAACCTTCTCCCATTGGACGACCATCAGAATAGGCCATTTCGAATTCAAGTGTGTCAGTTTGGATAACCCCTTCCGGGCTTGTTATTTTGGCAATGACAAACAGATTGCTGAATTCGTATTCGGGTGTAGTTCTTACTATTACAAAAACGTCACTTGATTGAGCAGATGGGTTGTCAAATTTAAAATTCATTGCTTCCTTGGCATTCCATCCGCCTGGTGGTTTTTGAAAAGCTACAAATATTTCAGGGGACTGACACCCCAAAAATATGAGGTAAAAAAACATTCCAACCGCTCCGATTCTCAATTTACTTGTCATTTTTATTTCTCGGTCTTCTTCTTGATTTGCCTTTATTTGATCGCCGTTTAACATCGAAACGAGTCAGACTGTCTTGTCCTAAAACACTCGCGAATTCGACCTGGGGGCTAGACTCTTGAACCACGACATAGGCCTCTAAACTTTCAGCCTTCAAGCCGTTCTTATTGAGTTCAACTATGGTTGCCACATCGGCCACTTCTAGCGGGAACCAGGTAATCCAGTCGCCCTTGTAAGCATACCACATGATGCCTTTAAATATATCCGATTTTTGACAAACTGCCTCCCCTTTTTCGGTTAAAAGTTTTACATCCGTGCTTGGAAACGCTTTCAATGCCTCCATGTAGGAGTCCAATTCAAAATTCAAACAGCATTTGAGTTTCCCGCACTGACCAGCCAATTTCTGAGGATTTAACGACAGCTGCTGATATCGCGCCGCAGAAGTTGATACTGATCGAAAGTCGGTGAGCCAAGTCGAGCAGCACAATTCTCTGCCACAAGATCCAATGCCTCCTAAGCGAGCTGCTTCTTGACGCAGTCCTACTTGTCGCATTTCTATTCGTGTGCTAAATTCCTTCGCAAAAATCTTAATCAATTCTCTGAAATCAACCCGCTGATTTGCAGTATAGAAAAAAGTAATTTTACTACCGTCTCCTTGAAACTCCAAATCGGAAATTTTCATTTTGAGATTTAAATCAATAGCAATTTGTCGGGCTCTAACTTGCATGGCCTCTTCCTTATTTCTCAAATCAATCCATTTGTAAATGTCTTTTTGAGTGGCAATTCTATATATCTTTTGAACCTCGGTTTGATCATCAAACGGCGCTTTTTTTCGCTGCATTTGAACCTTAACCAACTGTCCAGTTAGTGTTACAGTACCAATGTCATGACCAAATTCGGCTTCAGAGGCAACAACATCTCCGATTTTTAGGGGAAGTGATTCAGTATTTTTAAAGAATTCCTTGCGACTATTCTTAAACCTGATTTCGACCCAGTCGAAAGGCACTTCTCCTTCGGCGAGCTCCATATTGGCAAGCCAGTCAAATACGGTCAACTTGTTGCAACCATCTGTCCCGCAGGTGCCATTGTTTTTACACCCTTTAGGCTGGCCATTCGATCCGCTACTACAACTATTACAAGCCATTTAAGGTGTTTAAACTGTTCTACTAATAGGGGCAAACTAAGACACTATCGCCATTGTCTAAAGGTATTATTATCCGCTGATTAAAAAAACCCTAAAAGGAAGAGATCTTAAACGCTTTGCGAATGTCTCTCAAATTTTTCTTGAACGGCAGATGTTCTGCGCGACCTTTCTTGAAAATATCATTGCTGTTTCCTTGTCCTTTTCTAATTTCGCGTTGTTGGTCTATCGGCAAGTGATGGATTTCCATGCAGGTGTCCGAACAACAATTGTCCATAGCCGCTTTACACTTTTCGCATTGAATAAAAAGCAGATGGCAAGCTTCATTTGCGCAATTGGTATGAGTGTCGCACGGTGCTCCGCATTGGTGACATTGGGCAATGATCTCATTGCTAATTCGCTCTCCACGGCGTTGATCGAATACAAAATTCTTTCCTTTGAATTTGTTTTCTAATCCTTTCTGTTCCACCTGTCGGGCATATTCAATAATGCCTCCTTCCAACTGATAAACCTTTTCGAAGCCCACGTGTTTGAAATATGCACTTGCCTTTTCGCATCGAATTCCTCCGGTGCAATACATGACTAAGTTTTTATTCTTTTTAAATTCAGACAAATCTTGTTCGATTTTTGGCAAGGATTCTCTGAAAGTATCGACATCAGGGGTAATGGCATCGACAAAATGGCCAATTTCACTCTCATAGTGATTGCGCATATCGACCAAAATGGTGTCTTCGCGTTCCACCAATTCATTAAATTTTTCTGCATCCAGATGCACTCCGCGATTGGTTACGTCAAAAGTTTCATCATTTAATCCATCCGAAACTATCTTGGATCGAACTTTAATAGTCAACTTTAAAAACGAAAAATCGTCATGTTCTATGGCGATGTTGAGCCTAACGCCTTTCAGAAAATCAATAGAATCAAGTTGAGTTTTAAAATCTCCGAAACGTATTGCGGGGACTGAAAGTTGGGCATTAATGCCTTCGTGGGCTACATAGATACGCCCTAAGACTTCAAGGGCATTCCATTGGATAAATAGTGCATCTCGAAACTGGTGTGGGTCATTGATTTTTGCATATTGATAGAATGACAGGGTCATTCTTTTTTGACCTGCTTTTTCAATGAGTTTTGCCCGTTCGTTAGCACTTAATGTGTTGTACAGTTGCATGCTATACTGGATTAAGTTAAACAAATTTCTACCCCAAAGATAGGACTTTGTATTTGAGGGTCAAAAAACTGTTGGTCAAAGTCCAAAAGAATTGGATATTGACAAGAGAAATTAGTAAATTAGCAAACCGCAACAAAAAACGAAAAAATACCATGAGTTCAGACAAAGCCGCTAAGTTAAAAGCCCTCCAATTAACACTAGATAAACTTGACAAATCCTATGGAAAAGGCACGGTTATGCGCATGAGCGATCAGGCCGTAGTAGATGTTGAAGCCATTTCTTCGGGCTCATTAGGATTGGATATTGCCATGGGAGTTGGTGGATATCCTAAGGGTCGAGTGATCGAAATTTACGGCCCAGAATCTTCTGGAAAAACAACATTGACTTTACATGCCATTGCTGAAGCTCAAAAGGCTGGGGGTATAGCTGCCTTTATAGATGCAGAACACGCTTTTGACCGTTTTTATGCCGAAAAACTTGGTGTCGATATTGATAATCTCATCATATCACAACCCGATCATGGGGAGCAAGCATTGGAAATTGCTGATAATCTGGTTCGATCAGGAGCTGTAGACATCATTGTTATTGACTCCGTAGCAGCGTTGACGCCGAAAAGCGAAATTGAAGGAGAAATGGGAGACTCAAAAATGGGCCTTCACGCTCGATTGATGTCACAAGCCTTGAGAAAATTGACTGGGTCAATCAGCAAGACCAATTGTACTATGATTTTTATCAATCAACTTCGAGAAAAAATTGGGGTCATGTTTGGCAATCCTGAAACCACCACAGGGGGAAATGCACTTAAATTCTACGCCTCTGTGCGATTGGACATTCGCCGTTCCACCCAAATTAAAGATACTGATGGCAATGTTTTGGGTAACAAGACTAGAGTGAAAGTGGTTAAAAACAAAGTCGCTCCGCCTTTTAAAACCGCAGAATTCGACATCATGTTTGGCCAAGGTATTTCTAAAATTGGGGAGATTATTGACGTCGCCGTAGAACAAGAATTAATCAAGAAAAGTGGGTCATGGTTTAGCTATGGAGACACCAAATTAGGTCAAGGTAGAGATGCCGTTAAGACCTTGCTTGAGGACAATCCTGAATTGCTCGATGAACTAGAAAACAAGATCAAAGCAAGTCTTAAGAGCTAAACCCCTCTTGCCAAAACTTCTTTTAGCATCAGTTCCCTTGTTGATTTTTTCAGGCTAGCCAAGTCTTTTATTGTCAATCCTTTTGTTTCGATGATTGGCATGACATGAGTCGAGAGCTTGCCGGGTCCGCCGCTGAAATAAGTGAAAGAAAATAATTTTTTTGGACCAACAAAAATCATTGGTACAATTGGAATTTGATACTGGATAGCCAATCGAAATGCCCCGTTTTTAAAGTCGTCCAAATCAACCGATTCATCGGGAACACCCCCTTCGGGGAAAATACCAATACTGAAGCCCGCGTCCAAACGCGCTTGAGCTTGCGGATAAACATTGATGCGACTATCTGTTGCTGCCCTGTTTACCAAAATGCATGACTTCCTGTAGAAATATCCAAATATTGGAATCTTTTCTAATTCCTGTTTGCCTACAAAAACAATTGGATTGTGTTTGACGACATCAAGCATGAGCATGGGATCTAACATGGAGGTATGATTGCCAATAAACATATAGTTTTTTTCCTTCTCTAAACGGGTTTCGGAGGTAGTAGTCCACCGATAACCCATTCCAGCGAGCAGAATACGGCCCCAAAGTCGGGCTAATTTATAGAATGTTGGGTACCATTGGAGTCTGGAAAGAAAAATCAACATGGCCGGAGCTACCAAGACAATAATCGCCCCCGCAAGCACATAAAACCAACTGCGATACAATATCCAAAAAAGGCATTTCAACAAACGCATGGCAGTTGTTAATTAACAAATTTCAAGCACGAACATAGCGAAAATAGATGGTTGTTTTTGTAAATATCGGTTTTTTTGAACCAATGTCGTGCAACAGCACGGTCAAAACTCCTAAATTTGCAGCTGACACACCTAGCCTATGGCACGCATTTTAACAGGGATTCAAAGCACAGGCACTCCTCATTTGGGCAATTTACTTGGCGCAATTAAGCCAGCAGTAGAAATGAGCAATGATCCAAAAAATGAATCTTTTCTGTTTATTGCCGACTTGCATTCTTTGACTCAAATCAAAGATTCCACGGTCCTGAAAGAAAACACTTATGCGACAGCCGCAGCGTGGCTTGCTATGGGTCTGAACCATCACAAAACCGTTTTTTACAGACAAAGCGATGTGCCCCAAGTCAGCGAGCTGGCGTGGTACCTCAGTTGTTTTTTTCCTTACCAGCGATTGACTCTCGCCCACAGTTTTAAAGACAAGACCGATCATTTGGAGGACGTCAATGCCGGTTTGTTTACCTACCCGATGCTCATGGCTGCCGACATTTTACTTTACGATGCCGACATTGTCCCTGTTGGTAAAGATCAATTGCAGCATTTGGAAATGACCCGCGATGTTGCCGGACGTTTTCACGCCCAGATGGGAGAAACTTTTGTGCTTCCCGAAGCGCAAGTGCAAGAAACGACCATGTATGTGCCTGGTGTAGATGGGCAGAAAATGAGTAAAAGCAAAAATAACACCGTCAACGTATTTTTGCCTGAAAAAGAATTGCGCAAGCAAATTATGGGCATCCAGACCGACAGTACTCCATTGGATGAACCCAAAAATCCTGAGAATTGCAATTGCTTTGCTTTGTATCAACTTGTTGCCTCAAGTCAAGATGTCGAGATCATGAAAAAGCGTTATTTGGACGGAGGCTATGGCTACGGTCATGCCAAACAAGCGCTGTTTGAACAACTGCTCGACACCTTCAAAGACGCGCGACTGCGATTTGATCACTACATGGCCCACAAAAACGACATCGACTTCATACTCAAAGAAGGCGCCAATCGCGCTCAATCAGTGGCCGATAGTGTACTACAAAGAGTCAGAGGCAAACTGGGTTATCTGGTTTAAATTACCTCAAACAATTTTCCTGGTAAAGGTCTAATTGCTCCCTTCAGCTCAAGTTCCAAAAGCAAGCTGGCAGTCTGATGAGTCGTCATTTTGCACTTCAAAGCCAATTGATCGAGGTGTTCCTTGTCCGACTCTTTGAGACAATCATACAGCAACTTTTCTTGTTCCGTCAAATCTATAAAGAGCGCTTTCTGGACCGGCTTAAGAGCCTCTTCAGGCTCCCAACCCAGCCAATAAATCAGATCCTCCGCAGAGCAAATCATTTGTGCCTTTTGAGACATGATTAACCTATTGGTTCCCAAACTGCCGCGATCCGTGGGACGACCAGGGACAGCAAAAACCTCTCGGTTGTATTGGAGGGCCATTTCGGCTGTTATCAAACTCCCTCCCTTTGCTCCAGACTCGATCACCACTGTAGCCTGAGACAAGCCCGCAATGATGCGATTTCGGCGGACAAAAGATTTATTCATCGATGCCGTTTTGCTCCAGTACTCGGTAAGCAAAGCGCCATTATCTTGCAATTCGTTGGCGATCTGAGTATGATCTGGAGGATATATTCGATCAAGTCCGTGGCCCAAACAGGCTATGGTTTCCATACCATTTTCAAAAGCCGTCTTGTGCGCAACAATGTCAGCCCCATAGGCCAATCCAGAAATAATCGTGGCCTTGGACAGGGCCAATCCTTCAACCAAAGCCCTGCAAAACGCAAACCCATGGGCCGAAAGACTTCGGGTTCCTACAATAGAAATTGGCCTTCTAGGATTTAATGTCGAATTCCCTTTAGCAAACAAAACGATTGGCCCATCAATGCAATGTTTGAGGTATTGAGGATAAGCTGGGTATTGAAAGTAAAGCCCTCTGACGCCTGCTCTTTCCATATATTTCAGTTCGGCCTCTGCAGCGCGAAGATTATCGGGTAGGTTTAACTGCGCAACAAGTGTGCTTCCAATACCGTCGATTTTGAGAAGATTTGATGCCTTCTCTTTAAAAACCTCTTCGGGTGAGCCACAATGCGAAATCAGCTTTTTAGCGGTGACATCACCCACAGAAGATGCATGTTGCAACGCCATGGCGTAAAGTAGGGATTCTGGACTCATTAAAACTGAATTGAGGCGTAGGTTGGATAAAAATAAAAAATCTTAACTGAAAATGAAATTTGCCTTTGAAAAGATGGAAAAGTTTTTATCTTTGGTTTATGCAAATACATGACTACATCGGCGATTTACTCTACCGTTACGACTGTGTCGTTGTTCCTGCTTTTGGGGCTTTCCTTAGTCAAAACCAGCCCACAAAAAGTCACGAGTTGTCTCATGCTTTCTATCCACCTACCAAACAACTTTCATTTAACAGTCAATTGGTTAACAACGATGGACTCCTTGCCAAGCATATTGCTTTGATCGAGCGCATTCCTTATAAAAACGCTTGTCAAAAAATTGCTCAAACCGTTTTGCAATGGCAAACATCCTTGGCAAATGGTGAAATTCTTGTCTTAAAACACATCGGGCAATTGCATCAAAACAACGGTATTTTGTCTTTCGAGCCGTCATACCATGTCAATTTTTTGATGGACTCATTTGGACTATCGGCGGTAGTGGCAAAACCTGTAATAAGAGAGGAAGAAGTTCCTGTAGTGCCTATTGCTGCAGAGCGCAGCAGCGGAGGCTTCGTGAAATATGCTGCAATTTTTGTAGTTGCTTTAGCAGTTTCTGGTTATTACATGAACAATCGTTTGCAACAAATCAACGATTACAACGATTTGGTTGAACAAAATGTTCAAAAAGACCTCAATCAAGAAATCCAACAAGCGACTTTTGTTATCGACAGCCCTTTACCTGCCGTAACCATAGAAGTGCCTAAAGAAGACCCTAAATATCATGTTATTGCCGGAGCCTTTCGAGTCGAGAGCAATTCAATTCAAGCGCTTAACCATTTGAAAGCTCAAGGTTTTGATAAGGCCGAGCTCATTGGTCAAAACAGTTACGGTCTTCATCAAGTAGCTTACGGCAGTTACTACACTGCCGAAGAAGCTAGAGATGCCTTGGCTGTAGTTCGATTAACCTACAACCCTTCTGCTTGGTTATTGGTTGACAAAGAGTAATTTTACGCTCTAGTATAGCATCAAAACTTAAGACATGATTAAGACTCCAAAAGATTCACTTACAGTAATGACGGACTTGGTACTGCCAAGCGAAACCAATCCATTGAACAACCTATTCGGTGGAGAACTTTTAGCCCGAATGGATCGGGCGGCCAGCATCACGGCCAGACGACATTCCAGTCAGTTGGTTGTGACAGCCTCTGTGAATCACGTGAGTTTTGGACGCACTGTTCCCTTAGGAAGTATTGTCACCGTTGAGGCCAAAGTTTCTCGGGCTTTTAAAACCTCTATGGAGATTTATATCGATGTTTGGGTCAATGACAGTCTGGCTGGGAAAAGAGAAAAAGCCAATGAAGGCATCTATACTTTTGTGGCTGTTGATTCCTTTGGAAAACCTGTTGAGGTTCCTCCAATAGAGCCAGAAACCCAGGAGGAGAAAGATCGATTTGCTGGTGCCCTTCGTCGCAAACAATTGAGCCTCATTTTGGCAAAAAAAATGAAACCTGAAGATGCGACTGAGTTAAAGGCACTATTTCAAGCCAAATAACTCCGTTTACATCTTATAAATCCAGTTAGCTGGATTTTGAGGTTCAGTATCCTTAAAGACGCTGAAATTGAGCACAGACTTCCCGTTAGATTTATTTTTAAGCACTTTACCGATGGTCTGTTTGGCGCTGACTTTATCTCCTTTTTTTACTGAAATCTCCGTGAGATTGCGATAAATGGTGAAATAGTTTCCGTGTTGAATCATGACAGTTGTATTGCCATATTTAGGGGCCATAATAGCGTAAACCTCACCTTGAAAGACCGCCCTAACGTTCTCGTTTTCAGGAGTGGCAATGCGAACTCCTTGAGAGTCGATAATGGCTGTTTTGACTACTGGATGGGCTTGCTTGCCAAAACGGAGGACAACGACTCCCTTTTCAACGGGCCAAGGCAATTTTCCGTTGTTGGCGGCAAAACTGGCGGCAAGAGCTTTGTCTTCGGGAGTAAGGGCGAATGTTTTGGAGGTAGTCGATTTACCTGCAGCCGTGTTGGACTTTTCTCTGGCTAACCGGATCAAATTGGCTATTTCACGGTCAATCGCGTTTGATTCTTGTTGCTTTTGACTGATTTGTTGTTCATAAGTGGTTAAGCTCCGCTTGATTTCAGCCATTAGAACTGCGGTGGTTTCTCTGTCCAATTCAATGATTCTTTTGGCCTCACGATTGGCCTTGATCAACTTATCCTTATCCGCCTTCTGGGCCAAGAGAGCTCTGGTTTTATTTTGCAAATCTTCGGTTTGCTTAGCTATGAGATCGGCCTGTTCCTTCTGATATTCTGCGTATTGCTTGATGTACCTCAGCCGGAGATAGGCCTGTTGAAAGTTTTCTGCACTGAGCACAAACATCAGTTTGCTTTTTTCGTTTCTCGCCTTGAAAGACTTCACGATCATCTCAGCGTAATCCTCTTTTCTTTTGAGGAGTTCTTTCCTTAAACGGGTAATTTCTGCCTGATTGTTAGCAATTTGTCTTGTAAGCCAATTGATTTGGTCGTTTGTGACCTCAATAAGGTCTTGGCGCACTTTCAGTTTTAAATCCAACTCTTCAATCTGTGCCAAAATCGATTTTTGCTCTGTTCTGCCCTTAACAACCAAGTTGTTGATTTGGTCAATTTCTTTCTGCAAGGCTTGTCGACGCTCTTCCAATTGAGCCTGATTTTTTTGAGCCTGCATTTGTGTTGACGCCAAAATGACCAGTCCTATCCCCAGCAAAACATGTTTCCAAATCATAAGGCCATTTTTTGATATCCTTCTGGAATATTAAAAGGGAAGTTGAGTTGTTGGTTAAAAGATATCGAATGCAGATTGAGCTCAACTTGGGTAACCTCGCTTCCTTCTGTAACGGTCAGGACAATAATTTCTGGAACCATTTTTCCTCCGACATTTTGATAGCTCAAGTAGTTCACAATCACTTCTCTTTCGCCCACATTTTGTGACAAATACTGCTGATCAGCCAACAAATGATTGGGATTGATTCTGATGCGATAATCTAAGCCAAGGCTGTCTTTCGTCCTGAGCTGATATTGGGATTCGGAAAAAGACAATTCCAATTCTTTGGGCGGGTAATCCAGTATGGCTTGACCCAGGAGGAGGTTTTGCAGTTGATTAAAATTCAAATCAACACCCAGCCATTTGGACAATAGATCAAAACGGCCTTCGAAATAGGTCTGATCTAATTTGTTATAGAACTGCACTCCCTCAACTGAGACCAAAGCCCTAACAATGCCAAGGGTTGCATTAAGCCAAAGCTTTTCGTTTTTGTTCATTCTCAAGGACAACGTATAGCCCATCTCTCGACTATCATCCAAAATCGAGATCCCCATTTTTCCTTGAAGTGTAGAAAAACTAGCGATAGCGTTGTAATGCGACGCCAACAGTGTCTTGGCATTGACGTTCATATTGGGCTTGGTGTCGGAGGGCACAGTTTTAGAACCGCCACAACCCAATAGAATGAAAGCTAAGGATAGGTAATGGAACAAAAATACTCCTCGCTTGACAATCATTTTAAATCAGCTTTTTTTAGTCTGTACAAATCTACCATTTCCTCTTGATTCAATCTGGAATAAGCGAAAATCAATTCGTCGTAAAATTGTGCAATCTGAAAATTACCTGGTATCACAAAGGCCAAACCCATTTCCAATATGGCGGAAGCCTCTTCCCATCGGTCAAGCTTGTTGAGCGCCGTGCCATTGAGCAAATACAACTTGGCCTGCGCAGGATAGTAAACTAGGCCTTCCTCTGACAGACGCAAAGACTCTTCAAATTGTGACAATACCAGTTGGATTTCGCTCTTGCACATCACTACCCAAAGATCATTGGACAAGGCCGATTGTTCCAAAATACCGTATAATTCCCTTGGTTTGGTTCTAATAAATTCGGTACTAATCATTTTGACCAGTGCTATTTTATCTACTATGAGTTCATTTGAACTGGTCAGTGTGACTCTGAGCGTTGACAACGCTTGGTCCCAATTAGCGGTTGACATCAATGAGCTAAATTCTTCCTTATTCAAAGACTGTTTCGGATTCATCAGCCGATCCAACAGCCGTCTTTTTTCTTCTCTTGAAGGGGTATTTGCATACTTTGACGTTAAAAGACTCAAAGTCACATTGGCCTCCTCATAGCGCCCTTGTTCGATGTAAAAGGACACCAAATCCTCTTGGTAATCTGGGTGCCTTTCGGCCAACTTTTGTAAGATTGGCAACAATTTGTCCATTGCTCCCATATCCCCGTAAACCGTATAGAGCTCATTGAGGATCCATTCGTCATCTGGTTGGAGAGAATTGGCGCTTAAAAAAGCTTGCTCAGCGAGATCGTAACGTTTCAAAACTCGCAAGTTTTTACCTAATTCAAAATAAAGTGCGGGTTCATCTGGTTCTTGTGCGATTGCCGTTTTGAGTAAAGCCAAAGCCCTGTCAAAATTTCCCAAGGCACGTTCCTTGATGGCATCAAAAAAAATAGCTTGAACAGTAGCCTGAGGTTTGCTGTCTAAAGGCTGGGCATTTAGCCTTACCAAAGAAATGAATCCGAAGAATAAGACAGCAAAGGTTTTCATTTTTTTACTTATTGGTTACCAGTGCTTCCAAAGCCTCCAGAGCTTCTATCTGTGCTCGAAAGTACAGAAGCTTCTTCCCATATCACTCGCTCGTGTTTTGCGACCACAAGCTGCGCTATGCGCTCCTCGGGTTCAATTGTGACCGATTGATTGGATAGGTTCACCAGAATAACCCCTATTTCACCTCTATAGTCTGCGTCAATGGTGCCTGGCGAATTCAAAACTGTCAATCCTTTCTTGGCGGCCAAACCGCTTCTGGGCCTCACTTGAGCCTCAAACCCATGAGGTAATTCAATAAAAAGTCCTGTTTTTACGACAGCGCGCTCTAATGGAGCTAATGTAATTGATGCTTCCAATACTGCTCTGAGGTCCATCCCTGCGGACCCTTCAGTAGCATACTCTGGCAAAGCCAATCCGCTGTTGTTAATGATTTTAATCTTCATATGACGTGATTATTTGGTTGCTTGGTTCTTGTTTGAAGCATTGCCAAAAATAAGCGATTTGAATTGTTTAACCTGTCTGCGTTCCATCCACAACACAGTAGAAATAAACATCAGTAAAAAGAGCATCCCCACATAAATATTTCCTCTAAAGTAATAAAACGAGACAAACGCTGCAATGGTGCTCATGGACAAATAAAACCCTATTTTGAACCAATTGTACGGAATTGGATATCGACTATGTCCAACATATGCCGAAAGCAAAGCCATGATGCCATAGGCTGAAAGCGTGGCCAAAGCTGACCCCTTGAAGCCTATTGAAGGAATCAGCCAAAAATTTATTCCCAAGGTAACTCCCGCTCCTATGAGTGAAAACACCAGCCCGTAGTTAGTGCGATCGGTGACCTTGTACCAAACCGAAAGATTGTGATAAATGCCCAAGAAGAAGTTGGCCAATAACACAATGGGCACTACCCACATGGCTTCCCAATAGGCTTCGCTCCTCACTATAACAACCTTGATGAAATCGGCAAAAACGACAACTGTCAAAAACAACAGGCTTCCAATCAGGACGAATAGCTCAAGAATACGCGCATACTGTCTTTGCGGATTTTGTTGATTGGCCTGTTGAAAATAAAACGGCTCAATACCCAGTCGGAATGCTGTGCTAAAAAGAGTCATGAAAATGGCAATTTTGTAGCAGGCCGAATACATCCCGATCTGCACATCGGATTCCTCAGAAGGCAACAAACGATCGAGTAGAACACGGTCAAAAGTTTCATTAACGGCAAAAGCCAAGCCAGCCACCAAAATAGGCCAAGCGTAAACCAGCATTGAGCGCAACAATTTGAGGTCAAACTGATAACTGCATCTTCTGTAATAGGGCAACAACAGCACCAGCGTCAATGCGCTGGCAATGAGATTCGCAATGAATATATAATTGATTTCGAACTGTTCTTGAATGGCGAAATCGAACCATGAACCAGTTCTCTTCCAATGCTTTAATTCCAATAAAAAGAAAACATTGAGCAATAAGCCTACTGCGACATTCGTGATTTTAATCAAGGCATATTTCTTGGCTTGACCCTTTGCTCTCAGATAAGCGAAAGGAATGACGACTGCAGCGTCCAAGACAAGAATCTTGGCAACGAGCGAAAAATGGCTTTCATTCATATCAAGCCATGCAGACAAAGTCCCCTTGCCCAAATATGACAAAATTAGAAAGGCTGCAGAACTGATTAGCAGGGCAATAGTGGTAGTTCCTTCAACCTTTTTAGGGTCTTTCTCCTTATAAAAAAATCTGAAAAACGCCGTTTCCATACCATAAGAAAGCAGGACATTGAAAAGAACGAACCAAGAAAAAATTAAAGATACTGTACCATAGTCCGCAACGGAAGACAACACCCCTTTGGTGGTGTAAAGCGGCACAAGAATAAAACTCAGCATTCTGGGAATGACCGTGGCCAAGCCGTAAATCGTGGTTTGCTGAAAAAGTTTAGAGTAGAGCTTCAACTACTGATCTTTAGGTTTTGGCATTCCAGGATAGTATAATGCTGCCCGTTCCTCAAGTTGTTCTATTTTGAAGTATCCAATCTTATTGAGGTAAGAGAAGCGAACGACGCAGTTGAGGTCAGTTTTTCGAGGAAATTCTGGCTGATTCATTTTTGGCATCTCATTGCCATACTCGTCTATGGGGTCTGCAGACATGATCATATCGGCCGTTCCATTTTGATTAAATCGGGCAACAAAGCCCTTTGCAGAGGGGCTCATCGCTTGATTTTGATCTTTAAATCGAACCGAGTCAAGAATGATTGCTGGGTTATCGAGTTGGATCACCAATTCATATCCGCGTCCAGATGCCGATTGGCCCGAAACATATTCATAGAAATAGGCGTTAAGAATTGGTGCAGGTGGTAAGTCTTGAACGGTCATGGCCGATTTGCAAGTGGTCAAAAGCAGGACTAATAGAATGAAGGGTTTTGTGCTCATAGCAACATAATTTGATAACAAAGCTAAGCAAAGTAATTAAGCTTCTGTCTAATGCAAGTCTTCAAAAATGGGATTGGTACAGTCCTATAGCGCCAAAAAAAGCGTCCCTTCAATAGAAAGGACGCCTAATAACGAAGGCAATTGGAAAATAGGCTAACGGATATTTCCTAAAGCTGATAGGACAGTCCTGCGCTAGCTATCCCTTTATATCCAAATCCCAACTCTGCAAATCCAGCTAATTGTTTACCGACTCTGAAGCCCAGAGCTGTAATTTGAAAAGTGAAATATTGTGAAGATTGCCCGTTTTCGCCCTTTAGCATTAAGTTCGGTCCTAAGGTGAAATCAGTTTTTACCGATACTAATCCCAATCCTGCTCCAGAATACATTTGAAATACAGGTTTGGAGATGTAGCGGTAATCGGTCTCTACGGCAATCGTATAGGCTGTAGAGCTGTCCTGCCCTGCCACCTTATCATTGACGAGCCAGTCTCTGCTCAATGTTTGGTAGGCTAAGGTTGCTCCGACCATCCAGTGGTCTTTAACCGCTATTGCGTAGTGGACGTTATAAGCCGAAATTCTCGAGCCATTCTCGAAAGTAATTTTTCCTCCAGGGACGGTACTTGTGAGCAAGGTGGTGGTGAGGTCAGACAGCGCTGTCCGGAAATCTTCTAAAGTTTCAACGCCCAAACTGGCACTGATTTCAGAAGTATTAGCGGTTTGACAAAATGAAAATGATGAAATTAAAACAATGCTTAAAAGACTAAGTTTTATAGGTTTCATAAAAATGGATTTAGGTTAACGTGTCCTTCTTGGCAAAAAGTGTGCCATGTCAAACGGTGAACTTCTATCCATTCAAAGCCTCTGCCCCGCCAACGATTTCAAGTATCTCGTTAGTAATAGCAGCCTGTCGGGCCTTGTTATAAGTCAATTTGAGCTGGTTTCTAAGCTCGGTAGCATTGTCGGTCGCCTTGTGCATGGCGGTCATGCGCGCACCGTGTTCACTGGCGAAAGAATCGCGAATAGCTTTGTAGAGTTGGGTTTTTAAAGCCTTTGGGATGAGGTGAGAAACAATTTCACCCTTATTAGGCTCAAAAATATAATCGCTCTCAACTTTAACGCCTTCTGCGGGAACTAAAGGAAGGTAATTTTCGACCATCACTTCTTGGGTGGCAGCGTTCTTGAATTTGTTATAGACCAAATCAATCTTATCATACTCTCCTTGCACAAATCGATTCATCAGCTCATCGGCAATAACTCCAACATTTGCAAATGTCAGATCGTCAAAGACCTTACTGTGGTTGGAAACCACCTTGTGTTTTTTGGAAAAGGCGTCATTGGCCTTTTTACCAATCGCCAAATAATCCACTTGGGCATCCGAATTTTGTTCGGCAGGGGTCAAACTCGCCTTTATGACGTTGGAATTAAAGGCTCCACAGAGGCCTCGGTTTGAAGTGATTACCACTACCAACATCTTTTTAACTGGACGTTGCTGAGTAAAATGACTTCCGCGATCCGAGTCCATTGTAGCGCTCAAATTTTGAAGCAGGTCTGTCAACTTATTGGCATAAGGACGCATCGCAGTAATAGCATCTTGAGCCTTTTTGAGCTTGGCTGCAGACACCATTTTCATGGCACTGGTGATTTGCATGGTTGATGAAACCGATGCAATTCTGTTCCGTATGTCTTTTAAGTTAGGCATGACTAATCAATTGGTCATTAATATTTCGAGGACAAATCTTTACAAACAGCGGTCAAGGTGTCTGTAATTTCGTCAGTTAATTTTCCAGCTTTTAGGGCATCTAATACATCTCTGTGTTTTGCATTCATGTATGCGATGAAATCTCTTTCAAATTCCTTAACCTTTTCAACTGGAACGTTTCTTAGCAGATTTTTAGATCCTGCATAAATAATAGCAACTTGATCTTCCACAGTGTAAGGATCGTTTTGTGCTTGCTTCAATATTTCCACATTGCGCTTTCCTTTTTCGATAACATTCAAGGTGGCTGCATCAAGGTCAGAACCAAATTTGGCAAATGCTTCTAGCTCGCGATACTGGGCCTGATCCAACTTAAGAGTTCCGGCTACCTTTTTCATCGACTTGATTTGCGCTGATCCACCAACACGCGAAACAGAAATACCAACATTAATGGCTGGACGAACACCCGAGTTGAACAAATCAGATTCCAAGAAAATCTGACCATCAGTAATCGAAATTACATTCGTTGGAATATAGGCCGAAACGTCTCCCGCCTGGGTTTCAATGATTGGTAATGCGGTTAGGGAGCCGCCTCCTTTAACCACAGATTTTAACGATTCTGGGAGGTCATTCATGTCTTTGGCGATGTTGTCGTCGGCAATCACTTTGGCAGCACGCTCGAGCAAACGCGAGTGCAAATAGAATACGTCCCCTGGATAGGCCTCACGTCCTGGAGGACGACGAAGCAGCAAGGACACCTCACGATAGGCCACAGCTTGCTTGGACAAATCGTCATAGATGATCAAAGCTGGTCTACCAGTGTCTCTAAAATACTCTCCAATGGCAGCCCCCGCAAATGGAGCATAAACTTGCATCGGAGCTGGATCAGAGGCGTTGGCAGCCACGATAACCGTGTAGGCCATAGCTCCCTTATCTTCCAAGGTTTTTGCAATTCCAGCCACCGTTGAGGCCTTTTGACCTATGGCGACATAGACACAGAAAACTGGCGCGCCAGCATCAAAAAATTCCTTCTGATTTAAAATGGTGTCGATACAAACTGTTGTTTTGCCCGTTTGGCGGTCACCAATAACAAGTTCTCGTTGTCCTCGTCCCACAGGAATCATTGCATCAATAGACTTGATTCCCGTTTGTAAAGGTTCATCAACAGGTTGGCGGAAAATAACCCCCGGAGCTTTGCGCTCCAAAGGCATTTCGTACAATTTGCCTCCGATAGGTCCCTTTCCGTCGATAGGATTACCCAATGTATCGACTACCCTTCCGACCATGTTGTCGCCCACTTTGATCGATGCAATACGTTCAGTGCGTTTTACTGTTGCTCCTTCTTTAATGCCTTGAGAAGGACCGAGTAGTACCACTCCAACATTGTCTTCTTCTAAGTTCAAAACGATCCCTTCGAGACCATTCCCAAAATCTACAAGTTCACCATATTGGGCGTTCGACAAACCATATACTCGAGCGATACCATCGCCAATGGTCAATACAGTTCCCACCTCATCCAAGGTTGCCCCTGAATGAACGCCGTCTAATTGTTGTTTTAAAATTGCTGAAATTTCAGCTGGTTTAACGTTTGACATGATTCTATTGTGATGTTAATACTCTTTCTAATTGGTTCAATTGATTGGTGATACTTGCATCGTATTGCTGATCGCCAATACGCAAAATGAATCCTCCGACAATACTTGGATCAACCTCCTGTTCCAAGTTTACAGTTTTGTTTGTCAAGGCTTTAATTTTGGTCAATACTTGTGTCTCCAAAGCTGGGGTCATAGGAACTGCAGTTGTGACCTGTGCAGTTATTTTGCCTTGCGATGAATCAAATGCCTCTATAAAAGCTTTGGCCACGTGGGACATCAAAGCCATTCGGTTATTGGTGTCTAGTAATTCGAACAACTTAACGGTAAGCGAATTGACTTCAGGGAAACCCGCTTTGAGTGCATTCAATTTTACACTCCCTTTGACAACGGCGCTCTCCAATAACTTCTCAAGGTCAGTTGAGGCCTTAACAGATTCTGAAATCAACACCATGTCGTCAAAAACGTATTGAGCTACTTGCTGCTCTTGAGCAGCGCTCAACAGAGCTTTGGCATATCTATAAGCGGCGCGATTTCCTGACATGATTAATTAATTTTGGCGTCTTTTAACAACGATTCGACCAAGGCTTCTTGTTTTTGTTCGTCGGCCAATTCAGACTTTAATACCTTTTCTGCAATATCTATTGACAACAAAGCCACTTGAGACTTCAATTCGGCAATTGCCGATTGTTTTTCGGTAATGATGGCTTGTTGAGCTTGTTGCATCAATTTTGTTGCCTCAACTCTTGCTTCGTCTTTTGCCTCTTCAATCATTTTATTCTTCATGTCGCGGGCTTCCTTCAACATGGCGTCTCTTTCCAAACGGGCCTCTTTTAACAGTTTCTCGTTGTCAGCTTGAAGATTTTCCATCTCCAGTTTGGCTTTTTCTGCCGATTCTAAGGCAGACTTGATGCCCTGCTCACGCTCGTCAACGGCGTCTAAAATGGGTTTCCAAGCGAATTTTTTTAACAAAAACAATAGAATGACAAAAGCGAGCGATTGCCACACAAACAGTCCGAGCGAAAATTCTTCTAATAGTTTTTCCATAGTCTAAAACTTTAATTGCTTCAATTTTTAATAAAAAACAATCTTGCAACCAACCGTTGCAAGATTGTTTAAGCATTCATTAAACAGCGAATAATGCTGCGAAACCAATACCTTCAATAAGGGCAGCTGCGATAAGCATAGCAGTTTGAATTTTTCCGTAAGCTTCTGGCTGACGTGCGATAGCTTCCATTGCGGAACCACCGATACGACCGATACCCATACCTACTCCAATTACTACTAAACCTGCACCTACAATTGCTGGAATTTCCATGATATATATATTAAAAATTAAACATTCAACTTACTATTAATGCGCTTCGTCATGATGTTCTTCGACAGCAAACCCAAAATACAAGGCAGAAAGCATTGTAAAAATATAGGCTTGTAACAAGGCTACCAGCACTTCAATTAAAGAAATGGCAAACGCCAATCCGAACGACAGTGTGCTCCCTAGCCAGCTTTTGAAAATGAACATCAGGCCAATCAAACTCATTAATACGATGTGACCCGCTTGCATGTTGGCATACAAACGAATTAAAAGTGAAAACGGCTTGATAAATACTCCCAACAATTCAATAGGAGCTAAAATTATTTTCATTGGTACTGGAACTCCTGGCATCCAAAAGATGTGTTTCCAATAGTTTTTATTTCCAGTAAAATTAGTAATCAAAAAAGTTAAAAGGGCTAGTGAAAAAGTGATCGCTATGTTGCCTGTAACATTGACTCCAAGTGGAGTTAGGCCGAAAATGTTCAAAAGCCAAATAAAGAAAAAGATGGTCAACAAGTAGCTCATATAGCGCTTGTAATGTTTTTCTCCAATATTGGGGATGGCAATGTCGTCTCTGATATAAAGAACAATTGGTTCAAAAAACCGTCCTGCTCCTTTGGCAATACTACCATTTGACGCATAGGATCTGGCTAAGTTTCTAAATAAGAAAAACATGAGCAAGCCAGTAATCAAAATCATGACCACACTTTTGGTGATAGAAAAGTCAAGAGGCTTGATGTTTAGAGGGTGATGATGATCGTCGTAATTGATTGTTCCTGTCTCGTCGGTCTTGTATATTTTGTTGTGCTCAATGGCATAAAAACTACCCTCTACCTCAGCCACAGTTTCGCCGTGATGAAATTTTGACGAAGAAAATACTTTTAATCCATTGTCCCACAAGATAATTGGCAAAGGAAAACCGATGTAGTGATGTTGTCCTAGTTCGTCAGTGTAAGATGTGATGCTGAAGTCGTAAGAATCCTTAAGGTGATGATTGATGTAGGCCTTAATTTCGGTCTTTTTGTCTATTCCTGAAGGTTCTGTCGACGCAGTTAGAATAGAGGAAAATCCTAGGAAAATACTTAAAAAAAGATTGTACTTTGATGCTCTATACATTGTGCGCGATTTCATCTGCTTTAAATCGCTGCAAAGGTATGGTTTTATGAATTAAACAAAAAAGAATATTACTGGTTTATTTAAAATTGTAATCACCCCCATTTTACCTCTCAAAAGTCAGGAATTACATACGCTCGAATTCTAGAGTCAGCAACACATCCCCTTGCAATTCCATGGGAATCATCAGCTGTTCAAAAGGTACTATTGCAGAAATCACCAAATTAGCTTCAGTCAAAACATCTATTGTGAAAATCGTGACTTCACCCAGAAATTCAGTTATAAATAGGTCTCCGCTTTTTGACCACAATGATTGTCCCCCCATGGTGTTCCCCGGAATCATGTAATCCTCAGAATACTCGGAGTCGCTGAGGGTACAAAGCACTCCAAAGGTACCTTCTATAAATAGTTGGTTTGGATCTTCTTGAATATTGAATGAAAAGTCCTCATCATATCCAACAGATATTAAACTTACTTCATGATCTGGGTCTTGGTAGAGTTTCAGGGAAGCTCCGGAAAAACTAATGTCAATTCCGTTCCATAATCCAACGATACTAGGGTCTGGTAATTTCTGGGGTGTAACAGAATCATCGTTGCAACTTAACACCAGCAACATAGCTAATACCAAGCAAGTCTTAAAAAAAGCTTTCATAAGCAGGTATGATTAAATCGCTATAGAAAGGCTTAACAAATGGCCTTCCCTTTTGCGACAGCTCATGTATTGCTCAAAAATCGCACCAAAGCCCTGGTTTCTAAAAATAAAGCGAGCAAATACGGGACGATAAATCCAATACTTTCGAGTGCAGTAATCTGACCATCAACCATATAAAGGGGCCGAAAGAATAGAAAAAAGACAGCGATTTTTAAAGTGCTGCCCGCAAGAAATAGAAACCCGATATGGTTTTTAACTGCTCTCTGAAATCTTATGATTAGTGCAACTATGAGAAAAGCAAGAAAAAAATTAACCGTATACGTCTGAATAAGTAACGCTTGAGAATAATCGTAGCCTTTAATAAATAGTGCAATCCAATGAAGACCTAAAGCAACACCCATGATACTTAATAGTTGGATAGAAAATGGCAGTATCCGATGATTCTGTGCTTTCTGGGTCATGAATGAAATTGTTTCAATTGGCGAGTTAGAAAGTAGAACGAGATAACAATACCAACCAAACAACAGATAACGACATACAGTTTTTGTTCATTGTTATAGCGCATGTCAAGCCACAGTCCCAATTTGACAAAAAGGAAAATGGTCAACCCCATTTGACCGCTAAATGCAGTTAAACTAAGGGCTTTGTTAAGCTGTTTTCTCGTCTTTTTGGGGTGTTGAGGCTCCTTGCTCACTTCCTAAAGATTTAATTGCGCCTCTCATGCTACAATTAGCGTTGAAGGTTGCTCCTGGTTCAACAGACAATTTGCCAATCATCACTTCGCCTTCAATGTGAGCCGTGTCTTTTAGAACTAAAGTTCCGGTTAATTCAATTTTTCCAGAAAACTTTCCTTCAATGTCTGCGTTGACTCCTTTAAGTTGACCTTTTATCGATCCCGACTTGCCTACCACAATTTTTCCTTGAGTTGACAGGTTGCCTTCGAGAATACCGTCGATTCTAATAGGAGAGTTTGAAGTAATGTTGCCAATCACTTTGGTGTCTTGAGAAATGACATTTTGTTGAGTTGTGTTTGAATTCAATCCCATGTGCTGAAATTTAGATTTTGATAGCATCTTTTAATATTGTTCTAAGTATTTTTCAAGGTTCTTATGCACTTGCACAATTTGGTAATTTTGAGATGAAATTGGGAAAAACTCTCGGTCGATTTTGACCTCAGAATCTTTCAAAATTTCTGCAAATCCTTCTGCGCCTTGGATACTTTTTAATCCGTTTACTAAAACAAATGTAGTATTTTGATTGTAAAGTTCGACAGATGTACTCAAATTGAAGTACTTAACATCACTTAGAGCACCATTTAGTTTTTCGGCAAAGGTGTCAATTTCTTGTTGATCCGAGCGCGGGAACGTAAAAATGACCTTGAATTCTGTAGCCGATTTTTGATCTTCAAAATCTTGATTTTCCAAATCTGGAATTACGGTTTTGAGAAGTTCTGTGGCGCGTTTTCCCTCAGCACTATTCGGATAGTTGACCGACAACTCCGTTAAACCATTTTTAAAGTATGCCAATCCGAAAAGCCTTGCCCCAGCAGTGAGGCCAAGCATTTCAAATCGGGGAATCAAAGGATCTCCGTCAAAATCAAAAATGGCTTTATTACATTGTTCTATAACCTGCTCGAGCTCTCCATTTTCAAAGGATTGATAAATTGAGTTGTAGGTAAGTTGGGGACTGTTTTCTGCTTGAGTCAAAGCTGTTTTTGGGTTTAAAATCAATGCTACAAACCTACTTTCTGGATAATTCTTGATGAGTTTGGATTTTATTTCTTCGGCTTGGGTGGTTTGGTTGGATTCTTCGTAAAGGCGAAACAAGTGATAGGTGGCGGGCAGAGTCAAATTGTCCGTTGCGTCTATAAGATTGAGCAATGTTTCCAAGCGGCTTTGGGCAATTGAAAATGCTTTAAAACGGTCTTTGTACAACAATCCTAATTGATACAAAGCCTTGTTTCTGTCCAGAGTTAAGCTGTCGATAACAGCAGCCTCCGTTGGGATTTGGGATAAGTAAGTTTCAACAGCATACCGCCCATTATCTTCTTCTTTGTCTTCTTTCAATTCGACCACCACGCCTTGCGGAGCAGACTTGGCAGGTGTCCACCTCCAATTATCTTCGAGTTTAATTTCCCCCCAAAGAGACTCAAAAGCCGATTTGCCGTAGGCAACCGTATTGGCATTGTAAAAATAAAATTTGGTGGTGGTAGACAAAGCCCCAGAGGAGACATTGACTTCTCTCAATTTCTCTCCTGCAGCTTTGCTTTTTTCATCTTGCAGTTTTAGCTCTTCGACGAAAGACTCTACGAAAGTCCGCTGATCATTTTTTGACATGCTTGACAATCTGATGATGCTGTCGTTTTGAGCGAGCTGATTTTCATAGAAAATAACATCTTCTAAATTGTCTCTTTTCCTCCTTACAGTTCTAAAAGCCTTGCTGTCTATTACTAAGGCTGTAAGAGTGCTGTCATAATAGGCTCCCGCTTCTCTAAATAGGGTTTGATCAAAACTGATGTTTCCTATTGCTTCGTAATTTTTGGCCATTAAAACGGCGTCAGACGAAGGAATTTTTAATGACTCTTTATACAGACTCTTGGCCTGATCGCTCAAGCCTTGATTGAGTTTTATATTGGCCCAAACGTGATAAATATTTCCCAAATATGGGCGGTTTTCCCTATTGTTAAGGAGTTTTGTAAAAAACTCACTGGTCGTCAGAAAGTCTTCAGCTTGGGGCTTGCTGTTTGAATAGCGCAGCAACTGAGCCTGAACCCACATGCCTCGCGGAATCTTCCTGTTCATTTGAACAACTTGATCGAAGTAGAAATAGGCGCTGTCGGATTGATTATTTTGCTCATAGAGCTGTCCCTTGATATACCAATATCTTGCTTTGCGATTGTTTTGTTTGACAACCTTTGAAGCCTCATGAAGCGCCACTTGTGCGCTGTCCAAATGATTGAGATTGATATAAGCTTGTGCTAGTGCGGCCTCACCTTCTGCGCGCTCCTCGTCCTCTAGTCGCTCTCCTGTTAAAAGGCGTTTCAAATTTTTAACTGCTTGAGCATCATTGTTCAATCTGATATTAGTTTTTGCCCTCCAAATAAGAGCCATATTGATTTTATCACTGGCGGGATATTTGGCCAAAATGTAATTAAAGGCCTCCAAAGCGGGAACAAACCTCTGATCGTAATAACGAGACTTACCCAGCAACATATAGGCGTCGTCCATCTGGCTATTATACTCCTTGCCTTTGACGTTAACGCTGTGCTTTTGAACCGCTTTGATCGCTTTTTCTTCTGCCCTTGAGAAATTGCTGTTTTCGGACTCACCTACTTTGATTGCGTCTTCGTCTACTGCCAGTGGCTCAATAGGCAAAATGTCCCAATAGTTTTCATTGTAAGTGCTGAACAACTGTTCAACTTCCCGATCCAAAGCCTCATTTCCGTGGAACAAGACGTTGTATTTTGCAGTTAAAGCAAACATGTTGCGACTCACAAACGTATTTTTCTTTCGAGAACATCCAGCTACCACGAGCAATACGACACAAAAGACGAGAGAGCGATACGTTTTATTTTGAATCACAGGGGACAAAATTGTTTCAATAGTATAACTGTAAAACTAGGCATTTATGATAGAGTGTGTGAAAATAACAGAATTTTTTAATTCCCATTGACTAAAATTCTGAAATATATTGATTCTTAAACAATTTCCGAAGAATCATGAAACGGATTAATTTATCAACAGAAAATTTAATCCTCGCGCAAGAACTACTAAATTGCAGTAAAAATATTTGTTATGAAACCCTTATTGACTCTTGGCCTAATGATTTTATTGAGTTCTTGTAAAACCAATCCCCCAGCACCTGAATACCCCGAAACAACTAAAATCCCTGTTTCCGAAACCCATTTTGGAACAGAAGTAGTGGACAATTATCGCTGGCTCGAAGACGACAACAGTAAAGAAACCGCGGATTGGGTCAAAGCTCAAAATGAGGTGACCTTTGAGTATCTCAATCGTATTCCGTTTCGTTCTCAATTGAAAGATCGACTTGAAAAACTTTGGAATTACGAAAAAATTGGATCGCCTTTTAAAGAAGGAGAAAACACCTATTACTATAAAAATAACGGACTGCAAAATCAATTTGTATTGTATCAAGTTGACAACAAGGGCAACACTTCAGTGTTTCTAGATCCTAATAAATTTTCAGAGGATGGCACCATTTCTCTTGGAGAAATGAGTTTTACAAAAGACGGAGCCAAAGTTGCCTATTCCATCAGCGAAGGGGGAAGCGATTGGCGCAAGGTAATTGTACTCGACGTACAAAATAAGGCAATCATTGAAGACACCTTGGTAGATGTGAAATTCAGCGGGATTTCATGGAAGAAAAGCGAAGGATTCTTCTATTCGAGCTACGACAAGCCTAAGGGCAGTGAACTTTCTGAAATGACAGATCAGCATAAATTATATTACCACAAACTTGGCACTCCTCAAGATCAGGACGAGTTGGTCTTTGGTGGTACAGAGGCCCAAAAACACCGTTATGTCGGTGGCGAGGTCAGCGATGATGGTCGGTATTTATTTATTTCTGGGGCAAAATCAACTTCTGGAAATGTGCTGTTTTTAAAAGATCTTGACAACCCTTCAAGTCCTTTGGTCAAAATCGACGAAGATTATAGCAGTGACAGTTATGTTTTGGATACTGATGGCGACTTGCTTTATTTGGTCACTAATAAAAATGCACCAAACCAAAAAGTGGTTACCACAACGGCAACAAGTCCTCAAGAGTCCAACTGGAAAGACTTTATTCCAGAAACCGAAAACGTGTTGTCGGCAAGCAGTGGTAGTGGCTATTTCTTTGCCAAATACATGATTGACGCCACTTCCAAGGTTTTTCAGTTTGACAAAAACGGGAACAATTTAGGAGAAATTAAACTCCCTGGTGTTGGCTCGGCTGGAGGTTGGTCTGGCAAGAAGGATGATGAAGTTTTGTACTACAGTTTTACAAATTATCACACTCCTGGGGTCATCTATTCCTACAACCCCAAAGAAAGAACTTCTTCGAAGTACTGGTCTCCTTCTATTGATTTCAACTCAGATGATTTTGTTTCTTCCCAAGTGTTTTACGCCTCGAAAGATGGCACCAAGGTCCCAATGATCATTACTCACAAAAAAGGCCTAGAATACAATGGTAAGAATCCAACTATTCTCTATGGCTATGGCGGATTTAACATCAGTCTTACGCCTTCATTTAGTCCGCAAAACGCCGTTTGGATGGAGCTAGGAGGAGTCTATGCTGTGCCGAATTTGCGGGGAGGCGGAGAGTACGGAAAAGCCTGGCACACCGCTGGGACTCAAATGAAAAAACAAAATGTATTTGACGATTTCATTGCCGCTGCCGAATATTTGATTGAAAACAAGATTACTTCCTCCGACTTTTTGGCCATACAAGGTGGAAGTAACGGAGGCTTGTTGGTTGGGGCTACTATGACTCAGCGCCCAGACTTGATGAAAGTCGCGCTTCCTGCCGTTGGGGTTTTAGACATGCTCCGCTATCACACGTTTACTGCTGGTGCTGGTTGGGCCTATGATTATGGAACCGCCGATGATTCGAAAGAAATGTTTGACTATCTCCTAGGCTATTCTCCTGTTCATAACGTCCGTGCGGGAACCGACTATCCAGCGACACTGATTACAACAGGTGATCATGACGATAGAGTGGTGCCAGCGCATTCCTTTAAATTCGCAGCAGAACTACAAGACAAGCAAAATGGAAGCAATCCTGTGTTAATCCGAATCGAAACAAATGCAGGCCATGGAGCAGGGACACCCGTTTCAAAACGTCTTGAACAAGCTGCAGATATTTTTGGTTTTACTCTATTCAATATGGGGTTTGAGAAAATGCCAAAAACGAGCAACAAATAACAGACCTGACTAGTCCTCCAGAGACTCTGAAAAATACTTTTCAAGTTCTTTCAGAGTTTCGGTGCTGGTTTGAAGGTCGTTGATGACTTGGCCCTTTTCGAGAACCACAATGCGATCACACGCCTCGGTGACATGGGTGAGATCGTGACTCGAAATCAAAAAAGTGGTGTGAGTGTTTTGGGTTTCTGATTTGATCAACTGCTTCAATCGGATTTGGGTTGAGGGATCGAGATTGGCGAAAGGCTCGTCCAAAATAACCACTTCGGGATTACCGATAAGTGCTCCAATTAGACCCACTTTTTTCTGATTCCCTTTGCTCAAGTCTCTCAAAAATTTCCGTTTTCCAAGGATTTCATCATTAAAAAACCCTTCGAATTTAGCGATGAATTCTATTACTTCGCTTTTACTCTGTCCACGCAATTTACCGATGAAGACGAAATACTCTTCTGGAGTCAAGTATCCAATCAAAAAACTTTCGTCCAAAAATGCCGAGGTAAAAGGCTTCCAGTCTTCGGAAGCGTCTATTCGAACTCCCTTGGAGTGAATTTGTCCTGTTGCGGGTCTGATCAGGTCTAACAACAGACTGAAAAAGGTTGTTTTGCCTGCTCCGTTATTTCCAACCAGACCAAAACTTTGACCCTTAGGTATTGACAACTCGCTAATGTTTAGGACCTCAACGCCCTGGTATTTTTTTGTTAAATTCTCTACTTTAATCATAGGGCTTGATTTTAGGATTCTTGCGCAAAAGCAGCAATGGTTTTGTGTTTTCCTCTTTTGTATATTCTTTCGATCAAACTGAGGAATTGCGATCGAAAAACCAGTCCTAAAACACCACTTAGGGCCACGCAAATCAGTCCAGCATCAAAGCTAATCAGCTTGTATGGGACATAGAAAAACAACATTGGCATAAAGATTTTGGGCAATCCAATCAACAGCTGAGTTGGATTGAATCCACTGGTGTTCGAAAAGGCTTTGGCTTTTTCGTTAAGCACGATTGGAGTCCTGTTGAGCGCCCCTCCAATCAACGTGATGAAGGAATTCAATCCAACATTAAATAGGGCTCCTGCCGCAATCATGGCGTAAATGTCCCAACCAAAATACAAATAGGGGAGGCTCAGGACGAAAGAGACGAGAACTCCAAAGACCATGAGCATCCATTTTGCGTTTAAATACTGGCGATAAGGAATGTTTTGACTCATCAAAAGTTTGTAATACTGACTGTCCCATGAGGGCACTTGTTGCCCAAAAGTCATTAAGAATCCTCCTGTAACAAAGATTGATGCAAAAACCAAAATGGTGGGCATTTCCATATAAATGTCTTGAGTGTAAAAGATCAGTCCGTAAAACAAAAACATGAACGACACCAAAAGAACTTGTCTGGGCCTCACATTGCGTCTGATCAGTTTGATGTCATTTTCAAGAAATGGGGCCACTGGGCCAAAGCGTTTGAGCCATGAAAAATCTGAATCTTCCGCCAAGGACACTTTTTTTGCCACCAAGTCGTCCAAGTAAAACCCATTGAGCAGCAAAGACTTGTTGGACCGATAGAGCAAGTACATCACAAATAACGGGACTACAACCCAGTATGGTTTGTCGAACAAGGCATAAAAATACCCTCCTGCAAAGGCCCTTGGGTCGTAAACACCAAAGTAATTCAGTGCTACACCAAGAGTGATTAAGGCCAGCAAGGCGTAAAAGAGAGTGTTGTTTTTATTAATTAAAAAGTTGGTGAAGTTGATGCTGAACGATATGCTCACTACCCCTACAAACCAAGCCAGTGTTTGAATCGGGTTATAGTCATTAACCAATAGAACTACAGTAAAAGGGATGTAAAGGAAAAGAGGTAAGATATTAAAAAAGGAGGACAAAGACCTGAGTAACACAAAACGAACAACTTTGGTTCTTTGGACTGGCATCGCCATCAATGGCTTGACGTTTAATACCGGAAGCTGTTGTAAAAAGTACCTCAACAACAGGTCAAGAGCAACCCATATCACCAAAAGGTTGTTGACGGTGACGAGAGGGTCCACGTTAGGCGCCGCATCTTCGGCGATGAAATAAATTAACCCTCCAATCAACAAAGCTGTTACCCCAAAATAAAGGACTAAAAATCCCATTAAAATTTTAATGGCCAGGCTCTTTTGAAAATAGGCCGCTCGGGTGAACTGTTGCCATTCAAGTCGTAAAAAATCGGCAATCTGCATGGTGATAATTTGAATTTTAGGGCAAAAATACAAGTGCTAAGTTAATTATAATCTTTTAAGTTCCTTATTTTTGAAACCAAATTCAACCCATGAACCAATTCCATCGACTTCAAATCGATTCCGTAGTACCATTAACCTCTGATTCAGTAAAAATCTCTTTTGCCATTCCCCCAGAACTCAAGACAGATTATAGCTTCGTCGCTGGGCAATATTTAAGTCTTAAAACAACAATCAATGGAGAAACTGTCATTCGCGATTATTCAATCTGTAGCAGTCCTTCTTCTGGGGAGTTATCTGTTGGAATAAAAAGGTTAAACGGCGGCATCTTTTCGGGCTTTGCCCAGTCCCTAAAAGTTGGCGAAATCCTTGAAGTCAGAACCCCTCAAGGCAGATTCGTTTTAGAACAAAACATTCAAACCTTTGTAGGAATTGCTGCTGGCAGCGGCATCACCCCAATAATGAGTTTGCTGCAGCACTTTTTAGAACACTCCACAGGGGAGGCTCATTTGATTTATGGCAACAAAACCCCAGAGGACAGTATGTTTGTCATGGCGCTCAAAACGCTAAAAAACACTCACCGCGACCGATTGCACTTGCATTGGATTTACAGCAGAATTGAAATGCCCGAAGCTGGCTTTGGTAGAATTAATGCAGCCAAAATAGAGTCCTTTTTGAAAGAATTTCCCCTTCAAGTCGGGCGAGGTCACTTCTACCTTTGTGGTCCAAATGATATGGTTCAGGAGATTAAGGGGAAATTGACAGCACTTGGACATCCTGAGATTAACATCCGATACGAATTATTTTTTGTTCCTACGGAAGCCTCTGATGGCAAGACTGTTTCTGAAGGCAAAACCAATATTACTTTAGTTTTAGATGGTGAATCTGTCGAATTCGAGATGAATCGAAATCAATTTGTGCTAGACGCTGCACTCGCAAAGGATTTAGATGCGCCCTATTCATGCAAAGGAGGTGTGTGTAGCAGTTGTATTGCCAAAGTCACTGAAGGCAGTGTCGAAATGGCTCAGAACAATGTGCTCACCGATGCCGATTTGAAATCTGGCTATGTTTTGACTTGCCAATCTCGTCCTACAAGTGCGTCTCTGACGGTGGACTATGACGATGTTTAAGTCTTTCATGGACTAATTGATCAATCATTTCAGGTGTAATGGTTCTGATGGCGTTTTCATAGCCCTGGGGCATTTTGTTGCCGTAGACGGACGTGGGTATTTTGTTGAATTTGGATTTATCGGCTACCAAACTGTTGCAGCCAGGCTGGCCGAAAGGAGCAAATCCCAAAATTGGATGAGTAATGCCCCAAATCGAAATAACCTCTACTCCAAGCATAGCCGCTAAGTGGCCATTGCTCGAATCCATGGCAATCATCATATCTAGATTTGAAATGAGTTGAATTTCTTCTGATAAATTTAACTGTCCAGCGTAGCAAGTCACCTTTTCAAATTTGGAAGCAAGATCGTTTAGGGCTTTTGTTTCTTCTTCTCCTCCACCAAATAAGACTACACTGGCATGTTTTTCTAATCGAGCGATCAATTGGGCAGAAAGGTCTAAAGGATATGTTTTGCCCAAATAACCCGCAAAAGGGGCAAATCCAATCCACTTCTCTTTTGGTTTAGTTGGAATACCTGAAGGAAGATTGAATTTTGTTCTAGGTAAAACAAAATCAGCAAGATTCAAGTCAAACCCAAGATTCCTAAACACATCGGCATATCGCTCATGGGTGGTTTGAAGCTGGACTTCCTTCCCTTGATTCACTGCCAAATACTTGTCCTTTCTTCCTTTATCGACTATTGCCCATCTGTAGTCTTTCAAAAAGAATCGCAACATCTTAGACCGCAACACATTGTGAAGATCTGCAATCATACTTGGTCGCAATGCGTGGATCTCTTTAGACAATTGCCATAGACCCATAATCCCTTTGTGGCGCCCAAGCGAATCTACAGAAAGCACAGAGACATCATTCAAATGGGCGAAAATAGGGATAAAGGCTTTTCGAGTGACAACGGTAATTTGAGCCTCAGGAAATTGATTTCGCATGGCTAGGATCACGGGCACCGTCATTGCAACATCCCCCATTGCCGAAAGACGGATGACTAAGATATGTGAACTGGTGTTGGTCAACTAGGATTTAAGCTTTCTTAAAACTGGATTCAACTCTTCGTCGTTGTACATTTTCATCTGCTTATAAACCTTCATGAATTTATTGCCGGATGTGATGTCATTTATCAATTCGTCAATGGCTCGAGACAAATCGACCCTTTGCTCTAAGAGTACATTCAGCTTGTTTTTACAAGCCAATTTGTGGCTTTCCGTGGCATCATCTCTCATAGTTTCTAGCTGCATATGATAGATCTTCAGGGCCAAAATAGACAGTCGGTCAAGCGCCCAAGCTGGACTTTCCGAATTGATTGTGGCCTCCTTGTTGGGTTGAATCGATTCGAATTGTTTTAAAAAATATCCATCAATATACTCTACTGTGTCTGTTCGGTCTTGATTGGAGGCGTCAATTTTTCTTTTCAAAACAAGTGCTGCTTTGGGATCGATATTCGGATCGCGGATAATGTCTTCATAGGCCCACTGAACCGTATCAATCCAACACTTGCGATAAAACAAGTGCCCCAACGGATCTTTGTCGTGTTCAATTGGGTTGTGAAATGGTTGGTCAACCCTATTCAATACTTTATAATCAGAAATTGCTTTTTGAAAAATATCGTTGGCCTTTGCTGCAATCATGGCGTGCTTATATGGTGCAAATATAGTTTGAATTGAAGAAACTCTTAATTTTGGGTAAAGACAATAATAAGTTTTGGCTGGACAATATAGCTTTGTTATCTTTGCTGAACAAAATTGATATTGCGATGACAGCATTTTTTACGGCCCTAGGAGATTTGTTTACCAACGTTTTGTTTGTTCCTTTTTCCTTTCTAGCCGAAATAGAATTGGACAATTGGTGGGCTGCTAATGTGATGACTTGGCTGTTTGCAATTACTGGATTAGTTGCTTTTACTTATTGGATGACTCAGTTGAGTCGTCATGATAGAAATGGAGAAGAAGACAAATCAATTTCGGCACATTCTTATTTATAAATCAAATCCGATATCTTTTCGGTAATTTTTTCCATCAAAATTGATCTTTTCAATTTGATCGTAGATTTTTTTCGTAGCAACTTTGTGGTTTTCTCCAAATGCTGTAACAGCCATTACTCTGCCCCCGCTAGTTAGGGTCTTATCATTTACCCTAATGGCTCCTGCGTGAAAAAGATGAAGGCCATCCACACCTTTCATACCAAAAATCTCCTTGCCTTTTTCGTAATCGCCTGGATAACCCCCTGAAACCATCATAACGGTTGCTGCGGTGCGTTCATCTATCTCCAATGGGTAATCCTTCAAGTTTCCTTGGTTTAGAGAGGCAAACAGTTCCACAAGATCGGACTTAATTCGAGGTATGACTACCTCCGTTTCTGGATCACCAAAACGAACATTGTATTCGATAACAAACGGATCGTCATTTACTTTTATTAATCCAATAAAAACTACCCCAATATAGGGTAATTGGTCCTTTTGAAGTCCAGCAATGGTTGGTCTTACGATTCGTGACTCCACCTTATTGTAGAACATCTCATCGACAAAAGGCACTGGAGAAACAGCGCCCATTCCGCCTGTGTTAAGTCCTGTGTCTCCCTCACCAATACGCTTGTAGTCTTTTGCCATTGGCAATATTTTATAACTCTTCCCATCAGTAAGCACAAAACAACTCAACTCTATTCCCGACAAAAACTCTTCTATAACCACAGTTCGACTGGCCTCTCCGAAAGTTTGGTTTTCCAGCATATCCTTGAGAGTGGCTTGGGCTTCGTTGAGACTGTCGATAATCAAGACGCCCTTACCAGCAGCTAAGCCATCAGCCTTTAAGACATAGGGGGGCTTTAGGGTAGATAAAAATTGTAAGCCCTTTTGAAGGGAATCTGCCGTGAAAACATCATGAGCTGCAGTAGGAATATTGTGTCGGTTCATAAACGCCTTTGCAAAGGCCTTACTCCCTTCGAGTTCTGCTGCCGCCTTGGCAGGACCAATAACTGCGACGTTTTCCAACTCCTTGTCTGACTTGATTGCATCGTGAATTCCTAGAACCAGCGGTTCTTCGGGACCAACAACTACCATATCAATCGCTTCGCTCTTAACTAAGCCAATAACAGCTTCAAAATTTGTCGGGTCAATCTCAAAGTTCGTAGCCACCTGAAAAGTTCCAGAATTTCCTGGAGCCACAAAAAGTGAATCGCATAAAGGACTCTGTGACATTTTCCAAGCTAACGTGTGTTCTCTGCCTCCAGATCCCAGTATTAAAATTCGCATGTTAATAAGCTTTTTTGTCTCCTCGTATGAAGTTATACATCGTCTGCAAAATTATCTTAAAATCCAATAACGGAGACCAATTTTCAATGTAAAAAATATCGTATTTGACTCGATTTATGATGTCGTCAGCTGATTCAACCTCTCCTCTAAATCCTTTGATTTGAGCCAATCCTGTGATTCCTGGTTTAACAAAATGCCTTACCATAAATTTATCAACTGAGTTGGCGTACATCTGAGAGTGGAACACCATGTGGGGACGAGGCCCAACCACCGACATCTCCCCAAAAAACACATTGATAAATTGAGGTAATTCGTCAACGCTAGAACGGCGTAACAATCGACCCACTCGAGTCACTCTTTCGTCGCCCTTGGTTACTTGAATCAAATCGGCCTCTTCGTTCAAAATCATGCTTCGAAACTTATAACAAATAAATTCATGGTTGTTGAAGCCATTTCTCCTTTGCCTGAACAATATAGGTCCCATAGTTTCCAATTTTATCAAAATTCCTATTACTGGAATGAGCCATGACAGCAGTAGAACCATCACCAAAAGCGAAAACAAAATATCGAATCCTCTTTTGATTTGGCGATTGAAAGGGATTTCCAAAGGCATATGCCTCAAAGAGACCACGGGGATGTAGTCGTAATAATCGCGCGTTAGGCTTTGCGATGACAAGCGCTTTTCGTCAGGCAAAAATTTAATAATCTTTAAATTGTTGTCTGCAAAGTCAATCAACGCATTGAGCTGGTCTGGGTTTAGCTCCTTTTCGGAGCAATAAATCTCGTCAATTTTGTGCTCCAAAATAAAGCGACAGCACTCTTCCACAGAAATTGCATTTGGTCCTTGAAAAGTCATTGTACCATGAAGCTTATATCCATATTCAGGATTTTCTTTGAAAAAATGTTCTAAATTAATCACGTTTCCGTTACTCCCTATGACTATCGTCCTTCTGAAATTTCCTCCGAAATCGGATCTGTAACGCTGCAAGGCGAAATAGATGAAATACTTCGCCAGACTAACACAAACGAATAAGACAAGAACATACTGACCGATCCTTGTCGGAGTCATTTTGTCAAATTCCCACAGCGCCGAAATGGACAATACTAACAACGAAAAAACAACAAGCTGCCTAACGATTTTTGTAAAAATTACGGTTAGCCTAGTAAAACGATAAACTTCATAGAATGGCGATATGGCAGAAATCACAATCCACGATATGGATGCAAAAAGGAAAAAATTCATCCCATTATCTTCCTTGAAAAACAACCAATAGCCTAAGCCATTGATTAACGTCAGATCAATGATATAGGAAATGGGGCGAAGAAATTTAGAATACCGGCCTTGTCTTATCGTCACTTGTCCTTATTTCGGGTGGTAAAATCCTTGTGCTCTTTGCGAAGCAGTTGTTCCTTTGGTAACGCCGCGAAATAATTAAAAGTATTTGCAATACCAACCTTTCTCGAGATGATAGGCTTCCAATCTAAAATATCTTGAGCCAAGCTAATGTCTGGCTGACGCTGAAGGGGGTCGTTTTCAGTCAATGCCATGTACCTCAGTTTGCTCTTGCTTTTGGAGAGTTCTAAGATTTCATGAGCGAAATCAAGGATTGTCAACTCATCCGGATTACCCAAATTGACTGGCTCAACATAATTGGAAAACAGCAATCTGTATAACCCTTCAATCATATCGTCGACATAACAGAAGGATCTGGTTTGCTTGCCATCTCCAAAAACAGTGAGATTTTCGCCTCGCAAAGCCTGTCCAATAAACGCAGGCACAACACGCCCGTCGTTCAGGCGCATTCTCGGTCCATAGGTGTTAAAGATTCGGGCTATTCTCGTTTCTAAGCCGTGAACCCTGTGATAGGCCATGACTAAAGATTCTTGGAATCGCTTTGCCTCATCATATACTCCTCTTGGTCCAATGGTGTTGACATTTCCAAAATAGCTTTCGGATTGAGGGTGAACCAAAGGATCTCCGTAGACTTCTGAGGTAGAAGCAATTAAAATGCGGGCGCCCTTTGCTTTGGCCAATCCGAGTAAATTGTGAGTGCCTAGCGATCCTACTTTAAGAGTTTGTATTGGAATTTTGACATAGTCGATTGGACTTGCAGGAGATGCAAAATGCATGATATAATCAAGAGGCCCTTCAATTTGAATAAAATTGGTAATGTCGTGTTCGATGAATACAAAATTTGGATTTCTACTCAGGTGTTCCAAATTTGCTTGGTGACCGGTAATAAAATTGTCCATCCCAATTACCTGAAACCCTTCTGAAACAAAACGGTCGCAAAGGTGTGAGCCCAAAAACCCGGCAGCACCAGTAATCAAAACACGTTGACTCTCGTTTTTCAATAGTTCCATTTATTGGGGTTGAACCAAGGCTCTGCCAATTGAGCTGTAGTAAAAACCTTCCTCTTGTAAGGTAATCGTATCATATAAGTTTCTTCCATCAAAAATGGCTGGATAGGCCATTAGGCTTTTTATACGGGAGAAGTCTGGAGATCGGAAAATACTCCATTCTGTGCATATCACCAAAGCATCCGCCCCGTTTACAGCCTCGTAAATATTTTGACAGTAATCAATTTTACTTTGGTAAATTTTTTCAACATTGGTCATGGCTTC
The DNA here is from genome assembly GCA_027592025.1 of Bacteroidota bacterium. Classification (GTDB taxonomy): domain Bacteria; phylum Bacteroidota; class Bacteroidia; order Flavobacteriales; family Flavobacteriaceae; genus JALRKI01. The sequence continues at coordinate 81,228 of JAQCIQ010000004.1, forward strand.
AGGGTCATGAACTTGAATTTTAGCTCCCAATTTCAGCAGCTCATCAATCATCAATAAGGCGGGGGCTTCTCGTATGTCATCTGTTTCGGGTTTGAACGCCAATCCCCATATTGCTATTGTTTTGCCTTTGAGCTGCCCTTTGAAAAAAGCATCTAACCTGGGCAAAAGAACAGTCCTCTGGTGGTCGTTGGTCTTAATAACCGCTTCTAGTATATTGAAATTGTAGTCTACTTCTTGACCCGAATAGAAAAGTGCCTTGACGTCTTTTGGAAAACAAGATCCCCCATACCCGATACCAGGAAACAAAAATCGCTTGCCTATTCGAGAATCTGTGCCGACTCCTCTTCTGACCATGTCCACATCGGCGCCTACTTTTTCGCAAAAGTTGGCAATCTCATTCATAAAGGTAATTTTTGTGGCTAAAAAGGAATTGGCTGCATATTTGGTCAACTCTGACGATTTTTCATCCATCACCAAAATTGGATTGCCTGATCGAACAAAAGGGCGGTACAACTGCTTCATCAAATCAACTGCCCTTTCCGATTGGGATCCGATTATGATGCGTTCTGGCTTCAGAAAATCTTCAACAGCAAAGCCTTCTCTAAGAAACTCAGGATTAGAAACCACATCAAAAGCAATGTCAGTTTGCTCTTTTACCACTTCCCTGACTTTGTCGGCCGTCCCAACAGGAACGGTGCTTTTATTGACTATCACTTTGTAGCTGTCCATCTGCTGGCCAATTGCTTCACTGACTTTTAGCACATAAGACAAGTCCGCAAATCCATTTCCGCCATCAGGGGTCGGTAGGGCTAACATGATGATATCCGAGTGGTCTAGCCCTTCTTTGAGATTTGTAGAAAACCTCAACCTTCCAGATAGAATATTTCTCTGGAATAACTGGTCCAAATGAGGCTCATAAATGGGTAATTTGCCCTCAGACATGGTATTTACCTTATCGACATTATTGTCCACACAAAGCACCTCAACGCCTGTTTCAGCCATGCAAGTGCCAGTAACTAAACCAACATAACCCGTCCCAACAACAGTAAGTTTCATAGAGATGCATTTTCTAATTGAAAAACAAAAATAAGGAAGTTCAATGGTTTGGCTTGCGGATTATTGAGATTTGAAGCTTTGCCACTTGTCCATGACAAATTTCTCGAATTTTTCTTTAAAGCTATTTGTTCCAAATTGCAGGGCATGTTCTCGGATTTGGTATGGGTCGAAGGTCTCCTTTTCAAATTGTTCAAGGGCTCTACCCACTGCTTTTGAAGACTGTTCTTCAAAAAACAATCCTGAAACTTTTTGTTTTACGGTCTCCAACAAACCTCCCTTGGCAAAGGCAATAACAGGGACTCCGCATGACATGGCTTCTACTGGAACAATCCCAAAATCTTCTTCCGCCGCATAGACAAATGCCCTAGCATGTTGCATCAAATCTTTTAAGTGGGAAGAATCTACAAACCCCTTAAATTGGACGTTTTGACCGGCGATTTTTTTGAGTTTTTTTTCTTCTGGACCGCTCCCAGCGACGACCAACTCGAGATCAGGACGATTGTTAAATGCCTCTATGATTATACTCATCCTTTTATAGGAAACCATTCTTGAGGCCGTAAAAAAATACTCTCCTTTAAACGGGCTCAATTCGTAGAAATCTGTGTCAACAGGGGGGAAAATCACCTCAGCCTTTCGTTTGTAAATTCTTAGAATGCGTTGAACAACATTATTAGAATTAGCTACAAAGTGAGTTACCCCTGGTGTGGTTCTTTGATCCCATCGTCTCAGTCTTTGAAGCACAAAATTGACATAAGCTCTTTTTATACTCCCCTTTTTGTAATCTTGGATGTACTGATCGTATAAATCATAGGCATACCGCATTGGAGAATGGCAATAGCATATGTGCAATTGATTGCTATTCACTCTAATCCCTTTGGCAACTGCAGCGGAAGAACTGATAATGACATCGTAGGACGACAAATCAAAACGCTCAATAGCATAAGGGAATAACTGTAAAAATTTCCTATGGTTTTGTCGAACCGAGGGAAAACACTGAATAAAGCTTGTGGCCACTTTTTTGCCCTTCAAAATGTCATTTCTATCCTTTTCCGACAAAAAATCTATCAGTGCGTAGTGGGAAATGTCAGGCCAAATTTCATTGATAGCACGCACCACTTTTTCTGCGCCACCATTGACGTAATACCAGTCATGAACCAACGCAATTTTCATTTATTCGAATTGTTGAATGTTCTTGATCACTTCCTCAATCTTCAAGGCTGAGCGCTCCCAAGTAAAATTTTGAAGTAATTCGTTAACTCTCTGCCTTCTCTTAGTGCTTTGATCATTAACTGCCATAGACAGGCTATTGGCGATGGCATCGGCATCATGAGGGTTTACAAAAAAAACTGCCCCTTCGAATATTTCTTTATGCACTTCGATATCTGAACACACCACAGGGGTATGATGAGACAATGCTTCAAGTATTGGGAGTCCAAAACCTTCGTAAAGGGATAGGTTCAAAAAGGCTGATGAAGAGGCGTAAAGGTTGTTTAATTCCTGATCAATAACTCTTCCTAAAGAAATGATGTCCGAACTGAACTCAAGGGCCCTTTGCTTTTCAAACACGCGATCCTTATCCCCTACCAAAAAAAGTTTATACGCTCCATGATTAATTTGGTTGAATTTATTGAAGGCCAAAATCAAAAGATCCAAATTTTTTCTCATGCTTGAAGACGCAACCGACAAGATAAACGGTTGATCAGATGGCAGTTTTTGCTCCTTTGGAGGCCATTTTTTTGCTCCGTTTGGAATAATCTCGATCTGTTGTTCATCGAGATAAGGATAGTGGCGCCTCAATCTACCTTTAGAAAAAACACTAACTGTAAGCACCTTTTTTGACGATCTGACGATTTTTGGCATCAGCAGTCGATAAACGGTTCTGAATTTCCAACTGAAATTTCCAGACATGTCTTCATAGGCCAAATCATGAATTGTTACAATCTTGTTGGAGTAACAAACAGGCGCCATGTTACATAAATTTAATAACAATGGCTTGTTTTGTCTTCTCAAAAATAAAGGCAACTCAATTTGCTCCCAAAAATATCCCGAAAACTGTCCAATAGAGACGACCTCTAGTTCTCTGCCAATGTCGTGGTGCAGAATTCCCTTTGGGGCGATAAAAACAACCCTGGAACCGTAGCGGGTTCTAAGCTCTTTGGATATTTCAATTGCAAATCGCTGCACGCCCGTTAGGCGTTGCATCAAAAACCTGGCATTGATATATATTTTATCGTTTTGTATAGACATAAAAGGCTGTAAAAGTCGCAAAAAAATGAATGCCATCAGAGCGCACCAAGATATTCTCTGTAAGCATAAATAAAATCGCTATCAAAAACACTGCAAAACCATCTTTTGATTGCAATTTTAACAATCTGCGGCTCAATGCAAACAACTGCAAAACAAACAACGCCAGCCCAATAATACCCGCAGTCGCCCAAAAATGAAGGTATTGATTGTGAGTGTTGTATTGATCCCACGTGAAAACAGGCGCGTCATAATTGTTCTTATAACACAGGTCTAGGCTTGGCTGTATGTCACCAACGCCTGTGCCAGACCATGGGTTGTTCTCAATGGTTTCGACAGCACAGCGCCATGTAGCCAAACGGACATTGGAAGAATTGTAATGAGCAATGTGGTCTGAAGTAATGCTTGGATTGAATCCTTCTGCAATCTCTTTGAATCTGGGGTGGTTAGCCATGAACCAAAGTCCTGCGATCAGGACTCCAAATACAATAAACTGCCAACGACGTGCGCTAATTTGAGTAAACAAAGAGATGAATAATACCAAAACCACGGCTATTTGACCCATTCTTGAACCAATAAAGTAAACCCATCCAAAGACAAGGATGATCAAAATGAGATAATACCATTTTTTGGTGAGCCACAACAATGGTTCTTTAGCTAAAAAATAAACTGATGTCACAAGCCAAAGAGCCTGATAAGTAGGGTGTGTTCCAGTGACATCGATAGTAAATTCCCTTAGTCTGTGTCCCGTCACTCTGTCAACAAGAAAGTCCGGGACAGAAGGCAACAAGTCTAAGTTAAAGGCTATAACTTCTGACTCCGTTATTGGTCCAAACAATTGATTCCATTGAAGCCCAATTCTCACGAGCTGATAAAACACCAACAAAAAAGTTGAAGCAATGAACACGACCACAAAGCGTTTTAATAAAACACTTGTTAGTTGATCCCTTAATAAGAAAAAAGCTAGAGGCAGCAATATTAAGGGGGCCAGCTGACCCAGTTCATTGAAACCTTTGTCCAAATTCTGAGTTACAATCAACGAAAAGACCAAGCCTAAATAAGCTAAGCAAAATAAGACAGTAAATAGTCTCCATTCCGATTTGCTAATTTTCCGAAATTCTAATAGTGCGACGATCAACAACAAGATGACGCTAGCACTTCTGGCAAAGAAAGGCATGATTGGAAAAGCTGCTGATAACAATACTGCAGCTTGAAGAAATCCTCCGGTTTTCCAAAACTCCGCTTGCCCTATTCTAACAGTCATCGGCTGCTGGTTTTAATTTTAAAAATAAAAACGGGAATAATAACAGAAAACTATAGCTCTGCGTAAGGGTAGTGAACAAGCCAGAAACAAAAAATCCAACCGCAACGACTGACAACAATCGATAAGCCATGACTCTTTCGAAAAAGAAATTAAAGGCCAGTATGATGCCAATTATTCCGCTGCTCAGAAACAAATAAATCCAATAACTGTCCAAAACTTTTGAGAACCAACCCAATTCTGAGGCTTGTCCGACGGTTCCTATACGTCCTCCAAAAAACCAACTGAAATCGGATTGATGAATGATGTCATTCCAAAACTCGAATCGCATCAACAGCGATTCTGGTGAAAAGACCTTTTTTTGAAAGAGAATCCAAAAGGCAGGAACCAACAACAAGAAAAAGATATAGTAATATTTTATCAAGAATTTCAACACTTTTTGCCCTGTCAAAAGGTAATACAGCACATAAATAACCAATGGTACGTAGGCAGTTCTGGACAATGCCACTAGGGTCAGAAGCAAAGCGGCTCCAATGAACAACTTGGACGCTTTATGCCTGATAAAAATAAAAAAGGAAAGCACAGCGAAGAGTCCTAAATCGGCAAATTGGCCAACCAAACCTGGAGACCTCCAAAAATCATAGAATGTAGATATCGTGAAAAAATATTTGGGGTCCTTTGGCCAAAAGTAACGCCCCGTCAAGGTTTTCATATAAACTTCGGGCCCGACCATATAAGTGTAAAAAACCGCAGCCAGATTAAGAATCACCAAGACAAACAAAAGACGGTTAATCGCCTTTATGTCAGATTTAGAAATGTGCGTGTTTTCGGCTAACAGGACCAAAGCAAAAAGCAAGACCAACTCCCTAAAAGCATAAAACACAGAAGACGCTTCTATCCCTGAAATGGCGGCTGTAACAAGCAAAGCCAATAAATAAGCAATCAAGACAACGTCAAAGACTTTTAAAACAAAATTTTTGTTTTTATACAGCAAGACAAAGGTGAACAACATCAGTATGGCTGAAGGAGGAACAGCTGATTTCAAACCGCCATTTCCGAGCCAACTGAACAGGTAAAAATTTAGCATACCCTGAGTGCTCAAGATGCATAGCATCAAGCTCAATACCACTACTTTCTGCACGCTAATATTCATTCAAGCTGCTTCCTAATTTGATTATTGTTAACCTGCCAAGGCACTGTATTTGGGTCGGTTGACCGACAGCGGCTGCTTTTCTTTTGGAGCCACTCGAATATCAGCCTCGGGCAGTAATTTTCTTGCCAAACCGAACCATGTCATCACCTCCTTTCCTGCAAAGTGAGAAACCCCTTGAGGTAAATCGCCCTTAGTAATGCCTGATAGGATGTGTTGCGCTAGCTTTGGGGCGTATGTTGGGCAACCAATGTATTCGTCAGTAATCCACAAGATTTGACCTTCGTCTGCTCTAGTTTTGATTTTGGTGTAAAAATTAGACCCAAATTCTGAATATACCCAGGATGTCCTAATGACAGAATAGTGGTCACAATTTTGAGCGACCAATTGTTCTCCAAGCAATTTGGATTGACCGTATACGCTCAAAGGATTTGTCAAATCCGTCGGGACATATGGTTCTAATTTAGTGCCATCGAAAACATAATCCGTAGAAATTTGAACCAAATGGGTCTTATTCTTTTGAGCTGCTTCGGCCAAATAGCCTGCGGCCAGCCCATTGAGGAGGTTTGCGGCTTCGGAATTGCTTTCGGCGCCTACCACATTAGTGTATGCCGCACAATTTATGAGATAATCAAAGTGCTTTGAACCGAAAGCCTCTTGTATTGATTTGCGATTGGTAACGTCTAATTCGGATCGGTTGAAGAACTTTAAATCCAAATTAGGGAAAAGAGGCGCTATGGCGCGTAAGGATTGTCCGAGTTGGCCATTGGCGCCTGTGATAGCAATTGAAAGCATGAGTGTTGAAGTTTATGCCCTATTGGCTTTTTGGTCAATTTTTTCTTTCAAAAATTTATCAAAGCGCATGATAGCATAAAACATGCTTAGTGCCAAAAAGGCTAAAACCCCATATTTTACCGAGCCCTTTTTTGTGAACGCGGTTTCTTTATATACCATTTCATCAAAGGAAGTGATGACGTTAGTAATATTATTGGCAATCAGATTTTTTTCGTTGTTTAGCTGCAGTTCATCCATCAATTGGATTTTCAATTCAACCAACTGTACTTCCTTGGTGTTGCGGGTGTTTTCGGTCAAATTAATGGAAGTACCCGACATGTCGTCTGACATGGTGTTTTGCTCTAAGGCTTTCTGCTCGGCTAATAGCAATGAATCAATTCGGGCCATGGATGTTTTTAGTCCTTCATCAACAAGCGATAAATTCACAGTGCCAATTTGATTTTCCAATTGAAGGATTTTGTTCGAATTGAGCGCGTTCAATAAACCACTCTCTATTTTGCTCAGCAACTTTCTGTCGTAAACTGTGGCTTCAATAATATGTCGTCTATATTGGTGCTCTTCGAAATCATCTTTGTACTCGGAAAAGGTAATTGATTTTGACACCATAGTAGTGTCCATTTTAAGTCGATAGGCATCAAATGCCAACAACTCTTCTTTAGGATCTACAATAGGCTCGATTTTAATCTTTGAAATCATTTCAGCCTCACTGGGTTTGATGTTAAATCTAGAGTGCAGCTGAGAAGTGTCATTTTGTTTTAACAAGGCGGCTAAATATTCTACCTCGTTATACAACAATTTCCCGCTGCCATAATTCGTCGCAAGAATCATCTTTGAGGCATACCTTGGGCCATCAATATAATCAATATAGGCTCCGAAAGATGCGCCCAAAAGAGAAATAATTCCAAAAACTAGAAAGCGCTGACGAACGAATAAGATGCCTTCCAAAGCCCAATTGGCCAGTCCAAACAACAAGTTTTTAAAGAATCTAAAAACACTCCTAATACCCGCTCCAATAGCATTAAATAATTGGCCTAAATCGACCTCTTCGCTATTATTATTTTTTGATTGATCCATCCTTGAAATGCTTAAAGGGGTTGCGACCCCCGCTGTTAGTTGTCCAAAATTAAGTGAATTCTACGACTTCACCGCCGCAAGACAAAGTCATGCGTTTCTAGAAACGTCGCAATGTCTCGATTATTGGCTAGTCTTGGTAATTTATTTTGTCCGCCCAACTTGCCCAGCGAACCCATATACAGATCAAATGACCCCTTTTTTAAGGAAGAAACCTTCAAAGGCTGGAGCACTTTTCCAATAATCAAATCTTTGTAATAAGTGTTGAGTTTTTGTAATTCAGAGTCAATGAGGGTTCTGAATTGATTCATGTCAGAGGGCTCGGTGTCAAAGTCGACAAACCACTCGTGAAATGGCAGGCCCTCGGATGGATTAACTTGAGGTGCTACCGAAAATTCGTTGACGACAGCATTGGTGCCTTCAATAGCGACTTGCATCGCTCGCTCTACTTCTTGACCAATCACATGTTCGCCAAATGCCGAAATAAAGTGCTTAATTCGGCCCGTGACTTTAATTCTAAATGGCAACAATGAAGTAAAGGAAATGGTGTCTCCAAGATTGTAAGCCCAAAGCCCTGCGGTAGTAGAAATGATCATAACGTAATTCACATTCATTCTAACTTCTTCAAGAGTCAAGCGGGCGTAATGGTCATCAAAAAAGGCAGATGCCTCAACAAACTCATAAAAAATACCAGAGTCTAACAATAACAACAAATCCTCACGATCTTGACGATCTTGAAACGCAAAAAAGCCCTCGCTAGCAGGAAACAATTCCACACTGGGTACTTTCCTACCAATCAATTGTTCAAACTTCGACTTATATGGTGCAAAGTTCACTCCACCAAAAACAAAGAGATTGAAGTTAGGGAAGAGGTCTCCGATAGATTTACCGCTTTGCTCGACAAGTTTTTCGAAATACATTTGAACCCATGAAGGAATGCCGCTGATAACCCGCATGTCTTGATCAATGGTTTCCTTTACAATTGTGTCTACTTTGGTCTCCCAGTCCTCAATACAATTGGTTTCCCAGCTGGGCAGTCTGTTTTTCTGAAGGTATTTGGGGATATAGTGTGCAACAATCCCGGACAATCGTCCCTGCTTAATCCCATTAACCTCTTTCAGCACTGGACTGCCTTGCAAAAAAATCATTTTTCCATCAACAAAACTACTTTGACCGGTGTCCGCAATGAACATCAGCAAAGCGCTTTTTGCTGCATTGATATGCTCGGGCATGCTTTCTTTGGTAATTGGAATAAACTTAGACCCAGAGGTAGTGCCCGAGGTTTTGGCAAAATACAATGGTTTTCCAGGCCACAGGACGTCAGGCTCTCCTGCCACAACCTGTTCAATATAAACTCTCAAGGATTCATAGTCTCGAACAGGAACGTTGGCCTGAAAATCAGATATTTTAGAGATTTCTCCAAAGGCGTGATCAATACCAAATTTGGTTCTTTTACCTGATTCTACGAGTTTATTGAAAACTCTTTGCTGAGTAAGGATTGGATTGCTTGACCACGATTCAATGCGCTTTCTAGAGCGCTGCGCCATGAGTTTGGCGAAATATGATTTGATGGACATCAGCGGAGTTGTTGAAAATCGATGAAGGTTTTAGGATCAACGGGGTAGCCGTTGTTCCAAAGCTCAAAGTGGAGGTGTGGGCCTGTCGTCAAGATGCCTGTATTGCCAGATATTGCAATCACTTCACCAGCTTTCACGATGTCTCCTTGAGACTTTGTTAGTTTAGTGTTGTGCTTGTAAACAGTGAGTAAATTGTTGCTGTGCTCAACAAGAACAACATATCCTGTTTCTACAGACCATTCCGTTAGAATGACTCGACCGTCGGCCGCCGCCTTTATTGGGGTGTTGATAGGAACATTAACATCTACAGCAAAATGTTTTTCCTTTAAATTGAAATCGGCGCTGATGGGACCCTGTGCTGGAGGAAATAGCACAAAATTTGAACCGGATTTTGCCGATAAAAATAAATTGTATTTATCTTCTTTCCTGACCGTCTCTCTAAGCATCGAATCGGCCTGAGAGGGCGCCAAATCGCCTGCAGACAAGCCTGAAACGTCCGCGCTCGTGTTGTCAGGATCAGCTTGCTCAAATTTAAGATCGCCTGTAAGTACCTTCTGGATGTTAGCAATATATTCAGTTTGATAACCAACCAGTTGTTGAAGTGAATCTGATTTGAAATAAAGTTCGGAGGCTCTTCGCTCCAATTCTTGTGAAGAATAACCTGGGATGTATTCACGAATGGGTGTGAAAGCGATGAGAATGGTAGTTAAAAAGATTAAAACGATGGCGCAAAGAGACGCCCAAACAAATACATTGAGGCGCGTTAGCCGGAGAGAAAACTTCTCCTCAAAAGTATCGGCATTAACGAATTGTAAAATATAGTTGTTTAGCCATTTTTCGGGTAACCTCCACCCTTTAACTAATTTCTTTGCCATTAGCCAAAATTAGTGAAATTCCCTCTTTCCATTACCTCTGATAGAAATTAAAGTTATTGGTATAAATGATTTTGTGACTTCAAAATTGCTAACTTTGTTGGAAATACTTTCACTATGGTTTTTGATTTAAACATTGTATTAGCTATTGGGCCTTGGCAAATAGTTCTTGTAGTTGTTGCTATTGTATTTCTATTTGGGGGGAAGAAAATTCCAGAATTGATGCGAGGCCTGGGTAGCGGTATCAAAGAATTTAAAAACGCCAGCAAGGAAGACCCGAAAGAAGACAAAGAGAAATAAGGGGTTCTATATTTTGATCGACTTCAAAATAGCTTCAAGCTCCAACATGTAGTCTCTCTTTTCTTTTGACGGGGCCAATACAAATCCTTCAGCAACAATCCATCGACTGTTTTTCGGATCATAAATGGTGTAGTTGACAAATGGGCCTGCCATAAAAGCATTTGCCAGCTCCCAAGTACTCCGTGTTTCATAGGCTTTGTGCCCTGCGATTTCTGCAGTTTTAAGTTGTGGCGCATAGGCCTTTTCTGTAATCATATACGACCCCTCAACTGGACCTGGAATTTGCTTTTCTCCCACAGAATCACGAATTGCGATTATTTGTTCCAAAATCGGAGCGTTGAGGTCTATTCTGTCCTTGTTTAGCTCATAGATGATAAAATTTACACTCCCTGATTCAATGTCTCTTCTCGCCCAAACAAAGGAATCGTCCGTGGAAGCAATTCGATATGCCGATGGGAAATTAAGGGTTAAGCCCAAGTTCTTAAAAATGCTCTTGTCCTTATTCAAAGATTTAGCAATCTGGCGTTGTTTTTCAGCCACTTCGGACTCTTGAAAAACCCTTATTATCAAGTCCTTGTTGAGGTTCAGCTGCATTGCAATTGCCTGATCGTTTGGTCCTGAAACCTCCACCAAAGTCTGTGGTTTTGCGTAAGCGTCATTTACAATAGTAACCCCAACACTATCTGATTGAAGTAGCATTAAGACAGTTCTATTTTTGCGTGTAAATCCTGAGAAAACTTTTTGGGGCATATAGTGCAAGTCAAACATAGGTTCATCTTGAGGCAAGCCATAAAGATCTCCTCCTACTGTTTGTCGAGCCGCAGAGCCTGAAGCGCCTTCCCAAAGATCAATATCGGCGACTACAGTAATATTACTAAGTTTTCCCGAGGAAAGCGGTTTGATGTCGGTGGTTTTAGTCGAATCGTTCCCGCAAGATAATAGTCCTAAAATTACTAAGATTGATAAGCCTCTATAATTCATAATTCATCGTTTTTAACCCTTATACAACATCCATGCCAACAGCACATCTGACCTTAGTTCAAGACGGCAGCCACTCCAGGTAAGGTTTTACCCTCCAAACTCTCTAACATGGCTCCTCCTCCTGTGCTTACATAACTCATTTGATCTGTCAAGTCAAATTGCTTGACAGCTGCCACAGAATCACCTCCTCCCACAAGGGAAAATGCGCCAGTTTTAGTGGCAGCTGCAATGGCTTTTCCCAGAGATTTTGTCCCTTCAGAAAAGGCAGACATTTCAAAAACTCCGACCGGACCATTCCATAAAATGGTTCGTGATTCTGCTACAATTTGAGCAAAATATTCTCTGGTTTTGGGCCCAATGTCCAATCCCATCCATCCTGAGGGAATTTCACCAATCGGAAAAACTGCAGTTTGTGCGTTTTCGGAAAAGGAGTCTGCTACCAAGGTGTCAATGGGCAAGTGTACTTTCACGTTTTTTGATTTTGCTCGGGCCACAATAGAAAGGGCTAAATCCAGCTTGTCATCTTCAACTAAAGAGTCCCCGATTGATCCACCTTGGGCCTTAATAAAGGTATAAGCCATTCCTCCTCCAATAATCAGGTGATCGATGGGCTCCAAAATATTGTCTATAATAGTAATTTTAGAAGAAACTTTGGCGCCTCCCAAAATAGCCGTGATAGGTTTTTCTCCGTGTTCCATAACTTTAGCAATGCTATCTATTTCTTTGGCTAGCAACAATCCAAAACACTTGGCTTTCGGGAAGAAATTCGCCACAATAGCCGTTGAAGCGTGGGCCCTGTGAGCTGTTCCAAACGCGTCATTGACATAAACGTCTCCCAATCGAGACAGCTGCTCGGCAAACTTTTGATCGCCTTTCGTTTCTTCTTCCTGAAACCTAAGATTTTCTAATAACAAGACCTCGCCAATACTGAGCGAATTAACCGCTTTTTCTGCTGCTTCTCCCACTGTATTGCTGGAAAATTTAGGTTCAAACCCCAATGCGGAGGTCAGGGCAGGAACGATGTGCTTCAAAGAACAGCTTTGGTCAACTCCTTTTGGGCGGCCTAAATGCGACATGAGCACGCATTTGCCTCCATCTTTTAAAATCTTTTCAATGGTCGGCACAGCAGCCTCGATTCGCGTTGCGTCAGTCACTCGCAGCTGCTCATCAAGTGGCACATTAAAATCTACTCTAATTAGTGCGCACTTGCCTTCAAAATTGATATCGTTTAAGGTCGTCATGATCTGTTTGATGAGTTTAGAGGGACAAATATAAAGCATCGGTTAAAACAAGCCTGAAACAAATGGGTTATCTTTGTTCGATGCGTTTCGAAAATCTTATTGGGCACTTCAAGCTTAGCGAGCAACTGCAGCGAGACATCTCTGATGGTCGTGTGCCCCATGCTCAGCTTTTTGTCGGAACCGAAGGAAGTGGGGCTTTGCCTCTTGCCATTGCCTACGCTCAGCGATTAATAACTTTCACCTCTAAAAACCCTGACGAAAAGCTTATTGACCCCTTAGCACACCCTGATATTCATTTTATATTTCCTGTGGCTGCCAATGACAAGATCAAGAAACATCCTGTTTCTAGTTTGTTTCTTGAAGAGTGGCGAGCTTTTATTAAAGCTCAACCTTACGGTAATTTATTCGATTGGTATCAAGAAATCAACATAGAGAATAAGCAGGGTCAAATTGGGGTCGATGAGGCTCAAGATATCATCAAATCTCTCGCCTTAAAATCCTATGAAGGGGGATACAAAATCGTTATAGTTTGGATGGCCGAAAAAATGAACGCTGCAGCCTCAAACAAGCTTCTCAAATTGGTTGAAGAGCCCCCTGCGAAGACTGTGTTTTTATTAATTGCCGAAGATGATGGGCAAATATTGGACACCATTCGATCGCGCTGCCAATACGTCCGAGTACCCCATTTGACCCAAACCGACATGGTCAAGGCGTTGGTCGACCAATTTGAATTAGATAAAATCGTGGCTCAAAGGATTGCCGTTCAGGCTCATGGTAATTTCAATAAGGCTGCGGATTTAGTTTACAGCGATAGTGAAGAACAGTTGTTTGATGCTTGGTTTGTTCAATGGGTTCGTTCGGCATTCTCTGTTAAACAGAAAAAGAGCGCTGTGAATGACTTGATGGTTTGGAGTCTTGAAGTGTCCAAAACTGGGCGCGAAACGCAAAAACGCTTTATCCAACATTGCCTGCACATTTTTAGACAGGCTCTGCTAAAAAACTATGGCATGAATAGTTTGGCCTTTGACCCCTTGACTACAGATGGTTTCAACTTTGACAAATTCGCTGCATTCATTCACGAAGGCAATATTATTCCGATCAGGGAGGCCCTTGAGGAGGCTTTTATTCACGTTTCTAGAAACGGTAATCCCAAGCTTATTTGGACAGATTTGTCCCTAGACTTAACCCGTCTTATCCACAAAAAGGCCAGTTGAGTTGCGACCAACCTCATGAGGCTTAATCGTCAAATCATTGACATTGTCGTCCATAAAAATCAAGTCAAGTCTCTGCAGATCAGTAAATTACATAAATTTCTTGCAAAAAATTTACGCAAGTCTCTGTTGAGAAGACGCCTCAATCCGACCTCATCAAACAGCTAGACGACACATCCTTCAGAGCAATTTAGCATGAGTATAGGCACAGCCTAAAACAAAAAATCCCTCGCAAGTTAATGCGAGGGATAATGATTCATTATACAAAACCTATTTTTTGGCCTTATAAGAAGCATTTAAAGCCTCCAAAATTGTCTCGGTAAGGTCGCTGTCCTCTGAGCCATAAAGAACGCTACCAGCATCATTAGAGCCTAGAATAAAAGTGTAATTGTTCGTTTGGGCGTAGTCCTTGATAAAGTCCTTAATGCGTTTGATGAGTGAGTCGTTATTCGCCTGGCTCTCATTAGCCAACGCCTGTTGTTGCGCCTGAATTTGCTGGCTTAAAAACTGTTCCTTTTGTTGCAATTCTTGAGACAACTTTTGGATTTGATCCTGACTCATCCGTGTAGCACGAATTTCTGCCGCACCAATTTCTTGTTGAAAAGCATCCCTTAAGCTGTCTGTGCTTTTTTGAAAGGCATCGATTTTCAATTGAAGTGCGGAGTCCATATCCTTTTTCTCGTCATATTCGTTAATTACTTTGGCATTGTCTACAAAAGCAATTTTTTCGGAAGGCTGGCATGAGCTTAATAGCACTAAGTAAGCCACGCTTAAAAGGTAAAAGTGATTTTTCATGGTTCTATCGGTTGTATAATATCGGCAAAAGTAAGAAAGCATTGTAAATAAGTCGACTCATGCATCAACTTTATGCGGTCATCTTTTCAAAGATATAGATTCTTGAAGAAAATTCCCTAGTAAAAAGTGCACTGACATTGGAGAGTGTTCCATACCAAATAGCCTTGACCCAACGCAGTTTCGAATGTCTATAAGTTTCTGAGAGTAAAGAAATGTAGTACGCGTCAAGCCATAGCGGTTTGGAGCGTGACAACATAAAACCCTTTGCCATCATCAAACTGACTAAGCTGTCTTTCGTAAAATGCCAAAGATGTCTGGGAACGTCATAAGCCGCCCAATGACGATGATAGTGATGAGCGTCATAACTCAAATGATTGGGAAGGGCTACTATCAGTTTTCCGTGGTCATCGAGCAGGCGACTCAAGTTTGCCAAAGACTGATCCAAATCGGACAAATGTTCCAAAACATGCCATAAAGTGATGGCGTCAAAACTCGAATTTTCCCACCTAAGGAGTTGTTCGTTGTCAAATACGGCATTCTCAGTGAGGCGGTTTGCCGCCAATCGCGCGTCTTTATTGGGCTCAACGCCCGAAATCTGCCAGCCCGATTTTTGCATGGATTTGAGGAAAAATCCTGCGCCACACCCCACGTCCAATAGTCTTTTTCCATTCATTTTCAGCCGTTTAACAACCCTCGTTTTGTAGATGATGGCAAAGAAACGCAATAAGTGATAGACGCGCTCCAGAAAATTTCTTGGCGCGGTTTGATGGGAGAGGTACTCTTCCTGAGGATAATAACTTGGAAGATCAATTTCGCTCGGTTTTGGAACAGTCATCCAAAATCCATGCTCCTGATTTTTTTCTAGGCTAAACCATTTTTTAGAAACCAGGTGATCTTGTATTTTCATCGATAGACTTGATGTGTTCCACGTGGAACAAATAATTAACGTCCCATGTAAACGAGCAAGACAGAAATGTCATTTGGCGAAACTCCACTCACTCTTGATGCCTGAGATACGGTTCTGGGTTGAACGGCCTTTAGCTTTTCCCTTGCTTCAAAACTCATTGAGGAAATCTGTGAAAAATCAAAATCTTTAGGGATTTTAACCCCTTCCAAACGTATAAGCTTGTCGGCGTTATTTTTTTCCTTTGCAATATAGCCAGCATATTTAAGTTGTACCGTTACTTGCTCTTTGACCTCTTCATCTGGCTTCTCAATTTCCAAATAATGTTTAACCGACTCAAGGCCTTCCAAATCTTCCAATTCAATATTCGGCCTGGTTAAAATTTTCACCAACTTATCCGACTGTTTTACGGCGGCAGAATCCTTCGCCCCTAGGATGGGATTAATACTAACTGGGTCGATGCTCGTTTTTTGAAAAAACGACAGGAATTTGTCGGTGGCCAACTCTTTTTGTTCCATCCTTTTCAAGCGTTCCGCTTTGGCCAAGCCAATAGCAAAACCTTTAGGTGTCAATCGAAAGTCTGCATTGTCTTGCCGTAAAAGCGTGCGGTATTCGGCTCTGGAAGTGAACATGCGATATGGCTCTTCAGTACCTTTGGTAATCAAGTCGTCTATGAGAACTCCAATGTATGCTTCGTCCCTATTCAGAATAAACGGTTCCTTTTCCTTGACAAACAAGGCGGCATTAATCCCTGCCATAAGTCCCTGCGCAGCAGCTTCTTCGTATCCTGTCGTGCCGTTAATTTGCCCAGCGAAATAAAGTCCGGGAATTAGCTTAGTCTCTAGCGTATGCTTCAGCTGAGTAGGGGGAAAATAATCGTATTCTATGGCGTAACCTGGTCTAAAAAACCTGACATTCTCAAAACCCACTACTTTTCGCAGAGCATTAAACTGAGTGTCTTCGGGAAGTGATGTTGAAAATCCATTGACGTACACCTCAACAGTATTCCATCCCTCGGGCTCGACAAAAATTTGATGACGATCCTTGTCAGCAAATCGGTTAATCTTATCTTCTATTGAAGGGCAGTATCTCGGGCCTACGCTCTTGATGCGTCCGTTAAACATGGGGGATTTTTCAAACCCTTCCTTCAAAAGGTCATGCACTAGGGAGGAAGTATAAGTCATGTAACAAGAACGCTGGTTCGTCAAAGGAGAGGTTCTGTCGCTATAAGAAAATTTTGCGGGCTTGGCATCTCCTGGCTGTTCTTGCATTTTAGCAAAATCCAAACTCCTTCCGTCTACCCTTGGGGGCGTTCCTGTTTTCATGCGACCAGAGTCGAACCCCAGGGTCTCGAGTTGTTCGGTAATTCCTGTAGAAGCCCGCTCTCCGGCGCGTCCACCGCCAAATTGCTTTTCGCCAATATGCATCAAACCGTTAAGGAAGGTTCCGCTGGTTAAAACAACCGTTTTAGACCTCATTTCAACACCTAAAGAAGTTCTGACTCCAACCAATTTATCCTGCTCTATAAGCAACCCAGTCACCATGTCTTGGTAGAAGTCAAGAGTGGGTATTTGCTCCAATTCATTTCTCCATGCCTCGGCAAATCTCATACGATCGCTTTGAACTCGAGGGCTCCACATAGCCGGTCCTTTAGACTTGTTGAGCATTTTAAACTGAATGGCCGACAAATCACTCACAATTCCGCTCAATCCTCCCAAGGCGTCAATCTCCCGAATAATCTGTCCCTTGGCTATTCCTCCCATGGCAGGATTGCAGGACATTTGCGCAATGTTCTGCAAATTCATCGTAATTAGAAGCGTGCTGCAGCCCATATTAGCAGCAGCTGCGGCGGCCTCGCTACCAGCATGACCCCCCCCAACTACAATTACGTCATAAGTGTTTCTAAATAGTCCCATAATTGTTCCACGTGGAACATTTAACATTCGAGCAAATATACGCTAGTTTATCAATTATGCAGGCCGTAGCTTCAAAGCACTATCTTCCCTTTGTCGCATCAGCAGGCTGTCTGCTTTTGACTTGTCTCTATAACCCAAACAGTGCAGCAACGCATGAACCATAACCCGGTGAAGCTCATCCATTTCAGTGACTCTATAAGTTAGGGCATTTTCCCTTACCCTATCGACTGACACATAGACCTCAGCCCTAATTGACTTGCCAAGAGAGTCGTCAAAGCAGATTACGTCAGTATAGGTGTCGTGATTTAAGAATTGCTTATTGAGTTCCAATAGGTAGTCGTCGTCACAAAAAACGTAGGACAAATTCAAAACCTCCGCATCTTCACTTGCAGCCACATCTAACAGCCAACGCTTCGTCTCGTCTCCAATTGGATCCGCATCGCTTTTTTGATATTCAAATTCAATCATTCTCTTTGATAAAATACTGATTAACTTTAGTGGTAATCTTTGGCCGAAGGGGGAGTCTTTCTCTGTTCAATCGTTCAATGGTGGAGTTCGAGCCCTTTGACAACTTAAAAACTTCATTATCAGGAACATATACTGACTTACCCGTTCTCGACTCTCTCTGGTCCTCGCGACCCTGCAATTGCTCAGCCTCTTCAAATTTGAGCATTTCATAGATCAAATTATTCATGGACTTCTTGATTGATTCAGACTGTACGCGATTCAATATATCACGTTCCAACTGCTCCATCTCATTAAGAAGATTCTGGCCTTCGGCGCTCCCTCCTCTGGACTCGTGAAGCCTCTCAAACGCCTCTCTTAGCCTTTGTTGTTCTTTATATGTGTCAAATGTACCCTCGGCGTCATCGCCCTCACCACCCTGTCCAGACGACCTCTTGCCTTCTCCTGAATCTTTGGGTCGCATACCTTCCTTGTTGTCAGACTCCTTTCCCATTTTTTCTACCAACTTCTCTTGACTCATAATAATGTCTGGAAGCTGCATCTCTCCTTCTCCTTCGCCCGGATTTGGCGCCATTTGCATGTTCAAATTGTCTAGCACGTCGCTCAACTGATCTGCCAAGGCATTTGTTGCGTTCATAACAAATTGTTGGGCCGCCACCCCTTCGTTGATTTGACTGTCCGCAAAACGATCAAGGGCTTTGTCAGTATAAAAATAAACATCACTAATCTGTCCATTAATTCGCTCCGAGAGCATGGGCTGGCGCAGAGACAATATAAAAAGACTGTCGTCAACATGTTTAAAATTGTTCTTCAAATCCTGCTGAGCTTGCATCAAATTTGCAAAATCCGAGGTCAACTCCCTTTGGGACTCAAATTTTGCCATCAACGACTCTTGGCTGAACGAAAATCGCAACAAATTGTCCAATACCTGTCTGAGCATTTCAATGTCTTCGGTCAGCTGTTGTCCGCTACCTCCCATAGGCATTTGGCTCATTTGCTCAGCCAATTTTTTCATTCCCTTGGCGGCGCTAGATTGTTGCTTCTTCGGGCTCTCCTTCCTTTTCAATTGATCAAGAGCTGACTGTTGGTCTTGTTTTACCCCCGCCTCGGTCGCTTTGTCTCGCTTCATGTCAAAAGGCTTCTTTAGACCCTCATTCTCCTTTTGAAGTTCGTCCATTTGCTTCAAAATTTCCTGAAAAGATTTCTTTAGGCTCTCTTGGTTTGACTCGTTTGATTCAGTGGAATCCTCGTCTGCCAAGGCCTCCTGCTTTTCGGCCAGTTCTTCCAAAGAACTTCCAATTTGCTTTGCCTTTTGACTCACATAATACCGTTTAGTCAATTCCAAAACTTGCGCCATACTCTTCTGAGCGCTCTGCTTTTGCTTCGATAATTGCTCTAGACGCTCAGACAGGTCTAAGTCATTCAGCTTCTCTGCGTACTTCTTAATTTCGTCCCGTAACCGTTCATTCTTATTAATCTCCCGCTCTTGTTCCTCTATTCTTTTCTTCAGCGCCTTAGTCATGGGATCGTTTGGAAACTCTTTACTTTGGTTTTCAAGTGACTTTTTGGTGGCCTCGTTGAATGATTTCATCAAGGCGTCTTGTTGGCGTTGGCGCTCCAACGTTTCCTTTAGTTTTTGCTTTTCTGCAAAACTCAACTGAGCCTTTTCTAGTTGCGCTCTCTGAATCTCGTTAAGCGCTTCTTGGTCAATATCGTTTTGCTTAGCCACAGATTCGAGGCCCTCTACGGCCAAATTTTGAAGCCGAAGAAGCTCCTCCCTTTTTTCAAGTTCAGTCAAAACGCCGTAACGGTACCATTGGGTTGAAGAGCTTTTTCCACCATGAACTCCGTCATTATCTTTGGCGATGAATCTCACTTCATAAGTTTTGCCCTCCTCAAGACCCAGTCCTGCAGGAAAAGATGCTGCAAACGGCACTACTGCCGAAGGACTAAAATCAAGTGCAACAATGTCTGGGACATTATCAGACGCTAAAACTCGGTATTCCAGGTTAAGGCCAACCACAGCATAGTCGTCAGAAGCTATTCCTTCAAATTGAAGCTCGTTCCAATTAAGGGGATCCGCGCTTTGCTCAAGAAAAATTTCTGGAAAAGCATCCTTAATCACATCAACATCAAAAGTAAATCGTTCATAATTTGGAAGACTTTTGTTACTCAAAGACACGTTTGTTTCGTTGTTCGTGAACGCTTTCCACTCTGCTTCGAAAACAGAACCGCTGGAGTTTACTTTTACAGCGGCTTGGCCCGATTGAATCCTAACCTTGTCCGTGTCTAAGGTTTCAAGGTGAAGACCAACTTTAGTCCCCTCGGGGAGCGAAAGATCTTGAAACGATTGGACAAGCTCTGCAGTCCTGCCCGTGTGTTTTGGATAGACCAGACTCATTTTTAAGCCAATAAGTTTTGGCGGGCTTACAACAATCAAATCAAATTGGTCTGAGCGAACACTTTCGCTTTCCACAAAAAAAGGAATGCTCTGAGTAATATTTTCGAAAACATATATAAACGCGCCGTTGCGGTTCTTTCTCATTTCAAAACGACCCTCGGGTGTATTGACAAAAACTCTGTCTGGGACTTGCTCGCCAATCACAGAAACACGAAGTTCAAAATCACTATTTGCAATTCCCTCCAAAGATTGATTGTCTACTATAAATGAGTAGGGCGGGGGTGGGGTAAAGGTCTGTCGAAATTTAACAACCCGATCGATTCCTGACGCAAAATTAGACCAGCCACCTACACTCAAGACGATCAGAACAATAAGGGCGGCTGGAATCATCCCTAGCGCCCTTTTATAGGCCTTACTCCAGTCTATTGTTTTAAAGAAATCTAAAGGAAGAAGTCTTTCAGATTTTTGTTCAATGCTTGCCTCTAACAAATCAGAATCATGAGAAGATTGGGTCAATTGAACCAAATTGACCAATTGGTCTCCAACAGTTTTATCCCTATCGGCAATGAGCGTAGCTGCGTCTATCGGCTTCATGCCAAACCCTGGTTTTATCCATTTCCAAAAGAACCGTCCAACCAAACGGTACCAAAACACCACGAAGGCAACTCCAGAGGTCGACACAAGAATTGTCTTTGTTGCTTTGTCTAGCCACAACAATTGTTCAAGCAACACCAACAACACGAAAAAGGTAACTGCGCCCGATAGCCACAACAAAATTCCCGCCAGTATTCTATTCAAATAATACAGACGGATAAATTTTCTGAGTTTTATGGCTATCTGACCAAACATTGGGCGCTCTAATTCTTAGGTAAAATTACAATATTTAAGTATAGCGCAAATTGCAAGCCACATTAATGCCTTAGTGGTTATCTTTGCCATAAATTTAGAGCCATGAGTTCGAAAGTGCGCGTACGTTTTGCTCCTAGCCCAACGGGTCCGCTTCATGTTGGTGGATTAAGAACCGCTCTTTTTAACTATCTGTTCGCCAAACAACATGGGGGTGCTTTTATATTGCGTATAGAAGACACTGACCAAAAAAGATATGTTCCAGGAGCAGAAGCGTATATCATTGATTCCCTTGACTGGTGTCATATCCCAGCCGATGAAAGTCCAAAAAAGCCAGGTCAATTTGGCCCTTACCGTCAGAGCGAACGACGCGAAATCTACGGTAAGTGGGTCAAAACCCTTGTTGATAACGGCAGCGCCTATTTTGCCTTCGACACCAATGAAGAACTCGACAAGCTGCGCAAAGATCAAGAATCTTTAGGGCAAACCTTTATCTATAATTTTTCCAATAGAGGAGTGCTTTGCAACAGCTTAACCTTGACTAAAGAAGACATCCAAATTCGCATGAATTCAGGTCAACCCTATGTCATTCGATTCAAAGCTCCTCAAGACAGGACTTTAGAAATGACTGACATGATACGGGGAAGCATCGCCATTGATTGCAATACGTTAGACGACAAAATCCTATTTAAGAGCGATGGGATGCCAACTTATCATTTGGCCAACGTTGTGGACGATCATTTAATGGAAATCACACACGTCATTCGGGGAGAGGAGTGGTTGCCATCCATGGCTTTGCACATCTTGCTTTATGAAGCTTTTGGTTGGAAGAAACCTGAATTCGCCCATTTACCTTTGATTTTGAAGCCCTCCGGCAATGGAAAATTGAGCAAACGCGATGGGAATAAGCTGGGGTTTCCTGTTTTTCCTCTCGACTGGGATTCAAACGATTCAATCACTAAGGGGTTTAAAGGCGCCGGGTACTTACCAGAGGCGTTGTTAAACTTTCTTGGGTTGCTGGGGTGGAACCCTGGAACAGATCAGGAGATATTCAATCTTGATGAGATGGCGCGCAACTTCAGTATAGGCGGCGTCAATAAAGGGGGCGCCCGTTTCGATATAGAAAAGCTCAATTGGTTCAATCAGCAATATTTGGCACAAATGCCATTAGACGAACTTTTATTAAACATCAGGCTGCGCTATCCCTCACTATCTAATGTTTCAGACGGCTTGTTGACAAAAATTTTGACGCTAACCCAAGAGCGTTTAGCGTTTGTTGACGATTTTTGGAGTGTAGCCAACTATTTCTTCGAAGCCCCTAGCGATTTCAACGAAAACGCATTCGCACGAGCTGTAAAGGCCGACACTTCGTCCATTATAGAATCCATCCGAAAGATTGTTGAGACGCAAGACGACTGTTCTCCTGAAGCGCTTCAATTGGTCATAAAAGAGTGGATTGTTTCCCAAAACATCGGGTTTGGCATTGTGATGCAGCCCCTTCGATTGGCATTGGTGGGAGACCTCAAAGGACCAGATGTTTTTGAGATCATGAGCCTATTAGGTAAAGAGGAGGTTTGCTCTAGGCTTGCGCGTTTTCAAGACAGACTGTAATACTTTGTCTTGATTATTGTTCTATTATTCACTATATTTAGGCTTAAACAATTTTAAACCCAATATGTTATGCCTCCATTTGTTTTTGCTATAATTTATTCTTTTTTAGGCTTCTTGTTGCTGCTTTCAGTATTTTTCACTGTAAAACAACAAACCGCGGCCATTCTTGAACGCTTTGGAAGGTTTCATTCCATTCGCCACTCTGGTTTACAAATTAAAATTCCATTAATCGACCAAATTTCTGGCAGACTAAGCCTTAAAATACAGCAGCTCGACGTGATTATAGAAACAAAAACCCTAGACGACGTGTTCGTTCGTTTGAAGGTTTCTGTACAATATAAGGTCATAAGAGAAAAAGTTTATGAAGCCTATTACAAACTCGACTATCCTCATGATCAAATTACGTCATACGTCTTTGACGTGGTGCGGGCTGAAGTGCCAAAAATGAAACTCGATGATGTGTTCGTTAAAAAAGACGACATCGCCATTGCGGTAAAGGCCGAGCTAAACGATGCCATGTCTGACTATGGCTACGACATCATCAAGACTCTTGTTACCGACATTGACCCAGACGCACAGGTGAAATCCGCCATGAACCGCATCAACGCCTCTGAGCGCGAAAAAATTGCCGCCCAATACGAAGGCGATGCACAGCGTATCCTGATTGTGGAGAAGGCTAAAGCTGAGGCTGAAAGTAAACGTCTTCAAGGGCAGGGTATAGCCGATCAACGCAGAGAAATAGCAAGAGGTCTTGAAGAGTCCGTGGAAGTCCTCAATAAAGTGGGTATAAATTCGCAGGAAGCTTCAGCTCTCATTGTAGTGACACAGCATTACGACACCCTTCAATCACTGGGAGAAGGAACTAACAGCAACCTCATTTTACTGCCGAACACGCCTCAAACAGGAAGCAACATGCTCAATGATATGGTTGCCAGTTTTACGGCTAGCAATCAAATTGGAGAAGCTATCAAACAGGGGAACAAAAACAAAAAAGCCTAATCCTTTTCTAGGTAATCTTTTTCGCTTCTTCAGATAACAAAAGGTCGTCATCTTGGCGCGCACTTAGTAGAAATGCGGTTAGCTCCTCAGTGCGCTCACCTCCTTGACCGAGCCACACGCTTACGGCTAAAAGGGTCGCAATGCGGGTTCCTGTTTTCTTTTGTGCGGTTTGAAATAATGGCTTGAGATCATCGTAGCTTATTTCTTTTGCTAGCGCTAAAATTTCTCCTCTAGCTTTGAGCCGTTTGTCTTCGGGTAAATTAGTGTATTTCTTGCCTAATCGTTTGATGTCTTCAATGGCTTGGCGTTGCGGATCTTGAGTATGCTTTGGCTTTTCAAGGTTGGGCTGAACTGGTTTTTTTGACCAACTGTCTCTTAGTCCAACCGTTTTATTAAAAACAAGGCGGTCGGATGTGCTGTCTTGATCAACAACAAAATAACCGAGTCTTTGAAATTGGAAGTGATCCCCAGGCTTAGAGCTAGACAACGATGGCTCAATATAGGCTTCGACACGATGAAGTGATTCTGGGTTGAGATAGGACATGAAATCAACTTCTTTGTCGGTGTCTGGAGACTCGTGCATGAATAAGCGATCATAAACCCTGACTTCAGCCTTGAGCGCGTGAGGTTCGGAAACCCAGTGGAGGGTACCCTTAACTTTTCGCAAACTGGCTTCAGTGCCGCTACCACTCAAACTTTCTGGGTCGTAACTGCAATGGACTTCCTTTATAGCGCCATTAGAATCTTTAACCACACTCTCAGCCTTAATAATGTAAGCGTTTTTAAGCCTAACTTCTTGCCCTAAAGACAACCTAAAAAACTTAGATTCTCCTACTTCCTTGAAATCCTCCTTTTCTATGAGAAGAGTCTTTGAAAAAGGAATACTTCTTTCCCCTAGCAATGGATCCTCAGGGTTTATTTCTCCCGACAACATTTCTGTTTCAGGAGCGTTGTAGTTCGATAGGATCAGTTTGATGGGGTCTAAAACAGCCATAGCTCTTGGAGCCAATAAATTCAAATCTTCACGAACACAAAATTCCAAAAGAGCTACATCAATGACATTGTCCCTCTTGGCCACCCCAACGGTTTCGACAAAGTTTCTCAAAGCATTTGGGGTATAGCCGCGCCTTCTCAGTCCAGAAATCGTTGGCATGCGGGGGTCGTCCCAACCACTAACGACCCCGTCTTCCACAAGTCTCAACAGTTTTCTTTTGCTCATAACCGTGTAAGAAAGATTCAGTCGGGCAAATTCTCTTTGCTTAGGCAACAATGTGCCGTCCATTGCTATTTGTTCTAAACACCACTCATACAAATCTCTATGGGGCTTGAACTCTAGGGAGCACAATGAGTGGGATATATTTTCAATATAATCGCTCTGGCCGTGTGCCCAATCATACATCGGATAAATACACCAATCTTGACCTGTCCTGTGATGAGATTGTTTTAATATGCGGTAAAGAATAGGATCTCGCATTAACATATTGGGGCTACCCATGTCAATTTTTGCCCGCAGAACATGACTGCCTGAATCATGTTGACCATCCTTCATTTCCTTAAAAAGCAATAAGTTTTCTTCAACGGATCTGTTTCTGTAAGGGCTAGCTGACCCAGGCTCGGTAGGGGTGCCCTTTTGTGACGCTATGTCTTCGCTACTTTGAGAGTCAACGTAAGCTTTACCATCCTTGATCAACACTAAAGCCCATTGATAAAGCTGTTCGAAATAGTCCGAAGTATAACAGTCCTTATCCCACTGGTATCCAAGCCATAGAATATCCTCTTTAATTGCGTCGACATATTTTTGTTCTTCCTTAGCTGGATTGGTGTCGTCAAATCTCAAATTGACCGGGGCCCCGTAAGCTTCACCAAGACCAAAACTAATTCCCAAAGCTTTTGTGTGTCCTATGTGCAAAAACCCATTGGGCTCTGGGGGAAAACGAAAACGAAGAGAAGAAACAGGAAGGCCTGCTAACAAATCGTCTTCGATAATTTGAGTAATAAAATTTTTAGTTGCACGGGCTTCTGACATCATCTGAAATTGAACAGCAAATGTAACTAAAACACAAAAACCATAGATAATAATCTATATTTGAATCAAAATTAATACCGATGGGAACCATTAAATTAGACCAAGTTAGGCTGTATGCCCACCACGGTTGTTTGTCGGAAGAAACCACAATTGGAAGTGATTATTTAGTAGACCTGTCTGTGAGTGCTGATTTGACCAAATCGGCAGGTAGCGATAACCTGAGCGACACTGTTGACTATGTTTTGCTCAACGCCATAATCGCCGAAGAAATGGCCCAACCAAGAAAACTTTTAGAGACTGTGGCCGCATCAATTCTTGAAAGAATTTTATCGAGCTGTTCTTTAGTAAGTTCTGCCTGGGTTTCAGTGTCCAAATTAAATCCGCCAATTGGGGGCGACGTTGCCGCCGTTACGATAGAGATGGTAAGGGAAAGAAAATAGTCTCAGGACAAGGAGTGATTAAATTTTTCCTACATTTGTGGTCTTAAAAAAATGGCGTCTTGGCCGAGTGGCTAGGCAGAGGTCTGCAAAACCTTTTACAGCGGTTCGAATCCGCTAGACGCCTCCAAAATAACTAACTGCTTTATTCCATAATGTTTGCCGGGTTCAATTCATCGCCCGGCAGCACTCCCTTTACGATCATCACTATTCCGCAAATCACCAATATATATCCTAAACTTTTCTTAACCCAAATAATCCTAACGGGGGTTAACTGGGATTGAAGTTGTTTGGCTACAAGTATTTTAAACAGGTCTGTAACAAAATAAACAGCCAGCATAGTGGCAAAAAAAACAAGAAACTTCTCAATAAGGCCGTCAAAACTTGGCCCAACAACAATTACAATACCAACCCAAAAAATCAGTACTCCAACATTAATAATATTGACAAGAAAGCCATTCAAAAACAGGCCAAAATAATTAGAATTAGCGCCGGATCCATGCATTGAAACGTCTCCCTTTTCCACTTTTTTAATGGCCAGAACTAGTCCATATATCACCATTCCTGTACCGCCAAAAAGATACAAAACAGGCGAATTGCTCAGACTTTCTAGGAGCTGATAACTGCTGTAATAAGCTAGCGTAATGAAAACAATATCCGAAAACAAAACGCCTATGTCAAAGGAAATGGCCGCCCTAACGCCCTTTGTTGCGCTTGTTTCCAACAGCATAAAAAAGACCGGCCCTAGCATAAAGCTGAGAAAGAAACCCAAAGGTATGGCTGTCTTTATAAGGTCTACCATGCTTAATTTACAAGTACAACCCTACCGCCAATAAGGTTAGATTTCGAAACTGTTCTTGGGCTGCCATAAACATAAACAGCCCCTCCCGCTTTGATGTTGGCATTCAACAAACCCGTCACAAATACCTCCACTTCTCCACCAGCTCGAATGTAAACATCGGAGTCGGTGGTCTCCATTTTCTGGGCCTTAACAATCCCGCCGGTATTAACTTTAACGACTTGTTTCTGAGCGGTTCCGTTCAAATTAATCATTGCCCCAGAATACGCTTTTGTTTCTAAATAAGTAGCCATGACGTTGAGCTCAATTCTGGCGCCTTCTTGTGCACGACACTCAAAACTTGTAACCTTTATCGGCTCAGCGCTGTAAACAAATGCGCCTTCGTTGACGTCCACTACCCGCACAGATTTGTAATACAAAGTCGCTTTGATGTCGCCGCCATCAAAGATTTTGGGTAGCGTCATTCTTATTTTTAACTTTCCGTTTTTGTTAATAACTTGAACCTGATCGGCATCATATCCATAGATTTCAATTTTGTTGGTATCGGACTGTACTAATTCCAAATTAATTTGATCATATACCTTCAATTCTGTAAAATCTCCAATATTTTTTGACACAGTATCTTGACAAAACACCAAGCCTGGGGCTGTTAGCAGTAAATACAAAAACCTTTTCATAGTATTATTTTTAACCTATTCATGTGATTAGGGTAGTATAAAATTAACATAAACCCTTTAAATTAAACGGCGTCAACCAAATAAAAGTCTAAATGCTTTTTGACCAGGTCACAATTTTTTACCCTAACAGACACCTCGTCTCCAAGTTGATAAGAAATTCCTGTTCTTTGTCCAACAGCACTATAAGTGGTTTGGTTAAAAATAAAATGATCCTGTTTCATGTCTCGCATCCGGACCATTCCTTCACATTTGTTTTCAATAATTTCAACGTAAACACCCCAATCCGTTACTCCAGAAATGACCCCATTAAATATCCTATTATCATGATTCTGCATGTATTTAATTTGCATATACTTGATAGACTCTCGTTCAGCTTTGGTCGCAACATTCTCCATCTCAGAACAATGCTTGCATTGCTCTTCTAAGCTTTGTACGTTTGATAAAGGCCCTTTGTCTAAATAAAGTTGCAAAAGCCTATGCACTATGACGTCTGGGTATCTTCGAATAGGTGAAGTAAAGTGCGAATAGTGGTCAAACGCTAACCCATAATGACCCACATTTTGTGTAGAATACTCGGCCTTACTCATTGTTCTGATTGTTAAAGTGTCAATCAGATTTTGCTCCTTTTTGCCCTTGATGTCATTCAGTAATTGATTTAGGGACGAGGCTATGGTTTTTCTGTTTTTAACATCAAGTTCATAACCAAAATTTGAAATTAATTTTTTAAGATCGTACAGTTTTTGTTCATCTGGTTCATCGTGAATTCTATAGACAAAAGGCTTAATTGGCTTTTGTAAACCTATAAATGAAGCAACGCTTCTGTTTGCTAAAAGCATGAACTCCTCTATTAATTTATTCGCATCTTGACTGGTTTTAAAAAACACTCCAACTGGATCACACGCTTCATTCAACTCAAATTTTACTTCAACTTTGTCAAATGAAATTGCACCATTTTTCATTCTGTTTTTGCGCAAAATTTTAGCTACATTATTTAGGGTAACTAAAGAATCGAATAGCTCACTACTAATTTCATACGCTTTGGAAGACAAAGAAATATCCGCAGGAATAGTTCTTTTTTCTGTCTCTATAACAATTTGCGCTTCTTCATAAGAAAATCTAGCATCGCTGTGCGTTACAGTTCTACCAATCCATTGGTCGTAAATTTTTCCTTGATGATCCATATAAAACACCACAGAAAACGTCAGTTTATCTTCATTTGGACGAAGTGAACAAGCCTCGTTAGATAATACTTCTGGAAGCATTGGAACCACTCGGTCAACTAAATAAACAGATGTAGCCCTTTCATATGCTTCTTTATCTAATATTGATCCAACCTCTAAGTAATGAGAAACATCCGCAATATGTATCCCTACCTCAAACTTATCTTTATCTATATTCTTAAACGATATAGCATCGTCAAAATCCTTAGCATCACGAGGATCAATAGTAAAAGTTAGTGTGTCACGCATATCTCTTCGTGCTGCAACATCCTTTGATGTGATTGCAGTATTTAATTGGTCAGCGTACTGAGAAACTTCTTTCGGAAATTCATGAGGTAAATTAAATGATGCTAAAATGCTGTGAATTTCCGTGTTGTGTTCTCCTGGTCTTCCTAATACTTGTGATACTTTTCCTGTTGGTGCTTCTGATTTTCCTTCCCATTCTATCAGTTCTACCAATACTTTATCCCCATCTTGTGCGCCGTTCAAATCAGACAGACTTACAAAAATGTCAACGTGCATTTTTTC
Source organism: Bacteroidota bacterium (assembly GCA_027592025.1). Taxonomy (GTDB): domain Bacteria; phylum Bacteroidota; class Bacteroidia; order Flavobacteriales; family Flavobacteriaceae; genus JALRKI01. The sequence goes on from JAQCIQ010000004.1 coordinate 110,611, forward strand.
ATCATCTGGAATGACGAAAGCAAATTTTTTGGATAATTGTACAATACCTACATAGGTTGTTTTTTCCCTGTGAACTACCTGAGTAATTTCTCCTTCAATTTTTCCATTTTCTCTCCTATTAAACACATAGACCTTTACAATATCGCCATGTAATGCTTTACCTAAAAACTTAGATTTTATAAAAACATCTGTTTCAAAGGAGTCAGAAATGACATATCCATTTCCCTTTGCAGATATGTCTAATCGCCCCTCGATGTATCTGGCTTCTTGAATTAGTTTGTACTTTCCTCTTTCCACTTCCTTAATTTTTTTGGTAAGTACTAGGCTATGAAGTGATTTAATGAGTACATTTCTGGTTCTTGTATCAGAAATTTTCAATTTAGAGGCAATCTGTTTATAATTCAAGGGTTGATCAGTCGCCTCACTTAAAGTACTTATGATTTTTTGAGTAAGTTCACTATTTGGTTTATTGCCTTTCTTCTTTCCTTTACTCATAATATAGTATATTCTACAAAACTACTGTATTAAAAATTGAACACTGCTATTGACCTGTTAACTTATGCACATTAATAAATACAATGAGAATTTATTTTGATTTTAAAATTTAAAGAAAAGTTGATGTTTATTGTCTGTTGATAGAGTGTAAAAATAATATTATTAAATACGATATAAACCTGTAGATTACTTTATCAACGTTATTTTAACAAGTTATTTTAATATAATAAATTGATATACAAATATTTATATAGGTTATTGACTTTCCTTATAATAAAGAATATGACTTTATTTTTTAATAAAACAAATGATACAGAACGTTAATAAACCTCTTTTTAATTGGAATAAGTTTATTAGAAATTATAGACAAGTAAATAGGAAAATCAGATTTTATTTATAACCACAAAGTGACAATTAATAAACAACAAAAAGTTATCAATATTTACCTTCATTTTCTACACCAAGTTAATAACAGCTTCAATTTCCATTGTTAATTTTTGTAGTTTTAAGTCGAACAAAAAAGGAAAGAAAATGAATATCGCAATTGGTAATGACCACGCAGGAACTGAATATAAATATGCCTTATTAGAAGCTCTTCAAAAACAAGGTTATAAAGTGGTCAACCATGGGACTGACAGTGCAGAAAGTGTTGATTACCCAGATTTTGTTCATCCTGTAGCGCAAAGTGTAGACCAAAAGGTAAGTGATTTAGGAATTTTGATATGTGGTACTGGCAACGGAGTAAGTATGACAGCAAATAAATATCAAAATGTTAGGGCTGCGTTGTGTTGGAACAAGGAGATTGCTGAGTTAGCTCGCCAGCACAACAATGCCAATATTGTAAGTATTCCCGCTCGATTCGTCAGCCTACATGAGTGCTTGGAAATTGTAAACACTTTTGTTGCAACGAGTTTTGAAGGAGGAAGACACAAAAGACGAGTAGAAAAAATTAAAATTGCTTAATGTCACACCACCACTGTCACCACCATCATCATAAAGGAAATGAGAGAAACCTCTTGATTTCCATCATACTTAATATTGTTATTACGGTAGGGCAAATTATAGGAGGCTTGGTTGCAGGAAGTTTGGCGTTGATTAGTGATGCAGTTCATAATTTTTCTGACGTAGTATCATTGATCATCAGCTATATTGCTTCAAAAGCTAGTAAGCAACAAGCCTCCGTCTTTAAAACATTTGGGAATAAAAGAGCAGAAATTTTAGCCGCTTTTATCAATGCTTCGAGTTTAATGGTGGTTGCTGTTTTGTTGATGATAGAGGCTGTTAAGCGTATTCAACATCCAGAGCCTATAGAGGCAAACATTGTTATTTGGCTTGCGCTTTTAGGAATAGCCTTTAATGGGTATAGCGTCCTATTGCTTAAAAAAAACAGTAAAGACAATATGAATATTAGATCGGCGTATTTGCATTTGTTTTCAGATATGTTGGCGTCAATTGCCGTGTTACTTGGGGGTGTGTTAATTAAATATTTTGATGTTTATTTGGTGGACAGCTTGTTAACCTTAGGTATAGGGATATATTTAATCGTAATGGGCTTCGGTCTTTTAAAATCCTCTTTTAAAGTACTCATGCTCTATACCCCAGAAGACATAGAGATTGAAGAAATAGTCAAAGAAGTTGAAAGCATCGACAAGGTGATGAACATGCACCATGTGCATGCATGGCAACTCAACGAACACGAAATGCACTTGGAAGCGCACATAGATTTTGACACAGACATCAAGTTGTCAGAGTTTGATGAAATACTCAAACAAATAGAAATAAGGCTTCGCAGCAAGTTTAATATCAATCATGTTAACATCCAGCCAGAATTTGGCAAATGTGACGACAAAGACCTCATTGTTCAAGACTAATATAAATGACCATATCCGTTAAATCTTTCAATGAATTTACGACAGAAGAGTTATACGAAGTCTTACGGCTGAGGTCAGAAATTTTTGTAGTGGAGCAAAATTGTGTGTATCAAGACATCGACTTAAAGGATCAAAAGGCCATTCATGTATTAGGTTATTTTCAAAACGAATTAGTGGCCTATACAAGGATTTTCAAGCCAGGCGACTACTTCCAACAGGCCAGCATAGGACGTGTTCTTGTGAAAGAAAGTTATAGAAGCAGAAAATGGGGCTACGACATTATGGAGGCTTCTATCAAGGCTATTGAGCAACACTTCCTTGCAACAAGTATAAAGATTTCGGCTCAACAATACTTAGAGAAATTCTATAATAACATGGGTTTTCTCACCGTCGGAGAACCCTATTTAGAAGACGGAATTCCTCATGTTGCGATGATTAGAAACTAGTTGATTTTAACTATTTCAATTTCAACCCGACGGTCAAACTTGCTTGGCCCTCCAAGAGGAAATTGATGCCCCAATCCTTTATAGTCCATTCTTTCCTTTTCTATACCGTGTGACAAAAAGTAATCGTAAATCCTTTTTGCTCTTGCCACAGAAAGATTGAACTTTTTTGTTCGACGATCAATAGCATCGCTTCCAGAATCCGTGCAGCAAACGTGGCCAAGAATTAAAAAATTGACCTCTTTTCTTTCCTTCAAGGTTTGAGTGATTTTTTCCAAATTATCTAGCGACTCTTTGAGAATGTCGCTATAACCTGTGCGGAAAAGAATGTTTTTTAAAATAATTTTGTCCCCAACCTTTAGTTCTCCCTCCAAGTTAGCTTCTTTGTTTTCGTCAACAGGATCTGTTTTAACAGGCTCTGCTTTTTCGTACCGCACAACAATATCGACACGCCTGTTGAGTCCGCGCTGGCTGTCCGTAGACAAGCTGTCGTCTTGCCTCAAAAGAATTTCGCCTTTTCCGTCTACATAGGAAATAAGAGACTTTTTGTGGTTTTGTTCCACCAAGACATCTTGAATGACTACAGCGCGGCGCATGGATAGGTCTAAATTGTAGGCATCAGTTCCTCTGTCGTCACAGTAACCAATAATTTGGAAATCTTGAATGTCCAATTCGCTCAGGCTGTTGGAGAATAAGATGAGACGTTGATTTTCCGTATTCGATAATTGGTCAGAATCTGTTGCAAAAAACACATTGTGTGTTAGTTCAGATTGCCCTGTAGCGACTTGAAAGCAATACAACATTAGAACCAGAACAAAGCGAAACATGGTTTATTTTTTTAAATAGTTGTTATAACGCTCTTTGTTCAAAAGCAAGTTCATTGCCTCTGAAATGGCTCTATCCTGGCTTATTTTATATTGATAAAGCCCTTCGGAATAAAACAATCTTAGCGCAACCTCATAAGCTATTTGTTTTTTAAACGTCGACTGAACCAATTTTATTTGCTCTCGTTTCGTTGCGCCGAGTTTGTCCTGTAAAATTTTGAGGGTTTGATCCATAGAAACAATTAAACTATCATTGATTAACGCCTCTTCCAGCTGATTAAGCACCTCTTCTGAAGGAACGGTGATTTTTGATTGTTGCAGAAATTGCCCAAATTCTTTATCGGAGACGGATATGTTACCGTTGTTTACGAAGATATTTAGGTCTGAAAGACTGTTCATATAGTCGAAAATAACATCCTGCTCCAAAGCTAATTTGACAATTGGAGGCGTAGACTCCTCTGAAATCAGAACTTCGGGCAACACCCCACCACCATCAAACACCGGCCTGCCGTTTTTAGTTTTAAACTCTTGTAATTCCTTGAAATCGCGCTTTGTAGCCCCTCCTTTGTCATCCTTGTTTCGATAGTCCAGGGCCTGGATGCACCTTCCAGAAGGGGTATAATAGCGAGATATGGTGATTTTGAATTGGGTGCCGTATGCAAGCGGCTTCTGTTGCTGAACCAAGCCTTTGCCAAAACTTCTTTCGCCCATGACTACTGCTCTGTCTAGGTCTTGAAGCGCACCAGCGACAATTTCGCTCGCCGAAGCGCTTCGGCCGTTAATTAAAACAACCACAGGGAGGTCAAGCGCAATAGGGTCTTTTTTGGTAATATAAACCTGATTTTGAGAGGGCAGATTGGATCTGGTAGATACCACTAATTGGTTTTTTGGGATGAAAAAGTTGACAATGTCTATAGCCTGGCCCAGCAGTCCTCCGGGGTTACCTCTTAAGTCAAGTATTAAACCACTCAAGCCTTCGCTTTGAAGCAATCGAATCGCCTGATCCAATTCAAAAGCAGAATTGGGAGTAAATTGAGTTAACGCCACATAACCCACGCCATTGTCCATCATTTGAAATAGGGGCACCCCAGAAGGCTCCTTGTTGCTTCTAATCAGTTTGGCTTGAAAATCTTTGGCTTTACGTTGATAAGAAACCAAGAGCTCGGTTCCGTTACTTCCAGAAAGCAAAGCAGAAGGATCTCCATTATAATCTTCTAAACTTATGCCGTCAGCGCTGACGATGGTGTCTCCAACGTGCAGTCCAGCCTTATCGCATGCGCCATCCTTATATATTTCGGTCAGTAGAATTCCTTTGGTGGTTAGTTTGTATTTGGCGCCAATGGAGGCTTGGTCTGTTTCTTGTCGAAGACGCGCCGATTCAATGTCTTGCTCGTTCATGAACACAGAATATGGGTCAAGTGTAGACATCATCTCTATGATGGCGGCAGTCATCAATTCAGCAGGGTTGGTTTCGTCAACAAAGTTCAATTGAATTTCTTTGAACAGGGTGTTGAAAATGTCTAATTGTTTTGAAATTTCAAACAAATTTGGGGGTGATGCACTGACCAAAAAGGGCATAAAGCAAATGAGAGTCTTCGCAAAAAAGCGTGATATAAGACGGGATTCACTCATTGTTGTCAGAATTATGGCGTTTAACAAATTTAGCAAACAGTGCGCCAGAACATTTACCAACCTCTTCAAAAGTTGGTAGCGTCTTTCCAATGTACAGCACCATAAAACTACAGGGAGCGTGATTTGAGGAGATTATGAGAGGCCAACAACCCCTAACCGAGTCCCTTAAAAGGCGTTTGACGCGATTGCGGTCGACAGCACGCTTAAAAAGGCGCTTGCTAACCGAAACCCCCGACTGCCATTCTGCGCTTGGAGCATAGAACAACAACAAAGGAAAGTGTTTAATGACAGCGCCTTTGTCAAAAAGCGCAGCAATTTGTTTTTCCTTTTTTAATCGACCTAATTTTGGTTCCATAGTTGAAGTAAATTACAAAAACAGAACGACAAAGCCATCCAAGACCTTGTTTTAATTAATTTTCGGACGGAAAAGTGTTGTTTGCACGTTTGACGTCCGCCATTTTCTGATTGGGATCAATCACAATTTTGCTTACCTGTTTTTGAAGAACGAAAGTGTATGTGGGATAGGCCCAAGACCAACTTCTATGAACAACAACGTCCGCTCCGAGAGGCTTGACCCTCCTCATCATCGTAAGAGGAACGTGGTGTTTTTCGACACTGCCGTCTTTATAAGTCACAGTAATGTCAAGAGGCATAGGTGTCAAGCCGATTCTTTGAAGCTCTACAGCGGTTCCTTCGCCAATTTCTGTAACAGAATTTATCGCATAGTCAATTTGGTTCGTGGTTTGGGTCCAATCGGTGAGATACCAACTTAACTCCATACCAGACACTAATTCGGCACAGCGGATAAAATCATTGGGAGAAGGGTGTTTAAAGCTCCAGTATGTAAAATATTTTTTTAACGTACGATCTAGGTTTTCTTGACCGATCAAATAGCCCAATTGAGCCAAAAAAACCGCTCCCTTGCTGTATGCAGTAACACCATAAGCATAATTATAATTATAACGATCGGCGTGCGTAGACTGTGGCTGCTCTAGCCCAGACTCAGCTAACCTGACGTAGCTCTTATAAGAGCCCAAATTAGCGTTTTCACTATTTCGACCCATCAGCTCGGCTTCTGCAATGTCGCTGATGTAGGAAGTGAACCCTTCGTCCATCCACTCGTGTTGGGATTCATTCGTTGCCATCAGAAACTGAAACCAAGTATGGGCCATCTCGTGGGCCGTGACACCAAAAAGACTTTCAAAAGAGCGATTGCCGGTAATGAAAGTACACATTCCATATTCCATACCCCCGTCACCCGCTTGGATTACAGAATACTGATCGTAGGGATACTTGCCAATGTGTTCACTGAAGAAATTCATTAATTCAGCAGTCATGGGCTGAAGTTTTTTCCAGTTATCAATGATTTTCGGGTCATTTTGATAGAAGAAATGAAGCGTTGGGCCGTTTTTCATTTCGAGGGTGTCGTGAATATAGTCTGGATCGGCGGCCCAGGTAAAATCGTGAACCATTGGCGCTTTAAAGTGCCAACTCAGCTTGTTATCGCTTACTGGTTTGGTTTTTTTGTTGGTGTAACCATGGCCAATTTCTTCGGGGTTCTGAAGGTAGCCCGTTCCACCAACCACATAGTTCTTATCAATAGTGATGGTTACGTCAAAATCTCCCCAAACACCATAGAACTCTCTACCGATATAAGGGTCAGCATGCCAGCCTTCAAAGTCGTATTCTGCCATTTTTGGATACCATTGGGCCATGGATAAAGAAATTCCTTCAGCATTGTTTCTGCCCGATCGACGGATCTGAACAGGCACTTGACCATTGAATGTCATACTAAAGGTTGTTGACTCGCCAGGTTTAATGGACTTTTTGAGATCAACCTCTAAAATAGTTCCTGACACCCTATATTTCAAGGCGTCACCATCTTGATCTAAGCTGCTAACATTCAAAAACCCAATTTCTTCAGGGGACAATTTGTATATTCTGTCTGCCACTCGAGCATCGGGATCGGCGATAGTTCTTGAACGAACATCCATTTCACTGCCTGGCTGGAAAGCGTTTGAATACAAATGATAAAAGACCCGATCAAGAGTGTCTGGCGAGTTGTTGGTGTAAGTGAGTTCTTGAGCTCCAGTATAGTTAAAAGTGTTTACATCCATGTCAACACTCATTTTATAATTGACCTGCTGTTGCCAGTAGCCACTGTCAAACCGTTGAGCTTGAGCAAAATGGACGGCTGCACACAACATTGATAGTTTCACAAGTGTTTTCATAGAAAAGGTATTAGATTAAAAAGTTCAGCCTTGCAAAAGCAAGGCTGAATAAGTTGAATTATTTGGATCGTTGGGCCGCCAGGACTAGAGCGTTGTAAGCGTTGACGATGCGACCAGATAGAGATAGTTTTGTGAAAGAGCTTGTGTTGTTTGGATCTCCACCGACAATAACTTCTCTATTAACTTGCAGCCCAGAGTCCATCATAATATGCTTGACTTCCGAAGCCGAAAGTTTGGGATAATAAGAGCGGATGAGAGCGGCAACACCTGCAGCAGAAGGCGAGGCCATAGAAGTGCCGCTTTTTGTGTCGTATTCGTTCTCTGGAGTAGTCGAATAAACGGCCGAACCTGGGGCGAACAAGTCTACATTGATTGTGCCGTAGTTTGAAAAACTAGACACCAATTTGGCGCCGTAGCTCGAAGTGATTGAACCAACAGTAAGGAAGGTGTCAGAAACTTCTGTGCCAGTACCAAAGGTATCATTTGGGAAAACGTTCACTTTATCGATGTCGGCACCTTCGTTGCCAGCAGCGTTAACGATTAATACATCTTTAGATCCTGCATAAGCAATGGCCTCCCGAACCTTGTCACTGTGAGGAGAGTAGTATTTTCCAAAACTGGTGTTGATCACTTTAGCGCCGTTATCAGCAGCATAGCGAATAGCCAAGGCCACATCTTTATCGTACTCATCACCATTTGGCACTGCTCTAACCGACATGATTTTTACGTTGTTGGCAACGCCGTCCATACCAATGCCGTTATTGCGTTCTGCAGCAATAATTCCAGCAACGTGAGTCCCGTGGCTTTCTGATTTTTTTACAGGCTTTACATTGTTGTCGCCGTAATAAATTTGAGAAAAATCGTCTGGATTGTCTCCAGTTGTTCTTCCTCTGAAATCGACATTGTAGTTAAAGTTTACTTGATCGGAATAGTAGTCTATGCCGCCCTGCAGTTGATCCATTGCCTCTGTCAATGATCCGAATCCAAAACCGTACATTTGTTTTGCAGCAGCAGCAGACTGTGATAAGGTTTCATCAGAAGTTTCAATGGCATCAACCTCTTCTGAGGTAAAATCGGCTTTACCAAAATGTTCACTTAACGCTTCTTGAGCGCCAGAGGCCATTTGGAAGATTTGTTCGTATCTCGCTTTGCTGCTTTCTGCACCCCCACGGTTTTCTTCATATTCTGCCGAAGCTTCAGAGAATCTAGGGTTAGAAGTGTCTCCACTGGCCAAAAGCCTAGTAAGTTCAAGTTGTTCGTCATAGGCAGTTCCTAGAAAATTCCAACCATGCGTGTCATCAACAAACCCATTACCGTCGTCATCTTTTCCGTTGTTGGGAATTTCGTCTTCGTTGACCCATACATTATCGTTGAGATCTTCGTGATCGATGTCAATCCCAGAATCAATAACTGCTACAATAACGGTTTGCCCTTTTTTACCAGCTAAAAGCTCTGCATAGGCTTTGTCAACACTCATTCCTGGAATAGTGTCTTTTTGGAGGTCAAGCAGCCCCCAGTGATGACCCTGAGCCTCTGTCAATGGCGCTTCTTTTAGCGGGGTATTATCAATGTTGCCGATTGGAGTAGAGACTACCGCTGCGGCGCCGCAACCTGCGAGCAAAATTGAAGCGAACAAAATTGGAATGATGGACTTCATGTAATTCATGTTTTTTGTTTTTAAGTTAAAATAAATCATGGCATTTGTAGGTCTCATGGAGCCGAACGCCTTTGTCTGTGTGTTGCACTGAAATTATTTCGTTATGCGCATCGTGTTCCAAAAATAACAAATAATTGCGGTCGGCGGCAATTTTCAAAAACAATTCTTTTTCATCCAAGGTCAACAATGGTCGGGTATCATAACCCATCACATAGGGAATTGGCAAGTGTCCAACTGTTGGCAAAAGGTCAGCCATAAAAGCGAAGGTATGTTCTTTGTATTTTATGAGTGGAATCATTTGTTTTTCGGTGTGACCATCAGCAAAAAAAGCCTCAAAACCTAACCCTGTATTTGATATTTGCTTCGCTGATGGGCTTGGAACATAGCACAACTGTCCAGACTCTTTCATTGGGTCAAGATTTTCCTTTAAAAAGGAGGCGCGTTCCCGTTTGTTTGGTTCTGTAGCCCATTGCCAGTGTTCTTTGTTGGTCCACAGCTTGGCGTTTTTAAAAACAGGCTCTAGCCCGGTTCGGTCTGAATTCCATTTAACAGTTCCACCACAATGGTCGAAATGAAGATGGGTGTGAAAAACGTCGGTAATATCGTCCGGATGAAAACCGCAACGATTGAGCGAAGCGATCAAGGAATCGTTTCCCCATGGAGAGTAATAACTGAAAAATTTTTCGCTTTGTTTGTCTCCCATCCCAGAGTCAATTAAGACAAGTCGATTGCCGTCTTCGATGAGCAGGCAACGCGCAGCCATATCGATCAGATTGTTGCTGTCGGCGGGATTGGTTTTTTGCCAAATGGACTTAGGTACAACACCAAACATGGCGCCCCCGTCAAGCTTAAAGTTTCCTGCCTTAATGGAATAAAGTTTCATAGAGTTTAGGATTGTTCATTTTCAATGACTTGATAGAGTCGACCGCTGAAATCAATCAAATTGGTAATTTCCTGAACGGAAGCAGACCTTTCTTTTCCAAAAACAAGCAAACTATTGCCATTCGATTCAATGTGAAAATAAGGATTACTTTCAAAAAAATGGACGACGGTTTTGGAGAAAAAATCTTTGACCTCATCTGGCTTCGCTCCTAACAAATAAAATCGCTTGGAGAAATCGCCAGGAGACGAAATACTGATATTACTGAACCCTGCAACGCCATAGAGCCTTCTCAAAAAGCCATCTTTGTCTAGTGTAAATTCAGGAAGTATTCTTTGTAAATCAACGTACACCATCGTTGTGTTGACAACTTCTTTGGCTATAAACTCACCTTCGGTGAAATTGACATCGAAAGCTGTTATTGGCTGGTCTTTAGATTTGATCAGATTGTGGATGTAATTTACTTTTTTAGATCGGAAAAAAATAAAGGACTCCAAAAATGGGGCCTTGCGCTGTTTTTTGGGGCGGTATTCAAAATTGTAATCTTTTGACAATTCGGCGAGCACAATTTGTCTTTTGGTCATGTTTTGATTGAGTATTCCAGAAAACGGAACTGTTTTGCGAATAGCAAAAGGATGGCTCGAGTCCGCCGAATGGGCATCAAGCCCAATAACTTCGAAGCTTCCTCCGCGTTTTTCGAACAATTCTTGGTAGGAACTCAAGCTATCCATCACAGTATGATCAACAAATTCACATAGTGAGAGGTCTAAAACCACGGTTTCAGTTTCTGGAACCTGATCCAACTTGCTCTTGAGCTTGAAGAAATTGACAAAGCTGCAAAAATGCTTCACACTGAGGTAATACTGTCCCACCCCTTCCGATCCTTTAAACATCAACACATTGGGCTTTAAGAAATTCCTCGTAAAAAGCTGAAAGTTTCCTGTAGAAACCACATGAATGATAAAGGTAGATGTAGTGCCTATAATGATACCAGCCACTAAGCCAATTTGTAGGGTGGCCAAAAGTGTAACGAAGTAAATGATCAATTGCTCTTTTCCAATAGACAGCATCTTAATCAAGTTTTTAGGTGCTGCCAACTTGTAACCCGTAAAAACCAAAATAGCCATAAGAGCAGGTAAAGGAATTCGCTCCAATTGAGTGCTAAAAAGAAAGACGAAAAGCAATAAAAAAACCGCGTGAAAAAAATTGGACGACCTGTTACTGCCCCCGCTGTTTACATTAACAGAACTTCGCGCAATGACCGTTACAACATTCAATCCCCCTAGAAATCCGCTTACCGCAGTGGCGAGCCCAAGAGCCTTGACGTCTCTAGTAAAGTTTGACCGTCTTTTTTTAGGGTCAAGCTGGTCAACAGCCTTAATGCTCAACAAGGACTCTACACTGGATATAAGTGCTAAAGCCAGCACTTGCGACCAAAAGACCCAATCGTTCAGGGCCGACAACCCAATTTCAGGCACATCTTCCATCAATTGTTCCAAAGACAAAATGCCACTGATCATGTAGTCCAACGCAATAGGATTTGGTATTTTTAAGATGAGTTCACAATAATAGGAAAAGCCAATAGACATGAGCACTATCCACATAGGAGCCGGCACCAATTGCCAATAGCGGTTGCGCAATCTGGGATAAAACACCAAAATCGACAGACTGACAACCCCTGACAAGCAGGCCGCTATGGTCCCAACATCTTGATAATTAAAGACATTCAACAATGCTTTTGGCATTGCGAAAAGATATTCTAGGTTTCCCTCAAGACTCAGCCTGTTGCCAAGCATGATATGAAATTGCTTTCCTAATATGATCAAACCAATCGCAGCTAACATTCCTTGAATGGCAGAGGAGGGAAAAAAATCAGCTAGCTTCCCCAATCGCAAATAACCCAAAACAATAAGTAGCAAACCAGAACAAATGATGGCCAAATAGGCGTCTTGAAGCCCGAGGGTGGTGATGGCCACTAACAACACTCCAACAAGCCCGTTACCAGGCCCGGCAATGGTAACATGACTACCCCCTAAGATGGACATCACAACCCCTCCAACTACGGCGCTAATAACTCCTGCCATAGGAGGGGCGTCACTGGCCATTGCTAGGCCTAAACCCAAAGGCAAGGCAATCAAAGAAACGACAAATCCAGAAAACATGTTGGCTGGAATTGCCTTTAAACCATCGATAAGCTTGTTGGGTTTTTGACTCATTGGACAATTAGTACGTCAGTTGGAAGTTCTCCTAAAATATGTTCAATGTCGTGAGGAAATACTCTGTCCCAAAAGGTCATTTGGCTGGGCGCGTTCATCACCAAAAGATCTGCCCTAACTACTTGGGCATAATGCCCAATGGAATAGCCCCGTTTTCCAAAAATGGATTGAGATTGAATAGCAATACCCTCTTTAAGCTTTTCAGGAATGTCTGAAATAATTTGCTTGACCCTTGATTCTTCGCGAAGCTTGAGGCGCTCTTTTATAATTCGCGAACGTCTCAATGATCGATCGTCATCAACACTCACCGCAACCTCATGAGGGCTTATTTCTTCTACAATAGTTATTTTTTGGGCTCCTAAGCTTTTAGCTACCGAAAAGGCGGTTGCTATAGCCTGTTCAGTTTTGGGGTCGGCAAGACCGTTTACTACAATATGTTCGCAGGGCACCCTCTCTACCGAGGGTTTGATCAGGAGTAGGACCGAACAAGGAGCTCTTCGGGTGATTTGTCGGGCTATGGAACCAAGGTAATATCTCAGGAAATTTTCTCGTTGTAGGGCTCCTAAAATCAACAAGTCAACTTGAGCGTCTTTAACGGTAGATAAGATAACCTCAATAGGATTGCCTGTTTGACAACGAATTTCATAGATCAAACCTTGTGATTGATGAACCTGAAGGAGGTCGTGCAACAAAACAGTGTCTTCGTCAGACATTTTGCCAACATGAATCAGAATTAGTTTGGCTTTAAGAAAAAGCGCGAGTCGCGCTCCCTCAAAGAGGTTGGCCTTCAAGTTTGGCGAAAACGCCACTCCCACACCAATAATTCGAAAAGACTTCGCGGCCACTACCCTTGTTGTTTTGTTCGAAGGTAATATACAGATTTTTTATGTCTTAAAGAACGCGACCAATCGTTGAGACCTATTTTTTAAATTGATTAAGCGTCAAAAAGCTCAACTCTGGGACAGCAGTTGTTTTGGTGTTGATGAAAATTTTGGTTGGTTGGTTTGGCAACAAATCAATAAAATTCGGAAATATGGAGCTTTCATACTGCGCCTCAACAAATACATTTTTCTGAAGCACGGCGCTCTCTAGGACAGCTTCAAACCCTCCTTTGACGGGATTAATGGTTACATTTATTGACCCAGTTTGCAGGGCGAGGTTTTTTGGCCGGTCAAAATACACTAGCGTCTGCTTATCCACAAACCGCAGCACGCCTACTGTATGTCTAGGGTCAAATCCGTCCACTCCCAAATCAAATTCAGAAACGAAAGTACTTGCGTTAGCCTTGGCAGTAAAGGGAAGGGTTTTTGAAAATATAATTTCCCCAGTGAAACTCATCAATTCTAGCTGAAGGTTTCCGCTCTTAGGGATCAAATGATCGTTAACAATTTTTACCGAAAGAGAACCTTTGGATACCGTCGCTGCGATTAAAAGATTATCAAAGTCGTGTTTGGCCGCGTGATGCAGGGCTTTCCATTGGCCCAGATGATCGATACTTGACCAAGACACACTTGGCCAGCAATCATTGAACTGCCAGTACAGAGATCCCATATTGAACGGCCTGGCACTGCGATGTGCGACAAGCGCCTTCGATATGCCGAGAGCTTGTGTAAGTTGGCTGAGGTATATTTTTTCATGGTCATTTCTTGGTTCAGGAAAATCTCGCGACACGTATGTTTTTATCAATTCAGTCCCTCGCGGGTGTTTTTGGTGGGTTCCGAATGACGCAGAATTGAGATCTAGAGCACCCTCATTGACATATTTCACAACCGAGGCGCTAGGGAGTGATTGAAAGCCAAATTCACTCATGAACCTAGGAACCTTTTGTTCGAAGTGCTCAAAAGGATAGGCATCGTGCCACACAAACCAATCATGAGCGTCACCCTCCGTAAGGTATTTGACATTGCCCCGACCGTATTTTGGCGAGCTTTCCCAATAAGGCACGCCTTGACCAAAATCGGCAACCACCTTAGGTAATATTTGTCCAAACAATTTTTGATAGGCCTGCCAAATCTGTGCCTTTTGCGCTTCACTTTTTCCGGATCTCCAACCCCAGTTCGCCCATCCTTCAGCGCTTTCGTTGTTGCCACACCACAATACAACAGAGGCATGCTCACCTATTCGTTGGACATTGTCTTCGGCTTCCTTTTTTGCCGAATCCAAGAATTGATCCGAGCCAGGATACATGGCACAAGAGTACATAAAATCTTGCCAAACCATTAAGCCCTTTTGGTCGCAGAGCTGATAGAAATAATCACTTTCATAAACCCCGCCACCCCAAACGCGCAGGGTATTCATGTTGGCGTCGACAGCGTTTTGGATTATAGCTTGATAATCTTCTTGAGAGCCGGCATTAAGAAGAGCGTCTTGGGGGACATAATTAGCCCCTTTCATAAAAACAGGTACGCCATTAACTTTAAAATAGAATGATTCGCCATTGTTGTCAGGCTCATTAATTAGTTCAACAGTGCGCAATCCTTTTTGGAAACAAGCCTCTTCCGCCAAAACACTTTTATTTTTAAGTTGGACGCAGACGTCATAGAGGTAAGGGTCTCCTAGGTTGTGTGGCCACCATTTTTTCGGAGATTCAATTTGAAAAGGAATAGTCAGCTTTTGCGCATCCTTTTGAAGGATAGTTGTCTCAACTAATTCTCCGTTAACATAAACCTCAGCAGTCAAGTCAATATTAGTCTTTGATTCCAAATTAAATGAAAGCGCTAAGCTCGCCAACTCATCCTTCAAATCTGTGACTTCGACGGTGCTGTGCTTGATTTTAGCAATATCCCAAGACATCAATCGAACCGATCTCCATATACCAGGAGTGATGAGTCTGGGGGCCCAATCCCAGCCATATTGGTACTGTGCCCTGCGGGTATAAACCCGACGTTGTTTGTCGTCTGACATGTCGTCGGTTGGAGGTACAAAAGCTTCAGAAGCCTTTAGACGGTTTTCGACATCACGGTGATTTTTAATCTTAAGAAGCAAAACATTGCTAGGTTGCAAGAGCTTTGAAACATCGACAGCCCATGGTCTGAACGCATTATCAGCCTGCAAAATTAATTGTCCGTTGAGGTAAATGTCCGCATAAGTATCAATTCCGTCGAATTGAAGTTGCTGATTTGGTTTGTTGAGCAGAGAATCAGCGATGGAAAAGGTCGTTTCATATTCCCAGTCCGTTTCCGATATCCATTGCATTTTCAGGGCGTTATCCGCTACAAATGGATCAGGAATTTTGTTTTGAATGAATAAATCGTGGGTGACCGTCCCGGGAACGTTTGCATCGGTCCAAATGCTGTCTCCCACAGATCGAAAATGCCATTGATTGAGATTGGTAACAATCGGAGTTTGGGCAGGAGATTCGCCACAACTGACAAAAACTAAGGCCAACATTGACCACACTAAAAAATCGTTCATGCTCTAATAATTTTTAACATTGCTTGGATTTCATCAAGGTCTGAAACGGTTTTGACGGATCCTGATTCGTCCACGCCTATTACTTTTGAGGCAGAAGCATGAGCCGCTTTAAATCCAGCCGTTTTAAAATACAATATGTTGTCCCTATTAATTCCAGCCCCTGGCATAAAGTGAATTGAATCAGTAGAGGCTTCTAGACTTTGTAGTAACGACAAACCCTGAAGGGCTGTTTTTTCTTGTCCAGAACTCAAAATACGTTTGACACCTATTAATTCCAAATCGGTCAAGGCTTGTTTCGTGTCGGCGACCTCATCAAACGCACGGTGGAACGTAAAATCCAGTTTTTTAGCAGCACTAAAGAGAAGCTCAGTCCGTTTGATATCGACGTTAAAATTCTCCAAAAGCACGCCCGAGACAATGCCGTCAAATCCGTTTTGCACGCAAAAATCAATGTCTGAGATCATAGCATCAAATTCTTTAGTGGAATAAACAAAATCTCCTCCACGAGGCCTAATGAGCACGTAAATAGGAATGTGAATTAGTTTACGAACAGCTAAAAGGACCTCTTTGGCGGGAGTTAAACCTCCAAGATGCAATTCCGAACAAAGTTCAATTCGGTCCGCACCCGATTTTTGGGCCACTAAAGCCGATTCTAAGCCGTTGCAACAAATTTCGAGTTCCACTTTATTCGATTATAAGTTCATCAATAAAGGTCCAAGCAGGATGTCCTCCTCCTTGTAAATGGTCTGGAATCATACCAAATCCAACAACTTCAATTTTCAAGAATCGCGTTTTAGCATGAATTGGAACCCGAACAGTAACCAAAGTGTTTTCTCTTTGAATCGTCATAACAACGGGTGCTTGGCCATCGGCTTGGACACTGATGGTTTTAGGGGCATAAACCCATTGCCCATTGGAGTTAAAAAAACGGGTTGACAATGTTTGGACATCGGTTTCTTCGCCCAAATCTAAGGAAATTGAAACATCATCTCCCCAAAACCCCAGCCATTCAGAATCCCCAAATCGCTTATTGCTTCCTTCAATGCCATTGACCAAAGCTTTCGGTCCTCCTGAGGAATAGGAAGAATGAGGATTGGGCGAAACGATTACCGTTTTACCAAAGCCAAGGTGGGTTTGTATTTTTTGCTCAAAGAGGTCAGATACGGGTATTTCTTCCTGAAAAACAAGCGCTTTGATCGTGGTGTTCTGTCTTATTGGAATGGGCTTTTTAAATTCTAAACTCTTCGCTGTTGGAGTCGATCCATCCGTTGTAAAGCGGATACACTGACCCTCGAGAGAGGTAAAAAGGGAATAGGATGGCTCAGAGGTGCTATCGTTAAATACGCCTTTGATCTCATAAAGGTGATTGGCATAATTTACCGCTAAAGCGTCCAGCCTTTTTTTGAATCGTTCTAAACGATTGACAAAGTTTTTAAAGTCTTTTCGTTTGCTGCCAGACCAAAGGGCTTCCGAGAGGGCAATCATTCTTGGAAAGGCCATGTACTCAACCGCTTGTGGTGTGTCGAGATATTCCGTCCAAACGTTGCCTTGTCCGCCTAGAATGTGCGCGGATTCATTTTCATTCAGTCCCTCTGGGATGGGATTGAACTCATATACTTTTTGTAACGGAAGAAAGCCGCCAATAGCTAAAGGTTCACTTTCCTTTTCAGACTGGTAGTAGTCAAAATAACAATATGATGTGGGGGTCATGATAGCGTCCATTCCTGCCTTGGCGGCAGCAACACCTCCTTCTACACCTCTCCACGACATGATTGTGGCTTTGTCGGACAGTCCGCCTTCCAAAATTTCATCCCATCCGATAATCGACTTACCTTTACTGTCTAACATATCAGCCACTTTTTGAACAAAGTAAGCCTGCAATTCGTATTCGTTTTTAAGAGCGTTCTGCTTTATAAGTGCCTGACAATTTGGGCATTGTAGCCAACGGGTTTTTACGGCTTCGTCTCCTCCTATGTGAACGTATTTGCTTGGAAATAGGGGTAAGATTTCGTCAAAAATGGCGTCTAAAAATTCAAAAGTTTCGGGTTTCGGGCATAAGATAGCGTCAAAAATTCCCCATGTAGTTGCCACTTTGTCGCTGTGGTCTTTACAGCTGAATTCAGGGTAAGCGGCCAGGATGGCGCTGCTGTGACCAGGAATATCAATTTCAGGGATAACCTCAATTCCTCGGGCTCGAGCAAACTCAACAACTTCACTGATGTCATCTTTGGAATAATAGCCTCCATAGGGTTTGCCGTCATATTTCGCTGGGGCATCGTTGTAGTGGCCAACCAAAGTTTCGTCACGAAAGGAACCAACAGAATTGAGTTTTGAAAAGCCGTCGATTTCAATTCTCCATCCTTGGTCATCGGTCAAGTGCCAATGAAAAACGTTGAACTTGAGCAAAGCCATTAGGTCGATGTATTTTTTGACAAACGCTACAGGAAAGAAATGTCGAGACACGTCCAAATGCATGCCCCTGTAGCTAAAAGCCGGGGCATCCGCAATGGAAATAAAAGGCAGAGCTGCAGAGCCCTTATCCGATTGAGGTGTTTCAAATTCTTCGGGCAACAAAAGCCGCATGGTTTGCACGGCTCGTAAAGCACCGTTTACTGATCCAGATTTTATAGAAACCCCCGTTTTGTCTATATCAAGTTTGTAATGTTCTCCACTAAGCGCATTGTCAATTGCAAAAACAACAGCAGATTCGGGCTGGGTGGGATTGTTTTTTGGTGCTGTGGGACGATTTGTATATTGACCCAAAAGCAAAGCAGCGTCTTTTAACCCATTTTCATAGACAATCAGGGCGTCTTTTTTGAAAGCAAAAAAATCTTGACCAATAATTGCGTCAATGGCGGCGGGGACAATCACTGGGTCTGGGCGAGGAGATTGGCAGCCATAAAACAAGCATAGGCTTAATAGAAAATTCGGGAATGATTTCATGGTCTAAAGATTAATGAAACAACCCTACGAACTTACAGAAAATATTGCAGAAAAGTAGATTTAGTCGTTTAGCTTAAGAACAGCGAGGAAAGCCTGTTGAGGTATTTCAACATTGCCGATTTGTCTCATTTTCTTTTTCCCCTTTTTTTGCTTCTCCAATAGCTTGCGCTTTCTGGAAATGTCCCCTCCGTAACACTTGGCAGTCACGTCTTTTCTCAATGCCTTGATTGTTTCTCTTGAAATAATTTTTGCTCCAATCGCGGCCTGGATAGGAATGTCAAATTGTTGTCTTGGAATCAATTGGCGCAATTTTTCGCACATTTTTTTGCCAATATTGTAGGCGTTGTCAGCATGAATAAGAGCCGAAAGCGCGTCAACATTACTTGAATTGAGCAGAATGTCCACTCTTACCAGTTTGGAAGGGCGCATTCCTATTGGGCTGTAGTCAAAGGAGGCATAGCCTTTTGAAACGGTTTTCAGCCGATCGTAAAAATCAAAAACAATTTCAGCCAAAGGCATGTCAAAATTCAACTCTACCCGCTCTGGCGTAAGATAGGTTTGATTGGTAATGGTCCCACGTTTTTCAATACAAAGACTCATCACATTGCCAACAAAATCGGATTTCGTGATGACGGAGGCTTTGATGTATGGTTCCTCGACACGATCCAATCCAGAAGGGTCTGGAAGGTCAGAAGGGTTGTTAACGATGATTGGAGTGTCAATGTGTTTTTTGGTAAAGGCGTGGTAGCTCACGTTGGGAACCGTCGTGATGACGGTCATGTCAAACTCGCGCTCCAAACGTTCTTGAATAATTTCAAGGTGCAACATACCCAAGAATCCGCAGCGAAATCCAAATCCCAAGGCGGCAGAGCTTTCTGGCGCAAAGACCAAAGAGGCGTCGTTGAGTTGGAGCTTTTCCATTGACGAACGCAATTCTTCAAAATCTTCATTTTCTATGGGATAGATTCCAGCAAAAACCATTGGCTTCACTTCTTCAAAACCGTCAATGATGTTTGGTGTAGGATTTTTGTAATCCGTAATGGTGTCCCCAACCTTAATCTCTCGGGCATCTTTGACTCCTGTGATCAGATAGCCAACATCTCCAGCAAAGATTGCTTTTTTAGGCACTTGTTTGAGTTTGAGTGTCCCTACTTCGTCGGCCGAATAAGCCTTGTCTGTGGACATGAATTTTATTTGCTGCCCCGTGTGTATAGAGCCATTCATCACTCTAAAATAGGTCTCAACACCTCTAAAAGGATTGTAGACAGAGTCGAAAATCAGCGCCTGAAGCGGGGCTTCAGGATCACCTTTAGGAGCAGGAATGCGTTCAATGATAGCAGACAATATTGCTTCAATTCCGATACCGCTTTTGGCACTAGCAGGAATAATGTCTTCTGCTTTGCACCCCAAAAGGTCAACAATATCATCAGTCACTTCTTCTGGGTTGGCACTTGGAAGGTCAATTTTGTTTAAAACAGGAATTATTTCCAAATCGTTTTCTAGAGCCAAGTAGAGATTAGAAATGGTTTGAGCTTGTATGCTTTGAGCGGCGTCAACCACCAGTAAAGCCCCTTCACAAGCTGCAATTGAGCGAGAAACTTCGTAAGAAAAATCCACATGACCAGGAGTATCGATGAGATTTAAAATGTATTTTTCTCCCTTGTGCTCATATTCCATTTGAATGGCATGAGATTTTATGGTGATGCCTCTTTCGCGCTCCAAATCCATGTTGTCGAGCAGCTGGTCTTGCTTTTCTCGATCAGTTACCGAACCGGTAAAGTCTAACAATCGATCGGCCAAGGTGCTTTTGCCGTGGTCGATGTGAGCGATAATACAAAAATTCCGGATGTTTTTCATAGTAGGTCGTCACCGACGAATAGGCGCAAAAATAAGTAAATTCTTATCCAGTTAGTTCAACGAAGATCGAAATCTATTAAATGGCCTTTGGCTAATTTGTCTTAATTTCGCCTTTTGGCTTTAGCTATGGCGAAAATATCCAACATCCAACTTCCAGATTTTGCATTGTTGCTCGCACCAATGGAAGATGTCAGCGACCCTCCTTTCCGCGCCCTTTGCAAGGAGCAAGGGGCCGATGTTGTATTTACTGAATTCATTTCGAGCGAAGGACTCATTCGTGATGCTGCCAAGAGCGTGTTAAAACTGGATATCTACGAAATGGAGCGACCTGTTGGTATTCAAATTTTTGGCGCCAATTTAGACAGTATGCTTCAATCGGTCGACATTGTTACGGCCTCCAAACCAGACATGATAGACATCAACTTTGGATGCCCAGTAAAAAAAGTAGTCAGTAAGGGCGCGGGTGCAGGAATTTTAAAGGATGTCGACTTGATGGAACAACTCACTCGAGAGATGGTCAAGCGCACGCATTTACCCATTACCGTCAAAACACGACTGGGCTGGGATCACGACTCTATTCGGATTGTTGAGGTTGCCGAGCGCTTGCAAGACGCGGGTTGTCAAGCCATATCCATCCACGGCAGAACAAGAGCTCAGATGTATAAGGGAGAGGCCGACTGGCATCCTATTGCCGCGGTTAAAAACAATCCCAGAATGCACATTCCTATTTTTGGCAATGGTGATGTTGACACGCCAGAAAAGGCGGTCATCATGAGAGACGAGTTTGGCCTAGACGGTGCTATGATTGGCAGGGCTTCTATTGGAAATCCATGGTTTTTCAGGCAAGTCAAGCAGTTTATTGCTACTGGAACACACTTGGCCCCCATCAGTGTAGAAGAACGTGTCTCTGCAGCCCGAAGGCACCTCGAAATGGCCATTCAATGGAAGGGCGAGCGCCTAGGAGTTTTTGAAACCAGACGACACTACACCAACTATTTTAAAGGGTTACCCGACTTTAAACCCTATAGAACAAAAATGGTGACCAGCGATAATGCCCAATCGGTGTTCGATGCCCTAGATGAGGTACTAGATACTTTCGGAGCGTTGGCTTTTTAAGGATTGATCAAATTGCGATTGATTCTCCTTGACGCTAAAAAAGAGGCAGAAATCCCCAAGGCTGTCATGGTCACAATCACGAGGACGATGTTGGCAAAAGTAATTTTCACAGGATAGGGCAGAGATGTAGTAAGCATCGCCCACTCAAATTGTCTTTGAAGCAGTACTAAAATAAGCCCAAAAATCAACCCTAGACCACCACTGAACAAAGACATTAAGCTCCCATGAAGAAAAAAAATCTTTTTGATCTGAGAAGGGGTAAACCCTAAATTGTAAAGGGTTTTCAAATTGTTTTTTTTGTCCAAAATAATCATGATCAATGCCCCAATCACGTTGAAGATCGCAATGATGAGCACCAAGGTAAAAATTAGGTAAACAGCAAGCTGCTCAGTATTGAGCATCTTGTATAAGGCGTCGTTCAGTTGAAAACGATTTTTAACAACAACAGGAAAATCAAAAACTTCAGAGACTTTGGCAGAAACTAGATCAACATTTGTTTCTGGAACCAATAGAATTTCAATGGCGCTTACCGATTGATCGGATTTGCCTAACAAATTTCTGGCGGTGTTAATGTTTCCAAAAACAAAACCGTTGTCGTAATTTTCGTTGATTTGAAAAACTCCAACGCCATTTCCCGCTGTTTTTTTTAAAGCCGATTGAATAGAGGCAAATTGGCCCTTACCAGGTTTTGGGGCATACAGTTCCAATGGTGTTATAAAATCGTTGAGACTGAACGACAGGTTGCGGGCTACTCCCCAGCCAACAACCACTTGATTGGTGTTTGGGGCAATCCACTGACCAAGGGACAAGATAGAATCAACAGTGGATGAGGGATAACTGTCGTCAACTCCCTTGAAATTGACAATCGTTTTTTTGTCTCCAAAAGTGATGACCATGCGCTCTTCAAGAATGGATGAAATGTTTGAAACGCCTTCGATTTTTAGCAGATTGGCCAATTGGTCTTGAGAGGGCTCAAACTGTTTTCCATGGGCTGGGAGAACTTTTAAATCGGGGTCAACAAAGGAAGTAAACTGTAGGCTAAAGTCGCGCAAACCTGAAAAGCCCGAGAGCACAATAAAAAGAGCGGCCGAAGCCACAAAAACGCCTATACCAGCAATTCGAGCGATGATGTTGATGGCGTTGCTGCTACTTTTGGAGCGCAAATAACGTTGCGCCATGTAGTAGGTAATATTCAATTATATCTTTTTTCGTTTTTCTAACAATTCTGGCTTGACAATGGGGTTGTCTTCTCTTTTTAGGGCATGTTCGATTTTGTCGATGTATTCTAACGAATCGTCTAAATAGAATCGGAGTTCAGGCATACGGCGCATTTGGTGTTTGGTTCGCTGTGCCAATTCATGTTTGATTAATGGGCCGTTTGACGAAATGCCTTTCATCAATTCTTCTGCTTTGGCGATAGGAAAAATACTAAGATAGACCTTGGCTAAACTTAAATCGACAGTTACGCTGACTTTGGTAACGGAAATCACAACGCCAAGTGCGCCAGATCGAACCGCTGATTGCAGAATTTCGGCTAAGTCTTTTTGAATAACGCTCGCAACTTTCTTTTGTCGATTACTTTCCATCCTGTAAAAGTACTATTTTTAAGCATGAGAGCAGATGCGGTTAAGTCAATTAACGTATTTTTGAAGTCATGTTAGGAAAAATAGAACATATTGGTATTGCAGTCAAAGACCTAGAAGCGGCGAATGAGCTTTATGGATCACTTCTTGGGGTTATTCCTTACAAGCAAGAAAATGTGCCAAGTGAGGGCGTCACGACTAGTTTTTTCCAAACAGGAGACTCAAAAGTAGAATTGCTTATGGCCACCGATCCAAACAGTCCGATTGCGAAGTTTATCGAAAAACGAGGAGAGGGATTGCACCACCTAGCTTTTGCCGTGGAGGATATTGATCAGGAAGTACAACGTTTAGTGAAAGCGGGATTTCAAGTATTAAACGAACAACCAAAACTAGGCGCGGACAACAAGCGCATCGTATTCTTGCATCCCAAAGGCGCCCATGGAGTTTTGGTAGAGCTGTGCCAAGAGATATCATAATTATCACCCCTGACGCCCCTGATAGCTGTCGGGACAAGTGGTCCGAAAAGAATAATTTCCTTAAGATTAACAAGTTTTACCTGCAGCGTCTACAAGTGTTGATTATTCTTGTACAGCAAGAAATTATATCTTAATATTGCCCTTCAAAATGGTCCTATAGCTCAGTTGGTTAGAGCACTTGACTCATAATCAAGTGGTCCCTGGTTCGAGCCCAGGTGGGACCACACGCTAAATAAAAGCCTCGCAGCGATGTAGGGCTTTTTTTGTGCTCTAAACCAGTCTCGAAAAGCTACTAAAAGCCATTCTACTTAATTTCTAAATATCTCAAAGAACATCATAAAATTAC